>JBKAGS010000022.1:0-219517 GCA_046290505.1 Phycisphaeraceae bacterium | reverse complement strand
CAGCGACGGCGTGACGCTGCTGGGCCTGACGGCGCGTGACAACGCCAGCCACGGGGTGTACGCCCACAACGGCGTGGGCTGGGCGGTGCAGGGCGGTCTGTTCACGGCCAACGCCGGCACGGGCCTGCAGCTGACGAGCATGACCGGCCTGCTGGTGCAGGGCGTCGAGGCGACGGGCAACGGCCAGGGCGCGAGCTTCAGCGGCACGGGGACCGAGTCGGTGCAGGTGGTCGGCGGTCGGTTCTACGCCAACTCGTACCAGGGCCTGGACCTGTCGTCGGGGACGGTCGCGACGGGGCTCGAGGTGTTCGGCAACGGCACGAGCACCGGGCACACCGGCGTGAGCGTGAGCGGGCACAACTGGGCCTCGCGTCTGGAGGCGTCGTCGGTGCACCACAACGCCGGGCGTGGGGTGAGCGCCGGCAGCGGCGCGGTAGTCAGCGGCAACGCGATCTACCTCAACGGCTCGGACGGGGTGTACGCCAGCAGCTCGAACAACCTGATCGAAGGCAACCGCATCTACGCGAACGCGGCCAACGGGGTGTCGCTGGTCGAGGCGTACGACAGCGAGGTGATCGGCAACAGGATCTACTCGAACTCGACGGGGGTGCTGGCGTCCCCTTCGTTCAACAGCGTCAACCGCAACTACCCTTTGATCGCGAACAACGTGGTGTACGCGAACACGAACCGCGGGATCGACCTCTACCGGGCGTATCACGGCAACCCCCAGACCTACCAGGCGCGTGTGATCAACAACACGGTGTTGCAGGAGGTGGGCGAGGCGGTGCGTGTGTACGGCGGCTCGAACAGCGTGGTGCTGCGTAACAACATCCTCAGCGTGGACGCGGGCTCGGCGATCGACGTGGCCGCGGACAGCCAGGTTGGGTTCGACTCGGATTACAACCTTGTGCAGGTGGGCGTTGATCCGTCGGCAAGATTTGGCGAGTGGGGCGGGGTGATCATGGATACGCTGGTTGATTGGCAGGGAGCGACCCCCGGTGATGCCAACAGCCTGCAGGGTGACCCGCAGTTCGCGGACCCCGACGGCGCGGACAACGTGCTGGGCTTTGATGCGGGGCTGGCAAACTTTGACGGCGGGGGCGACGACAACTTCAGCCTAACGCAGTTCTCGCCTGCGATCGACCGGGGTGATGGATTTGATGCCTCGCAGACAGACCTGCTGGGCTACGCGCGTGTGGACGACCCGGGCACGCCGAATCTCGGAGACGGTTATGCCTATGTCGAGACGACGCCGGGCGACGCGTTCAATGATGCTGGCGGTGTCGCCCAAGGATGGTCGTCGTGGTGGGCGACCTATTGGCAGTACAACTTCCCGTCTGGATTTGAGTTCGAGTTCTATGGACAGACCTACACCAGCGTGTACATCAGCAATCTGGGCCTGATCCAATTCGATACGCCAAACGGGATCACCGACACCACCCCGACGGCCGAGGAATTGATCGAAGCGAATCGCATCGCACCGCTTTGGGCCGATCTGCGTACCGATGGCGTCGGCGACGACATTTATATCGACGAATCGGTCTCGGGCGAGGTAACCATCCGCTGGGACGCGACTTCGTATGCCGATGGCAGCGACGTCCAATTCTCCGCGACGCTTCGAGACAATGGCGAGATCTCATTTGCTTACGGCGCTGGCAACGCGGGCTTAGGCCCTGTCGTCGGCGTCTCGCGCGGTGATGGGGTCTATCACACCCTCTCGTCGTACTCGGGTAATAACGACCTCGGCGGCGCAGCGCCGGTTCAGTTCGATCAGCAAACGTCCTTCGTCGATCTCGGTGCGTTGGAGTTCCAGGGTTCGACTCTAGACACCCTCGCGCCGACTGTAGACACGACCGACCCGATCGGTATTGATCAACAAACGACCGCGCCTGTGGGCACCGAACTGATCGTGATCCACGTCAGCGAACCACTCAACGCGACCGACGCCAACGCGCTGGCGAACTACGAACTGCGCTCCGCCGGGACCAACGGGACGATCGGTGATAGCGATGATGAAATCATCGGCGTCACGCCGCTCTATGTGCAGGGCTCGACACACATCACTCTGAGTCTTGATAGCGCTCTGGCCACCGGCGACCACCGGCTCACGCTCAGGTCTTCGGCGGGTTCAAGCCTGCGCGACCTATCCGGCTTGGAACTCGACGGAAACAACGACGGCGTCCCAGGCGGCGATTACATCCGCCATTTCTCGATACCCCCACTTCTACTCGGCGATACCGACGGCGACGGAGACGTGGATGACACCGACCTGGGGACGTCGTTCGTGAACTACACGGGCCCGGTCGGCGACGTCGGGAAGACTGCAGCGGATGGTGATACCGACGGCGACGGAGATGTAGATGACACAGACCTCGGTACGAGTTTCTCCAACTACACAGGCCCCCTTGCCCCATCGATCGGCCAGCAGGCTGCCTCCAGTTATAGCGGATCGGGGCAGGTCGCCAAGCAAGCAGATACCATCGATGAGAATCAACTCATCTCTTGGATGCTGTATGAGCAAAGCGTTTCGGACCATACAAGTTCAGACTTCTCACTCTTCGAATTGAATGACCACACTGATTCCGAAGATGGTGTCGGTCTGTACGATCGTTTAGCAAAGCAGGTGCTTGGATGAGTTCTTAAACGCATCCCGCTCAGGAATCGGCCGCCGTAGACAGATGGCGAGGATGACGTAAGTGCATTGAAGCGCAAAGCACCGTGCGAGGATGTTTATCTTCCGAAGACCCTTTCGTTATGCGCCGCGAGAGCCACACGCCGCCGGTGATGGCATTGCCCCGGTTGCCTCCGGGGTTCGCCTGCATGTTGCTAAGGTAAGATATTCAACGCGGATACTTAGTGCTCGCTCACCGAACGATACCGTCCGACAAGGAACACGATGCCTACTCACGCCCCCCGACTCGCCAAGGTCTTGCTGCTGGTCCTCGCCGCGGTGATGCCCACGCTCACGTCCGCCGCCGACAAACCCAACGTCGTCATCATTTACGCCGACGACATCGGCTACGGCGACTTCGGCTGCTACGGCGGCAACATCCCTACGCCCCACGTCGACAGGCTGGCCAAGGACGGGCTGAAGTTCACCAACGGGTATTGCCCCTCGGCGACGTGCACGCCCAGCCGCTTCGCCATGCTCACCGGCCAGTACGCGTTCCGTCAAAAGGGCACCGGCATCGCACGAGGGGACGCGGCGATGATCATCGAGCCGGGCACCGTCACCCTGGCGACGATCATGAAAGATGCCGGCTACACCACCGGCGTCGTCGGCAAGTGGCACCTCGGCCTGGACAAGGGGCCCGGCCAGATCGACTGGAACGGCCAGATCAACCCCACGCCCAACGACATCGGATTCGACTATTCGTTCATCATGGCCGCGACCGGCGACCGCGTGCCGTGCGTCTACATCCGCGACCGCCGCGTCGTGAACCTCGACCCCAACGACCCGATCAAGGTCCGCTACGGCAAGGGTGGCAACTTCCCCGGCGAACCGGACGGCAAGAAAGACCGCGATCAACTCGTCATGGACTGGTCGCACGGACACAACATGGCCGTCATCAACGGCATCGGCCGCATCGGCTACATGACCGGCGGCAAGGCGGCGCTGTGGAACGATGAGGACATGGCCGACGACTTCGCCAAAGAAGCGGTCGGCTTCATCGAGCAGAACAAAGACAAGCCGTTCTTCCTGTTCTTCGCGCTGCATGACAACCACGTGCCCCGCGTCCCGCACCCGCGCTTCGTCGGCAAATCCGGCCAGGGCCCGCGCGGCGACGCGGTCGTCCAGTTCGACTGGTGCGTCGGGCAGGTCGTTCAGGCCCTCGAGAAGCACGGCCTGTCCAAGAACACGCTCGTCATCGTGACCAGCGACAACGGGCCGGTCCTCGACGACGGCTACAAGGACCAGGCCAACGAGTTGCTCGGCGACCACAAGCCCGCCGGCCCGTTGCGGGCGGGCAAATACTCGCTGTTTGAAGGCGGGACGCGCGTGCCATTCATCACGTCTTGGCCGGGCACGATCGAGCCGGGCACGTCCGACGCGCTGGTCAGCCAGGTCGATTTCCCCGCGTCGCTCGCGTCGATGACCGGCCAAGGGCTCGCCGACAACGCAGCGCCCGACAGTTTCGACGTCCTGCCCGCGCTGCTGGGCAAGGCCGACACCGCTCGCGAGTACGTCGTGCAAGACGCGTGGGGGCAGGCGATCCGTGTCGGCGACTGGAAATACATCCCAAAGGGCGGCACGCGCGACGGCCTGGGCCCGTGGACGCGCGCGAACTTCCCGAAGGGAGCGCTCTTCAACCTTGTCGACGACCCCGGCGAGAAGACTAACCTCATTGATCGGCACCCCGACAGGGCAAAGGCGATGCAGGCCAAACTCGAGGCGGTCAGGGCGGCGAGCAAGACCCGGCCGTAATTGCGTGGCCGACGAAGCGATCCGCTACACTCTCTTCATGGCCGAAAGCCCGCGAGTCCTGCTGCTTTGCAACCACACCAAGCCGCACGTCGATGAGGCGCTCGCGTCGTTCGTGCCGTGGCTCGAAGACCACGCGGAGGTCGTCGGCAACCACGACACAAGCGAGGTCACGCGGGAATCTGCCGAGCGTCTGCCCGACGCGGACCTTGCGATCGTGCTCGGCGGCGACGGCACACTGCTCAGCCAGGCGCGGATCATGGTCGAGCGGGGCGTGCCGATCCTCGGGATCAACTTCGGCAAGCTCGGCTTCCTCGCCGAGTTCTCCGTCGAAGACGTGAAGACGCACTGGGCGCTGATCGCGTCGGGTCGGGCGCGCGTCTCCGAGCGGATCATGCTCGAGGTCGCGGTGTACCCCGAGGGCGCGCCGCAGTGGGGCGGGCTCAACGGCAACGACGCCGGCCGCGCCGACAACACGCCCGAGGCGATGCCCGAGCCGGTCTTCACCGGCACGGCGCTCAACGACGCGGTCATCAACGCCGGCCCGCCGTTCCGCATGGTCGAGATCGAACTCATCATCGAGCCACGCTGGTCACGCCAGAGCGCGACGACCTTCGCCGGCGACGGCGTGGTCATCTCGACGCCTTCGGGCTCGACCGCCTACAACCTTTCCGCCGGCGGGCCGATCATGTCGCCGGGCATCGACGGCATGTGCGTCGCAGCGCTCAACCCTCAGTCCCTCGCCTTCCGCCCGATCGTCTTCTCAGGCCAGTGCGACGCGTGGATGGTCCTGCACCGCGGCAACCAGGGCACCGCGCTGGTCCTCGACGGCCAGGCCTCGACCCCGCTCGCCGTCGGCCAGCAGGTCCACATCAAAAAATACGCCAAGACCCTCTCGCTCATCCACAACCCCGAACTGAGCTACTGGTCGATGCTCGCCCACAAGATGCACTGGGCGGCAAGACCGCGGCGGGTGTAACAAGATCGACATCTTCAACTTTCGAACGTGCAACCAATCCTGGGCGGCACGGTAATGACGACGTGTCCAAACCCGTGCAATCGAAAGGCAGTAGATGCGTTACACCGGCATGACGATCACGCCCCCGCCCGTTGTTCTTCGCGTATTCGCCTTGCTGTTGCTCGCTTGTGCGTTACCCAACGCTGCGCTCGCCGAGCCGTACAAGCCCGACGCCGGCCCGTACAAGGTGGACACGTTCCTGCTCGAACTTCACGACGCGAAACGCGACCGCGCCGTGCCGGTCAAGGTCTATCGGCCGGTCGGCGCTGACGGACGCCGGCCGATCGTACTCGTCTCGCACGGGCTCGGCGGGACGCGCGAAGGGCTGTCGTATCTCGGGAAGCATTGGGCGTCGCACGGTTATGTCTGCGTCCACATGCAGCACCACGGCAGCGACGACGCGGTCTGGAAAGACGCCGAGCCGAGCGAGCGGCTCGCCGCGATGCGCAGGGCGGCGCTCGACCCGAGTAACGCGACCCGGCGCGCGGGCGATACGACGTTCGTGCTCGACGTGCTGACGCGAATGAGTGACGACACGACATCGAAGTTGTTCAACGCGGTCGATCTGGACCGGGCGGGCATCGCCGGTCACTCGTTCGGCGCGTGGACCTGTCTCGCCGCCGGCGGAATGACGATGGGCGGGCTGCGTGAAGTCCGGCTCAACGATCCGCGCATCCGTTGCATGATCCCGCTGTCCCCGCCGGTCGTGAACAGCGAGAAACGTTACCAACGAACATACAAGACGCTCGACATCCCCGCGCTCTTCATGACCGGGACGCTCGACACGAGCGTGATCAACGACACCACCGCCGAGCAGAGGCTTGTCCCCTACAAGTTCATGCCCGGCCCGAAGGATGGCGGGGCACCCAAGTACCAGATCAACTTCGACGGCGCCGACCACATGACTTTCTCCGGCGAAACACGCATCAACCGCCGAATGCGAAACGCCGATCCGCAAACCGACCCGGTCTTCCACGCCCTGATCCTGCAGAGCACGACGGCGTTCCTCGACTGCTACCTGCTCGGCGAGGAAACGGCGAAGCAGTGGCTCAACGAAGGGGCGTTCGTCAAGGCCGTCGGCAAGCACGGCGACGTCGAGATGGACGTCGAGCAGTGACCCGCCTAGGGGTTTTTCTTCCCGCCGATCACGCCGGTCAAGACGAGGACGATCAGGACGATCGCCACGACCACAACCGGGAACGCGCAGCAGAGCATCTCCTGCCAGCCGATCGGACCCAAGAAACCGACCGACTCAAGACCCGTCTGTGACTCACTCATCGTCATCGTCCCCAAAGAGTTGTTTCACCGCGTCGGTTTGTGCCTGCTTTTCCAGGCGCAAACGGAATATCGCTTCGATCAGTTCCGCGTCGTCCGGGTGTGTCAGTTTGAGGTTCAGCGGGTCGCCTTGCACCGCGTAGACCGCGTGTCCCGCGCGTTCGACCACGCTCGCGTCGTCGGTGACCCCATCGGCGTTGTCGGCCGAGAGCGCCGCGTACGCGTCGATCAGCATGGCACGCTCGAAGACCTGCGGTGTTTGCACACGGTACAAGTCGTGCCGCGGCACCGTCTCGAGGACCGTTCGTGTTTCCCGGATCGCCTCCAGCGGCGCATCGAAAATCGCGTCAAGTGGGTCGGCGGGAGCGGGCTGTTCGACCGGGTCGGAAACGCGCTTGACCGTGTCGCCCATCGGCAACCCGGGCACGGCGGCGCCCCATCGCTCGGCGGCGGCGAAGACGCGGTCGATCATCGCCGACGATGCGCAAGGCCGGGCGGCGTCGTGGACTGCGATATGTGTCGCCTCGTCGGCCACTTGTTCCAGCGCGAGTTGGACGGTCTGCCACCGCTCGGCCTCGCCGCCGGCGATCAACCGCACGCCCATGAACGACAGTTTGTCCGCCCAACGAAACGCAAACGCGTCCAAACACGCGGGGTGGATCGCGAGCAGGATTTGTCCGACGTCACCCCGGCCGTGAAACCTGTCGATCGCGTGCAGGAACACCGGCTTGTGCGCCAACTCGAACTCGACCTTGCTCGCCGACGCCCGTTCGCCCACGGCGAAACGCTTGCCCAGGCCCGCGGCGGGGAGGATGACGGCGGTGTTCATGGGTGGAGTGTAGTCCAAATGCCTGGATGGCACGCGCGTCCCGATCGCACCGCCCGGATGCGGAATCCCGGCATGGCAGCGTCTTGATCGAGATTCAAGTCGTGTCACCACCCTGCCCGGTGGTGTGATTCGCGCGGTTCACGATCCCTCCGTCACCGTCGCTTTGAATCGCTCAATCGCCGCGCGCATGTCTTTCACGACGTCGGGGTGCGCGTCGGCGATGTTCGTTGTCTCGTACAAATCTTCTTCGAGGTTATAAAGCTGCACGTCCTCGCCTTTGACGAGCAACTTCCAATCGCCGCGGCGCATCGCGGTGCCGAGTTTGGGCTCGTAGCCGAAGAAGATATCGCGGTCGGAGAAGGCCTTGCCTTCGAGGATGTGCGCTTTGATGCTCGTGCCGTCGAGGTTGTCCGGGTTGTCTTCCGAGATGCCGGCGATGTCGGTGAACGTGGGGAACAGGTCGAAGCCGAGGATGAACGCGTCGGACCGGCTGCCGGGTTTGATCTTGCCGGGCCACCAAGCGACGGCGGGGACGCGGTGGCCGGCTTCGTATTGGCTGAACTTGCCGCCGCGAAGCTTGCGGAACTCGCGTGGGCTCATCGGCACCGCGCCGTTGTCCGAGAAGAAGAAGACCAGCGTGTGCTCGGCGAGTTCGAGCTGCTCAAGCGTGTCGATAATCTGGCCGACGCCCTTGTCCATTTCTTCGAGCATCACCTTGTACTTCTCGCGGTTCTTGTCGTTGATGGCGTTCATGTTTTCGCCCTGAACGCGGGAGCCCGGCGTGTCGGCGGGGGTCTGGTAGGGGTTGTGGACCGCCTGGTGCGCGACGTAGAGGAAGAAAGGCTTGTCCTTGTTGCGCTTGATGAAATCGACGCTCTTCTCGTTGATCACATGCGTGCCGTAGCCCTCCAGGCCGAGCGTGCGTTCCAGGCCGTCGCGCCAGGCGCCGAGGCGGTGGAAGTCGCTGCCGCCGTTGAGGAAGCCGAAGAACTCGTCGAATCCGTGGTGGGTCGGGTTGTATTGGTCCTGATAGCCGAGGTGCCACTTGCCGAACAACGCGGTGGCGTAGCCGTTGTCTTTGAACACGCGCGGGATCGTGGGCGTCGAAGGCAGGACGCCCTCGTCCGGCTCACGGCTGCCGACGATGACATCGACCAGCCCGACGCGCTGCTGGTAACGCCCGGTGAGGAACGCGGCGCGCGTCGGCGTACACACGGACGAGTTGGTATGGAAGTCGGTGAATACGATGCCCTGACTGGCCATCCGTTCGAGGTTGGGGGCTTGGATCCAGCCGTCGTACAACGCCAGGTCGCAGAGGCCCAGGTCGTCCGCGAGGATGACGACGATGTTCGGCGGGCGCTGCTCGCTGGCGGCACGAGCAGGCAAAACGACGCCGAACAGGCAAACGACGAACCCGATGACTCGAAACACGTGCATGGCCGCTCCGGGCATGGTGTAAAAAAGTTGTTGAATCGCGGCTTACCTCACGACCACGGCGCGGGGCATGAGGACGAGCACCTGCTCCTCGCGTAGCAGCGTGATGCCGTGCAGGGCGCGGGTGACCTGGACCCAGGCCCCTTCGCCGACCAGTTGCCGGGTCGCGCCCAGCAGCGCGCCCTGCTCCGGGCTGGTTAGGCCGAAGGGCAGCGACGGTCCGGACAGCAGCGAGCCGAGGTATTCGGCGAGCGAGATGGGGTGGGGCAGTTCCATCACGGCGTAGTCGCCCGCTTCGAGTTCGGCCTGCTTGGCGGCGAAGGCGATCGCGTCGGACAGCCCGCCTAGCCCGTCGGCCATGCCGTGGTCCACGGCCTGCTTGCCGGTGAACAGCATGCCCTCGTCGACCGCGTCGAGGTCTTTCAGTCGCGCCCCTCTGCCGGTGGCGACACGGTCGCGGAACTGGTCGTAGACCAGGGTCATGGCCGCGCGCAGTTTCGCTTCCTGTTCTTCGGTGAAGTTATCGACGGACGAGAGCAGGTCGGCGTTGGGCCCGCGTGAACGGGTGTGGACCCGGATGCCGACGAGGTCGTACAGCCCTTCGAGGTTGAGTTTGCCGGCGACGACGCCGATGGACCCGACGATGGCGCGGGGTTCGACGTAGATCTCGTCGCAGGCCGAGGCGATGTAGTACCCGCCGGACGCCGCCATGCCCCCGATCGAGCAGACGATGGGCTTGGACTCGCCGAACTGCCGGATGGCCTGCCACATGACTTCGCTGGCGAGCGCGGAGCCGCCGGGCGAGTCGAGGCGGAGGACGACGGCCTTGACGTTGTCGTCGTAGAGCGCGTCGTCGAGCATCTCGTCGATGGTGCGCGAGCCGATGGACGCCCCGCCGAACAGCGAGTCGCCGTAGGTCGAGTCGCCCGGGACGATCGCGCCTTCGGCGTGGATCACCATGACGGTCGGGCCGGTGGTCTCGATGACCGGCTCGGACAACAACGCGCCGAGCATCATCATCGGATTCGCGGCCATCGCCTGTTGCATCGCGTTGGCCGGCTGCCGGCCCATTTCGGTGTCCCACACGAACGCGTCGCCAAACTCGATCTCGGTCACGTCCACGAGGTCACGCCCCGCCAGGCGATCGACGATGCCCGCTTGCAACAGCCCACGGTCGTCGAGCGTCAGCGACCGCTCCATCATCTGCTCGACCTTGTCCTGGCTCACGCCGCGCCCCTCGGCGATGCGCGACAATAACGTGTCGTACATCCCGTCGAGCAGGCCGTCCATGTTCTTCGACCATGCCTCGCTCGGGCCTTCGCGCATCATCTGCTCGCTCGCGCCTTTGTATTTGCCCACCTGGATGAAGTTCGGCTCGATGCCGACTTTTTTCAACAGCCCGGCGAGGTACAGCTCCTCGATGTGGATGCCCGACAGTTCGACCGAGCCTTTGTGCTGCAACGCGATGAGGTTCCCGGCGCTCGCCAGCACGTAGTCAGCGGTCGAGTAGGCCTGCGCGAAGGTCACGACCGTCTTGCCGGATTTGCGGAGCTTAAGCAGCGCCTGGTAGATCGCGTCGGTCTGTGTCGGCGTGAGGCCCGGCATGTCGAGGTAGACGACCAGGCCGAGGTAGTGATCGTTCGCGGCGACGTAGTCGATCTGGTCGAGCACGGTGCGCAGGGACGGGCCCGCATCGGCTTCGGAGACCCACGCCTCGCGGACCGGGCCCTCGCGCAGCGGGGCGTCGAGCACCAACCAACCAACGGTGTCGTCCAGCGGCGCGGGCTGGGCCGCTTCGATCTCGGGCGCCTGGACCTCGGCGGGCTGGGCACGCACCGCGCCGCCGGGCAAGAGCGTTGTCATCAACATCAAGATCAACAGTGGGGCAGCCGGTCGGAACAAGCGGTACGGCATCGCGTGGCCTCGAAAAGGGTGGGGATCAATTCGTCGGGCTCGTCATCATATCGCGCACGCCCAAACGCTCTGTCGTTTTTTGTCGCGGAGGATAGAAATGCGGTGTCGGCTGCCGCGGATCAGATCCCGTCGCCCTGCTCGCCGTGCTCCCCGATGCCCAGGTTTTTCTTGCTGCGTTTGAGCTGTTTCCAGAGTTGGCGGACCCGGCGGTAGGCCTCTTCCTGCGAGATCTTGCCGTTGTCTTCCAGCCCGCAGATGTGCTCGATCTTGACCGTGAACTCGCGGAGGTTGTTGTTAAAGAGGATCTCTTCGGGGCTGTTGGCCCGGTGGGGGTGGTCGGGATCGTGGGGCGGTTCGGGCATGAATCGGTCGGGGCTGGGCGCGTCTACGGTTTTAACAATTCTAACGCCTCGGCCCGTTCCTGCGCGTCGCGTGACGCCTGTTCTTTGCCCAGTCGCTTGTAAATCACCGCGAGCCGCTTCGGGTGGATCGCGCGGTCCGGTTCGAGAACTTCGAGCGATTCGACGTGAAACGCCGCCCGCTCGAGGTCGCCTTTCTGCACCGCGATCGTCGCCGCCGACTCGCGGAACGTCGGGTTATACGGCTCACGCAAGAGCGCCCGCTCGGCATAACGCAACGCCGAATCATAATCTTTCCGCGCCCGGTACACGCGCGATAGCTCGACCGCGTACTCGGGCGCGTCGCCCTCGATCTTGTCCAGCGTCAACAACGAATCAACCGCGGTCTGCGATGCACCGCTCTGCAGCGCCAGCCGAGCCAATTCGCGGTCCGCCCAAGGGTCTACCGGCCGGGCTTTCTGATACGCCTTGAGCGCTTCGAGCGCCGCGTCGGTGTCGTCGCCCTTGAGCGTGAGTTGCGCCTTGAGCCGCAAGAGGTCCGGTTCGCCGGGGTGGGCCTTGAGCGCGGCGTCGAGTTCGCCGCGATCGATCGTCGATGCGTCATCGGCGGACAGCAGGCGTTTAAGCGTTTCGTCTTCCGGCTCGACGCCGTAGCTCGCCATGCCCCACGCGTTGACCTGTTCGCCGGCCCATCCCATGAAGTTTCTCATGAAAGCATCGACCCCGACGCCGAAGACGCGCTCGATTGTTTCGTGCTCGCCTACGCCCTGGTTGTAGAAGTCGATCATCTTGAGGACTTTGTCCCAGCCGTGCTCTTGTTCGATGTACTGGATGATCCACGCCGACTGGGCGTAGGCGAGCGAGCGGTGGTGCGGCTGGGTCGGGCGGATAAAGCCCCAGTTGATCTCGTCGTACTCGAACAGGTCGTTGGTGTTGTAGCACCGCGCGAGCAGGGCGTACTGCGACCACAGCCGGCCGGTCGTTTCCATGTTGACCGCGCAGCCCTCGGTGAACCAGTGCGGCACGCGGTTATTGGTTTGGCTGAGGTTGACGACATGCGCGTATTCGTGGCCCATGACGTTGAGCCAGTTGTACGCGCCGTAAGCACGCTTTGGCCCGGGCCTGGGCGGGGTCATCGCGATGACGTCGCCGGTGCACGCCGCGATCGTCCAGATGTCGGGCATGCCCGTCACGCGCACCGCGAAGTGCTGGTCGTCGGGCATCAGGTCCACCTGTGTCAGTGAAGGCGGGTCGTGCTGGAAACGCTCGATGAACGCCTCGACCATCTCGCCCATGTGCAGCGCCACGTCGCGCGCCAGGACCTCGTCGATCCCCGGCAGGTAACGCACGACGAACTGTTCGGTCTGAATCGTCTCGTAGCCGAGCATCTCTTTCGCGAGCAGGAGTTGGTTCGTGATCTCCTTGTGGAACGGGTCGAGTCGTGACGCGGTTTCGAGTTGCGTCGCCGCTTCTTGGAGCTTGCCCCACTGCATGTAGAGCTCGCCGAGGGTGAGCTGCGGCTCGGACCAGCCGGGCAGCATCGCGATCGCGCGCTTCAGGTGCGGCTCGGCCAGCGCGTACTGACGGGCATCGCTGAGCGCCAAGCCGACGGCGTGCTCGGCGAGCGGGTTGCCGGGCGCGAGCTCGGCGAACGCTTCGAGCGCTTCGGCCTTGCCCGCCTCGTCATACGTCTGCGCCTGGACCGCGGCCTTGAGCGCCAGCAACCTGCGGTGCGTCGGGTAGCGCTTGAGCGCCGCGGCGATCACTTCCTGCGCCGTCGCCATGTCCTTCTGCCGAAGCGCGATCTGCACGGCCAAAGCGTCGGCGAGCGGGTGTTCTTTGTTGATCGCGCGCAGTTCCTCCACGGCCTTGCTCGCCGAGGCGAAGTCGAAGAAGCGCGTCCGCATCGTGCCGAACTGGTACCACGCCTCGCTCGACTTGGGGTTGAGCGACAGCGCCTGATTAATCGCGTCCATCGCCTGGCGGGGGTTGCCCTTGGACATGAGCAGCTCGGCCTCGGCGACGTAGGCCGGCCAGTACAGCGGGTCGGCCTCGTCGCGGGACTTGCTCAGCAACTGGTTGGCGAGGTGGAAGTCCGCGGCGGGCCGGCCCTCGAGCCGGGCGAGCATGACGACCGCCCGAGCCGCGGCGGTCATGTCCTCGGCGGTCCTGAACGCGTTAAGATCGGCCTGCGCCTGCTCGCGGATCGGGGCGAGTTGTTCGATGGCCTCGGGGTACTGGCCGAGGTCTTCGTGGGCTTGGGCACGCAGTAATCGCCAATCCGGTGTGGAGCTATCGATATCAAAGTCACCGGGGATATTGACTGTGTCACGCGGCGAACCGGATAAGTACGCGGCTTTGGCGAGTAATTTGTAAGCTTTTTTGCTCGGCCCCTTCTCCCCAAAGACAGCCTCTGCGATTGCGATCGCGGACTCGGGATCTTCCGCTGTGAGCTTGTACTTCGCGACCGCCAGCGTGAGAGCAGCTTCGCCTTCTAATGCACCAAGCTCCTCCCACTGCCCATGAAAGATCATCGCCTCGCGCCGCTGGGCGTCCGACAACAGGTCGTCGTCGAGAAGACGCTTCACCAACGGCGAAAGCTCGACGGACGTGTCGAGCTCGAGTTGTGCGTGGGTAGCAAGTCCCAAAAACAACGTGAAGCAGAAGGCAACGACCCGTTTAGCCTGGGCCCGCAAGGGGCCTGCTCCTATTGGTGCTCTGCGGTGTCGCACGCGGCCCTCGCGGGCCGACGCTAAACGGGTGGAGCTTGGGCGGACAACACGGCGGATCGATTGCATCATCATGACTCCTTAGTCTAGGATCACCGACGCGATGTGTCTGCCCCCTATTTCAACGATTGAATTGGCCGACGAGTTCCCTGTGCTCGGCGAGGTGAACTACCTCAACCACGCCGGGGTCGCGCCGCTGCCGGCCCGCGCCGCCCGGGTCATGGCCGAGTGTGCCGAGGCCGCCGCCCACGGCCGGCTCGCCGACGAAGACTGGTACCGCCGCGTCATCGCCGTCAAATCAATGTGCGCCGAACTGGTCAACGCCCGGGGCAGGCACGAGATCGCGTTGATCCCCAACACGACGACCGGGCTGGCGACGCTGGCCGGCGGGCTGGACTGGCGACCGGGCGACCGCGTGGTCATCACCGACGTCGAGTACCCCGCCAACCGTTACCCCTGGACCGCGCTCAAGCACCGGGGCGTCGAGGTCGTCGAGGCGAAGCAGGGCGAAGACCGGCGGATCGACGTCGACGACGTCATCGCGCTGATCAACGACCGCACGCGCGTCGTCGCGCTCTCGCACGTGCAGTTCGGCACGGGCTACCGGATCGACCTGAAACCGATCGCCGACGAGGTTCATGCCGCCGGCGGGTTGTTGTGCGTCGACGCGATCCAGTCCATCGGTGTCATGCCGATCGATGTGCAGGCGATGGGCATCGACTTCCTCGCCGCCGACGGTCACAAGTGGATGCTCGGCCCCGAGGGCGCGGGCTTCCTCTACTGCGAGCAGGACCTGTGCCAGCAGCTGCGCCCGCTGATCCCCGGTTGGCTGGGCAAACGCAATCACCTGGACTACGGCAGCTACGACGAGCGCGACTACCCCGACGCCCGCCGATTCGAGCCGGGCACTTGGAACATTTACGGGGTGCGAGGCTTGGGCGCGAGCATCGAGTTTTTACTCGAAGTCGGGTTGGATACCGTGTGGTCGCGCATCGATGCGCTGTGCCAACACCTGCGAGGTCGGCTGAGGGAGAAGGGCTACAGCGTTGCGACCCCGCCGGGCCCGCGCGAGCGCAGCGGGATCGTCGCGTTCGATGCTCCAGAGGGCGCGCCGGCGCACGCGGAGATCGTGAAACGGCTTAGCGAGCGCGGCATCGTCATCGCCGAGCGCATGGGTCGGCTGCGCATCTCGCCGCATTTCTATAATTCGATCGAGCAGATCGACGTCGCGGTCGATGCGCTGCCGTAGGCATTTGGCGATTTGGTGATAGCGCGAATGATTGGATGTTGACTTCACTCGAACGAGTCAGACGCCGCCGCCGCGTAACACGCGAGGGTCGAACGCCAACATACGCAGGCAGAATCGATCGCTTAAACCCACAACCCGCGTGTCCCGCTTCGACCCCCGGGCGTTGCCCGGCGGCTATGAATCCAGCGGCACGTCCTGCACCTGCCAGCCGTCGTCCGCGTCGGGAAGCTTCGTGTCGAACGTGCCCTTTTTGATCTCCGCGTTCGGCTCGACTTTCGAGAACACCATCTCGATCTCGTCGTTGTCTTCCATCGTCACGACCTTGTGCAGCACCAGCGTCTGCTTGTCGAACCACAGGTCCAAAGGCGCGGTGTCGCGTTTTGCCTGTTTCGGCTTCAGTTGCAGGTGCAGCAGGACCTGTTCTTCACCAAAGGGCTCGTCTTCCAGGCGTTTGACGGTGTAATTCTTGAGAACCTCGTCGGCCTTGAGCCGCAGCGGGATCGGCATCGACCCGTCGCCCAGGCTCAGCGTGTCGTCGCGCTCGGCGCCCTCGGGCACGAGTTCCCGGCGGGTCGCGGTCTTGTCGTCGTGGTCGCGTTCGAGCAGCCACCGCCCGTCGAAGACGAACCAGTTCTCGATCCGCCGGGCCTTGCCGTCCACGATCAGCCGGTCGAACATGACGGCGAAGAGCGTGGGGGTCTCATCGGTCGCCGCGGTGTAATAGAACCAGCCGTAACGCCGCTGCTCGTCGCCGGTCAGCGTCTGCACGCGGGTGTAGCGGACGCGCGAGCTGAGCGTGTTCGTCTCGCTCGAGACCGCCTCGATCTTCTCGAGCAGCGCCACGACTTGCGGGTCTGTTTCAACGGGAGGCGGTGGCGGCGGGTCGGCGTCCGGGTCGGCGATCTGCGCCTTCGCGCAGCCCGCCGTCGTGCACAGCAACACGGCCAGCCCGAGTAACAGGTTGTGAATCGCTTTTGCCATGCGCGTCCTACTGCGGGTCAAGCGTGCGAGCGGGCCGGCGGGTTCATTCGGTGGTCGAAGCCTTGGCGTCATCTAATTCGCGGATGCGGATGTTGCGGTACCAGACCTTGTCGCCGTGGTCTTGCAAGGCGATGTGGCCCGGGCTTGTTTTCGCAAACGCCCGGTTGTTTCGGTACTTGCTCTTGGCCAGCCTGGCGTTGAAGTCGTCTGACCAAAGCTCGTATTCGACGACGACCTCGCCGTTGAGGTAGTGCCGAACGTGTTCGCCATCGACGACGATTCGCCCGGTGTTCCACTCGCCGACGGGTTTGAGTTTTTTATTGTCGCTGGGCGCGATCAGGTCGTAGAGCGCGCCGGCCCGGTGCGTGGGGTTGCCGGCGTCGCGATGCTTGCCGTCATCGAGGATTTGGTATTCGAGCCCGAGGGCAGCGGTCGGCTTGTTCTTGGCGTCCGGCGGGGCTTCGCCGACGCGGTACTTGACGCCGGAGTTGCCGCCCTCGGCGATCTTCCATTCGAATCGCAAGTCGAAGCTGGCGTACTTCTTTTTCGTGACGATGTCGCCGCCTCCGCGTCCGTCGGTGTGGTGCAGCGCACCGTTGTCGATCGTCCATTTGTCCTCGGGCAACGCCTCGCGGTTCAGCCCGCGGAAGTGCTCGGTCGAACTGCCGTCGAACAGCACACGCCAGTTATCGCCGCGGTCCACGCCGTCGGCGGCTTGCTTCTGCGCCGCGTCGTCCAGCGGCTTGATCTTGATGTCGCGGTACCACACCGCGTTGTTGTGGTCCTGGAAGGCGATGTGCCCGACGTCGTCCTTCGCGAAGTGTTCCCACTGGCGGTAGTGCGTGCGGGAACTGACTTGCTTGAATTCGTCGCTGTTGCGGTCGTAGCTCAGGACCACCTCGCCGTTGAGCCAGTGCTCGACCCTGCCGTCCTTGACGACGACGCGCCCGGTGTTCCACTCGCCGACGGGCTTGAGGGTTTTCTTCTCGTTGGGCTGGTAGTGGGCGTAGAGCGACGCGGCGGTCGTCTTGGGGTTCTTGCCGTTGATGTGCTTGTCGTCGTCGAGGATCTGGTACTCGGGCCCGGACATAAACGAAAGGCGGACGTCGTCGTACTCGTTGCAGTGGTAGATCACCCCCGAGTTCGCGCCGGGCGAGACTTTCCATTGGAAACGCAGGTCGAAGTCGCCGTATTTTTTGCGCGTGACGATGTCGCCGGCCTTGGCGTTGGGTTGGATGTGCAACGTCCCGTCGTCGATCACCCAGCCATGGGCCGGGAACTCGTCCCGCTTCCAGCCGCGGAAGTGCTCGGTGGACGTGCCGTCGAACAGGACTTCCCAGCCGGCGTCGTCCGTCTGGTCTTGCGCGATGCCGTTGGGGGCGAACGCAATCAGCAGAGCGATCAACGGCGCGTTCAAGAGCGAGCGTAGGTTCGAGTCGATGTGTTGCATGCGCTTTGCCTTCATTGAATGCGGTTGACTCGTAACGTTTGATCGGTGAATTCGGTTATCCCGCGGCGTACCTCAAAGCAGGCACGCCGCGGGCTTGGGGTCCATCAGTTGATCGCTTACTTCGATTCGATCTTGCGGATCTTAATGTTGCGGAACCAGACGTCGTCGCCGTGGTCTTGGAAGGCGATGTGGCCGGTGTCCTGGGTCATGAACTCGGGCCAGTTCTTAAACTTGCTGTTCGCGATCAGCTCCTTGACCTCGTCGCTGGCCCAGGTGTACTCGACGACCTTCTTGCCGTTGAGCCAGTGCTCGACGTGGTCGCCCTGGATCAGGATGCCCGAGCTGTTCCACTCGCCGATCGGCTTGAGCTCCTTCTTGTCGTTGCAGGCGATCAGGGCGTAGAGCGCCGCGGTGCTGGTCTTGGCGTTCTTGCCGTCGCGGTGGCCCGAGTCTTCGAGGATCTGGTACTCCGGCCCGGTCTTGTAGCTCGGGCCGTTGATCTCGGCGACGCGGTACATGATCCCCGAGTTCGCGGCCTTGGCGACCTTCCACTCGAAGTACAGCTCGAAGCTGTCGTACTTCTCCTTGGTGATGATGTCGCCGCCGCCGGCCTTGGCGACCTTGCGCAGCGCGCCATCTTCGATGACCCAGCCCTTCTCGGGGAAGCCTTCTTTCTTGTAGCCGCGGAAGTGCTCGGTGGACGTGCCGTCGAACAGCACGGTCCACTCCTTATCCTCGGCGTAGGCGGCGGTCTTCTCGGTCTTCTTGCACGCGCCGCAGCACTCGGCGGTCTTGCAGCCGGTCGTGATCAGGAGCAGGGCGGCGCACGCGGTCAGCAGGGATGCTTTCATCGGTCTCTCCAGGGCGTAGGGTGTCGGATTACAAAGACGCGTGCGCGGCGGCACGCGTACAGCCATGAAGATATCAGATTCATGGATTGGGCATGTGTGGTGCGGGATCGGTCGGCCTCAGCCGGCACGAGGCAGACTCAGGCGTCCGCGTCGTCTGCCAGCGGGAAGCGATCGAACACCGCGCGGGTCGGGTCCAGCGCGCGCAGGCAGCGCGTGACCGTGTCTTTAAGCTCGCCCAAATGCCCGGTGTAGTACCCCGCGAGGGAGGGGTGGGCGGTCAGGCGGTTGACCTGCTCGCGGACCTGCGTCGCCGGGTCACCCTGCGGGTCGATGGGCACGGCCTGCACAGCGAGGATGCCCGCCATGTCCGCGGCCTGGTAGAGCAGGTCGTTGCCGTAGTGGTCGCGCACCAGCAGCAGCGATTCACCGTTCGCCGGCAGCAGTTGATGCTCATCGATACGGTCCACGGTCACGATCTCGAGGACCTCGCAGATGTGCCCGTTGACCAGGAGCGAAGGCGGCAGGTCGCGCCCGAGCACGCGGCCGCGCCGGACCGACGCCAGGCCGATCTTGAGCCGCGTCTCGTCGGTCACCTCGTCGCCGACGATGATACGGATGACCAAGTCGTATAAGGGCTGTTCGCCCAGGCCCGCGGGCCACCAGCGTTGGGGCGCGTCGATGCCGAAGCGAAAGCCCCCCTCCATCCGCGAACCGCACTGCTTGAGGTACAGCCGGCCGCAGCCCTCGTCGTGGAAGCCGTCGGCCCCGTCGATCTCGGCCATGACGTACGCGATCGGCGCGTCGGCGGTGCGGTGCGCTTCGTCCGTCGGCAGGCCGGCTCGCGTGACGATGTGTGTGTCGATCACGGCCTGCTGGTGGTCGACGTAACGCACCAGCGGGCGGACCGAATCGATCTTGACGGGACAAACCATGTCGCACGAACTCCGGAGGAAGGACGCACAGGCCTGTCAAAGTTTATCGGCGAAAACCAGGAATGGAAGTAATTATGCGAACGGTTGTTGAAAAGAAAAACCCGCCCACTGCAGGGCGGGCCGGTTTGTACCGGTCAGGCGGGGGAACGCGCCCTATTTCTTGCCCGCGAAGAACCGCTTCACCGCGTGGACCGTCAACTGCCGGCCGACCTTCGCGATCGCCTCGGTCAACGGGATCTCCTTCGGACAGACCTTCACGCAGTTCTGCGCGTTGCCGCAGTCCGCGACGCCGCCCGGGCCCATCAAGACGTCCAAGCGCTCGCCCTTGAGTTCCTTGCCCGTCGCGTGCTCGTTGAAGTAGAGCGCCTGCGCGATCGCCTGGGCCCCCACGAAGTCGTTCTCCTTCGTGAACTGCGGGCACGCCTCGAGGCAGCAGCCGCAGGTCATGCAGCGCGACAGGGCGTAGCGCTCTTCCTGTTCGTCGGGGAACTCCTTGGGGCCCGGCCCCAGCGCCGCGCTCGAGTCGATCGGCACCCAGGCCTTGAGCTTCTTGAGGTTGTCGAACATCCGCTGGCGGTCCACGAACAGGTCGCGGTACACCGGGAACTTGCTCATCGGCTGGATCGTGATGACCTGGTCGCCCGCGGGGCCTTCAAAGAACTCGTCAACAAGCGTCGAACAGCTCTGGCGGGCTTTGCCGTTGATCACCATCGTGCATGCGCCGCAGACCTCTTCCAGGCAGCCGCAGTCCCAGACGACCGGCCGGACCTTCGTGCCCTCGATCGTGACCGGGTTCGCGGCGATCTGCTGCAGGACGGTGATGATGTTCTGGTTCGCGGTCGTCGGGACCTCGAACGCCTGCCAGTAGCTGGGCTGGTCGGGCCCGTCCTGGCGCTGGATGCGGACGGTGAACTTGCTTGGTTTGTTGGCTGCGATCATGTTGGGGTGTGGGTACAGGGGGCGGGGTTCGGAGTCATGTGGGAGGACGACGCCTGCCGAGCCGTGCGGCGTCTGGTTCTCGCTGCTCGGCGGGAGACTCGCCCTCCCGTTGCTTGTCGCTGCTTGTCGCTTACTTCGGGTCGTTGTTGTTGCGGTCCTGGCCGGGGTCGCCCGCAGCGACAGTGGCCTTTGTGGTCAGTTTTTTCTTCGCCGGTTTTTTCTTCTTGGATTTGCCCGAGTAATCGCGGACGCGTGATTCGACCAGCGGGGTCGGGACGTCTTCCCAGACGATCTTGTGCTTGCCGGTCGATGCGTCGTATTGGCAGACGCCGGTCTTCTGGTACTTCGCGTCGTTTCGGCCGTCTTGGTCCGAGCAGTAGTGGCAGCCGCGCGACTCCTTGCGCTCGATGCCCGCGAGGACCATCGCTTCGGCGTAGATCAGCATGTCGCCGAGCGCGCGGGTGAAGCTGAGGTTCTGGTTGGTCCACGCGCCGTTGTCGCCGAGCTTGACCGACGCGTACTCGTTCATCAACTCGCGGACGACGCCCAGCGCACGCTTCATGCCCTCCTGGGTCCGGACGACCGTCATCTCGTCGGTCATGACCTCGCCCAGCCGCCGGTGGATGTCGTAGGGGTTGGCCGACTCGGCGGAATCCTCGGCCGACGCGGTCGCGATGAGCTTCTGTGCCTTGTCCTCTTCCTGCTTCACCGCGTTGGCGAAGACGACGTTGCTTACCTCGCTGATCGGGTCTTCCTTGGCCTGCTCACGGGCGTAGTTCGCGACGCCCAGCCCGCAGAAGATGCCGTCGAAGATGCACGAGAGCAGGGCGTTGGCGCCCAGGCGCGTCGCGCCGTGGTATTGGTAGTTGACCTCGCCGAAGGCGTAAAGCCCTTGGATGTTGGTCATCATGTTCCACGGGCTGCCGTTGACCATGCCCGGGTGCCGCGGCTTGCTCGGGTCTTTCAACTGACCGGCGTCGGCGGGCACGATGTCGCAGAGGAACTTGGGTTTGGGTTCCTGTTGGGTCTCGTAGACGGTGTAGAGCCCGCCCATCGAGTAGTGGACGGCGGGGAAGATCTTCATCGGCACGTCGCGCGGGTCGTCGCCGGTGAACTTCTCGTAGATCTCGAGGATGGCGGCGAGTTTGTCCTTGGTTTCTTTGGGCAGGTGCGTGATGTCGAGGTAGGCCATGCGCCCGCCGCCGACGCCGAAGCCCTTTTGCACGGCGAAGAAGATGCCGCGCGTGGCGACGTCGCGCGAGACGAGGTTGCCGTGCCGCGGTGTCGGGCCGTAGTCGGGGTACATTTCTTCGAGGACGTAGTAGCGTTCGTCTTCGGGGATGTCGTTGGGGTGCCTGCCGGCGTCGGGGTGCGGTTTCCACTCGCCGTTCTCGTCTTTAATACCTGGCAGCCAGACGCGTCCGCCCTCGCCGCGTGCCGACTCGGACATGAGTCGGCACTTGTCTTCGCCGGGGATCGCGGTGGGGTGGACCTGGATCATCTCGGGGTTGCCCAGCCACGCGCCGGCCTGGTAGCAGCGGCTCGCCGCGCCGCCGGTGCAGATGACGGACATGGTCGATTTGCCGTAGATCAGCCCGCAGCCGCCGGTGGCCATGACGACCGCGTCGGCCTTGTAGGCCTTGATTTCCATCGAGCGCATGTCCTGGGCGACGATGCCTCGGCACACGCCGTCGTCGTCCACGATCGGCCAGAGGAACTCCCAGAACTCGTACTTGTTGACGGTGCCCTCGGCCTCGCGTCGGCGGACCTGTTCGTCAAGCCCGTACAGCAGTTGCTGGCCGGTCGATGCGCCGGTGTAGTGCGTGCGTCGGAAGACCGAGCCGCCGAAGTACCGCCGGTCGAGGAAGCCTTCGGGCGTGCGGTTGAATGGCACGCCCATGCGGTCGAGCAGGTCGATGATCTTCGGCGCCGCGTACGCCATCTCGTAGACGGGCGGCTGGTGGTTGAGGAAGTCCCCGCCGTAGAGCGTTTCGTCGAAGTGGTCCCACTCCGAGAACCCTTCCTGTCGTACGGGCTCGGTGCAGGCGTTGATGCCGCCCTGGGCGCAGACGCTGTGGCTGCGCTTGACCGGGACCATCGAGAAGAGGTCGACGGCGACGCCGGCCTCCGCGACGCGTACCGCCGCGGCGAGCCCCGCCAAACCCCCGCCGACCACGATCACTCTGGGTGTGTCTGCCATGTCGTTTTGATCCTAGCCCTGCTGCGCCGGCGCGGCCGAACCGCGTCGCTTCTTCTTAGAATTGTTCGCGGAATCAGTCCGATCCGGATTCGACATCCGTGTCGAAATCGACCATGCCGGCGACCTGCGCTTTCAACTCATCGCTGACGCGGTCCCAATCGACTTCTTTCAATAGGCCTTGCGCGTCCGCTTCGTTCTTGATCGACAGCGCCAGCACGACCTTCTGATCGTCGGTCGTGTCGTCGTACGGGTTATAGCGCAACGCCCCGCCCATCGCGGCGAGGAAGAAAACGGTGAGCGCGACGAAAAGCCCGGCACACGCGTAGCCCCAACGCCGCATCGCCGCTTCGCTGGTCGTGACGCCCCAAGAGATCGCGGCGGTCCACAGCCCGTTGGCCCAGTGGAACACGACCGACATGACGCCGACGAGATAGAACAGCACGACGACCAGCCCGGTCTGCAGCGCGTAGGCGGTGTAGGGGATCGACATGGGCACGTCTTCGCCGATCTTCTCACCATTCACGACCCCGCCGTGGGCCCAGAAGGGCGTGAACCAGCCGAAGATGTCCCAGCGCCAGCGCAGCGTCGCGATGTGCAGGAAGATGAAGACCAGCGCGACGATGCCGGTGATGCGCTGCAGGGTGTAGCGGTAATTATCCTTGTACTTGTAGTGCTGGACGTTGTGCTTGCCGGTGAACGTGTACCACAGGCCCAGCGCCGCGTGGAAGGCGATCGAGCCCCACAACGCGATCTCGATGAACAGCAGCGCGGGGATCGAGTGGATAAAGTCCACTTCGTGTTGGAAGACGGAGTGGCCTTCGGGGCCTTCTTCCTGCCCCCAGACGAGCTGGGCGTTGGTGAAGAGGTGTGCGATCACGAACACGCCGACGGGCAGGATGCCCGACAGCGAGTGCAGTCGTCTGAGCAGGAAATGGTTTCGAGCGAAGAAGGACGGAGTCGCGTTGGATTCGTCGGCGTCGGACACGGGGTGGGTCTCGGGAGATTGTGTTCTTGGTAGGACAGGCATTCCTGCCTGTCAATCGGCGTAGCCGAGTGGGATGTTTGTTCAGGCCGTTGGCCTGCGACAGGCAGCAATGCCTGTCCTACCTGATGACTATTCCACAGGCCCGCCGGTCGCGGGCGAGCGTGAGGCGTTGGCGATCTGCACGTAGGTCGAGCGCAGCTCGTACAGCGTGGTGGCAAGGGTTCTCTGTTCCTCGTCGGTGAGGTTGCCCTTGGTCTTCTCTTCGAGCACGCCGAGCGAGTCGACGTGGTGGCGGGCGATGTCGAGGTTCGTGTAGCGCTGGCCGGTCTGCGGGTCGGGCATCGCGCCCATGGCGAACAGCGCCTGGGTCGCGATCGAGTTGATCAGCGTGTTGAAGCCGGCGGGCGGCAGTTGGCCGGGCCTTGCTTTGCCGGCGGGCGTCCCCTTCTGGGCGGCTTGCCCCGCACCCGCCGCGGCTTGCTGCTGCTTCGCGGCCTTTTCCTTCTCCGCGAGCTTCTGCTTCTCGGCCTGGGCCTGGGCCTTCCAGTCGTCGTCCACGTGCAGGATCGGTGAGTCGTCGGGCTGGGTCATGGTCGGTCGTTCCGTCGGTTCGCGTGGTCGTGCGGGATCGCAGTATAAGCCGTCAAACGCCGCTCGGCGACCAAGCGCGGCAATAAGTCGAACGGGCCAACCCCCCGGCCGTCAACGGATCAATGACGATTCGTAACGCGCGCGACGCCCATCCCGGCGACGGCAAATACATCCGTTCAATCACGTCATGTCGCACAAGCGAACAAACTTTCGGTAGACTCCCGCCCATGCCCAAACGCCCCAACACCAAACGCAGGCCCAAGACCCAAGCCCCCAAACACCTCGACGCCCGCGTCAAGCAGTTCCAGAAACGCCTGCGCGACGACGGGCTGGACGGCATGATCGTCTCCAACCCCAAGGACATCCGCTACCTCACCGGGTTCATCGGCGACGACTCGTGGTGCTACGTCCCGGCGCGCGGCAACGGGCTGACGGTCGTCTCCGATATGCGCTTTTTCGACCACATCCCCCAGGAAGCGCCGCACGTCAAGGTCTGCATGCGCGGCAACAAGAAGTCCGGCCGAGCGAGCCTCGCCGAGGCCACCGCCGGGCTTCTGAGTAAACGCAAGATCGACAAGGTCGGCGTGCAGGCCGCGTACCTCACCGTGCCCACGCGGAAGGCCATCGCCAAGGCCATCGGCGCCAAGCACGTGAAGGACTACGACGACAAGCTCATCATCCAGCGCTCGGTCAAAGACGCGGGCGAGATCAAGAAGATCCAGGAAGCGGTCCGCATCCAGCAGGCCGCGTTCACCGAGCTGCGCGACTACATCCAGGTCGGCATGACCGAGCTGGAAGTCTGCGCGTACCTCGAGTACCGCATGCGATGCCTGGGCGCCGACGGCCCGGGTTTCAACACGATCGTCGCGTTCGACGGCCACTCGAGCCACAACCACGCGATCCCCGGCCCGCAAAAACTGAAGAAGAACTCGAACATCCTCATCGACTGGGGCGCGTGCTACCAGGGCTACGTCTCGGACATGACGCGCGTGCTGAACGTCGGCAAGGTGAAGAAGCACATCGCCGAGATCTACAAGGTCGTTGAAGAAGCGCTGCACGCGGGGATCGACGCGGTCGCGCCGGGCGTGTCGCTGAAAGAGATCGACGACGCGTCGCGCAACGTGCTGAAGAAGCACGGCTACAAGCTGGTGCACGGTCTGGGCCACGGCATCGGGCTCAACGTCCACGAGCAGCCGGGCATCGGCCAGCACGCCGACCGCGTGCTCGAGCCGGGGCAGGTCATCACGATCGAGCCGGGCATCTACCTCGGGGACAAGGGCGGCGTGCGGCTGGAGGACGACGTCCTGGTCACCAAGACCGGGGCGAAGAACCTCAGCGACTTGCCGACCGAACTGGATTGGACGATTATCTAGGCCATCCGCCCTTCGCTGTGAGCCATGAGCCCGAGTTTGACTAGCGTGCTGATGCCTTGCAGCCGAAGGCCAACGGCGAACCGCTAAAGGCTCCGAACATGATCGACCTGAAGAAACTGGAAAAACTCATCGGCCTGATGGTCGATAACGACCTGACCGAGATCGACCTGGACGACGGGACGGAGAAGGTCCAGCTCAAGCGCGCCAACGCGGCCGGACCGGTGCAGATGATCGCGCCGCCCAGCGCGCCCGTTCCCGCGGCGCCGGCGCCGGCCGCCACGCCCCCGGCCCTGGCCGGCGGGGCGCCCGCGACGCCCGCGGCGAAGGGGCCGACGATCGACAGCCCGATGGTGGGGACGTTCTACGCCGCGTCCAACCCCGACTCGCCCGCCTTCGTGAAGCCCGGGGACTCGGTCACCGCCGACACCGTGGTCTGCATCATCGAGGCGATGAAGGTCTTCAACGAGATCAAGGCCGAGAAGGCCGGCAAAGTCAAGAGCGTGCTGGTCAGCAACGGCGACGCGGTCGAGTTCGGTCAGCCGCTGTTCGAACTCGAGTAGCGTTTCGCGTGTAGGGCCTAGCCTCTGGCGTCGAGCCCGAGTTCATGCACGCAAACACGCGCGAACGAATCCCGTTGGATGCGTTAAACGCATTCAGGCGACGAGTGATAGAAACCAATCAAACCGGGGCCTAGACACGAGGCCCCACACGCTAGACGCTACGCATGTTCAACCGCATCCTTATCGCGAACCGTGGCGAGATCGCCGTCCGCATCATCCGCGCCGCGCACGAGCTCGGCGTCGAGGCCGTCGCCGTCTACTCCACCGCAGACAAGGACTCCAAGCACGTCCGCATGGCCGACCACGCGGTGTGCATCGGCAAGCCCGCGCCGGCCGACAGCTACCTCAACATCCCGCGCCTCATCGCCGCCGCCGAGGTCGCCGACGCCGACGCGATCCATCCCGGCTACGGCTTCCTCGCAGAGAACGCCCACTTCGCCGAGGTCTGCCGCGACTGCAACATCGAGTTCATCGGCCCGAGCGTTGACGCCATGGCCAAGCTCGGCGACAAGGTCTCGTGCAAGCAGCTCGCCATCGCCAACAAGGTCCCGACCTCGCCCGGCTCAAAGGGCGCGATCGAAGACGAAAAGGCCGGCCTGAAGATCGCCCGCGAGATCGGCTACCCCGTCATGATCAAGGCCTCGGCCGGCGGCGGGGGACGGGGCATGCGCGTCGCCCACAACGACGGCTCGCTCGTCTCGGGCATCAAGGCCGCCTCCGCGGAAGCCAAGGCCGCGTTTGGTGATGGCACCGTCTACCTCGAAAAGTTCATCGAAAAAGCACGGCACGTCGAGGTCCAGGTCCTCGGCGACAAGCACGGCAACGTCGTCCACCTCTGGGAACGCGACTGCACCATGCAGCGCCGCAAGCAAAAGCTCATCGAAGAAGCGCCCTGCCCCGTTCTCGACGACGACGAGCGCAAGAAGATCTGCACCGCCGCCGCGCGCCTGTGCAAGGCCGCCGGCTACTACACCGCCGGCACCGTCGAGTTCCTGATGGACAACAAGAAGCAGTTTTACCTGATGGAAGTCAACACCCGTGTCCAGGTCGAGCACCCGGTCACCGAGATGATCACCGGCGTGGACGTCGTCAAACAAACCATCCGCGTCGCCGCCGGCCTCGAACTGCCGTTCAAGCAAAAAGACATCAAGATCAACGGCCACGCGATGGAGTGCCGCATCAACGCCGAGGACCCCGCGATGAACTTCGCGCCCTGTGCCGGCCTCATCGAAGACTTCAACGCCCCCGGCGGCCCGGGCGTCCGACTCGACACGCACGCCGGCGCGAACTACCGCATCCCGCCCAACTACGACTCGATGATCGGCAAACTCATCACCCACGCCCCCGACCGCGAGCAGGCCATCACCCGCATGCTCCGTGCGCTGGCCGAGTTTGAGATCGCCCCGACGAAGACGACGATCCCGCTGCACACAAGGCTGCTGAAAAACGGGAGCTTCCTGAGCAACGACACGGATATCAACTTTGTTGAGCGGTTGTTGGGGTTGTGATCAATCGACGTGCACGCCCGGCCTGTCGAGACGCGTGGCCAGTGCTTCAGCCGTGTCGCCGCTCCGACTCTTGATCGACAGGGCTTGATCGGTGTGAGCACGGGACGCAAGCAAGCAGGCCTACACGAAACGAAGAATGCGTAGCCTGTGATCGGTCCGTTCTTGATCGCTTGCCCGGGGAATGCCCGGTGAGTAAGATCTTGCCGTTCGGTTCGCCGCGACGCGGGTGTAGCTCAGTTGGTAGAGCGTCAGCTTCCCAAGCTGAATGTCGAGGGTTCGAATCCCTTCACCCGCTTTCCTTAGCCAATCAAGAGCAACAGAGACATCCGGTTCATCGCCGAGGCACGCGCTCGGCGTTTTTGCTTGGCTTGCCACGGTCGCCCTTGTCGCCCGCCCCGGTCCGGGCACGATGGTGCTTGGTCCGCGACCCGGCCCAACCGCCCCGGCCGATCTGCGGCTGCCCACGCGGCCCGCGAAGTCATCCGTCGCAGCAGCGTTACCCGCACGCAGCGGCCTGCGACGGCGTACGGAGTCCGCTTCGTCTCAAAGCGATGCGGCTGGGCGGCCCATCTAGCTATTTATCGTAAAAAGACTCATAAGCAAAAATATATCTGAATAATATTGACATTCGGGTCGGTCCCGGTAGCATGGGCAGCAAGGCCACATCGAAACGCCTCACTTCATCTTGCGTGGAGGTATCATGCCCATCCGACCTCACATCCGTGTGGCTGCCACGGGGCGGCAGGGAAGCCCCCAGGCGCGGCTTTCCTCCCCGAGCGGCTTCACGCTGATCGAACTGCTGGTGGTGATCTCCATCATCGCGTTGCTGATCGCGATCCTGCTGCCCGCTTTGTCCCAGGCCCGGCACTCGGCTCGCAATACCCAGAGCCTGAGTAATGTTCGGCAGATGTCGATCGCGACCAACGCCTACGCGATCGACTACAAGGACTATCTGCCGCCGAGGGTCAACGGCACGATGTTCGGCTGGGCGGGCAAAGCGGGCATCAAGCCGACGGGGTACTTCTATCTCAAGCCCGTCGAGCGGCCGTTGAACGCCTATTTGTACGAAGGGTTGGACCCGGAGATGGAGACGGAGGTCACCCACGCGCCGAATGACAACGTCGCGGGCGCGTTCGGGACCGACGCGGGCAGTTTGTACGAGGCTGCCGGCTCGAGCTACGCCGCAAACGTCGGCGGCAACTCACTGCCCTGGAATTATCGCGGCACCCCGATCCGCGGCATCGTCGTGGATGATGGGGGCGGCAAGCTCGATAAATACCGTAACCAGGTCTCGAACACGATTAAGATCGATCAGATCGGCAATATCTCTGAGTTCGTCGTGTTGGGCGAAGAAGGGGCTTTTTTCCACGGCTGGAGCTACCGCAACCCGCAGACCGCCCCCGCGGACCGCTGGTGGTTCGCCCGGGATGTTCCCAAGTGGAATACCGCGTTCGCCGACGGCCACGCCTCGTTGATCGAGGTCCAGCCCGGGCAGACGTGGGGCGATGGCTACCGCTTTTCCAACGAAGAGCCGCCCGCCGACTACCAGGGGCGTTGAGATCGCCGGGCCGTCGGCCGGGCCCGCGGGCGGCGCTGTTTTCGCCGTTTCTCGCAGTAGTCCTTAATCAGTAATTGTGAATATTATTACGACTTAATCGTTGTATTCGTTTTTAGCGGCAGTATGCTCCAGTGATGACTACTAAGCAAGGTCAATCCGACGCCGTCGCCGAAGCGCTCGCGGAGCGGGTGATCGAAGACATCTACGACCGGGGATTGGTCGTGGGGGACCGCTACCTGACCGGCGACGAGGCGTGCAACACCTTCCACGTCGGCAAGTCGCTGCTGAACAACGCTTTCAAGCTTCTGGCGGATCGGCAGTACCTGATCCGCAAGCGCAAGGCGGGGACGTATATCGGCCCGCAATTCCCCGCCGGCGCGGCGCGGGGCAAGCGTTCGGCGTCGGCGCTGTCGGTCGTGCATGTGCTGATGCCGATGGACTACTACCGGGCCAAGCCGATCCCCGGCAGCGTGTTTGTCGATCAGCTTGCGGACGAGATCCCCGGCGTCTCGGTGCAGATCCACCACATCGCCGACCACGACGTACACGACTACACGGTCGATCTTGTCGAGCGGCTCGGCGCCCAGCCGGGCAACAGCCAGGGACTGATCCTGATCCGCAGCCCGCGCGAGTCGCAGCGTGTCGTCCAGGACAGCGGGTTGCCCGCGGTCGTCTTCGGATCGACGTACCCCGGGATCCGGCGGTTGTGCTCGATCGACATCGATCAGGCGCAGGCCGGTCAACTCGCCGCAAAGTTCGCGCTCTCGGCCGGCCACGAGAACTTCGCCTTGATCATGCGCAACCACTGGCGTCATGGCGACAACCTGCTGATGGAAGGGTTCGCCCGTCAGTTGGGTGAAGCGGGGGTCGGGCTCGACAGCCTGAGCATCGTCAGCGCCCCCGAGGACCCGCAGATCATCGAGCACGAGGTCGCGGCGTTGTTGGCCCAGGACCCGCACCCCACCGCGCTGGTCTGTCGCAGCGCGTACCACGCCCGGGCGGCGGGGCTGGGTGTGCGTGACATCGGGTTGACGCCCGGCCAAGACGTCGCGGTCATCGCGGTCGCACCCGGGCCGATCCCCGAGGTCGATCGGGCGGTCACGATTGAATCAAAACTGACTTCCGCCGAGCAGGTTGGCATGGTGGCGCGGGCCCTGGTCGCGATGGTTTCGGGCCAGGACGCCGACGCGTTCACTCGCCGGATCGAGATGCGCATCGTCGATCACGGCGGCGACGGCGGCGAAGCATCAGGAGGACGACGCGTGTCAAGCCCGTGACGGCTTGATCGGTTCAATACAGGCGTGGGTTTGCCCCCGGTCAGTCGCCTTCGGTTGGCGGCGCGGGACACGCATCGACAACTCCCCTAACTGGAGGGCATCATGAAGATGGATCGGAAAGCGTTATTGGCGGTGCTCGGGGCCGGGCTGGTGGCCCAGGGCGCCTCGGCCCAGCTCGCACAACTCGGCTCCGACGCGTTCGCGCTCAAGTACGAGATGGACGTCGATCCCAGCGACGTGTCGCAGATCGACCTGGACAGCAACGGCCAGTTCGACTGGTTCAACGCGGTCGCGGGCGGTTTCGTCATCCCGTCGGTCAGCGGCGGCATCGCGACCTCGGATACGTCCAATGGCGAGATGCTGTTCCGCACCGACTTCACCGACAGCATCCAGCGCACCTCGGTCCTCGACGACTACACGATCGAGGTGTCGGTCTGGATCAATCACGACGCGGCGGGCAACGACGAGGCCAGCATCGGCTACTTCGGTCTGGCGCTGGACCACGTCAACGACACCGATTCGCTGCGGGTGAACATCGACGCGGACAACGTGAACTTCAACTTCGATGGCGTGGACCCGATCGCCACCGCCGACAACACCGACGGCTTCCACACCTTCCGCATCGCGTACGACCACACGGAGGTCGGCGGGGACGGCGACCCGTCCAACGACATCAACGAGTACTTCATCTGGCGTGATGACGTGCTGCTCAACCCCGACGAGAACACGCCCTTCACCCCCGGCAACGGCAGCTTCAACGCCAGCGGCGCGTTCTTCATTGGGAACTTCTCCGGTTCGCTCAGCGGTGAGTGGCAGCTCGACTACATCCGGATCGACAACACCGGCGCGTACGCGCCGGTTTCCGCCGCGATCCCCGGCGACACCGACGGCGACGGCGACATCGACGACTCGGACCTGGGCACCGCCTTCTCCAACTACACCGGGCCGCTCGCGCCCGGCACCGGCGGCAAGACCGCGGCCGACGGCGACACCGACGGCGACGGCGACGTGGACGACTCGGACCTCGGCACCGCCTTCTCCGGCTACACCGGACCGCTGGGGCCCGCGGCCGTGCCCGAACCGACCAGCCTCGCGCTCATCGGCCTCGGCGGGCTCGCGATGGTCCGACGGCGACGCGCCTGAATACGACCTTGCCCGGCTTCCGCTTGAGTGCGGGAGCCGGCGTTGAGACCCCGGGGCCTCGGTCGGTCGCCAACCGTTGGCGACGCGAGGAGAAAAGAAACCACTCCCCTCACGGAGGAACGAATCATGAAGATGGGCAAACACGTGGTGATGGTGTGCGGCGCGATGGCCTGTTTCGGCTCGGCCAACGCCGCGCTGGTCGTGCAGGACTCGAGCACTTTCGATTTCAAGTACGAGATGGACGTCGTCTCCAGCACGCAGGACCTCGACGCCAACACGGTATCGGACTGGTTCGGCGGCGTCGCCGGCGGGCTGACCATCCCCCAGGTCAGCGGCGGCATCGCCGGTTCGGACCTCGGTGCCGGCGAGCAGCTCTGGCGGTCGGACATCGGCGGGAGCATCAGCCGGGCCGCGATCCTTGGTGACTACACGATCGAGTTCTCGGTATTCGTCAACTCCGACGGCAACGGCGGGGCGGGCACCGCGGGGTATTTCGGCGTGGTGCTGGACCACGTCAACGACACCCCTTCGCTGCGGTTGAACATCGACGCGAACGAAGTCAACTTCAACTTCGATGGCGCCGACCCCATCGCCACCGCGGACAACACCGACGGCTTCCACACCTTCCGCATCGCGTACGACACGTCCAACGGCTCGGACGACTACTACGTCTGGCGTGACGGCGTGCTGCTCGGCGGGCCGATCGCCCCGACCAACGGCAGCGCGAACGGCAGCGGGGTGTTCTTCCTCGGCAACTTCTCCGGTTCGCTGGGCGGCAACTGGCAAGTGGACTACATCCGCATCGACAAGGACGGCGCGTTCGCGCCCGTGCCCGAGCCCGGGTCGCTGGTGCTGCTGGCGCTGGGCGGGCTGACGCTGGCACGACGACGACGCGACTGATCGAGCCTCCTTCGCGCGGCGCCCCTCGGGAGGGGGGCGGCGTGTTTGCGGCGTGTCGCGGTTACACGCCCGATCCCGCGCCCGCCACCGGGACTCGCTGTACGCGGTCGCGCATCGGTGGGCCAGCCCGACTGAAACGTGATCTGTATGCGAAGCCGTGATTTGTTTAGGTGTGTTGTCGCAGGCGGCGTCTGCGCCGCGTTCTCCCCGGCGTCGGCCCAGGTCGAACTCAACGTGGCCACCGACGTCATGACCGCGGGCCAGGAGGGGTACGCGGTCTACCGCATCCCCGGCTTCGCGATCGCCTCGGACGGCTCGCTGCTGCTGTTCGCCGAGGGCCGGCCCAATCAGAGCGACCCGGGCGCGGCCGGCGATATCGACCTCGTTTACAAGCGCAGCGCCGACGCCGGCCAGACGTGGTCCGGGCTGACGGCCCTGCGCGAGCGTCCGGGCTTTGATTTCTCCGACCCGCGCGTGGTCATCGACGACGCCACCGGCCAAGCCCACCTGCTCTACGTGCAGTGGCCCACCCTCTGCGGCCAGGCCTGCGTCCCTACCGGGCTGAGCAACAACTCGTCGGTCGTCTACCACCACGTCAGCGCGGACCACGGCGCCACGTGGTCCGCGCCGACAAGCATCAACACGCAGGTGAAAGACCCGGCCTGGGCGTCGCTGAACACCGGCCCGGGCCTGGGCATCCAACTCAAGTGGCAGGACGCGGACCCGTCACGCAACGGCAGGCTGGTCGTGCCCGGCCATCACCGCCCGACAGCGTACCGCGGCGTCGCGATCTACAGCGACGACGGCGGGGCGACTTGGTCCAGCGGCACCGGCTCGACGCCGCACTTCGCGGACGAATCCGAGATCATCGAACTGACCAACGGCGACCTGCTATGGGACGCGCGCGTCAGCGGATCAGGCCGTAACCGGTCGATCAGCAGCGACGGCGGGCAAACCTGGGTCAATGCCAGCAGCGGTGACATCCCCGTCTCCGCGGTCGATACAGGCATGGTGCGTTACTCGGCCAAACGCGCCGGCGACGACCGCGACCGCATCCTCTACAGCGCGCCGCTTGGCACGCCCGCGGGTGCCGGCAACGGACGCACCAACATCGGCGTCTGGACCAGCTACGACGAGGGCAAGACCTTCATCAACCCCGTACAGATCGAGCCCGGCTCCGCGGCATACTCGGTCATCGATAAGCTCAACGATGGCAGCGTCGGGCTCGTCTATGAAGTCGATCACAACACGATCCGCTACGTCAACTTCGACCTCGACGCGTTGGAAGGCGGCGCCCACAGCCAAGACCTGACGCACTACGACGACTTCGGCAACCCGATCGACCCGTCAAAGGGCGGCATCGGCTGGAGCGGGGCGTGGCAGGTCGGCGACGGCGTGGGGTACGCCGGCGGCAACGCGATCACCAGCTTCTCGACCGCGCCGTTCGACCTCGGTTTCACGCTTAGCATGAACGACGGTGGGGGCGCGGCGGTCACCATCGATCCCGGGGTGGTGCCGAACGAGCGGGCCAACGGCATCTACGGACAGGTCTTCACGACCATCGACCAGGCCGGCCCGGTCACCCAGATCACCGTGCAACGCGCCGACACCGGCTCGGCGTCACCGGCCAGCGTCTACCTGCACGTGTACAGCGACCTGGACCCGACCGACGGCGTCACGCCGGGCACGTTCCTCGGCTCGTCGCTCGCGGCCCAGAGCCTGAACCCCACCGACTCGGGCGTAACGACGTGGGCCTTCGATGGGGTGTCTGCCGTGCTCGCGCCCAACACGCCGTACTTTTTTGGCTTCGCCAATTCGCCGACGCCCGGCGACATCACCACCGCGCGGGCCGCGCTGTTCGAACCGCTCGGCAACGAATCGGGCCTGGCGTTCGCGCCGTTGGTCGAGCCGGGCAGCCTCGGGTTCGACGACGCCGGCCGATCGCTACCTACGTCGGGTGACCACCTGCGGCTGAGGGACACGGCGATCCAACGCGGGTTGAGTCGCGGCGTGGACATGGACCGCAACGGCGTTTTTTACACCTCATTGCTCGTCAGCCGCGCGGCCGATACCGGCTCCGACGACGCGGCGGGCGAACGCCTGGCGGTCATGCTTTCGGACAGCGCGGGCACCGCATCGCTCGGCTTCGGGATCGACAGCGACGAGTCGTTTTTCATCCAGGGCCTTGGGCCCGACGCGCACACCCCGGCGAACGCGCTCGACCTCGCGACGACTTACCTGCTGCTGTTCAAGGTCGTGACGCAAGACGACGCGGCGAACGGCAACGCGGACCAGTTGTTCTTCAAGGCCTTCGCGTCCGGTCAGGCGCTGCCGGGCGACGAGGCCGGTATGGCCTGGGACCTGGTGTCCGATGCCTCGGTGAACGCCGACGCGTTGTTTAACCAGATCGCCATCGCCGCGGGCCCGGGCGCCTTGTGGTCGGTCGATGAGGTGCGCTTGGGCGAAACCTACGAGGCGGTGGTCCTGACCGAGCCGCGCTATACGCTGAGCTACGACAGCGCAACGGGCGAGTTGCTGATCGATACGCTCGGTGGGCCGATCATGAATTACGTGCTGGAGGCTACGGGGTTCGTCGAAGAAAACCACGCGGCGGTGCTCGCCGGCACGAAGGCGTCAACCGACCAGGTGCTGTCCGAGTCGTCGCTGACCCCGACGTCTGGCCTGCTGAACCTCGGCGCCGTGCTACCCGCGAACCTGGGCACGCAGTCCTTCAACGCGTGGTTCACGAACACCGAGTACGTCCCGGAACTGGGCGCGCCCAAGGCCGGTTTCCAACTCGTCTACCTGCCGCTGCCCGGTGACACCGACGGCGATGCCGACATCGATGACTCGGACCTCGGCACCGCCTTCGCAAACTACACCGGCCCGCTGACGCCCAACTCAGGCGGCAAGACCGCGGCGCAGGGCGATACCGACGGCGACGGCGATATCGACGACAGCGACCTGGGCACGATCTTCGCCGCTTACACCGGGCCGCTCTCGCCGACGTCTGTACCCGAGCCCGCTTCGGCCACGCCGGTGATCGCCTGCGGCCTGCTCCTGCGTCGGCGCCGACGCGATCGAAAGGGGCAGGCATGATCACACGGCTTCACAATGCGCGTTGCCATCCCGGCACGATCGCAACGCTGTTTGCTGTAGCGGTGCTCGCTGCGGCACCGACCGGTCACGCCGGGCACTTCGACGTCTACATCCTCACCGGTCAAAGCAACGCGCTGGGCACCACAGCGCTCGAGAACGCCGACCCCGACGCCTACGGCCCCGGCGAGCACGCCGCCGACACGCACACGCTGTTGTTCTGGTCCAACGTCAAGTCCACCAACGCCGCGTATCCGCCCGCGCTCTACGGCGACTCGGACGCCGCGCTCTCGACCCTCGCCCCCCAGCAAGGCGACGGCGGCGCGAACCCCGTGTTCTGGGGGCCCGAGTTCGGCTTTGCCCGGACGCTCTATGACGCGGACCTCGAGGACGGATCGCGTGACGCGCAGGTCTTGATCATCAAGGCGACGCGTGGCGGGGGGGGCAACTCGCTGTGGGATCGGGACACGTTCGATTCTGACAACAGCGGCGGTCACATGTGGGGGCACGTGCGCGACAGCGTCGATGCCGGGCTCGCCGCGCTGGCAGCGCAGGGCCACACGTTCGACGTCGCCGGGGTGTTGTACCTGCAAGGCGAGTCAAACAGCTCGGCCCAGGCGTCTGTCGCCGGTGCACGCCTCGACGCGTTCTACCGAAACCTGCAGGCTTTCATCCACGAGGACCACCCGGGCAAGGCCCACGCGATGCGGCTGGTCGTCGCCGAGATCGCGGGCATCGGATCGAGCACCAACCGACAACGCACCGCAAACCAGCACAAGCAACTGGCCCAAACGCACGCCGACTACAGTTTCGTCCCCACGTCGGACCTGCCGCTGAAGCGGGACAACATCCACTTCGGCAACGATGAAAAGCGCGAGATCGGCAGACGCATGGCGCTGGCAGCCGTGGGGATGGACCCGCTCGCGGGCGACGGTACCCTCGCGATCACGAACCCGAGTTTCGAAACCGCCCAAGCCCTCAGCGCGGTCGGCAGCAACCCGCCCGCAGGCTGGGAACGCCTCGGCAACGGGCTGTTCCACGCCAACGCCGCGACGCCCAATCAAAGCCTCAACGATTTCGGCGGGGCCTACGCCGACGACACGAACGGGCTGGACGGCGAAGAACTGGCTTTCGGCACGAGCACGGGCGGGATCGCAGGCGACGGGCTCGCGCAGACGCTCGGCGCCAAGCCAAGCGATGGTGAATCCTACCGCCTGACCGTCGGCGTCGGCGATCGCAACTTCTACACTCGGTTCGCGGGCGTCACGCTCGAACTGCGGCTGGCGGACGACACACCGCTGGGCAGCCGGTTCTTCGATACCAACGACCTCCTGCCCCTGTTCACCGATGGCGGCGCAACCGCGCGGGGCGAAGTCGTCGACGTGTCAGCTCAGTTCGTGCTCGGCGACGTTGACAACACGCAGCGCCTGCGCATCGCGATCATCGCGGGCGGCGCGACCTCCGCGCCCGACGGCGGGGACGCGTTCGGCCAGTCCCTCGATATCGACTACGTCCGCTTAGCACGCGTATTGCCCGGCGATACCGACGATGACGGCGACATCGACGACACCGACCTGGGCACCGCATTTAGCCAATACACCGGGCCCGTCGGCCAGGCGGGAGCAAGATCACCTCAAGACGGCGACACCGACGCGGACCACGACGTGGACGATACCGACCTTGGCACGATGTTCTCCGGCTACACCGGGCCGAATCAGCCGCTCGCCGTCCCCGAGCCCGGCGGGCTCCTGGCGTTTTGCCTCGCCGGCGTGTTCGCATACCGCCCGCCGGGGTGAGCGGGCAACCGCTGCGCTGAATAAGAACGAAGATCATAAAAACGCTTTTGTATACGTGTCTCAAGAATATGGAAGTCAGCAATGAAGTGGACATACATGGTCGTGTTGGTGCTGGCCGGGTGCTACAGCGGTGGTCAGGCGATCGCGGGGGACGCGATCTTTGAAGCCGGTTTCGAGCAGGCCGAGCCGGGCGCGGTCCTGACATACAAAGCTGCCGGCGGCGCGTGGCACGCCGAGCCGGGGCACTGCGAGATCCACGACGAACACCGCAAGTCCGGGCGACAGGCCCTGCGCTTGCTGGGTGGCGAAGGCCGCGTGGTCGAGTTACGGCTGGACAAGCCGGTCCAATCGCACTGCGTCGCGAGCTTCTGGTCCGAGCGATGGACGGCCCGTGGCCCGTTCCGCTTCCGGGTCGAAGGGCGTGTCAACAACCAATGGGTCGAGCTGTATAACGGCGATGAGACGATCCGTGTCGGCGGGTTCCTGACCAAGGTGAGGTTCGAAGTACCCAAGGGAACCGATCGCTTGCGATTTCAAAGCACGACCCCGGCCAACTCGGGCGTTATGATCGATGACCTGCGGCTCGCGGAGGCCCGGCCGATGCGGGTGGAATCGGTTGATACGAGCCAGCCGGTCTCGCCTGCGTTGGTCGGCAACCGCACAAACCCCGTCGCGTTGGTCGTCGTGAATACCGTCGGTACGCTCGAACCGACCGGGCTGACAAGCCTGCGTATCAACACGCGCGGCACGACGAACTTGAGCGATGTCGAGTCGATCGAGGTCTATTACACCGCCGACAACCGTCGCTTGAGCAACAACGTGCCGGACGCGAACTTTCCCGAGGATCAACGATTCGGCCAGCCGATGAAACCCGCTGAGCATTTGACGTTCCGCGGAGAGCAGAAACTGCTTGAGGGCGCAAACCATTTTTGGGTCTCGTTCAAACTCAAGCCGGGCGCGGATATCGACGGCCGACTGGACGCGGGCTGCGAATGGGTGCGTGTGGCGGGCGCGTCGTCGGAGATCGTCCCGCAGACGGTGAACCCTCAGGGCCGGCAGCGTATGGGCGTGGCGTTGCGGACCGCGGGCGACGACGGCGCCAAGGTCTACCGCATCCCCGGGTTGGCGACGACCAACAAGGGCACGCTGATCGCGGTCTACGACATCCGATACCGCGGCGGCGGCGACCTGCCGGGGGATATCGATGTCGGCATGTCACGCTCGGCCGACGGGGGCCGGACCTGGCAGCCGATGAAGCGCATCATGGACATGGGCGACGACCCGCGCTTCGCGTACGAGGGCGTCGGCGACCCGGCCGTGCTCGTCGATCGCAAGACCAACACCGTGTGGGTCGCGGCGCTTTGGTCGCACGGCAACCGCGGGTGGCATGGGTCGGGCCCGGGGCTGACGCCCGAAGAGACCGGCCAACTGCTGTTGGTCAAGAGCGAGGACGACGGCCAGACATGGTCCGAGCCGATCAACATCACCGCGCAGGTCAAGGCCCCCGGCTGGTGCCTGCTGCTGCAGGGGCCGGGCAAGGGCATCACGATGGCCGACGGCACGCTCGTGTTCCCCGCCCAATACCAGGACACCCGCGCGAACGGCCGGGTCCCGCACGCCACCGTGATCTACAGCAAGGACCGCGGCGAGACGTGGCACATCGGCCGGGGCGCGTACGCACAGACCACCGAAGCGCAGGTCGTCGAGTTGAACGAAGGCGAACTGATGCTCAACGCGCGGTACAACCTGCAGAATCACCGCGTTGTACGGGTCAGCGAGGACCTGGGCGCGACTTGGCAGGACCACCCGACGACACGCAGCGCCTTGATCGAGCCGCGCGCCTGCATGGCGTCCTTAATCAACGTCGACCGCGAGCTGGGGCAGGCGTACACCGGCCGTCTGTTGTTCAGCAACCCGGACTCGGTCGCACGACGCGAGCGCATGACGATCAAAGCCTCGCTTGACGGCGGGCGGACGTGGCCGGACAACAGGCGCATCCTGTTGGACGAGGGGATCAGCGCCGGGTATTCGTGCATGACGATGATCGACGACAAGACGGTCGGCATTCTTTATGAAGGCAACCGCGCACACATGACTTTTCAACGCGTGCGTTTGGACGCGCTGTTCGGGCCGCACGAACAAGTAGACTAACGGTCAGGGACTCGAAGCAAAGTAAAGTTGAGCTTTGCGCCGTACTGACTGGAGTATTCGATGGGACTGAACTTAGAAGGTTTGATCGCCGCCCCTCACACGCCGTTTCATGAGGACGGCGCGTTCGCGCCCGGGCCGGTGCAGTCGCAGGCCGACTGGCTGGCGAAGTCGGGCGTCGTCGGCGCGTTCATCGGGGGGACGACCGGGGAGTGGTGCTCGATGACGACGCACGAGCGTCAAGCGCTGTTCGATGCCTGGGCGCAGGCGTCCAGCGGTTTGGCGCGCATCGCACACGTCGGGCACAACTGCCAGCGCGACGCGATTGAGCTGGCCCGCCACGCCGCTTCGGTGGGGATGGACGCGGTCGCGGCCCTCGCGCCGTCTTTTCTGAAGCCCGGATCGGCAGGCGAGTTGGCCAGTTACTTCGCGCCGATCGCCGAGGCCGCGGGCGGTCTTCCGTTCTACGTTTATCACATCCCCGGCTTGTCGGGTGTGCGGGTCGCGGCGCACGAGCAGATCGACGCGTATCTGAACGCCGTGCCCGGGTTCGCCGGCCTGAAGTTCACCGACCCGGACCTGCACGCTTACGCGCGTTGCGTCGCGGCATACGGCGAGGCTTGCGAACTGATGTGGGGCGTCGATGAGATCCTGCCCGCGGCGCTGGCGTACGGCGCTCGCTCGGCGGTGGGCAGCACGTACAACTACGCCGCGCCGCTGTTTCACAGCCTGATCGCCGCCGCGCTGCGGACCGATACGCCGGCGGTGTTGCGCGAGTCCGAGCGAGCGATTCAACTGGTGGACATCCTCATCGAGTTCGGGGTGCTGCGCGCGGGCAAGGCGCTGATGACGCTGCGCGGGGTCGATTGCGGCCCGCCGCGATCGCCGATCCTCCCGCTGACCGGGCCGCAGCGCGACGCCTTGTTCGAGCGTGTCCGGCGTGCGGGGCTGCTGGACCCCGTCCCCGTCGCGGCGAGCGAAACCACCCACGCCGGACGGGTCTAACCGCGACACGAGCCCATGCCGAACCGAGCCTATCGACTGGTTGCCTGCCTCGTCTGCGCCCTGTTCGCTTGCCAAGCCGGCGCGGGCGAGTCGCGACTGCGTTGGCAGGCCGTGGCCGAGCTGCCCGACGCCACCGGCGGCCCGGGCGGCGAAGGCGCGATGGGCCCGGGCGAGAACCTGGGGGTCGCCGGGCCGTTCGCGGGCGTACACAACGACCGCCTGATCGTCGCCGGCGGTGCGAACTTCCCCATCCCGGAAGGCCGCGGCCTGTGGGACCCCGAGTGCTACAAGCGGTACGAAGACCGCGTCTGGGTCTTGTCGCGGCGACCCGCCGATGACGGGTTTGTGTATCGATGGCTGCAAGGGCCCCAAGCCAAACTCCCTTCGCCACGCGCCTACGGCACGTCGGTCTCGACCCCGCTTGGCGTCTTGTGCGTCGGCGGGGTGAACCAACCACGCGACGCGCAGGGAAACAAGATCGTGGGCGACGACGGCAAAGCATTGCCCGATACCGTCTTCGCCGACTGCTTCCTGCTCCGCTGGGAACCGGATCGCCGATCGGTGGTTCGGATCGACCTGCCCGGCTTGCCGGTGCCTTCGGTCTACGGGTGCGGGGCGATGGTTGGCGACCACGTCTATGTCGCGGTCGGTCAGACCGGCGTGGGCCTTGAGAGCGCGAGCGCCCGGGTATTCGCGTTGGACCTGTCACGCCTCTCGATCGATACCGACGGCACGCTCGTGATCGCGCCACGTGCCGACCGTTTTGGCGACGATGTCGCGGCATGGGAAGAGGTCGAGCCGATCCCCGGCGGCGAGCGCGCGTACGCGATGGCCGCGGCCCAGCACGACGGGTTCGACGACTGCCTGTACGTCTTTGGCGGGCGCCGCGAGGCGCGCGAAGGTGACGACAAGCGTTGGCTGGTCCCGGTGACACCGGACGGCCTTTCGCAGTGGCGCTTGTACGAACAGACCTGGGAGTTCAACCCCCGACGCGCCGGATCGCCGCAAGGGGCCTGGCGTCGGCGCGCGGACATCCGATCCGGCGGCGAAACGATCGGGCTGACCGCCGGCGCCGCGGTGGCGGTGGGGCAGTCCCACGTGCTGCTGTTGTCGGGCTCCGATGGCGGCAACCTGCGCGACGCCTTCGGCGAGCGGAACGTCGGCTGGTCGAACTACTACGACGAGCGGGGCGTCAGCCGGCACCGCGGCTTCCACCGACAAACCCTCTCGTACCACGCGATCACCGACACGTGGGCCGGCCTCGGGCCCGCGCCGCTCATGGACGACCCCGAGAGCGGCAGCGCCCGCCAGATCGCGGCCAACGCGGTCACCACGCCCGCGGTGGTGTGGGGCGACCAGATCATCCTGCCCAGCGGCGAGGTCCGCCCGAAGGTGCGCTCGCCCAAGGTCTGGGCGGTCACGCTCAGGCCCGTCGAGACGTCGTTCGGCGTGATCAACTACGCCGTGCTCATCACGTACCTGCTCGCGATGGTCGGGGTCGGGTTCTGGTTCATGCGGTTTAATCAGAACACGAACGACTATTTCCGTGGCGGGCAGAACATCCCCTGGTGGGCGGCGGCGTGTTCGATCTACGCGACGATGCTCTCGTCGTTGACGTTTGTTGGCCTGCCGTCCAAGACGTTCGCGCAGGACTGGACGTACTTCATGGGCAACATGATGATCATCGCGGTCGCGCCGATCGCCGTCTTCATCGCCTTGCCGTTCTTCCGCCGGATCGACGCGACCAGCGCTTACGAGTACCTGGAACTGCGTTTTAACGTGTGGGTCCGGCTGTTCGGGTCGCTGAGTTTTTCGCTGTTCCACCTGTTCCGCATGGCGGTGGTGATGAGCTTGACGGGGCTCGCGCTGGCCGCGACCACGCCTCTGAGCCCGGCCCAGAGCGTGGTCATCATGGGTATCCTCTGCATCGTGTACTGCACGCTCGGCGGGATCGAGGCGGTCATCTGGACCGACACGATACAGACCGCGGTCCTGCTGGGCGGCGGCCTGCTCGCGCTGGTCATGCTGCTCATCGGCGCGGGGGGCGAGGGGCTTGATGCGGCGTGGGACGCGGGCAAGTTCAACCTCGCGCACTTCAATCTGGACGTGACCAGCGCCCAGATCGCGCTGTGGGTCATCCTCATCGGCGCGATCGGCCAGAACCTCTCCAGCTATACCGCGGACCAGGCCGTCGTGCAACGCTACATGACCACGCCGGACGAGAAACGCGCCGCGCGTTCGATCTGGATGAACGCGGCGCTGGTGCTGCCCGGCTCGGTTCTCTTCTTCGGCCTCGGCACCGCGCTGTTCGCTTATTACCACCAGCACCCCGAACAACTCGATCCCACGCGTGGCACGGACCAGGTGCTGCCGTACTACATCGCCACCCAGATGCCCGTCGGCCTCGCCGGCCTGATCATCGCCGGCGTCTTCGCCGCCGCTCAATCCACCGTCTCCACGAGCATGAACTCGACGGCGACCACCGTCGTGACCGACTTCCTCAGGCGCTTCGATGTCTGCCGCAGCGAACGCGGCTATCTCCGCGCGGCGCAGGCCCTGACCGTATTGATCGGCGTGACCGGCACGGGGATCGGTCTGTTTTTCGTGAACCCCGAGATCAAGTCGCTGTTCGACGAGTTCCTCAAGATCATCGGCCTGTTCATGGGCGTGCTCGGCGGCTTGTTCGTGCTCGGCGTGGTGACCCAACGCGCCAACGGCCCGGGCGCATTCGTCGGCGCGGTCGTCGGCGCGGGGGTCATGTTCTGCCTGGGCAGCTACACCGAGGTCAACGGGTACCTGTACACGTCGATCGGCATCACGACCTGCTTCGTGGTCGGGCTGGCCGCGAGTTTCGTCTTGCCCGAGAAGGCCAAGCCGAAAATGGGATTGACTTTGTTCACGCTTTCCGGAGGGCGCAACGGTGACGCATAGGCCCGCTTCCGGTGACGCGAATCCGGCGCACGCACGAGCGCCGCGTGGGCGGGCGTTCGACGCGGCGCGCGTCGCCCGGCTCCGTGCCGACTACCACGGCGACCTGCTCTCGCGAACGCTGCCGTTCTGGCTCGACCGCTGCGCAGATTTCATCGACCCGCTGCACGGCGGGTACATGGTCGCGCGCGACGCGGACGGCACGGTCGTCGATACCGACAAGGGCGTCTGGCAACAGGGACGCACCGCATGGCTGTTCGCCACGCTCTACAACACGCTCGAGCAGCGTCCGAGCTGGATCGAGGCGGCACGCTCGGGCATCGCTTTTCTCGAGCGCTGCTGCTTCGATCCTCGCGACGGGCGGATGTGGTTTCACGTCGCGCGCGACGGCACGCCGATCCGCAAACGCCGTTACGCGTTTTCGGAAAGCTTCGCCGCCATCGCGTTCGCCGCTTTTGCGAAGGCGACGGGCGACGGCCGGCTCGCGGAGCGCGCGGTCGCGTGTTTAGACGTGTTTCTCGAACACGCGCCCGAGCCGAAGTTTACCGACGCCCGTCCGACGCGCGGCATGGGCCCGCCGATGATCGCGATCACGACCGCGCAGACCCTGCGTGACACGGTCGGCCTGGACCGGGCGGACGCGATCATCGACCGCGCGATCCATACCATCGAATCGCTTTTTGTCAAAGACGATATCCGATGCGTGATGGAAACCGTCGGCCCGGGCGGCGAGATCATCGACCACTTCGACGGCCGAACCCTCAACCCCGGCCACGCGATCGAGGGCGCGTGGTTCATCCTGCACGAGGCCAAGCACCGCGGCCACGACGGGCACCTCATCGACCTGGGCTGCAGGATGCTCGACTACATGTGGGAACGCGGCTGGGACGCGGATCATGGCGGCATCTTGTACTTCCGTGACGTGTACGGCAAGCCGGTGCAGGAGTATTGGCACGACATGAAGTTCTGGTGGCCGCAGAACGAGACGATCATCGCGACGCTGCTCGCCTACCAACTCACCGGCGACACGAAGTACGCGGACTGGCACACCCGGGCGCACGATTGGGCGTACCGACACTTCGCCGACCCGGAGCACGGCGAATGGTTCGGGTATCTGCACCGCGATGGCCGAATCAGCTCGACGCTCAAGGGCAACCTGTGGAAAGGCCCGTTCCACATGCCACGCATGCAATGGCTCTGCGGCAACATCCTCGATGAGATGTCCGGGCGTGCCCCAACCCGAACTGAGAAGCGCGACGACCAAGCGGTCTGACGATCTACACGGCGAGCACGTCGCCCCTGATGAAATTGTGTACGGAGAACACTGAACATGTCGAAACAAGCCCATCGATCCTGCACCGCCTCGTTCACCCGCCGACAGGCTCTCGCTGCCGGTGCGGGTGCAACCCTCGGGCTGCTCGCGCCGCGTGCGTACGCCTGGCAGCCGGCCGACGACAAGCTGCGCATCGGCGCGGTCGGCGTCGGCGGGCGTGGCGGGGCGAACCTCAACGGCGTGAAATCCCAGCGTATCGCCGCGATCTGCGACACCAACCCCAACGCGCTGCAGAGCGCTAAACAAAAGTACGCCGACGCCGACACCTATTCGGACTGGCGCGAGATGCTCGAGCGTGACGGACTCGATGCCGTCGTGATCAGCACCGCCGACCACCACCACGCGCTTGTCGCCATCGCGGCGATGCGCAGGGGCCTGCACGTCTATTGTGAGAAGCCGTTGGGCCACACGCCTTGGGAGGCCCGGCAGATGCGGATGGTTTATAACAAGCGCAGAGAGAAACTCGCGACACAGATGGGTACGCAGATCCACGCGACCGACAACTACCGCCGGGTCGTCGAACTGGTGCAGTCGGGTGCGATCGGCAACGTCAGCGAGGCGCACGTCTGGTGCAGCCGGTCCATCCGCCCGCTCGAGCAGGTCGTACTCGACGAGCAACCCGTTCCAGACGGGTTCGATTGGAACGCCTGGCTCGGCCCCGCGCCCGACCGGCCGTACAACACCGGCTACTGGCGCGGCGGCAACCTCAACTGGAACCGCCGATGGGACTTCGGCAACGGCGTGCTCGGCGACATGGGCAGCCACCTTATCGACCTCGCGTACTGGGCGCTCGAACTGGATCGCCCCACGGCCGTCGAATCCGAAGGCCCCGACCCGGATCCCCACGCCGCCCCGCCCTGGCAAGTCCTCACCTGGCAGCACCCACAGCGCGAAGGCGACGGCCCGCACCACACGCCGTGCAAAGTCGTCTGGTACCACGGCCCGCAAGGCATGAAGCGACGCGCCCAAGTCATCCAACCCATGGTCGGCGGCGACACCGACATCAACAAGTGGGGCATCGGGGTCGCGTTCGTCGGCGACAAGGGCGTGCTCACCGCGGACTACGGCAAGTATGTCCTCAGCCCGTCCGCCGAGTACAAAGACTTTGCCCCGCCCGCCCGAACGATCGATCAATCGAAAGGCCACTACAACGAGTGGCTCGACGCGTGCAAGGGCAAGGGCACGACGCTCTGCAACTTCGACTACTCGGGCAAACTCATCGAGCACAACCTGCTCGGCGTCGCGGCGCACCGAGCCGGGGGCAAACTGAAGTGGGACGCGAGCGCCTTCGCGTTCGACCACGCGGATGCCAACCGATACCTCAATAAGACGTATCGAAACGGCTGGCGACTCACGCCCGAAGCCGCGACCACTTGATCCGTTCGTTCGTCGATCGACATCGGCAAGCCGGCCGAATCGCAACGGCGGCCTGCTCAAGACCGTCAACCAAGCACAAGGAGCGATACACCATGCCCAAGCCCACGAACCCACGGGCCGCCGACCCGATCACGCGGCGGGCGATGCTCGGCAGCGGCGCGATCGGCGCCCTCGCCCTCGCGTCGAAGGCCACGCCCGCCCGTGCCGTGCAAGACGACGCCAAACCATCCGCCCCGCCGACGCCCGCGGCGTACATCGATGGCACGGGTCATGGCTGGGTCACGCTCGGCGAAAAGGACTTTGTTAACGTCAACAGCGCCGACGACACCTGGCGGTGGGAAGACGGCGTGCTGTACTGCACCGGTCAGCCCATCAGCGTGCTTCGCAGCGCCAAGCTGTATACGAACCTCGAGATCAGTTTCGAGTGGAACCACCGCAGGCCCGCGGGCAACTCCGGCCTGTTCGTCTGGGCCGACAAGGAAAAGGTCGAGGCGATGACCAAGGCGGGTAAGCCGGGCCTGCCCACGGGTATCGAGGTGCAGGTCCTCGACCCGGCGTTTCGGCCTAACGAACAGGGCACGTGGTTTTCCTGCCACGGCGATGTTTTCCCGGTCGGTCAAACCATGACGCCGTTCCCGCCGCTATCCAACAACGGCAAGGGCCCGCGCAGCTTCCCCTCCGAAGACCGCGTGAAGCCCAGCGGCAACTGGAACCACTACTACGTCCGCGCGATCAACGGCGAGATCCGCCTGTGGGTCAACGGCAAAGAAGTCTCCGGCGGCAACAACTGCAGCACGACCACGGGCTACCTCTGCCTGGAATCCGAGGGCTCGCCCATCGAGTTCAGAAATCTCCGCCTCCGCGAGTTGCCCTAAGCAGATCGATAGCCGGGACCAAGCCACACCTCACCATAGGACACGCAACATGAAACAGCAGCGTTCTGACATCGGTCGGGTTTTGAGTATGATGGCGCACGTCGTCGTTCTTGTGTGTTTCGGCTTGGCTTCGTTTGCCACGGCCCAGCCGGACACCGGCCCGCCCACCGCTTTCACGATCCCCGTCGTGGACCTCCAGGACCGGGACGCGATGCACGTCGTGGTCGATCGCGAGCGAGGCCAGTACCTCGGCCATCCCACGACGGTGCTGCTGGAAGACGGCAAGACGATCTTGTGCGTGTACCCCAAGGGCCACGGGCGCGGCGGGATCGTCTACAAGCGCTCGACCGACGGGGGGAAGACGTGGAGCGATCGGCTGCCAACACCCGAGAGTTGGCAGACGTCGAAGGAAGTGCCGACGATCCACCGCGTCGTCGATGCGAAGGGCACGAAGCGACTGATTGTTTGGTCGGGCTTGTACCCCGCGCGTCTGTCGGTGAGCGAGGACGACGGGCAGACCTGGAGCGAACTCAAGCCGGCCGGCGATTGGGGCGGGATCGTGGTGATGGGGTGCGTCGTGAAGTTGAACAAGCCGGGGCGTTATATGGCGATGTTCCACGACGACGGGCGGTTTTTCAAGGCCGGCGGCAAGCGCCAGCAGCCGGTCGTGTTCACGTTGTACAAAACGTTTTCCGACGACGGCGGGCTGACGTGGTCCGAGCCCGAGGCGGTGTGGACCGGCAGCGACGTGCACCTGTGCGAGCCCGGCGCGGTGCGCAGTCCCGACGGCAAGCAGGTCGCCGTTTTGCTGCGCGAGAACAGCCGGCGTCGCAACAGCCACGTGATCTTTACCGACGACGAGGGGCGGACGTTCACCGAGCCGCGCGAGTTGCCCGGCGCACTGACCGGCGACCGGCACACCGGCGTGTACACGCGCGACGGCCGGCTGTTCCTGTCGTTCCGCGACATCACGCCCAAGGCGTGGGACAGCCCGACGGAGGGCGACTGGGTCGGCTGGGTCGGGACCTATGACGACATCGTCAGGGGCAGGCAAGGCCAGTACCGCGTCCGCCTGCGCGACAACCAACACCGGTGGGATTGCGCGTATCCCGGCGTCCTCGTGCTGCCGGACGACACGATCGTGACGACGACTTACGGGCACTGGGACAAGGGCGAGTCGCCTTATATCCGGGCCGTGCGGTTCAAGCTTGCTGAGACCGACGCGATGGTTGCGCATTAGCCTTTGCATCGATCAGGATAAGCTGTGCGGCACTGCGAATCGGTTGGGTATCGGTCTGCATTCTGCCGCTGCGATGACGGCTGGGCGAGTTGGAATCGGCTGACGTTACGCGTTCTGGCCAGCGTTTCCAATCGCGTACCACGTTGGCGGTATTTGGGATGCTTTACAGGATTTCGCGCGGTATTTCCGTTGGTCTGAGGGCAAACTAATCACGTAAGGCCTGCTTGTTTATGAGGCCGAAGGGTCCATCACGCAGTCGTTATGAGATGCTTCCCAGAAGGCGGTGAGGCAGGTGGGCTTGAGTTGTGCATGTTTCTACTGGTCACGTCACCCGGTTCTCACTTTCTGCCCACAGGAGGGAATGATGCAAGACAAGATGCAATACAAGCTTGGTTTCACGTCGGCGCTGGTCGCGGGGCTGGTGTTTGCGCCCGCGACGATGGCGGGCACGGTGCTGTTTGCTGATGATTACAGCGACGGCTCGGTCGTAGCGCCCGCGGGCGTCAACGACCCGGACCCGCGCTTCGACGCGCCGGACACGACGGTGACGATCGCGGACAACCTCTCGGTCTCCGGCACGATCCCCGCGGGCTTCGGGCCCGACGACCTGGTCTACACCGGTCACAGCGGCGGCATCTACGAAGAAAAAGGCGGGTTCCTGGAGTTCGGCAGCACGGGCGCGTTCCGTGGTGCGTTGCAACTGCGATCGGCGACGGTCGATCTGGCCTCGAACATCGTCAACGGCGAGCTGACCCTGTTCTTCGACGGCGTCAACCCGATCGTCGGCGGCGACGGCTCGACCAACACCTGGTTCGCCTTCAGCCTGGCGACCAACGGCGCGAACATCGGCGGGGGCAACGTCAAGGTCAACAAGCCCGAGGTTTCGATCGGTGCCCTGTTCCGCGAGAACGGCGAACTGAACGCATTCTCGACCGGCTCGAGCATCGGCACCGCGATCTTCGACGCCACGCCCGCCGACGGGACCTACGACATCCGCGTAGACCTCACCAACATCACCGCGACGACGATGGACTACGACATCGTCGTCGATGGCGGGTCGGTCAAGAGCGGGTCGGTCGCCGGCGTGGATACCAGCACGCTGATCCTGACCATGGAGACGACCGGTTCCAACTCTTCGCTCGAGCGCCTGGCGATCGAGACCGCGGTGCCCGAACCCACGTCGCTGGGGCTGCTGGGCGTGGGCGCGTTGTGTGTGATGCGTCGGCGTAAGTTGGGATGAATGGTTTTGTATCGCGTTGAACGCCGAATATACTTGTAAATACAGTCTATTTAGACGGTCCGTCTGCTGTTGTATTGTCTTTTCTCCCCGGCACATGCCCGGGCCTCACATCAAGGCCTCGTCCGCGCGGTTCCGCGTTGATTAGGCGACAACCCGGTCTCGGGGCTTTGCCCCACAGGAGCGAATGAGATGCGTATCCATACGAGGAATCTGTTAGCGGTTGCGTTGGGAGCGGGCTTCGCGGTCGCGGGCTCGTCGGCCTCGGCGGTGACGATTTACCAGGACGACTTCAGCGGCGACGGGCTCAGCTCGCTCAACGGGTTCGCGCCGGACATCGCGCCGGGCGCGGAGACGTGGGCGGCGGGCGCGAACGTCCTGAATAACGGCCAGCAAGCGGGCACCGGCCGGTTCACCGCGCTGCTGCCTTTCTCCCCGGTGCAGGGCGCGGGGGTGTACACGCTCTCCGCGTCGTTCGACATGGCGACCGCCAACGACTGGATGGCGCTGGGCTTTGCGCGGGACTTCGCACCCGGCACCGGCGGCTTAGATAACCGTTGGCTGGACGGGTCGAACAACTCGCGTCCCTCGGCGTGGGCGCTGGTCCGCGCGCCGGGCGCAGCGAACCCGGACAACTCGTTCCTCGGCTACGCGGGCGGCAACCACACGTTCGGCGGCGTCGCCGGGCCAACGACGACGGCGAGTTCGCTAACGATCACCATCGACACGACCAACGCGGACTGGGAGATCACCTGGGACTTCAACAGCGACGGCGTGGACCGGACCGAGACCGTGCTGGCCGCGGACGTGCCGAGCATCAACTACGTCGGCTTCTCATCGACCGACTCGACCGGCACCGGCGGGCTGACCAGCTTCCTGCTCGATGGCCCGGCGCCGCCGCCGGCCTGGGCGATCGACGGCGGGGGCAGCTTCAACACCGCCAGCAACTGGTCGAGCAACGCCGTCCCGACGGACACCGTGGTCTTCGGCGGGGCGATCACCGCGCCCGCGACCGTCACGCTCAACGCCGGCGTGTCGGTCAACAAAGTCTCGTTCAACAACCCCAACAGCTATACGCTCGCCGGCCCGGCAACGCTCACGCTCACCGGCGTGGCCGAGATCGAGTCCGCCACCGGCACACACACCGTCAGCGCGCGGGTCTCGGGCTCCAACGGACTGAACAAGACCGGCGCGGGCACGCTCGTTCTCACCAACGACACGAACAACTACACCGGCGGGACCAACGTCAGCGCGGGCGTCCTCGACGTCCGAAACCTCGGTGCTGTCAACGGCTCGGGGACGATCGACGTCGCCAGCACGCTGCTGTTCAACGGCGACGGCGCGGGCGGCGGCGCCAACGGCACGCTCACCGAGCAGATCACCGGCAGCGGCAGCGTCCGGCTCGAAGGCGTCGATGCGAACAACCCCGGCGACGGGCTCACCACCGAAACGATCACGCTGAGCACGAACAACTCCGCCTTCACAGGCGACTTCCAAGTCAACGGCGGGACCCTGCGCGTCACCAACGCCGACGCGCTGGGCGATACCGTCGGCGTCACTGGCGTCACCGGCGGGTTCAGCACCGGCACGCTGCTGTTGGACAACACCTCCGTCGCCGGCGAAACGGTTGAGATCTTCGGCCGACAGCCGGGCGTGACCGACGCGCACCTCAGCTCGATCGGCAACAACAGCTGGGGTGGCACGATCGCCGGCGGCATCGGCGGCAACCAGTACAACATCGAGTCGCAGTCGGGCACGCTTACGATCACCGGCGACATCACGATGCCCGATACGGCGCTGGGCGACACCGCGTTCCCGAATATCTCTAACAGCTCGCGCCACTTGAACCTGACGGGCGCGGGCAACGGCCGGATCGAGGGCGCGATCATCGACCGCACCGCGCTCGTCGCCGACGGCGCGGAAGAGGCCAACATCAGCGTGGTGAAGTCCGGCAGCGGCACGTGGACGATCGCCTCGACCGACGGCTTTGACTTCCATCACCAGGGCCGGACCCGCGTGCTCGAGGGCGTGCTCGTGGTCGAATCGCCCGACGGCACGAGCGGCGAACTGTTCAGCCGGACGGTCGAAGTCGCCAGTGGCGCGACGCTGAATCTCGGCTCGTTCTCGCAGTACAACGCGCAGGTGCTCGAGGACCCGGACACGACGCCGAGCACCGGCGACGAGGTCGGGCAGGTGTTTTCGGGCGCCGGGCAGATCAACGTCGGCGGGACGCTGGGCCTGTTCGACGACTCGTCGATCTCGCCGGGCGACGCGGTCGATAATGACAGTGTGATCGTCGGTCGCACGCGCGTGGGTACGCTGAACGTCAACGGCGACCTGTCGTACTCGACGTTCACCGCCGCCGCGGCCGGCTCGCTCGAGTTCGACCTGGGCAACACGACCGCGGCGAACGACAGCGACCGCGTGGTCGTGAGCGGGACGACGACGATCTCCGCCAGCGCCGGCACCGACCGGATCAACGTCAACCTGCACGCGGTCGAAGGCGGCCTGGGCGGGGGCATGTACACGCTGGTGCAGTCCGGCTCGCTGGTGACCGCGGGGTCGGCGAGCAGCGCGACGTACAACGTCGCGGTCGTGGACGCGGACGGCAACGACATCACCGCCGACATGTTCCAAACCGTCAGCGTCTTTAACTCGGGCAACAACATCGTCGCCAACGTCTCGACCGCGCGCAACCTGAACTGGCAGGGCGGCGTGAGCAACGCGTGGGACGTCAAGACGACCAACAACTGGACCGGCTCGGGCACGCAGTTCGGCCAGCTGGACAACGTGGTCTTCGGCAACGTCGCGAACAAGAACGTCCAGATCGACGCCGACGTCCTGCCCGGCAGCACGACCTTCAACCCCGGCGTCGGCAACACCTACAACGTCACCGGCACCGGCGGGATCCGCGGCGGCGGGGCGGTCAACGTCAACACCGGCACCGTCAAGCTCATGAACACCGGCAACGACTACGCGGGCACCACGACCGTCGCGTCGGCCGCCCGGCTGGAGATCGCCTCGGCGTCGACCGGCAGCATGAATGTCGCCGGCACACTCTCGATCGGCGGCGACGCCGTCGTCTCCGGCGGGGCAACGACCTTCTATACCGAGACCTTCTCGGGTGCCGCCGCCACCCCGCTCAACGGCACCACGCCCGGCACGTCCTTCGACGGGTCGTCGTGGGTCGCGGCGCCCAACTTCGAGGCCGACGGCAACAGCGCCACGATCGCCATCGACGCCGGAGGTTCTGCCACGCTCGGCTTCGTACCGATCAACGGTTCGACCTACGTCCTGGAAGGAACGATGACCGGTGTTACCGGCGACAACGACTGGTTCGGCGTCGGGTTTGTCAACGGCCAATCGACCAACCAGTCCACCAACAACCGCTTCATCACCAACAACACCGAGGGCATCGCCTGGACGTTCTACCGCGGCGACGCCTCGGTCAACGCCAACCAGGCATGGCTCGGCGACCCGGCCGTCGAACCCAACAGCGGCATCGTCGATAGCGCCGCGTGGCTGGTGGACGCGAACACCGGTGGCGGCGACGTGGCGATCCGCATCACCCTCGACACGACCGGCGGCGACGGCAACTGGACCGCCACGTGGGAGGCCGACACCGGCAGCGGTTACAACGAAGTCCGCGCGGAAACGACGCTGCTTAGCCAGGCCATCACCGCGGTCGGCTTTGCCAACTCCAACGCTAACGACATCACCGCCACGCTGACCGGCCTGTCGCTGACCGGCGTCGAGCCGGCCAACGCGCGGCTGCTCAACGCGGCGACGCTCAACGTCGAAGGCGACCTGACCCTTGGCTCGGCCGCGACGCTGGAGATGGACATCGCCAACGCCACGGTCCACGACGCGGTCGTGGTCAGCGGCGCGGCCAACGTCGACGGCGTGCTGGACCTGAACGCGATCAACGCCTCGCTGCTGAACTTCGGCGACGTGGTCAACCTGATCGCCGCCGACAGCGTCAGCGGGCAGTTCGACCAGACCACGGGCATCGGCCTGGGGGCAGGCAAGGCGCTGGCGGTCGTGTACGGCGCGGCCGGGATCGACGCCGTCGTCGCGCTGCCGGGCGATACCGACCTGGACGGCGACATCGACGACTCGGACCTGGGCACGGCGTTCTCGAGGTACACCGGCCCGCTACCCGCGGGGACCGGCGGACGCGTCTTCGCCGACGGCGACACCGACGGCGACGGCGACGTGGACGACTCGGACCTGGGCACCATGTTCTCCGCCTACACCGGCCCGCTCGGACCGGCGAGCGTGCCCGAGCCGACCAGCCTCGCGCTGCTGGGCCTCGGCGGCCTGTTCGCCCTCCGCCGACGACGCGCCTGACCCATCGATCCTCCTTCATCCGGTCGACGCTTAACCGCGTCGGCCGGGTTTCCGATCAGACCCTTTTCTTTTGGGAACGCCACGTGAAACGCACCCGCCCCCAACCCCGCCCCCGGACGCACGGCTTCACGCTCATCGAACTATTGGTGGTCATCTCGATCATCGCGCTGCTCATCGCGATCCTCCTGCCGGCGCTGGGCGCGGCGCGCAAATCGGCGCGCAACAGCCAGTGCCTCGCTAACACGCGCAGCCTCGTGCAGGCTAACGCAGCGCGCCTTGCCGATGAGAAGTACAAATCTATGGAGTACCAGGCCGACAACGCCACACAGATATGGTCGACCTATCTCTTTGAGTACGGCATGAGCGTCGAAGCCAAAAACTGCCCCGAAGCCAATGGCTTCGACGAGTCGCTTGTACTGCGCGGAACCGCGTTGGCGGGTTCGTCCATCACGAGTTGGCGCGAAGAAGACCGCTATGTGCCTGCGAAATTCCGAAGCCAAGGTCTGACCGAGCAGTTCAACAATGCAAGCTATGGCATGAATGGCTGGACCTTTAGTTTTGAAGAATACAACAAAACACACAAGGGCAACGCTACCGGCGGCACCCTCGCTGAGCGGAAGAAGTATCCATACGAGACGGCGGACCATATCGTCAACCCCACCAACACCCCATTTTGGGGAGACAGTTCGTGGCGGTCTGGCTTCCCGCGCACCACGGACCAAGGCTCTCAGAGTCCGACGACTCCGTTTAGAGGTAGCAGCACCGGTGGTGGATTGCTGCAGTGGCAGATGGACCGCCACTCGGGGCAAATGATCAATGTCGGCTTTGCCGACGGCCACAGTTCGGCGAGCTATGTCGATGACTTAGACCAGCTTGAGTGGCATCGGCATTGGGAACATGAGTTAGGTACGAAGCAGATCGACGTGCGATGGGACGCCACCTCCGGCGGCGGCGGCTCGCGCTAAAGCGCGTCGCAAGCAGCATTGACCTGGAACCGACCATACGATGAACAGGGGTCTTGAAAGGCATGATTGATGTGTAAGAAGAAGTTCCTCGGCATGGGCCTGTTGACCGTGCCGGCCTTATCGATCGCGGGCCCCGGCTGGGCGCAGATCGACCCGCTGTCCGTGCTCGACACCAAGCTGATCACCGACAACAACGCCGGGACCAACGAGGTCGGCCGCGACCGCGTGTCGATCAACTCCACGCCGTTCAAGAACGAGTCGCTGTGGACGGTTGGCGACTACCAGTTCACGACCTACTACCGCGAGGACGGCAAGCTGCTCGTCGCCCGGCGCGACCTCACCGCGCCGACCAACGACTGGGACATCCGCGTCACGCAGTTCACGTCGTTCAACATCAACGACGCGCACAACGTGCCGGTCATCGGCGTCGACGGCGACGGCTACCTGCACCTGGCCTGGGGCACGCACGGCAACCCGCTACTCTACACCCGCTCCAACACGCCGGTCACGTCCGGCCAGCCGCTGACGCTCATCGGCGACGCCGTCGGGAACAGCGCCGCGCCCAACACGATGACCGGCTCGAACGAGACCGGCACGACCTACCCCAACTTCATCAAGGTCCCCGGCACCGGCGACTTGCTGTTCAATTACCGCACCGGCGGGTCGGGCAACGGCACGTACCGCATCACGCGCTGGAACGACGCGACCAACACCTGGACCTGGGCCGACCAGACCTGGATCAAGAACACCGACGCGTCGGGCCTGACCTACAACGCCTACCCGCACAACCTTTCTTATGACAGCAGCGGCGGGCTGCACGCGACGTGGACATACCGCTACAACTCGTCATCGCCGACCGGCAACTCCGGCTTCCAGACCAACCACAACTTGTTCTACGCCTACTCGCCCGACGACGGCGTGACGTGGTACAAGGACATGGACGCGACGGTGCCCTACCCCGCGGACATCGACGAGTCGAACTCGCAAATCATCGTCAACATCCCCGAAGGCTCGAGCCTGATCAACACCGGGACGCAGGCGATCGATGCGCACGACCGCCCGGCGATCGCGACGTGGTGGGCCCCGCACGCGCACGACGCGGTCGAGGACCACCGGCGACAGTACATGTACGTCGGCCACGACGGCGCGCAGTGGTTCACCTCGCAGATCACCCACCGCCGATCCGACCCCAACAGCCCGGTGCCCGAGAGCCAGCTGGGCGTGAACCACATGGGCCGGCCGCAGATCGTGATCGACGACTACAACCGCGCGTTCGTGATCTACAAGGACAAGGACACCGGCGGGGGCGTCAGCGTCGCATACTCGCAGGCCGACTCGCGCGACGACTGGGAGTTCATCCAACTCACGACCCAGGACCTCGGCCGGTTCGAGCCGACGCTCGACCGCGCACTGTGGGACGACACCCGCCAGTTGCACCTGATGGTCCAGGTCATGGACGGCAACAGCAACAACGGCGGCAGCGACGTGTCGATCCTCGAATGGGACTCGCAGGCCGCGCTCGGCCGCGTGCTCAAGTGGACCGCGCAGACCAACGCGGACTGGGACGGCGTGACCACCAACTTCAGCGACCTGGGCACGCCCGACGATTTCGACAGCTTCGACAACGTCGTCTTCGATGACACCGCGGGCAGCGAAACCGTCCAACTCATCGGCAACATCGACGCGGGCAAGGTCACCGTCGATACCGCGAGCAATTACGTCTTCACCGGCGGCGGCCAGCTGACCAGCGGCAGCCTCGCGGTCGTCGGCGGCGGCTCGCTCGAACTGGCGAACGATGGGAACAGCTACGCCGGCCAGACCCGCGTCTCCAACGCCACGCTCACTATCACCGGCGACGCCTCGGCGATGACCGGCACGATGGTCGTCGCCGACGGCGGCACGCTCGTCATGGATTCGAGCGACGCGTCTACGATGGCCAGCGACTTCGAGGTCTGGCCGACCGGCACCCTGCAGATCGGCACGCCGACCTCGACGACCAACGTCTTCCCCGACAACCCCGGCAGCATCCTCAACGACGGGCTGATCCGCGTCTATACCAACGAGACCCTGCAGAACATCACCGGCCAGGGCTCGGTCGAAGTCGCGGGCGGGATGACGACACTGCTGAACAACACGGGCATGCAAGGCGGCGTCCGCGTCAAGGCCGGCGCGACCGCGATCGCGGGCAACGCTGCCGGCCTGGGCACCGGGCAGTTCGGCGGCGTCGTTGTTGAGGACGGCGGGGCACTGCGTATCGGCGCGAGCATGTCCATCTCGCACACCGTTGCGATGTCGGGCGAGGGCGGCTTCGCCGGCGCGCTGCAAAGCGCGGCGGGCACGGACGTGACTTTATCCAACAGCGTCGCCATCGCCGGCCTCTCGACCTCGATCGATACCGCCGCCGGCTCGACCGCCACTATTAACTCCGGCGTCACGGGCACCGGCGCGCTCGCCAAGCAGGGCACCGGCACGCTGCACCTCAAGGGCGACAACACCTACACCGGCCGAACGATCGTTCGCAGCGGGCTGCTTATCATCGACCAGTCGACCGGCCTGGGCGAAACGATCGTCGACCCCGGTGGCACGCTCTCGGCACGCGGCACGGTGCGCGACGACCTGACCGTGCTCGGCGGCGGCACCGTGCGCATCAACGCGGCCGCGTCCGCGCCCCTCGGCACGCTTTACGCCGACGATTTCTCCGGCGGCAACAACGCGCTCAATGGCACGACGCCCGACACGAGCTTCGACGGCACCACATGGGTCGCCGCGCCCACCTTCCAAGCCGACGGCGACAGCGTCTCGGGCGGCGCGGGCGGCTCGGCGACGCTCGCCTTCTCGCCGACCGACGGCAACACCTACACGCTCGAAGCGTCGTTCGACAACATCATCGGCGACACCGACTGGTTCGCGCTCGGTTTTGTCAACGGCCAATCCGCCAACAACAGCACGAATGCGCGTTTCATCACCAACGACGTCGTCGGCCTGGCCTGGGCGATGTACCGCGGCTCGCAATCGTCCAGCACCAACACGACCTTCCTCGGCGACCTGTCGGTCGGTAACCCCGGCGTGAATGACGGCAGCGACTGGCTCGCCGGCGCATCCGCCGCGGGCGGCGCGGTCGATATCCGCATTATCCTCGACACGACAGGCGGGGCCGGCGCGTGGACCGCGACGATGGAAGCCGACACCGGCAGCGGCTTCCAACTCATCCGCGCGACCGAGGCGTTGAACGATGAATCCATCGACGCGGTCGGCATCGCCAACTCCAACACCGCCGACATCACCGGCCGGGTCACCGCGTTCTCGCTTTCCGTTGACGTGCCCGCCCCGACACCCGCAGAACTCCGCACACTCACGGTGCTTGGCGACGCGGCGTTCCAACCCGGCGCCACGCTCGAACTGAACCTCTTCAACACCACCAACCACGACGTGCTGGACGTGCAAGGCACACTCACCGCGGGCGGCACGCTCGCCGTCGCGCTCGACGCGTCCGCGCCATCGCCGCAGCTCAACGACGTGTTCGACCTCATCGACTTCGGCGCGGTCGTCGGCACGTTTAACGCGCTCGACCTGCCCGACCTCGGCCCCGGCTTGGCATGGGACACCGCCAGCCTCTACACCACCGGCGAGCTGATCGTCACCGACTTCGTCCCCATCCCCGGCGACACCGACGGCGACGGCGACATCGACGACAGCGACCTGGGCACCGCCTTCGCCAACTACACCGGCCCGTTGCCGTTCGGCACCGGCGGCAAGACCGCGGCGCAAGGCGATACCGACGGCGACGGCGACGTGGACGACAGCGACCTCGGCACCGCCTTCGCCGGCTACACCGGCCCGCTCGGCCCGACCAACGTGCCCGAGCCGGCCTCGCTCACGCTGCTCGCCCTCGGCGGGTGGTGTCTGAGCCGCCGGCGTCGCACACGCTCGGACGCCTAGTCCGCGACCGGCTTGCTCAGGTTCGGGTTGCGGAAACCCTTGACCTCCGGCTCGGTGCGGTGGTCGATGATCGTCTGCACCAGCAAACGAACCAGGTCGGGGTGGTCCTTGGCGAGGTTGGTCGTCTCGTTCGGGTCGTCGGCGATGTTAAAGAGGTACACCGTCGCGTTGCCCGCCCGGTTGAATTGACGGATGAGTTTCCAGTCGCCCTTGCGGATCGCCTGTCGGTTGCCCAGTTCCCAGTAGTAAAAATCGGCTTGTTCGCGTTGCGGCTGGCCAAGCAGCGTGGGCAGCAGGCTGACGCCGTCGATCCCTTGCGGTGCGGTGCCGCCGGCGGCCTGGATGAGCGTGGGCAGCATGTCCACCTGCGCGCAGAGCAGGTCGCTGGTCGAGCCCGGCGTGATCCTGCCCGGCCAGGCGGCGATCATCGGCACGCGGATGCCGCCTTCGAAGAGGCTGACCTTGAGCCCGCGCAGGTCGCCGACGGAGTGGAAGTACTCCGCCTCCACGCCGCCATTGAACGTCGTGCCGTTGTCGGACGAGAAGACGATGAGCGTGTTGTCGGCGATGCCTTTGTCTTCGAGAAGCTTCACGATCCGGCCGACCTGCTCGTCCATGAACGTGATCATCGCGGCGTAGGCGGCGCGCGGGCGCGGGTGGGGGTTGTACCCGTTGTCGCCGAGGTAGGGCTTGTCGTCGAGCGTGTCGCCGTAGCCGTACTTGTCGATCAGGCCGCTGGGCACGTGCAGCGAGACGTGCGGGATGATCGTGCTGTACCAGAAGAAGAACGGCTGGTCGTCGTCCGCGGCGTCGCCGATGAACTTCAGCACGTGGTCGGCGATGACCTGCGGCGCGTAATGCTCGCCCTCGAATCGGGACCAGTCTTCGGGCGCTTCCTTGAGGCGTTGGTGGCCGGGGATCGGGTTCTCGTTGAGCGGGATCTTCTTGTCGTTGTGCCAGAGGTGGTCGGGGTAGTACGAGTGCGCGACCCACTGGCAGTGGTAGCCGAAGAAGTCGTCGAAACCCTGCTTGTTCGGCACACCCTGGGTCTCGGGCCCGCCCAGTCCCCACTTGCCCGCGACGCCCGTGCGGTAGCCGCGCGCCTTGAGCAGTTCGGCGAGCGTCACCGCCTCGTCTTTCAACGGCTCCTGGCCTTGGTGATGCGGGTTGACCTTGCGCGCCCAGGGCGAGTTGTCGCGGATATATGATCGGCCGGTGTCGTACCCGGTCATCACCACGCAGCGCGACGGCGCACATACCGGGCTGCCCGAGTAGTGCCGGGTAAACCGCATGCCGCGCTCGGCGAGCTTGTCGAGGTTGGGCGTCTTGATGATCTTTTGGCCGTAACAACCCAGTTCATTCAAGCCCAGGTCGTCGGCGTAGATGTAGATGATGTTCGGCGGGCGCTGATCGGCGGCCGCGTGCATCGTGAAGGCGAATAAGAACAAGCAGATTAGGCGTGCCAAACGGTTCGTTGTGGCTTTCATCCCGCGCTCCATGATGAGGAATCGAGAGGATCGGATTGACGAATCACGAGATTGTATCGGGCGGTTGTCACGGGGTGATGATAGCGCCGTGCCCGCTCGGCTACGCGGGGTGTGTGGTGCAACGCGGCGCGCACCATGGTTTCGTGGCGTGTTTTCGGGCAAGATAAAAACTGTTAGACTGATCCGCTTTCGCGGGTGGGCCGGCACCGGTTTGCCCGCCGCGGGCGGTGTCCCACGAATCGAGGCAGGCATGGAAACGAGAAAGCTGGGCAAGACCGACATCGAGACGACCGTCCTGGGCTTTGGCGCCTCGTCGCTGGGGGCCGAGTTTCGCCAGGTCGATCTGAACGAGTGCCTCAAATCGGTGCACGTGGCGATGGATGTCGGCATGAACTTCATCGACACCTCTCCGTACTACGGCCGCGGGATGAGCGAGATGCTGCTGGGTCGGGTGCTGCCGGAGATCCCGCGCGAATCGTACACGCTGTGTACCAAGCTCGGCCGGTACGCGCCGGCGCACTTCGATTTCTCCGCCAAGCGCGTCGCCGAGAGCATCGACATCTCGCTCGAGCGGATGAAGGTGGACCACCTGGACATCGTGATCTGCCACGACGTCGAGTTCGTGGACCCGGATCAGGTCTTCGAAGAAACAGTGCCGGCGTTGAAGAAACAGGTCGAACTGGGCAAGGTGCGGTACATCGGTGTGAGCTGCTACCCGATCAAGACGCTGTTGCGCGCGGTCGAGAAGGCGGACTTCGACGTCGTGCTGACGTACAACCACTACACGCTGCAGAACGACATGGCGTTGCGCCTGCTCGGGCCTTGCGCGGAAAGGGGCGTGGGCGTGATGAACGCGGCCCCGTTCACGGCACGCCTGCTGACCAGCGCGCCGCTGCCCGAGTGGCACAAGGCGACGCCCGAGGTGCGCGAGGTCGCCAAAGCGGCGGCGGACTTCTGCAAGGACAAGGGCACGGACATCGCCAAGCTTGCGCTGCAGTACGCGATCGCCCACCCCGGCTTCGCGACGTGCATCAGCGGTTCGGCGAACCCCAAGCGGATCCAGCAGTGGGCCGACTGGGCCGAGCAGCCGATGGACCAGGCGCTGGTCGCGGAGGTCAAGCAGGTCCTCGAGCCGATCCACAACTGGTTCCAACATCGAGGGGGCGCCGGAGAACAACGACACGCCGGAGAACCCGCTGCCGCGACCTGGTTGATTTCAAATGCACACACCGGGAGGGCGGCTCTGCCAGCCGGTTCGTCGGCTCCAACACGCGGCTCGGCAGGAGCCTCGCCCTCCCATAAACACTAGAAACCCCATGAAAACACTCATCTTCGAAGAGCCGAAGAAGATCCTCGCCACGCAGACAGACGCGCCCGCCGACCCCGGGCCCGGACAAGCGCAGGTCCGCACACACCGCGTCGGCGTCTGCGGCACGGACATCGGCGGTTACCTCGGCAAGTTCCCCTTCTTCAAGTACCCGCGCATCCCCGGTCACGAGCTCGGCGTCGAGGTCGTCGCCGTCGGCGAGGGCGTTGCGAATGTCAAGCCCGGCGACAAGTGCTCGATCGAGCCGTACATGAACTGCGGCGAATGCTTCGCCTGCCGGAAGGGCAACAGCAACTGCTGCACGAAGCTCGACGTCATCGGCGTGATGACCGACGGCGGGCTGCGCGAGCGGTTCAACCTCCGCGCCGACAAACTGCACCCCGGCAACGCGCTCGGCTACGAACAGCTCGCGCTGGTCGAGACGCTGGCGATCGGCTGCCACGCGATCGACCGCGGCGCGGTGACGGCGGGTGAGGACGTGCTGGTCATCGGCGCGGGGCCGATCGGCCTGGCCGCGATCGAGTTCGCACGCGTCAAGGGCGCCCGCCTCGCGGTGATGGATCTCAGCGAGGACCGCCTGGATTTCTGCCGACAAACCTACGGCATCCACTGCGGCATCGTCCCGCAGAAGGACGGCTCGGAGATGACACAGGTCCACGCCTTCACCGAAGGCGCGGGCTTCTCGCTCATCGTCGACGCGACGGGCAACAAGCACTCGATGTCCGGCGCGCTCAAGTACATCGCCCCGACCGGCCGGCTGGTTTACGTCGGGATCACGTCCGACGAGTTGTCGTTCCCCCACGTCGCGATGCACAAGCCCGAGGCGACCATCCTCTCCAGCCGCAACGCGTTGCCCAAAGACTTCCCGTACATCATCGACCTGATCGCGAAGGGCACGATCGACACGAACCCGTGGATCACACGGCGCATGGCGTTCGGCGACGTGCCCGAACAGTTCGCCGAGTTGGTCACGCCCTCGCCCGGGTCGATCAAAACGATCATCGAAGTGGATTCGGAATAGCAGTCGGACAGGCGTTCCTGCCTGTCATTAGGCGAAGCCGAACCTTCATCCCCATACACAAACACGCCAGACACATTAATCCACACATGACAATCCAGACAGGCAGGAATGCCTGTCCTACCGAACGATTTGGCAAACACCCATGATGAAATCCGCGATCACGATCTCACTGGTAGAAGAAGCCCGCGGCGGCCCGTTCGTTTATCACGACGGCTTGGCCGATGGGTGCGAGCGTGCGAGCAGGGCGGGGTTCGACGCGGTCGAGCTGTTCGTCCCGTCGGCCGATCCGCTACCCGAACTCGCCGATCTATTGAAGAAGCACAACCTCAAACTCGCCGCGATCGGCACCGGCGCGGGCTGGGTCAAGCACAAGCTGTCGCTGACCGACGGCGACGCGGCCAGACGCGCCCAGGCCGTCAGCTATGTCAAGGGCGTGATCGATCTCGCTGCGCAGTACGACGCGCCCGCGATCATCGGCTCCATGCAGGGCCGTTCGGGCGAAGGCGTGTCGCACGAACGGGCGATCGGTTTCCTGAAAGAATCGCTCGAATCGCTCGGCCCGTACGCGAAAGAGAAGGGCCAACGGCTCTTCTATGAGCCGCTGAACCGCTACGAGACGAACCTGTTCAACACGCTCGCCGCGGGTTGCGACGTGGTCGACTCGCTCGCTACAGATAACGTTTATCTACTCGCCGATTTATTCCACATGAACATCGAAGAAGCGGACCTGCCCGCGGCGATCCGCGCGTCGGGTAAGCGCGTCGGGCATGTTCACTTCGTCGACTCGAACCGCAGGGCCGCGGGTCTGGGCCACATGGATCACGGGCCGATCGTGCAGGCGCTCAAGGACGTCGGCTACGGAGGCTACCTCTGCGCCGAAGCGTTCCCGCTGCCCGACGCGGACACGTGCGCCGCGACGACGATCAACACGATCAAGAAACTTGTTTAACGGGAGGGCGAGGCTCCTGCCGAGCCGCGAGTTGTTACGACTGAAAGAACTGGCTCGGCAGGAGCCTCGCCCTCCCGGATACACCACTCAAAATTGATTTCATTGGAGTCTCGATGAACACCACCGCCACCCACCCCGTCACCCTCGGCATCGAGCCGAGCTTCGGCTTCGGCGACCGCATCGGCCTGGCGACGCCGGGCCACGTCCGCGCGATGCAAGACGCGGGGGCCGGCATCCTGCCGATCTTCCCCCAGCAGTCGATCCGCGAGATGGCGCGCACCCGCCGCGAGCCGAACGAAGTGATGGCCGACGCGATGAACGCCGCGATCGACGCCGGCTGGGCCGGCCGGATCGGCGCCGACGCCGACCACCTCAAGACGACCGAGGACGTCGACCGCACCGCCGCCGTCGGCTTTACGTTCTTCACGATCGACCCGTCCGACGACGTCGACGAAAAATCCGACAGCTACGACGAGCAGACCCTGCGCGACAAGTTCGTAGCGGTCCGCGGCGAGGTCGATTGGTACGACACGTACCTGGGCAAGGACGTCAAGCTGCCAAACGGCACGGTCGTCGCGCTCGACGAAGAAGCGTGCATGCGCTGCGCCGTGAAGTACGGCAAGGCGATCCGCTCGGCGCTCAAGCTCGCGGGCTACATCAAGTCCGTCAACGCCGCCAACGGCAGGGACTACGAGATCGAGCTGAGCGTGGACGAGACGGACCAGCCGACCACGCTCGCCGAGCACTACATCATCGCCGACCAGTGCATGAATAAGGGGATGAAACTCGTGTCGCTCGCGCCGCGTTTTATCGGCGAGTTGGAGAAGGGCGTGGACTACATCGGCGACGTGGCGGCGCTCGAGGAGTCGCTGGCGGACCACAACGCGATCGCCGAGCTGGTCGGGCCTTACAAGCTGAGCCTGCACTCGGGGTCGGACAAGGTGTCGATGTACCCGGCGCTGGCGCGGGCGACCAGGGGCCGGTTCCACGTCAAGACCGCGGGCACGAGCTACCTCGAGGCGCTGCGCGTCGCGGCGCGGCACGACAAGGCGCTGTTCCGCCGTATCATCGCGTTCGCCCGTGAACGCTACGACACGGACAAAGCGACGTACCACGTCCACGCGACGGTGGGCGGCGTGCCCGCGCCCGACGACCTGCCCGACGACACCGCCGTCGAACGCGAGTACCTCGAGCTGTGGTCCGAGGTGCCCGAGGGCAAGGGTTTCACCAAACCCGGCCGGCAGATCCTGCACTGCACGTTCGGCTCGGTGCTGACCGACAAGACGCTGGGCGGCGAGCTGCGCAGCGTCCTGGAAACGCACAAGGACACGTACGCCGAGGTCCTCGCCGACCACTTCGCCCGCCACTTGCGTGCGCTGCGCGCAGGGATGTGACGCGTCACAACTCCTGGCGGAAGCCCGGAGCAACGATGGACGGGCTTGCCGTTCGACGCCGTTCTATGAACAACACACCACTGCTCTCGGCTTCCGCCCGGAGCGATGAGACAAAGCCATGCTCAAGACCGACCTGATCCACCCCGACATCCTCGCCGCGCTCGCGAGCGCCGGCCACCACTCCAAGGTGCTCATCGCCGACGGCAATTACCCGGTCGCGACCAAGCTCGGCCCGAACGCCGAGATCGTGCACCTCAACTTCATGCCGGGCCTGCTCAGTTGCAACCAGGTGCTCGCGGGCCTGCTCACCGCGATCGCGGTCGAGGAGATCAACACGATGCAGTACGTCACCGAGGGCGAGTACGGCCTGACCGAAGACCCGCCGGTGTGGAACGATTACCGCGAGACGATCAAGGCCGCCGGGCTCGACATGGACCTCAAGCCGATCGAGAAGTGGGCGTTCTACGACGAAGTCATGAGCGACGACCACGTGCTGACCATCCAAACCGGCGAGAAGATGGGCTGGGCGAATCTGATTTTGACGCTGGGGTGTCGGACGTTTTAATGCGCCAGTTGATGGGAGGGCGAGGCTCCTGCCGAGCCGCAAGATGCAGAGAACGCGCGGCTCGGCAGGAGCCTCGCCTCCGATCAATCGTTGCCATATCACCATGCCCAAACGCATCTTCGATAGCCACCACCACCTGTGGGATTACGACGCGGAGCAGTACCCGTGGATCCCGGTCGGCTCGCCGCTCGAACAGAGTTACGGCCTGGCCGATCTCGCGGCGCACGCCGAGGGCTGCAACCTCGAAGCGAGTGTCGTCGTGCAGGCCCGGCAGACGCTCGAAGAAACGGATTGGCTGCTGAGCCTCTCGAAGCAGAACCCGCTGTGCAAGGCGGTCGTCGGCTGGGTGCCGCTGCAGGACGAGAACGTCGCCGAGCTGCTCGCGCGCTATGCCGATGAACCGCTGCTCAAAGGCGTGCGACACGTGATCCAGGACGAACAAGACCCCGAGTTCATGATCCGGCCCGAGTTCCTGCGCGGGCTCGAAGCGCTGAGCGAGACGCGCCTGCGATACGACATCCTGATCTTCGGGCACCAGTTGCCGAATACGATCAAGATGGTCGATGCGCTGCCGGGCGACATGCCGCTTGTCCTTGATCACATCGGCAAGCCGGTGATCAACGCGGACTCGGGGGAGATGGATCGGCAGTGGGAAGGCGATTTCGCGGCGCTCGCTCAACGCCCCAACGTGATGTGCAAGCTTTCGGGCATGGCGACGGAGGTGCGTGGCCGGGCGTGGGACGCCCAGACGCTCAAACCTTACGTCAACCACGCCCTCGCGTGTTTTGGCGTCGAGCGGCTCATGTTCGGCAGCGATTGGCCGGTCTGCCTGCTTCGGACCGAGTACGCGCGGTGGGTCGATACGCTGGGCGAACTGCTGGGCGGGTTGAGCGAGGACGAACGCGACCGCGTGTTCTACCGAAACGCGCAGGCGTTCTACGGCGTCGTCAACGACTGAGCGATTACAATCATCGGCGGCTTACGGACGCCCGCCGCGCAGCCCGCGGCTTGACCGCGCACGAAGGAAGGACTATCGATGAAAACCCCACGCCCCACTCTGTTCTTCTGCATGGGCGTCGTGCTCTTGGCCGTGCTCGTGTTCAGCGCGCTTCCCGCCCACGCCGACACAAGCCTTGAGATCAAGCCGCACGCGCCGGGTGATCCGATCGCCGACGGCCCGGTCAAGGTCTACATCCTCGCGGGCCAGTCGAACATGGTCGGTATCGGCCAGGTCGACGGCGGGGGCAGCCGGTGGGGCGACGCGTTCATCGACCCGGTGCTCTCGGTCTACCCCGGCGACTACGACCCGGACAAGGATTACGACAAGCTCGAGCCGAGCAAAACCGTCAAGCTCGAATCGTTCGGCGGCGTCAACCCCACGCCTTACCCCGGCGGCGGGGTGCAGGTCGTCCGAGGCACGATCAAGATCGAGACCACCGGCGTCTACGAGATGCGCCCGGGCTACGGGGGATCGACCCACAACATCATGCTCGTCGACGGCAAAGAGGCCTACCGCAAGGAGCCCGGCGGCGAGGCGAAGTACACGCCCGTCAAGCTGAGCAAGGGCGAGGCCGTGCCGTTCAAGATCACCTACCTCACCAACGACGCGAACGGCCTGGGCTGGATCGCCCGGCTGGACATCCCCGGTACGCTGAAGACGGTGGTGCGTGAAGAAGGCAAGTTCGCATACCTCGCCGACGACGAGGGCAACTTCGTCCCGCGAAAGGACGTGTGGTACAAGGGCGTGGTCACGGCGACGGCGAGCAAATGGCTCGCGCCCGGGTGCGGCGCGGGCGCGAACAGCATCGGCCCGGAGCTCGGCTTCGGGCACGTGATGGGCACGTACCACGACCAGCCGGTGCTGATCCTCAAGGCCAGCCAGGGCAACCGCTCGCTGGGCTGGGACTTCCTCCCGCCCGGCAGCGAGCGCTACGAACACACCGACGCCGACGGCAAGACGTGGGTCTACGCGGGGTACAAGGATTCGCCGAGCCGTTGGGAGAAGGGCACGACGCCCGAGCCGATCAACTGGTACGCGGGCAAGCAGTACGACGACTGCTTCGGCGAGGCGCACGAGGTGCTCCGCAACTTCGATCAGAACTTCCCGATGTGGAAGGGGCGGGGCTATGAGATCGCGGGATTCGCCTGGTGGCAGGGCCACAAGGACTCGGGCAGCGAGCTGAGCGCCCAGCGATACGAGCAGAACCTGGTCCACCTGATCAAGACGCTGCGCAAGGAGTTCGAAGCGCCCGGGGCGCCGTTCGTGGTCGCGACGATCGGCTTCGACGGCGAGGACATGGCGGGCAATTTCCTGACGATCGCCAAGGGCCAACTCGCGATGAACGACCACGAGAAGTACCCGGCGTTCAGGGGCAACGTCAAGACGGTGGATACCCGCGGGTTCTGGCGCACGCCCGAGCAGTCGCCGCGCAACCAGGGTTTCCACTACAACGGCAACGCGGAGACGTACATGCTTGTCGGCGAAGCGATGGGGCGGGGGATGGTGCAGCTGCTCAAGGGAGAATGAGCGGCCGATGCATGGGGAGGGAGAGGCTCCCGCCGAGCCGCATGGCTTGTTTGATATTCGGCTCGGCGGGGGCCTCGCCCTCCCTGAGAATCAAGCTATACTCGCTGCTTCGCTGGCGTTGACCGCGTGCCTGTCATTTCATCTCATCTGTTGGAGCCGTCTCGATGCCTGACGAGGCCCCGCCCGCGCCGCCCGTTGGTGTCGCAGCACCTGCCGCAGTGAACACGACCCAAGACCCGCCGACCACGCTCGGCGGGGTCTTGAAACAACTCGGACCGGGGCTGATCATCGCCGGGTCGATCGTCGGCTCGGGCGAGCTGATCGCGACGACCGCGGTCGGCGCCGAGGCCGGCTTCGCGCTGATGTGGTTGATCATCATCGGCTGCGTGATCAAGGTGTTCGTGCAGATCGAGTTCGGCAAGTACGCGATCATGAACGGCAAGACGACGCTCGACGGCATGAACGAGGTGCCCGGGCCGAGGTTCCTGGGCAGCCGGGAAAAACGCGCGAACTGGATCTGCTGGTTCTGGCTCTTGTTTACCGTCGTCGCGCTCGCGCAGGTTGGCGGGCTCATCGGCGGGGTCGGGCAGGCGCTTTCGATCCAGTTCCCGCTCACCGAGTCGGGACAGACCGTTAATGCGTTCTACGACCAGCAGATCGAACTTCAACTCGACGACCCGTCGCACGCCCTGCCCGACGACGTGCCGACGACACACGACCCGAAAGTCTGGGCCGCGCTGATCACGTTCGGCTCGATCTTCGTCCTCGTCGTCGGGCGTTACCGGCTGATCCAGAGCGTCTCGACGGCGCTGGTCGCGACGTTCACACTGATTACGATCCTGAACCTGGTGCTCATGCAGATGATGCCGGACCGCCGGGTGTCGCTGGAGGAGTTGTGGTCGGGCATGACGTTCAAGATCCCGCCCGGCGACGGGTTGATGGTCGCGTTGGCGGCGTTCGGCATCATCGGCGTGGGCGCGACCGAACTGATCCAATACCCCTACTGGTGTTTGGAAAAGGGCTACGCGAAGTGGACGGGCCCGCGCGACGACTCGGAGGCGTGGGCCCGGCGGGCCGAGGGTTGGCTGCGCGTGCTCAAGTGGGACGCGTGGTGCTCGATGGTCGTGTACACCTTCGCGACGATCGCGTTCTACCTGCTGGGCGCGGCGATCCTCGGGCGCAGCGGGCTGAACCCCAAGGGCGACTACCTGATCCGCACGCTCGGGGAGATGTACGTGCCGGTGTTCGGTGATTGGGCGCAGGGCGTGTTCCTCTTCGGCGCGTTCGCGGTGCTGTACTCGACGTTTTTCGTCGCCACGGCGAGCCACGCGCGCGTGCTGTCGGACGGCGTGCGGGTATTCGGCCTGTCCGAACACAGCGAGCGCGCATATCGCTTCTGGACCAAGGTGTTCTGCGGCGTGCTGCCGGTGCTGTTCCTGGCGTGCTTCACGTTCATCCCCGCGCCGCGTGAGCTGGTCCTCGCCGGCGGTTTCATGGGCGCGTTGATGCTGCCGCTGCTGGGCGTCACGGCGTTGTACAGCCGGTACCGCCGGACCGACGCGCGGCTGCTGCCCAGCGGCGTGTGGGACGCGTTTCTGTGGCTCAGCGTGGTCGGCCTGTTTATCGCCGGCGGCTGGGCGTTTTACACCAAGATCATCGAGCCGCTGATGAAAGGGGGCGTGACATGAACCTGACGCGAAGACAAGCACTACAGATCGGCGCCGCGGCGCTCGCATCGACATCGCTGGCCGGCTGTAAGTCTTTGGGCCTCGGCGGCAACACACCGACGGGCGACATCGATGCGCACGCGCACGTCTGGTCGGACGACCTGGAACGCTACCCGCTGGGGCCTTGGGCGACGCGCGCGGAGATGAAGCCGGCGACGTTTACCGCCGACGAATTGCTGGCGATCATGAATCGCAACGGCGTCGGCCGGGCCGTGCTGATCCAGCACGCGCCGCTGCACGGCTACGACAACGCGTACATCCTCGACTGCGCCAGGCGATACCCCGGCGTGTTCAGCGTCGTCGCGATGATCAACGAGCGGACGGCGAACCTGTGCGAGCGATTACGCGACCTGCGTGACCAAGGGGCGCGGGGCATCCGCATCGGGCCGACCAAGCACGCGGACCGGACGCTGAACGTGGACCCGCCGAACTGGCTCAACGCGCCCGGGCAGCAGGCGCTGTGGAAGCACGCGTCGGAGTTGGGCGTGGCGGTTTGCCCGCTGCTCTCGGGCGAGTTCCTGCCGACGCTTATCCCGATGTGCGAGCGATACCCCGACACAACGGTGGTCATCGATCACTTCGGTCATTTCAATCCCGGCGTGCCCGCGGACATCCAGGCGCTGAGCGACTTATCTGGTTTTGCGAATGTGTATCTCAAGGTGTCCGCGTTTTACAAGTTTGGCCGGCCGCCTTACAGCCAGGCGAATGGCGACTTGGTAAAGATGATCCGCATCGCCCTTGATATGTTCGGTGCCGAGCGCTTGATGTGGGCGAGCGACTGCCCGTACCAACTCAATGGCGGCAACAACTACGCGGACGCGATCGGCCTGATCCGCGAGGGGATGCCGGGCCTGTCCGATACCGAGCGGCGGGCGATCCTGCGCGGCACGGCGGCGGAGGTCTTTTTCTGAGCAAGCCTCGCTTCAGCCGGCTCGGGGTTCAGTTCGGCGCGATGCGGTACTGCACGCCCCGGCCCTTGCCCTGGCTCTCGATCCGCTTTTCGCCCTTCAGCAGCACGCTGACCGGGCGCTCGACGCCGGTGGTTTCTTTGATTTCGGTGGAGGCGAGCCACCGCCCGTGCTGTTTCTGGAGCAGGGCCATGACCGCGGCTTTCTCGCGTGCGGTGTTGGGCTTGGACTTGCCGCTGTCGCTGTTGGCGTCCGCCGCTTTGGACTGGGGGTTGACAGCGGCGACGGCTCGTTTCAGATCGACTTTGATGCCCGCGTCGCGCGCGGCCGCAACCAGGCCGACGGCCAGTTCGTCGTCGATGTCCGCGAGTTGTTTTTCGAGGTCGGCGACGCGTTTCTGGGCCTGGTCCAACTGATCACGCGCATCGCCGAGTTGTTTCTCGATCGACGACTTCTGGGAATCGGCCTCTTTGCGAGCCTTTTGGATGATTTCGTTAAACGCGTTTGCGAAGATAGCGGTTCTGGACATCGGAGCTCCTGATAACCCCGGCGTGCGGATGGCAGGGAAAACATGCTTGAATCAATTAGTATAGCATAATCCGTCGGTCGTCAACAGGCCGTATAGACGCGGCTTGACTTGGTTTTTCCAGTCCGTCGCGGGCCCGCGTCGGGCGGCAGCATCAGCGCCAGCGTTCACATTGAGAATTACGCTCGGTTTTTGCAAATTGTACGATTCACGCGTTTGATTCGTCTAGAATCAGGCCTAGTCTTGCAGCAATCATGATTCGAATTAAAACTGTCAATCGCCCGACCAACCCGGCCATCGACCATGAACGCATTCTTCAAACAATCGACACGGACAGGTCGCTCCGCGATGGCGGCCGGCGCCTTGCTCTGCCTCGCTTCTGCGGTCCTGCTGGGCGGGGCGGTGATGGGGACCGGCCAGCCCGACACGCCGACGCAGGCCCGCGTCGCCGGACCCGAGCCCGCGGTCGTGCTCGCCGTCCAGGGCGGCCCCGCGGGGGCGAGCGACAGGCCGCTGCCCGATACGGTCGAGTTTAACCGCGACATCCGCCCGATCCTCTCGGAGAACTGCTTCGCCTGCCACGGCCCCGACGCCCACGACGCGAAGGGCGATATCCAACTGCACACCGCCGAGGTCGCGGTCAATGACTACCTGATCACGGCGGGCGACCCGGGATTGAGCGAGGTCTGGGCGCGGATCAACGACACGAAGCGGCCGATGCCACCCAAGGACAGCCACAAGGCGTTGACCGAGCGTGAGAAGCGGCTGATCAAGAAGTGGATCGAGCAGGGCGCGACGTATCAGGCGCATTGGGCGTACGAGAAACCGACGATGACGCCGACGCCGAAGGTGTCGGATTCCGGCTGGCCCCGGCACTGGATCGACCACTACGTTTTGGCGAAGCTCGAGTCCGAGGGCTTGTCGCCGGTGCGTGACGCGGACCGCGTGGCGTTGATCCGCCGACTGAGTTTCGACCTCATCGGCCTGCCCCCAACGCCGGCCGAGGTCCAGGCGTTCGTCAACGACACATCCCCCGACGCGTATGAGACGTTGGTCGATCGCCTGCTCGCCAGCCCGCACTTCGGCGAGCGGATGGCGATCTACTGGCTCGACGTCGTGCGTTTCGCCGACACCGTCGGGTACCACGGCGACCAGACCCAGAGCATCACGCCTTACCGCGACTGGGTCATCTGGGCGTTCAACGAAAACATCCCGTACAGCACGTTCGTCCGGCACCAGGTCGCCGGCGACCTGATCGAAGACCCGACGGGCCACGCGCTGATCGCCAGCGCGTACAACCGCTTGTACCAATCCTCGCACGAGGGCGGCATCCAGCGCAAGGAGTACCAGGCGATCTACGACGCGGACCGCGTCCGTAACTTCGGCGAAGCGTTTATGGGCGCGACCATCGGCTGCGCCCAGTGCCACGACCACAAGTACGACCCCTACACCGACGAAGACTTCTACGCCCTCGCCGCGTTCTACGGCCAGATGGACGACCTCGAACACCTGGCGCCTTACGACGGCAGCAACTTCGGCAAGGGCACCAACCGCAACCCGACCTGGCGCGAGCCGACGGTCGAAACGCTCTCGCCCCTGGACGCACAACGCAAGGCCAATCTGGAGCAAGCCCTCTCCGAAGCCGGCGACGACGCGACACGGCAACTGCTGCAAAAAGAGATCGAGGCGATCAAGCCGCGCAAGGTGATGATCAGCAAGCAGCTGCCCGCCGACAAGTTCCGCCCGGTGCGTTTCCTGCCGGGAGGGAACTGGCTGGACGAGAGCCACCCCGCGATGCGGCCGGCCGTGCCCGAGTTTATGGGCGAGCTGGAAACCGACGGCACGCCGACTCGGCTGGACCTCGCGGACTGGCTGGTCACGCCGATGCACGAGGGCGGCATCGCCGAGCTCAACGCGCGGGTCATGGTCAACCGCCTGTGGTATCTCATGTTCGGCGAGGGGCTGTGCACGACGCTCGGCGACTTCGGCGGGCAGGGCATGCCGCCGAACCACCCCGAGCTGCTCGACCGGCTCTCGCTTGAGTTCGTCGAGTCGGGCTGGGACGTCAAGGCGATGATGAAGATGTTCGCCATGACTCGGACATACCAGCTGTCGTCCGAGCCGACATCGCAGCTGCTGCGCGTCGATCAGAACAACGAGCTGTTCGCGCGGCAGAGCCAGCGCCGACTGCCCGCGGAGATGATCCGCGACAACGCGCTGTTCGTCAGCGGGCTGCTGAATCCCCAGCTCGGCGGGGAGTCGGCCCGCCCGTACCAGCCCGAGGGCTACTACATGCACCTCAACTTCCCGCCGCGGAAGTACCAGACCCAGCTGGACGAGAACCAGTGGCGGCGGGGCGTTTACATGCACTGGCAGCGCCAGTTCCTGCACCCGATGCTCAAGGCGTTCGATGCGCCGACACGCGAGGAGTGCACCGCTAAACGGTCGGTGTCCAACACGCCGCTCGCGTCGCTGGTCCTGCTCAACGACCCGTCGTTCGTCGAGGCGTCGCGCGTGTTCGCCCAGCGCGTCCTCACCCAGGCCGAAGGCGACGACCGCCAGCGCCTGGACTGGGCGATGAACGCGGCGCTGTCGCGCGACGCGACCGATCGCGAGGCGGCGCTGCTGCTCGGCTTGCTGGGGCAGAACCGCGAGGTGTTCAAGCAGCACCCCGAGCGTGCGAAACAACTGTTGTCCGTCGGTGTCGCGCCTCGGGACGAAACGCTGGACCCGGCCGAGCACGCCGCCTGGGCCGAGGTCTGTCGGGCCCTGTTTAACCTTCACGAGACGATCACCCGGCCGTGATGCCATCACCGTCCCAAGCGAATTGAGGTAAGCACGATGTCTATGCAAACCGACTTTGCCGACCTGGTCCACCGGGAATACGAGCAACTGCACCGCGTGAACCGCCGACAGTTCCTCGGCCACGCCTCTCTGGGGATCGGGGCGATGGCGCTGGGCAACCTGATGGGGGCCGGTCGCGCGTTCGCGTCTGCGGCACCGCCGCTGGACCCGACGCGGGGCGTCGTCGACCCGCTGCACATTGCGCCCAAGGCCAAGCGTGTGATCTTCCTGTGCATGGCCGGCGGCCCGAGCCACCTCGAGACGTTCGACTACAAGCCCGTTCTCGCGGAGATGGACGGCAAGCCGATGCCCGAGGAATACACGAAGGGCCAGCCGATCGCGCAGCTGCAGGGGAAAAAGCTGACCTGCCTCGGCCCGAGACAGAAGTTCAGCCGGCACGGCAAGAGCGGGCTGATGATCAGCGACTGGCTGCCGCATATCGGCGAGGTCGCCGACGATATCGCCGTCATCAAGTCGATGGTCACCGAGCAGATCAACCATGACCCCGCGCACACCTTCATGAACACCGGCACGCAGCTCAGCGGCCGGCCGTCGATGGGCTCGTGGGTCAACTACGGCCTCGGCTCGCTGTCCGATGACCTGCCCGGCTTCGTCGTGCTCGTCTCCGACGCCAAGTCGCGAAACCCCCAGCCGATCGCCTCGCGCCAGTGGTCCTCGGGCTTCCTGCCCTCGCGCTACGCCGGCGTCGAGCTGAACTCGATCGGCGACCCGGTTCACTACGTCAAGAACCCGCCGGGGATCGACCGCACGCAGCAGGAACACCTGATCAACGCGGTCAAGGACCTAAACCGCCTGCGTGAGCAGGAACACCACGACCCGGAGATCGAGTCACGCATCGCGCAGTACGAGTTGGCGTTCAAGATGCAGATGGCCGTGCCCAAGCTGACCGATTTGTCCGACGAGCCCGCGGACGTGCTGGAGATGTACGGCTGCACGCCCGGGGACGGGACCTACGCGAGCAACTGCCTGATGGCCCGCCGGCTTGCGGAGCGCGGCGTGCGGTTCATCCAGCTCTATCACCGCGGCTGGGACCACCACGACGGGCTGGACAAGCACATGACCAAGTGCTGCCTGACCGCCGACCAGCCCACCGCCGCGCTGATCAAGGACCTCAAGCGCCGCGGCATGCTCGAGGACACGCTGATCGTCTGGGGCGGCGAGTTCGGCCGGACCCCGATGAGCCAGCGCGGCGTCGGCCGCGACCACCACATCAAGGGCTTCTCGATGTTCGTCGCCGGCGGCGGGATCAAGGGCGGCACGACGTACGGCGAGACGGACGAGCTGGGCTACAACGCCGTCGAAAATATCTGCCACGTCCGCGACCTGCACGCGACGATGCTGCACCTGTTGGGCATCGACTCGAACCGACTGAGCGTCAAGTACCAGGGGCTGGACGTCAAGCTCACCGGGGTCGAGCCGGCGCACGTGGTGAAAGACATCCTCGCGTAATCAACTGACGGGGACGCCTTGCGGCCACCCCGCTTAAGTGGGGTGGCCAAACGTCATTGACAAGGTCAATCAACCCTCGCGCTTGTCGCGCTCGACTACCGCGTACGCGTTGTGGTTGTGGATCGACTCGAAGTTCTCGCTCGACACGCGGTACCAGGCGATGCGGTCTTCATCATCCATCGCGATGGCCAAGTCGCGGACGATGTCCTCGACAAACTTGGGGTTGTCGTACGCCGCCTCGGTGACGTGCTTCTCGTCCGGGCGCTTGAGCACCGCGAAGACCTGCGTGCTCGCGCACTGTTCGACCAATTCGAACAACTCCTCGATCCACATGTAACGCCCTTCGCGGAAGCGGACCTGCGCCTGCATCTCGCAACGCTGGTTGTGCGCGCCGTAGTCGGAGATCCCTTTCGAGCACGGGCACAGCGACGTCGCGGGGACCTTGATGCCGAGGATGAAGTCTTCGGTGCCGTTGGCGACCGCCTCGAAGCTGACCTCGATGTCGAGCTTGCCCGGCTGACCGGTGACCGGGGCCTTCTTGTCGATGAAGTAGGGGAAGCTCATCTGCAGGTGCGCTTCTTCGGCCTCGAGGCGTTGCCTCATGTCACGCGCGACCTCCATGACGTCGCTCGAATCGATGCCTTGGTGGTGGCGGTTGAGCACCTCGAGGAACCGGCTCATGTGCGTGCCCTTCTGGTAGTGGGGCAGGGCGACGTACATGTTGACCATCGCCACGGTGTGCTGCTTCTGATGGGTCTCGGGCCGTTTGAGGGTGATCGGGTAGCGGATGTCCTTGACGCCGACCTTGTTGATGGGCACCTGTCTCGAGTCGCGGCTGCCCTGCACGTCGGGCATCGCGTTGTTGCTGGCGGTCGGGTCGGCCTGGGTCGTCATGGCGCGGACTTTCGTACAATGGTAGTTTGCCGTGTAATCGGGCGATTGTAGGCAGACACATCGCCTTGGACAATCGCCCGATGGCGTTGGTCAGGAGAACCGAGGTGCCGGATCAGGGCCGATCGCCTGTGTGACCGATCGCCTCGAAACGTATCAACCGAAGGACCCCGCCGAGCGTGAGCAAGAAAAAGCCCATCCGGAAGAAACGAACCAGGCGTCCTTCACGCCGCGCGACGCCGGGCATCGCGTCGTCGGCGGGCGCGGTCGCCGAGGTCGTGGATCAGCCGGACGTGCCCGGCACGCTGCCGATCCTGCCGGTGCGTGGGACGATCGTGTTCCCCGGGACGATCATCCCGCTGGGCATCGGCCGGCCATCGAGCCGCCGGCTGCTTGAAGAGTCGCTGGCTCAGTCGAAGGTCATCGGGCTTGCCGCCCAGATCGATGAAGACCAGGAGGACCCGGGCTTCGACGGCGTGTACAAGACCGGCGTCGCCGCGATTGCGCTCAAGCTCATCCGCCAGCAGGACGAGACGATGACGCTGATCGTGCACGGCCTGGACCGTATCCGGCTGGACAAACCCCTGAAGACACGGCCTTTCATGACGGCGAAGGTCAGCCCGCTCAAGCAGAAGCCGGGCCGGGGCAAATCGTTCCTTGCGACGATCAACCAGCTGCGCGACCTGGCGTTGGAATTGATCGAGCTCACGCCCAATGCGCCCGAGCAGGCACGCAACGTGCTCATGAATGTCGAGTCGCCCGCGGGGCTGGTCGATTACCTCGCGGCGAACCTCGACATCGAGATCGCGGAGAAGCAGCGGCTGCTCGAAGAGCTCGGCGTCGCCGCGCGGGCCAAGGCCGTGCACCACCTGCTCAGCCAGCAGCTCCAGCTCGCGCGTTTGCAGAACAAGATCCAGGAAGACGTCGAGGCGAGCATCGGCGAGGGCCAGCGCCGCCTGTACCTGCGCGAGCAGATGCGCGCGATCCAGGAAGAGCTCGGCGAGGGCGACGGCTCGGCGGAGGTCATCGACGAGTTGCACAAGCGGCTGGTCGAGGCCGACCCGCCCGAGAAGGTCATGGCCGAGGCCGAGCGCGAGCTGGGCCGGCTGGAGATGATCCCGCCGGCGAGCCCGGAGTACTCGGTCATCATGAGCTACGTCGAGCTGATCGCCGAGCTGCCCTGGAACCAGTCGAGCGAAGACCGGCTGGACCTGGTGCACGCGCGCGACATCTTAGACCGCGACCACTTCGATTTAGACAAGGTCAAGAAACGGCTGATCGAGTATCTGGCGGTGCGGAAGCTGAACCCGGATGGGCGCGGGGCGATCCTGTGTCTGACCGGCCCGCCCGGCGTGGGCAAGACGTCGCTGGGCCAGTCGATCGCCGAGGCGCTCGGTCGGCGGTTCGCGCGCATCTCGCTGGGCGGGGTGCGCGACGAAGCGGAGATCCGCGGGCACCGGCGGACGTACATCGGCGCGATGCCCGGCCGGCTGATCCAGGACATCCGGCGATGCGGCACGAATAACCCGGTCATCATGCTCGACGAGGTGGACAAACTGGGCAACGACTTCCGCGGGGACCCGGCGAGCGCGCTGCTCGAAGTCCTCGACCCGAGGCAGAACCACGCGTTCATCGACCGCTACCTCGACGTGCCGTTCGACCTCTCCAAGGCGATGTTCATCTGCACCGCGAATTACGTCGGCAACATCCCCCCCGCGTTGCAGGACCGGCTGGAGATGATCGAGATCCCCGGCTACACCGACCACGACAAGCTCGCGATCGCGCGGAAGTACCTCGTGCCCCGGCAGATGAAGGAGCACGGGCTCAAGGCCAGGCAGTGCGCGTTCCGTGTCGGCGGGCTGCGCACGATCATCGATGGCTACACGCGCGAGGCGGGCGTCCGCGAACTCGAGCGACAGATCGCCGCGGTGTGCCGGGGCGTGGCGGCGAAGGTCGCGCAGGCCAGGCGCGCGCCGAAGAAGGCCGTGATCGATCAGGGCGATGTCGCCGACTACCTCGGCGCTCAGAAGTACCTGCGCGATCTGGACACGCGGACGGGCGTGCCGGGTGTCGTGCTCGGCCTTGCCTACACGTCGGTGGGCGGGGAGGTGCTGTTCATCGAGGCGGCGCGTTACGCGGGCAAGGGCGAGGTCAAGCTGACCGGGCAGATCGGCGAGGTGATGAAGGAGTCGGCCCAGGCGGCGCTGTCGCTGTTCAAGAGCCGGGCCCGGTCGCTGGGCTGTGAGCCGGACGTGATGAACGGCCACGACCTGCACATCCACGTGCCCGCGGGCGCGGTCCCGAAAGACGGGCCCTCGGCGGGGGTGGCGATGTATACCGCGATCATCTCGCTGCTAACCGGCAAGCCCGTGAAAAAAGGATTGGCGATGACCGGAGAGATCACGCTCCGCGGCAAGGTGCTGCCCATCGGCGGGGTGAAAGAAAAAACGCTCGCCGCCGACCGACTGGGCATCGACACCGTCCTCCTGCCTCAGCAAAACAAGCGCGACCTCGACGAGATCGACCCTTCGGTCCGCAAGCGACTGACGATCAAGTTCGTCCAGGACGTCGATCAACTGTTGAAGCACGCGATCCCGGGGATGAAGATCGGGCGGGGGTGACGGGCTCACAGAGAGACGCAAGCCGAGAGAGACCGCCTCGGCGACGCGCCGGGTGCCATGAATCAGGCTTTCGTATTTCGCCGGCGACAGGTTGCGCCGCGGCGCTCGTGTGCGCGATGTGAGTCAATGCTGTTCAACCTGTCAGCCGGGCTGAATCAGTTATCCACCGTCACGTGGTACCGCGCCTGCTTGGCGACGACTTCGACGCGGTAACTGCCGGCCGGGAGCGTGAGCGTGCGCGAGCCGTTCGCGGCGGACGACGTGCGCAGCACCGTGTTGACCACCAGCCACCGGCCGTTCTGCTCGCGGTACAGGCGGACGACGACGCTGCAGTCGTCGTTCTTCGCCGTGACTTTGTAGCTGATCTCGACCTCGGTCTGGTCACCGAGTTTGAAATCTTCCGCGTCGCGCACTTCCGTCTCGCCCGCTTCGCCTTCGACCGACGCGAGCCGCGCGGCGGTGGCGGGCTCGGCCCAGCCGACCATGCAGCACAGGGCAAAGAGCAGAACCATGATTTGCGAGCGGTGGGTCATCGTGCGTCTGAGGCGCCGAAGGGCTCGGCGAGTGGGGGAGCGGATTATATCACTTGCAGGCGGCCCGAGCGGTGGGCCCGGTGGTTTATCATGTCGCCATGAAGCTTTACACCAAGCGTGGCGACGACGGCATGACCGACCTGATCGGTGGGTCGCGGGTCCCGAAACACCACCCTCGGGTCGCGGCCTACGGCGGCGTCGATGAATTGAACGCCATGATCGGCCTGGCATTAGCCGGCTGTGAGATGGACGCGTTGCGTCAGCCGCTCATTACCGCCCAGGGCCGGTTATTCGACCTGGGGGCACAATTGGCGACGCCGAGGTCCGATCAGGACGCCGGCGCACGTATCACCGCCGATCACGCCCGGCAGCTCGAGCAACAGATCGACGCGGTGTCCGACCGCCTGCCCCCGCTGCGTAGCTTTATCCTGCCCGGCGGGACGGACCTCGCGGCCCGGCTGCACGCGGCCCGCACCGTGTGCCGACGGGCTGAGCGCGGCGTCGCCGAACTCGCGCAGGCCGAGCCGATCGACCCCGCCGCCCTGGTCTACCTCAACCGACTGGCGGACCTGCTGTTCGCCTTGGCCCGGTTGGCCAACGCGGAGGCCGGCGTCGCCGACGTCCCGTGGACGCCCGAGAAGTAAGCCCGCACGCGGACGCGGCGTCAGCTACAGAACATCCACCTCATCACGACAAGGGAGACGACATGACACGCCTGCTCGCCATCGCCTTACCCGCCATGCTGTTGGGGCTCTGCCTCATGTCCGCCGTGTCCGCCGACGACGCCCCCGCGAAAGAGACGGACGAGCCCAAGCCGATCACGCCCGAAGAGCCGATCGATCTGTTCAATGGCAAGGACCTGTCGAACTGGACCTACGACTTCTTCGCCGAGGACGCCAAACCATCCGACATCTTCCGAGTTGAGGATGGCGTGATCAAGAACGCGGGGCGCCCCGTCGCCGTCCTGCGGACCAAAGCCAGCTACGCCGACTACGAGATCGAGGTGCAGTGGCGTTGGCCGGGCAAGGGCGGCAACTCGGGGCTGCTGATCCACTGCTCGACGCCACGCGAGCGAAACATCTGGCCCAAGTCGCTCGAGGTCCAACTCGCCGCAAACAACGCCGGCGATTTCTGGGTCATCGGCGAGGCGGTGAAGGTCAAGGACGCCGAGACCCGGACGAAGGGCCGGCGCACGATCAACTACACCGACGGTTCGGAGCACGAACTGGGCGAGTGGAACACGATGATCGTCCAGGCCCACGGCGACCGCGTCAAAGTCTTTGTCAACGGCACGCTGGTCAACGAGGCGTGGGGTTGCTCCGCGAGCAGCGGGGCGATCTGCCTCCAGGCCGAGGGGACGCCGATCGAATACCGCAAGGTGCAACTGCGCCCGCTGCCGAAAGCAGTAGAGTAATCACCATACGGGTGGCCGGGGTGCAGGCCCAGCAGGCCCAGCGACCCTCCCGGAAAGAGCCGTCTTTGTATGTATCTGCCACAGCTTGTTCCGGGGGCTCGCGCGTTCGACCCCGGCCACCCGGCGGAACGTCTGTCGGCGACACTACACTTCAGGGATGACATTCATGAGACTACCGGGACTGGCCATCATGCTGCTGTTCGCATTGAGCTCCGCGCTCACCGGCTGCCAGGTCGTGGACGAGGCGACGGGCGTGGGCAACGCGAACGTCGGCCAGAGCCTGCAGCAGCCCGCCGGCACGCTCACGCGCAAGGAATTGTCGCAGAAGCTGCGTCGCCTGGCGATGTCGTACCTCGGCGAGGTGCCCGAGTCCTGCGAACTCATCGCCTCGGCCAACCCCTCGCTCGAACAACGCCTGCTCGCGCTGCGCATCCGCGCCGACAGCTCCGACTCGGTCATCGCCATCGCCGCCGACCCCGACCCGCAAGTCGCGCTATTGAACATGGTCACCATCATGACGTTGCAGCGTATGCTCGCCGAGGAACGGGCGCAGGAGTTCTTCGGCGACCTCGGCCCGCTCTATCTCAATTCGGCGCGACGGATGGAGGACGAGGCGTGGAAGCTCGCCGCGCAGGCCATGGACGCGAAGGAGCAGCAGGAGCTGCGCAGCCTCATCGTGCAGTACCGCAAGGACCACCCCAACGAGGTCTACGTCTGGTGGGTGCGTTTCTCCGAGTTCAGCGGGTACAAGGAGCAGTTCTCCGTCGCGGGCATCGGCCAGGGCATCGTCGATATCTTCGTGCCCGTCGGCAGCGCGGTGTCGGGCATCGAGAGCACGACCGACGTCGCCGAGCGCGCGACCTGGCTCGCGGCCCGGCAGGCGCTGATCATCCAGTGGCGCGTCGAGCTGATGTACCTGCAAACCCTCGCGGCGCCCGAGACCCAGCGCCTGCTCACCGACGTCGAGCGCGTGTCCGACACGGTCGACAAGCTGCCCGAGCGCGTCGCCAAGGAACGCGAGGCGATCTTCAGCGCGATCGACGAACGCGAGCAGGCCCTGGGCAAGCTCGTCGGCGACGCGAACGACACCGTGAAGCAAGTCCGCGGAAGCATCGCCGACGCCAAGCAAGTCGTCGAGCAGGTGGACAAGACCGTGCAGAACGCGGGCACGACGGTCGCCACCATCCAGGACACGCTCAAGCAGGCCGACGCGTCGCTGGAGAAGGCCCGGGCCGTGCTGCCCGAGTCCGAGTCGGCGCTCAAGCAGCTGGACACGACCAGCGCGACGCTGAACGAGACGGTCAAGTCGGTGGACGCGTTGCTCAAGCAGCTGGAGCCGGACCCCGACGAACCGCCGGGCCGGCCGTTCGACATCACCGAGTACACCCAGGCGGCGCAGGAGCTTGGAAAGACCGTCGAGCAGCTCAACACGCTGGTGAACAACATCGATGAGACCGCGGAGCCGACGCGGCTGGATGCGACGCTGCAGCGCGTCGAGGGCCGGGCCAGCGCGTTGATCTGGCAGGCGGGCTTCGTCGCCGTCGCGGTGGGATTGCTGCTGATCCTCGCGATGAAGCTGATCCCGCGTCGTCAGGCGGCATGAGGCGTTACGCGTTGAGCCGGCTGTTGCACATTCTTCATCAGCCCCAGCGAGGCGAGCAGGAGCGCGGCGGCGTTGAGCAGGTGCCAGACAAAGTGCGTGCCCGTCGGGATCAGGTCGCATAACGGCCGGTCAAGCCCCGCCATGACCATCGAGACGGTAAAGGTGACGGCCGAGCCGAGCAGCGCCTCGCGCCCGGGCAGCGGGAACCGCGCCGCGTGCAGGGCGAGCAGGTAGGCCGCGGCCGCCGTCGGCAGGTAGCTCATCAGGAACCAGCCGGTCGCCATCAACAGCAGCACCGAGAGCGCGAGGTGGACGACCAACGCACCCGCCGCGAACCCGCGCCCCCAACGCAGCACGCGCCGCGCACTGACCCACAGGTACCAAAGCACCCAGAGCACAATACACCCGACGTCCGCCATGCCCGACCAAGGCTCGGCGAAGGTGTGGAACAGGAAGCTGCCAGCGCCGATGCCGATCAGCAGCACCACGAGCAGCCAGAGGTCGCGCGCCGCAGGGCCGGTCGGCGAAGCGAACGAGCCAGACGCCGCGCCCTCGCGCAGACGATCCCGGTGGATCACGAGCGCGACGGCGAATCCCGCCGCGGCCACCCAGAACGCGGCGTTCGACCATGCGTTGAGCGGCTCGGCCCAGAACGACGGGTCGTCGCCGCGTTCGCAGTAGGCGAAGATTTTCTCTGTCCATCCGGAGTCCGCGAGCATGTTTGGATTAGAACAGAAACAGGCGCGGGCGGTCACGCACGCCCGCCAGCTATAATGCCCCGGTCATGATTGCCAAGCGGCGTGAGTTCGAAGTGATCGTCATCGGCGGCGGCCACGCCGGCGCGGAAGCGGCGTGGGCCGCGGCGAACGCGCTTGCATCTGCAGGCGGCATAGATTCCCAGAACGGTCGCGTCGCGCTGGTTACGATGGACCCGGCCAAGACCGGGGCGATGTCGTGCAACCCCTGCATCGGCGGGCTGGCGAAAGGCCAGATCGTCCGCGAGATCGACGCGCTCGGCGGGCTGATGGGCCTCGCCGCAGACGCCACCGGCATCCAGTTCCGCGTGCTCAACGCCAGCCGGGGCCCGGCCGTGCACGGCCCACGCTGCCAGTCCGACAAGTACGCCTACGCCCGCGAGGTCCAGCGCCTGCTGGCCACCCGCCCGAACCTGATCACACTCGCCGGGCTGGTGGAAGACTTCGTCATCCAGGACGGCACGTGCGTCGGCGTGAAGTACAAGCCCGTGCCGACCGACGGCCCCGAGACGCCGACCGACGCGTGCTGCGGCGAGTTCGGGTGCATCGACGACGCGGAGAAACCGATCACGCTCCGCGCCAAGGCCGTCGTGTTGACCACCGGCACGTTCATGCGCGCGATCATGCACAGCGGGGAGGAACAGACCAAGGGCGGCCGAGTCGGCGAGGGGTCGGCCGACGGCGTCAGCGGTGCGCTCAAGCGGCTGGGTTTCGAACTCGGCCGCCTGAAGACGGGCACCCCCCCCCGCCTCGCGCGCGAGTCGCTCAAGCTCGACGGCCTCGAAGTGCAGCCCGGCGACGAACAGCCCGTTCCGTTCAGCGATATGACGGCTTGCACCCGGGCAAAAACGATTCCCGAACCCTTATTAAAGAAAGGGTCGGGAGTCTTTTTGCCCGCTTACGAAAAGGTATTTGACACTTTTCCCGCGATGCCGCAGACGCCTTGCTGGATCACGCACACCAACCCGCGGTCGCACGCGCTGATCCGAGACAACCTCGACCGGGCGCCGATGTACAACGGCCAGATCACGACCGCCGGGCCGCGGTACTGCCCGTCGATCGAGGACAAGGTCGTGCGGTTCGCCGACCGCGAATCGCACCACGTGTTTCTCGAGCCCGAGTCGTACGAGACGAACGAGGTGTACTGCAATGGGATCTCGACGTCGCTGCCCCCGGAAGTCCAACTGCGTGTGATACATGCGCTGCCGGGCTGCGAGGACGCGGTCGTCTTGAAGTACGGCTACGCGGTGGAATACGATACGATCGTCGCGCATCAACTCGACGCGACGTGCATGACCAAGCCCGTGCCCGGCCTGTTCACCGCGGGGCAGATCAACGGCACGTCCGGCTACGAGGAGGCGGCGGGGCAGGGCCTGCTCGCCGGGCTGAACGCGGCGCGGTTCGCGCGCGGCGAGGAGCTTGTTCGGCTTGCCCGGGACCAGGCGTACATCGGCGTGATGCTGGACGACCTGGTGACGAAGGTGCCGGTCGAGCCGTACCGCATGTTCACCTCGCGGGCCGAGCACCGGCTGCTGTTGCGGTCGGACAACGCGGCAACGCGATTGACGCCGCTCGGCCGTGCGTGGGGGCTGGTCGATGATGCGCGTTGGGCGGTGTTTGCGGCCAAACAAAGGTCGCGAGCCGATCTCGAATCGACGCTGCAACAAGCCACGCACGAAGGCGAACGACTAATCGATCTGGCGCGTCGTTCAGAAGTGGGCACTGTAGGTTTGGCCGTCCTGCTTAAGCAGGACGGCCGAGTGATCGATACGTTTGATACACTCGCCACGCTGCAGCAGCGCGCGGTACTCGCCGAGCTGCTCGCCGACCTGCACTACGCCGGCTACATCGAGCGTCAGCGGCGCGAGGTCGATCGCCTGGCTAGCCAGGAGGCCCAGCCGTTGCCCGCCGACATCGACTACGCCGCGGTCACCGGCCTGCGCCGTGAGGCGCAGCTCGTGCTCGACAAGTTCAAGCCCGCGACGCTCGGCCAGGCCGGCCGGCTCGAAGGCGTCAACCCCGCGGACCTGATGGTCCTCAGCGTCTACATGAATAAGCGACACCAACCTGTCGGGACGGGCGGGCTTCGCCTGCCGAGCGCGCGTCGCTGGTGAATCGCGCTCGCAGCGTCCTCGCCCTCCACACCCGCCCGCACCGACACCAGCCGTTTGCCAACCGTGCCTATCGCGGTTCTACTGCTCACATGCCAGACGAATCCAACCAAACCGGCTGCCTCGTGGTTATCTTCGGCGCCTCGGGCGACCTGACCAAACGCAAGCTCGTCCCCGCGCTCTACCTCCTGTGGGACCAGGGCAAGCTGCCCGACAACATCGCGATCATGGGTGTGAGCCGGACGAAGTATTCCGACGACGACTGGCGCGAGGAGCTGCACGCATTCAACGAGGGCGGCTACGACGACGCGAAGTGGGCGGACTTTCAAGCGTGCATCCACTACCACGCCGGCGACGCGACGAAGAAGGGCGACTGGGCGGGAATCAAGCAGCGGATGTGCGAGCTGGACGATCAGCACAAGACCGGCGGCAACATCCTGTTCTACCTCTCGGTGTCGCCGCAGTTCTTCGAGCCGATCATCAACAATATCGGCGGAGCGGACATCGTCGTCGAGGGCCGCAAGTACTGCTCGATCGACGGCAACGGCGCGTGGCAACGCATCGTCGTCGAGAAGCCCTTCGGCTCGGACCCCGACTCGGCGGCGCAGCTCAACCGCACCCTCGCGGGCGTGTTCGACGAGGACGCGATCTACCGCATCGACCACTACCTCGGCAAGGAGCTGGTGCAGAACATGCTCGTGCTGCGGTTCGCTAATGCGATCTTCGAGCCGTTGTGGAACCAGCGCTACGTCGACCACATCCAAATCACCGCGAGTGAGACCGTGGATGTCGGCACGCGCGGAAGCTACTACGACAGCGCGGCGGGCGGGGCGATGCGCGACATGGTGCAGAGCCACCTGCTGCAGGTGTTGTCGGTCGTGGCGATGGAGCCGCCGGTGAGCATGGACGCGGCGGACATCCGCACGGAGAAGATCAAGGTGTTCAAGGCGTTGCGCGTGCCCGGTGCCCAAGACGTGCCGAAGATCGCCGTGCGCGGGCAGTACGGCCCGGGTGCGGTCAAGGGCAAGCCGGTGATCGGTTACCGCGACACCGAGGGCGTGGACCCGCACAGCCAGACCGACACGTTCGCGGCGATGCTCTTCAACGTCGACACCTGGCGCTGGGGCGGCGTGCCGTTCTACCTGCGCTCGGGCAAGGCGATGGCCGAGAAGAAGACCGAGATTGTCATCTACTTCAAGCCCACGCCGCACTGCCTGTTCCGCGACAAGACCAAGACGACCAAGCCCAACCAGATCGTTATCAACGTCCAGCCCGACGAGGGCATCCGGCTGCGCTTCGAGGGGAAGGTGCCCGGCTCGGGGCTGAAGATGAAAGAGGTCGTCATGGACTTCGACTACGTCGAGCAGTGGAAGACCGAGCCGCCCGACGGCTACGCGACGCTGCTGCACGACGCGATCAAGGGCGACCAGACGCTGTTCAAACACCGCGACGAGATCCAGTGCGCCTGGGACGCGGTCCAGCCCGTGCTCGATTACTGGGCCGACAACCCGCAGGACGATCTGCCCAACTACTCCGCCGGCACGTGGGGCCCGCCCGCGTCGGACCTGATGATGCAGCGCGAGGGGCGGTATTGGCGCAATGGGTAGTGGGTGCTGGGTGCTGGGTGTTGGGGCCGAGCATCTGGCACGTTTTGTGCGATTCCCCAACACCCAACACCCAACACCCGAAACCCATGCTCAAACTCCCCGGACACGTCCACACCGCGCCCGACGCGGAACAACTCTTCGACGACCTGGGCAGCGCGCTGCTCGGCTCCGCCCAACGCGCGATCCAGGAGCGCGGCGTCTTCCACATGGCGCTCTCCGGCGGGGGCACGCCCGAGCCGTTCTACATCCGCCTGGTCACCGACCCCAAGTTCCGCATGTTCCTCTGGCCGCAGACGCACGTCTGGATCGTCGATGAGCGATGCGTGCCCGAAGACCACGACAAGTCGAACATCAAGATGATCCGCGAGGCAATGATCGACCACGTGCCGATCAAGCGCAGCGCGGTGCACCCGATGCCGGTGATGGAGCCGAACCCGGCGCAGGTATACGAAGAAGAACTGAGCGCCGCGTTCAACGGCCTGAAGCTGCCGGCCGTCCCGCGGCTGGACTTCATCCTGCTGGGCATGGGCGGCGACGCGCACACCGCCAGCCTGTTCCCCGCGTCGCCCGCGCTCGACGTCACCGACCGGTGGATCGTCGGCAACGACGGCGAGCGCGTCGTGCCCCCGCCACGCCTGACGATGACCTACCCGCTGATCAACCACGGCCGCGAGGTCGTCGTGCTGCTCACCGGCGCGGGCAAGCACGCCACGCTGAAGAAGATCGAGCAGCAACTGACCGACGCCGGGCCCGACGTCTATGAGATGCCCATCACCGGCATCAACCCCGCTGCGAACGACGGCGAATTGACCTGGTACCTCGACAAAGCCGCGGCGACGGGGAAGTAGTCGCGCTTTGCACATTTGTCCGCAGCATGATCAATAGCCGGCGGCCTACGGACGCCGGACGAGAAAGACAGGCGTTTTCTCGCGAATAGTCGTTGTCAACGCTTCCGGCGTCCGTAGGCCGCCGGCTATTTCTGCTGCACGGTTTGCGCTTTTCAGGGTCTGGGGACGTGTTTATGGAACCCGAACCCCGGCTGCGCGTCTCAATGCGTAGGCCGGGCGGGTGTCGTCTGGCCACTTGTGATTCGCAGACAGGAGACCGGCCATGTGCAGGCGAATGAATGGGCGAGGCGTCGTCGCGATCGTGACGGCGGTGTTGGTGCTGGCGATGGTTGTTCCGGCGTGGGCGCAGGGCAAAGAAGCCAAGAGCGCGTTGTCCGAGGTCACGTTGTACCGCGACCAGGCGCAGATCACCCGGACCGTCGCCGTGCCCGGCGGGGAAGGGCCGGTCGAGCTGATCGTCACCGGCCTGCCGCCGCAGGTCCGGCCGGACAGCCTGTTCGCCGAGGGCGGCGAGCAGATCGACGTCCGCGCGGTGCGGTACCGCGAGCGCGTCGTCGGCCAGGAGCCGCGGGCCGACATCCGCGCGCTGGACGAGAAGATCGACGCGAAGCAGATCGAGCTGGAAGAAAACATCACGATGCAGAAGCTCGTGAGTAAGCGCTTCGATTACCTGGACAAGCTCGAGGGCTTCATCGCGCCCACGGCGACGACCGAGCTGTCCAAGGGCGTGCTCGACGCCGAGCAGTTGCAGCAGACGACCAAGTTCGTCTTCGAGCAGCGCGCAGCGGCGACGAAAGAACAACTCGAACTCAAGGGCATCGAGCGCAGGCTCCGCAAGGAACTGGAGACGCTGCAACGCGAACGCGCGCTGCTCGCCGGGCGGTCGCAGACGACCGTGCGCGAGGCGGTCTTGTTCCTGGATCGGCGTGACGCACGGGCGGAGTCGGTCCGATTGACGTACCTCGTCGGCAACTGCGGCTGGTCGCCGAGCTACAACGTCCGCGGCGATCTCGGCGGCAACACGGTGCGGGTGGAGTACAACGCGATCGTCCGGCAAATGACCGGCGAAGACTGGGACAAGGTCAAGCTCACGCTGTCCACCGCCTCGCCGATGATCAGCGCGTCGGGCCCGGCGATCGCCGTGTTCCCCGTCTCGCTCAAGCAGCTCGCGCAGGGCGGGCGGGCGATCAACGGCCGGCCCGACGCCGCCCCGGCCGAGCAGAAGGCGCAGATCAGCCAGGCCTACAAGTATCTTCAAGAGCAGCAGTTCGACAACGACGTGCAGCTGAACTTCAATGCCGGCCTGCGCGAAAACACCGCGATCGCGTGGTCGGGCAACCTGATCGCGAACAAGCTGCAGCTGCTCGAGTTGTGCGAGCCGGTGGACAAGGTGCTGCCGAGTATCGTCGTCCAGTCGCCCGAGCAGGGGTTGAGCATCAGCTACGCGATCGACGGCACGGTCAGCCTGCAGAGCCGGGCGGACCAGCAGATGACGCGGATCATGCAGTCGGAGATGGCCGGCGACTTTTACCACGTCGCGAACCCGGTGTTGACGCAGTTCGTGTACCGCGAGGCCGAGGCGGTGAACACATCCGGGCGTGACCTGCTCGCCGGCCCGGTGAACGTGTACCTCGACGGGCGTTTTGTCGGCCGGACCGAGATGGTCAACGTGACCCGCGGGCAGACGTTCGTCATGGGCTTCGGCGCCGACCCGCAGCTGAGCGCCGCACGCCGGCTGGTCACGCGCGAACAGCAGCAGCAGGGCGGCAACACCCGGCTGACCTTCGCGTACCGCCTGGCCGTCGAGAACTACGGCGACAAGCCCGCGGACGTGCGACTCTTCGACCGCCTGCCCAACTTCAAGGACAGCGACGACGTGCAGCTCACCGAAGAGAGCGGGTTCGAAGACCTCAGTGACGACCCGGTCTACCTGCGCGAGGACCGGCCGCAGGGCATCCTCCGCTGGGACATGACCGTCAAGGCCGGCGCGAAGGGCGAGGACGCCGCGGTCATCGAGTACCGATACACGCTCGAGTTCGACCGCAGCTTCGGGCTGGCGTCGGAAGTCGATGAGCGGCTGCGCATCGAGTTCGAGGAGCGCAACCTCGACCGACGCGCGCGGTGATGTCTTAGACAGATTGCATATTCGTTCTCCGATGGGTGGCACTGACAAGGCTGCTCGGAGCCTTGTCAGTGAGTGAGGTATTGCACTGACAAGCTCCGCAGACTCCGCTTGTCAGTGGCACCCGCCTTCGTTTCAGCCTGCTTCCAACGCTTGTTCCCAGGACTTCCCGCCCGGGTGCGGGTTGGCCTGGTTCAGCAGATCAATGCCCCGCTGCACGGCAGACTCGCAGCGCGCGGTCAGGTCGCGGACCTGCCTGCGGCCCGGCTTCGTGTCGGCGACGTACTCGCACAGCGGGACCGGCTCGTTGAAGCGCACGAATGCCGCGCGGTCCGCTAGCGGCGCCATCATCTTCCGGTACAAGTCCTCGGCCAGCTTCTCGCCGGTCTCTTCGATCCGGTCGAGCGTCGGCCGGCTCGCGGCGTACCGGTCCGAGTAGCTCGCCAGCCGCAACGCGAGCATCGCCTCGTCCGCCCATGTCGCGGCGGCGGCGTGGTCGGCGACACGCGCGGGGTCGGTCCGCACCTCGTGGATCACCTGCCGGGCCTTGCGCACGCGCTCCTGCAGCGTTGCGCCGGGCTTGGGGCTCACGCCGAGCTTGGCTTCCAGCCGGTCCATCACGACACCGCCGGCGTGGCCGATCAACTCGGACAACTCGTCCGCCTCGGGCGTGTCCAGCCCGCGCAGCGTCAGGTTGCGGTGCAGCAGCGCGATGCCGATCTGCCGCATCGCCTCGATCGGCGTGCAGCCCTTCGCGAGCTCGACCTCCGCCGTCTTCGCGAGCGCCCGCAAACGCTCGGCGACGAGCGGGCGGCAGTCGGTGAGGTGCGTCGCCTTGATCGATACCGGCACGACCAGCACGCGGTGGCCCCGGTCCTTGAGTTGCCGCGCGGCGCGCAGCGCAAGGAACGCCGCGCCATCACTGAAAGGCGTGACGCGGTCGGCCTCGAGGTAGACGTTCCCCTCGGGGAACACGACCAGCGCGTGCTTGCCCTTGTCCAACACGCCCATCGCCGTCTTCATCGCCCGCGCGTCCGAGCCCTCGCGGTCGACCGAGAACGCGCCGAGCCGGCGCATGACGAACGCGTCGAGCCGGCTGCGCAGGAACACGTCGTACGCCGCCATCATCTGCGTGGTCAGCCCGGCCCGACGACACGCCTCGAGCACGATCGCGGCGTCGGCGTGCGTCGGGTGGTTGGGCATCAACACCAGCCGGTCGCCCGGCCCGCGGGACTGACGCAGCGTCTCGGCACCGTGCACGGTCAACTCGGTGATCCGCTTGGCCTTCGGCAAAAACCGCTCGCGGTTGTACCAGCCCAGCAGCCAACGCCAGGCGGCGATGTCTTTGGGCGGGAAGTCGCGGTAGGGCTCGTCGCAGAAATCGAGCATCAATCTTCAACACGTGTGCGGTCTGTCAGAGCACGAAGCGTAAGCGAGTGACACGGTACACCACAACTCGTGGTCACTCGCTGACGCTTCGTGCTCTGAGTAAAAAGACGCTTGCCAGCGCAATAATGTTTGGGTTATGATTGGGTCGGTGATCCGATGCTCGACTGGCTTTTCCTGGACATGGACAACTACTTCGCCTCCGTCGAGCAGCAGGCCCGGCCCGAGCTGCGCGGCAGGCCCGTCGGCGTGCTGCCGGTGATGAGCGAGGGCTCGTGCTGCATCGCCGCCAGCGTCCACGCCAAACGCCGCGGCGTGAAGACCGGCACGCGCGTGTACGACGCCCGCAGGCTCTGCCCCGACATCCGGTTCGTCGCCGCCCGGCCGGCGTACTACGTCCAGGTCCACAAGCAGATCAAGGCCGCCGTCGAAACCGTGGTGCCCATCGACAAGGTCTGGTCGATCGATGAGATGGCGGTGAAACTGCTGGGCAAGGAACGCGAGCCGAGCGAAGCGATGCGCATCGGCAAACGCGTCAAGCGCGCCGTCGCCGAGGCGGTCGGCGAATGCCTGACCTGCAGCGTCGGCCTGGCACCCACGCGCCTGCTCGCGAAAGTCGCCTGTGAACTGGGCAAGCCCGATGGGTTACGGGCGTTGTCGTTAGAAGACCTTCCGGGGGAGATCGCGACGCTGGAACTGACCGACCTGCCGGGCATCAACGTCGGCATCCGCGCCCGGCTGCACCGCAAGGGCGTGTGCACGATCCGCGACCTGTGGGAGCTGTCCGCTCAACAGGCGCGCGAGGCGTGGGGCTCGGTCGAGGGCACGCGGTACTGGATGGCACTGCACGGCCAGGAGCCGGCGCTCTTGCCCGAGCACCGGCGCATGTTCACACACGCCAACGTCCTCGCGCCCGAGCTGCGCACCGAGCACGGCGCGCACAGCGTGATGACCCGGCTGCTGCACAAGGCCGCGGCGCGCCTGCGCTGCCACGGCTACGTCGCACACACGCTCTGGGCCGGCATCAGCTACGACGACGATCGGCGGTGGGGCGACCAGATCGACCTGCCCGCCTGCCAGGACACCGTCACCGTCGTCGAACACTTCGAACGCCTCTGGAAACGCAAACGCTCGTACGCGCGCTCGGCAGGCGGGACGCCCGCCCCACCCAGGCCGGTGAAAGTCTCCATCGGCGTCGGGCGCCTGGAGCCGGCCCACTGCGCGACCGGCCGGCTGTTTGACAATGTTGACCACCGCCGGGGCCTGGGCGAGGTGATCGACTCGATCAACCGCAAGTTCGGCAACCACAGCCTGTACCTCGGCGGGATGCACGACATCGCGGGCCTGGAGATGCAGGACAAGATCGCGTTCGGGCGGGTGCCGGACGAGGCGGCGACGATGTGAAACAAGAACGTTTCGCGGGCGACGCGGAGCGTCCGTCGAATGGTGATTGATGATTCGAACGGGACGCTGCGCGTCGCCCGCTACACATCAATCGATTGTCTTCACCAACAACACCACCGCGTGGCACGCGATCGCATGGTTCTCACCCAGCGCATCGACGCGCTCGTGGGTCTTCGCCTTGAGGTTGACTTGCGACACCTCGCAGCCGAGCAACTCCGCGAGTTTGGCCTTGATCGCCGGCTTGTGCGGCCCGAGCTTGGGGCGTTCGAGGATGACGGTGCAGTCGAGGTTGCCGATCGCGTAGCCCTCGGCGGACATCCGCATATACGCCTCGCGCAAAAAGATCGCCGAGTCCGCGCCGTCCCACTTCGGATCGCTGTCGGGGAAGAGCTGGCCGATATCGTCGAGCCCGAGCGCGCCAAGCACCGCATCGGTCACGGCGTGATACAGCACGTCGCCATCGGAATGCGCATCGCAGCCGCGATCATGCTGAATTTCAAGCCCGCCAATAGTCAGTCGTTTGCCAGCGACAAGCCGGTGCAAGTCAAACCCGTGCCCAACTCTGTTTTTCACCACGGAGTTCACGGAGGACACGGAGTTTGAATCTGGAGGGTTGGACATGAATCAGACCTCTGTGCTCTCTGTGTCCTCTGTGGTAAAACCGAATCACTTCAACCCATATTCATTCAATTTCCGATACAACGTCCGCTCGCCGATGCCCAGCATCTTCGCGGCTTTCTCGCGGTTGCCGGCGGTGACCTGGAGGGCGTTGCGGATCGCTTGTTTTTCCAGTTGATCCAGCGACAGCCCGGCCGTGTCAACGCTGCCACCGTCGCCGCCGTCACCCTGCGAGACTTCCGGGGGCAGGTGGCGCGGCTCGACCTTCTCGGTGTCGCAGACGATCACGGCGTTCTGCACCGCGTTGATCAGCTGCCGGACGTTGCCCGGCCAGTGGTACTGCATCAACGCCGTCATCGCGTCCTCCGACACCGTCAGGCCCGGCTTATTCATCTGATTCGCGAACTGCGTGGCGTAGTGCTGGACGAGCAGCGGGATGTCGTCGCGGCGCTCGCGCAGCGCGGGCAGGTGGATCTGCATCCCGCGGATGCGGAAGAACAAGTCGCTTCGGAACTTGCCTTGCTTGGTCAGTTCTTCCAGGTCGTGGTTGGTCGCGCTGACCAGGCGGACGTCGACGTGCTTCGAGTCGTTGGCGCCAACGCGGATGACCTCGCCCGACTCGAGCACGCGCAGCAGCTTCGGCTGCATGGTGATAGGCATGTCGCCGATCTCGTCGAGAAACAGCGTCCCGCCGTTGGCGTATTCGAAGCGGCCTTCGCGGTCCTTGGCCGCGTCGGTAAACGCCCCGCGGACGTGGCCGAACAGCTCGTCTTCTAAGAGCGTCTCGCTCAAGCCCGCGCAGTTCAGCGGGACGAAGCGCTTTTTGTTCCGCGGCGAGTTGTTGTGGATCGCCTGGGCGAACAGTTCCTTGCCCGTGCCCGACTCGCCGGTGATGAGCACGGGGATGTTGGCGGGCGCGGCCTGCTTGAGCTTGGCGATGACCTCGCGCATCGCGGGCGACTGGCCGATGATGCCCTCGAAGCCGTACTGCTCGTCCACGCGTTGGCGCAGCTCGGTGTTCTGCGCCCGCAAGAACACCGTCTCGAGCGCGCGGGTGCAGAGCGTGCGCAGGACGTCGAGGTCAATCGGCTTTTCGATGAACTCGTAAGCGCCGCCCTTGATCGCCTGCTTGGCCGTGGGGATGTCGCCGTGCGCGGTGACCATGATGGTTTCCGCGGCGTGCTGGGACTGCCGCGCCGCGGCGAGCACGTCCATGCCGTCGGTCTCGCCGGTCATCTTCAGGTCGGTGACGACTAGGTCGAACTGGCCGTGCTTGAGTTCGTCCAGCGCGGCGGGCAGGTCGTGCACGAGCGTGCAGACGTGGCCCATGCGGCGGAGTACCTCGGCCATGACCTCGGCGTGGTCCGGCTCGTCGTCGACAATGAGCACCTGGGCGGTGGGCAGATCGGTGGGGGCGGTTTCGGTCGTCATCGGGGCAGGCATGATCGGTCGGCGGCGCGTCGTGGTCAACCTAATGGATTAATTGAACAGAGAGACAGGCATTTGAACAGGGTGGCAGGCATTGCTGCCTGTCAACAGACCGTAGGCCTGGCGCGATGGCATTGATCGGTTCGGCTTCGCCGACAGACAGGCAGGAATGCCTGTCCCCCTGTTCCGCAAACCTATAATGATTGCATGGATCAAGCCGATACCGACATCCGGCGAAGCGAAGCCAGCCCCGCGACGACCTCCCGCGTCGGCTGTGTGAGCTACCTTAATGCAAAGCCGTTGATCGACGGGCTCGACGCCGAGCCGGGCGTGTCCGTGCGGACCGACGTGCCCGCGCGTTTGCTCGCCGACTTGGAAGCGGGCGAAGTCGATATCGCGCTGTGCCCGGTCATCGACTTTTTTACGAGCGAACAAGACCTCGTCTTCGTGCCCGTCGGCGGGATCGGCTGCGAAGGCCCGACGCTGACCGTCCGGCTGTACAGCCAGGTGCCCATCGACCAGATCACGGCCCTGCACGCCGACACCGACAGCCACACCAGCGTCGCGCTCGCGCAGGTGTTGCTGTCCGAGTTGTTCGGTGTTCGGCCGACGATGATCGACTACCACGCGCGCGAGCGCGTCGCCGATGGTCGCATCGACGAACGGCCGCAGGCCATGCTGCTCATCGGCGACAAGGTCGTGACCGGCTCGCCGCTCGCCGTGCAGTACCGGTACCAGCTGGACCTGGGCGAGGGCTGGCACGAGTTGACGGGCCTGCCGTTCGTGTTCGCGATGTGGATGGCGCGGGCGGGGCGGGACCTCGGCGACCTGCCGGCGCGGTTGGCGTCGCGCTTGGACGCGAATCTGCCCCAGCGTTTATTGATCGCCGAGCGCTACGCCGAGCGCCACGGCTGGCCGAGCGACTTGGCCGAGCACTACCTGATCGACGTATTGCGGTACCGCGTCGGCCGGCTGGAACTCGAAGCGGTGTCACGTTTCGGGCAGATGGCGGGGGCGCTCGGCCTCGCGAAGCCGGGCCGGGGCGTGCGCGTGTATGGCGGGGTGGCGTCGCCTTGACCCGCCGGCGTGCCCAGGCGTACCGCGCGGCCGAGTTGTCGGCGTTGACCCGGCAACTGCTGTACGCGCCGCCCGCCAAGCGCGCCGAGGTCGTCAAAGACGCGGAGCGATTGCACGACGAACTCGAGCCGCGCAGCAACTACCCGATCGATTTCGTGGTGTACCGGCTGACGCAGCGTCGCGTCCCGCCGAGCGAGAACGTGACGCTGGTTGGTGAGGCGCTCGCACCGGACCTCAGGCTGCTGATCGATGCGCTGAGCCGGTCGATCGCGATGCCGCCAGACCCCGACGACCCGGGCGAGACGACCGTGGAACTGGCCGAGCGGCTGGGCGTGAGTACGAAGACGATCGCGCGCTGGCGCGATCGGGGGCTGCGGTGGCGGTGGGGCGTGCGCGAGCCGGGCGGCAAGCCGGCGGTGGTGATCACGCGCTCGGCGTTGGCCTGCTTCGACCGGCATCGGCGGGGCAGGGTCGCGTCGGCCTCGTCGTTTACGCGCCTGACGGAAGCGGAGAAACGGCACCTGATCGAACGCGCCCGCCGACTGGCCGACGCGACCGAGTGCCCGCCCCGGCGCATCCTCGAACACCTGTCCCGGCGGAGCGGGCGCAGCGCCGAGGCGATCCGGCAGTTGGTCGCGAATCACGACCGCGAGCACAACGCGGCGCGTATTTTCGCCGACCGCGCCGGGCCGCTCACGCGCAAGCAAAAGCTCGTCATCGACCGGGCGTACCGCGCCGGGGTCGGCGTGACGAAGATGTGTCGGCGTTTCCGAAAGACGCGTTCGACGGTCTACCGAGCGATCCACGAGGTGCGGGCCGAGCGCGTCCTCGCCCAGCCAATCGATCACGTGATGATGCCGGTCTTCGAGCGCGAGGACGCGGACGAGGTGATCCTCCGCCCGATCAAGCCGACCGGGCGAGCGCGCCGGCTCGATGCCGGGTTGGTCGGTACGCTGCCCGAGGTGTTGCGGCCGGTCTACGGCGGGCCGATCGCCCCGGACCCGACGAGTCGCAGCCTGCTGGTGCGGTACAACTTCCTGAAATACCGCGCGAAGCAGGCACAAGCCGACCTGCGAATGTCCGCCGTGCGTGCGGTTGACCTGGACCGGTTCGATGCGTTCATGCGCGACGCCGCTCAGACGCGGGGGCAGATCGTCGCGGGCATGTTGCCGGTCGTCTTGTCCGTCGTTCTGCGGCAGTTGGCGAACCGTCAGGGGGCCGGCGAGCGTGATCGGTTGGCGATGCTCGACCGGGGAAACGCGGTGATGTTGGATGAGATCGAGCGGTTCGACCCGGCGTTGTCCCACTCGCTCGAATCGGTGCTGACCAATCGCCTGCTGCAGGTGCTCGCGACACAGGGCGTGCAGCGCGGCGCGCTCGATTGCGATCGGCTGATCGCGGGGCTGATCAACGCGGGCTACGTCTTGCCCGAGTCGTCGTCGGCCCGGGCCTGATCAGCCGCCTATGACGGCTTGTTCTTGTCTGCGTGCATGTCGGGCTGGTCTTGCAGGTCGAACAACCGACGCAGCGCCGCGGCGTAGAACCCGAGGTTCGCTTCGGGGTCCCGGCGGTCGAGCTGGCTCAGGGGCAGGTGCAGGATCTTGTTGACCAGGCGGTGGTTGTGCTGCTCGAGCAAGTCCTGCAGGCCGTCGGCTGTCGCCTCGCCGTTGAGCGCCGCGAGCTTGCGGGCGGTGCGGCCCTGTTCTTCTTTGGCGATATCGTGCAGGCGTTCGCGCAGCTGCTTGACCAGCCGGCCGACGTCGCGGTGGCGGATGTCGCCCATGCAGCGCTCCACGTGCTGCTGCAAGACGCCTTCGCACTGCGCGACCAGTTCCTGCCGGTCGTGCTCGGTCGCCTTGACCGCGTTTTGCAGATCGTCAAGGTTGTAGAGATAGATATTTCGCATCGCGCCCAGGGCCGGGTCGATGTCACGGGGCACCGCGAGGTCGAGCATAAACAGGGGCCGGCCGCGACGCCTCCTGAGCAGCGGTTTGAAGCGTTCGGCGGTGATGATCGGCTCGTTTGCGCCCGTGCAACTCACGACGATGTCCGCCTCGACGAGCAACTGGTCCATGTCCTCCCACGCCCGCGCGCCGTGCAATTGACCGACGATCCCCAGCGACTTGGCCAGGTCGACGGCGTGCCGGTGCGTGCGGTTGACCAGTAGCAGCCGGCCGGGCTTCTCGCGTTGCAGCGAGGCGAGCGCCGCCTTGACCATCTCGCCCGCGCCGATCGCGAGCACGGCCTTGTCGTTGAAGTGGTCGAAGATATTGCGGGCGAAGGCGACGGCGACGGAGCTGACCGATGTCCGGCCCTGGTCGATGCCGGTCTGGTTGCGGGCCTGCTTTGCCGCGGTGATCGCGCCCTGGAACAGGCGGTGCAGGATCGGGCCGACGGCTCCGTGGTCGCTCGACAGTTCGTAAGCACGCTTGACCTGTCCGAGGATCTGCGGCTCGCCGAGCACCATCGAATCGAGGCCGGAGCAGACGCGGAACAGGTGCGTCGCGACCTCGTCCTGCTCGCGGTGGATCGAGGCGGCGCGGACGGTCTCGAGCCGCACGCCGGTGTGCTCGGCGACGAAGAGACGCAGCTGGTCGATCGTCGGCGGGTCGTGGATCGGCCGGGCAAGGTACAACTCGGTGCGGTTGCAGGTGGACAGCAGCACGCACTCGCTCGCGGGGTGTGTGCGGCGGAGGTCGGCGATCGCGTTGGCGGCCTTGTCGTTGTCGAACGCCAGCGCCTCGCGCAGCTCGAGCGGCGCGGTGCGGTGGTTGAAGCCGAGCATCAGCAATCGCATCAGCCGCCCCCTTCCGCGCCCACGGCGGTCGTCGGCTGCTGGTTGATCGATGCGCGGTCGATCACCTCGACCACGCCATACGTCGCGAGCACGAGCACCAGCCCGGCGATCGCCAGCCACGCCGCGCGTCGCCCGCGGAACGTGCTGGTGTGCTTCACGTTGATGAGCAGCGCATACAACGCCCACGCCGCGCTCGCCAACCAGACCTTCGGCGAGGCCCACCACGCCCTGCCCAGCGAACTGGCATATTGGTCCTGCGTCGCGATGACCAGGCCGCTGACCATCGCGATGGTCAGCAACACGAACCCGAGCGTCGCCGAGCGGATGATCAGCGTTTCGAGCGTTTCCAGGCTCGCCATCGGCTTCACGTTGGCCAAGCCGGCCTTGGCCTTCAGCCGGCCCTGCACAAACAGGTACATCGCGCCCGCGCCGGCGCCGATCGCGCAGCACAACAGGCCGAGGTAGATCGTCGCGAGGTGGAACACCAGCGCCGCCGGCTCGAACGTGTTCAGCTTGAATGGGCGGTACGTCCAAAGCGACGCGCACACGCCCCAGGCAAGGATCAGCGTGAGCAGCGGCAGCAGAAACACCGACAGCCCGAACAGCTTCGGCTTGGACTGGATGTACACGATGGCGGGCGCGAGCAGCGCGGCGATCAACAGCAACCCATCGACGTGCGCCTGCACCGGCTGCCAGGCCTGGTGGACGAAAAAGACCCGGAATCCGAAGACGGCGGCGCACGCCAGCGCGATCGCGCCCAACAACAGGTGCATCGGCCAGGCCGACGGCCGGTCGGTCTGGGGCGTGCGCAGCCGACGCAAGGCCAGGGCGGTCGCCAACACCGAAGCGAGCGTCGTCAAAATAAGCGGGATGCTGGTCAGCGGTTCACGCATGGCAGGCGGCGATGAGCCGGTCCGGCGCGGATCGGTCAAGCCCCTCATCATATCGGCATAGACGGGCGCATGAGCGGATTTGTAACTCGCAAGACCGTCAGAACACGGATGCAATACTGGGAGGGCGGGGCTCCTGCCGAGCCGGGCGCCGTCTGTGGCTTTCGGCTCCGCAGGAGCCCCGCCCTCCCATCAAACCCGATCCGCAACGCGTGTGCTCAGGCTGAGCGGGCTGTCACTCATCGCCGCCCTCGCGCCCCTCGTCCCACACCTGCTTCTTCAGGTCCGCGTAGTACGCCCGCAACGCCTCGGCCCCCTTGGCCTTGAGCGTGTGCATCGCGGTCTCGTTGACCAGCGACAGCAGCGCCTTGCGCCGCTTGTCGGGATCGACGATGTTCAGGAACGACTCGCGCGAGTCCTGCGCGTACTGCAGCAGCGTCTGCCAGTCGGGGTCCAGGTGTTCGACGAGGTGATCGCGGATCTGCTTCGACGCGTTCGCCGACGCCCCGCCGGTGTGAACCGCGACGGTCAGCGGGCCCCGGCGGTGGGCGGCCATAAACGTGGCGTTGGACCGCTCGCCCGCGTCGGCACGGTTGATCAACACGCCGCGCTCGCGCGCCGCCCAGTCCGCGCCTTCATTCACACGATCGACGTTCGTCGCGATCACCGCGAGGAACGCCTGGTCCATGTCGCGCGGCTCGAAGCCGCGGCGGTGGATCGTGATCGGCTTGCCTTCCTCCTCGAGCGCGAGCAGGCCCGGTTCGACGTCCGGCGCGACGACGACGACCTCCGCGCCCGCGTCCAGCAGCGCCTTGGCCCGCCGAAGCGCGACCGGCCCGCCGCCGACGACGACGCAGCGCCGGCCCAACACGTCGAGCATGATCGGGATGCCGGAGGGTGTGTCCATGCCCACAGTCTACAATGATCCCATGGCCGATCTCTGGCAGGAAAAACGCGACGCGAAGGTCAAGCTCGCCGAGCCATTGGCCGCGCGGATGCGGCCGCGCTCGCTCGATCAGTTCGCCGGCCAGAAGCATTTCCTTGGCCCGGGCATGCTGCTGCGACGGATGCTCGAGGCGGACCAGCTCACCTCGGTGATTTTTTACGGCCCGCCGGGCACGGGTAAGACGACGCTCGCCGAGCTGATCGCCGGGTACACGAAGCGTCATTTCGACCGCGGCAACGCCGCCGCCGTGGGCGTCAAGGACGTCCGCCACGTGCTCGACCAGGCCCGAAAAAGACTGGAACACGAGGGCAAACGCACGATCTTTTTCCTCGACGAGATCCACCGCTTCAACCGCGCACAGCAGGACGTGCTCCTGGGCGACGTCGAGCGCGGCATCGTCACGCTGATCGGGGCGACGACGGAGAACCCCTTCTTCGCCGTGAACAACGCGCTGGTCAGCCGCAGCCAGATCTTCCAGTTCGAGCCCCTCTGCGAGCAGGACATCGCCGAACTGATCCACCGGGCGATCGCCGATAAGGCGTACGGCTTCGGCGAGATGAACATCACGATCGACGACGAGGCGGTCGCGCACTGGGCGACGATCAGTGACGGCGACGCCCGGCGGGCGCTGTCGGCGCTCGAGATCGCGGTGCTTTCGGAAGGGGCCAAGGGGCGAGGGGCCGAGGGACCAAGTGAGGACAATCCCTCGGCCACTTCCCCTATCCGCATCACGCTGAATACCGCCGAGCAGTCGATCCAGCAGAAGGCGATCGCCTACGACCGGGACGGCGACGCGCACCACGACGCGATCTCGGCCTATATCAAGTCCGTACGCGGGAGCGACCCCGACGCCGCGATCTACTGGCTGGCCAAGATGCTGCACGCCGGCGAAGACCCGATGTTCATCGCCCGCCGCATCGCCATCCTCGCCAGCGAAGACATCGGCAACGCCGACCCGCGCGCCCTGCAGGTCGCCGCGAGCTGCTACGAGGTTGTCCACCGAATCGGCCTGCCCGAGGCGCGCATCACGCTTGCCCAAGCGACGACCTACCTCGCCACTGCGCCCAAATCCAACGCGAGCTACGTTGCGATCAACCAGGCGATGTCCGACGTCAAGACCGGCCGGACCGTCCCCGTCCCGCGCCACCTGCGCTCGGGCGCGTACGCCGGCGCTGAAAAACTCGGCAACGCGACCGATTACAAGTACGCCCACGACTCGGAGACTGGCTTCGTCGATCAGACCTACCTCGGCGTCGAGAAGACCTACTACCGGCCGGTCGATCGCGGCTACGAAAAACGCATCCGCGAATACATGGATTGGCTGGAACGCCAGCGAAAGCCATCGGATCGCGAAGCGTAAGCGCGATTCGGATCGGCCCGGAGCCTCGCATTCATCCAAGCGACAGCGATTGCGCTACCACCACGCGTAGGCCTGGCCCGAGTTCTGGACCAGCTTGTGCCGGCGAAGTTCGCTTGACGCCTTCCACTGCACCGACCCGTCGAGGTAGCCCGTGTTCGCACCGTCGACGCCGATGTCATCGAGCGAATCGATGCGGACGCTGCGCGGGGTTTGCACCAGGCCCTTGCCGCCGTGCGGAGACGAGTGAACGGCCGGGGCGAAGGTGTTTTCGCTGCTCACGTCGGCGACGATCAGGCCCTGGTCTTCGAAGCCCGTGCCGTCGTCCGGTCCGCCGTGGAGGATGGTCGATGGCTCGGCGCGGTCGATCGTGAGCGTCGATCGCCAGGCGTAGACCGGCGTGCTGGCGCGGCCGTCGCGCGGGTAGCCGGGCTGATCCCGTCGGCCGAACATCATGAAATACCCCGGCCGGACCGACAGGCCGTCGGACGTCGTCATCACCCGCTTCCACTGCTTGCCGAGCAGATTGGGACAGTACAGGTGCGCGAAGTCTTCTTCGACGACGTCCCGCGCGCTGCCGGACTGGCTCGGGTCGGCCTTGCCGAAGGCGAGCAGCTTGAACGCGGCCTTGTCCATCCACATGATGTTGCCGTCGTAGCGTTTGAGTTCCGGCAGCTTGCCGTCGGTCTCGGCGGCGTAGGACGTCGCGGCGATGACGGTCTGCCGCTGATTGCTCGCGCACTGCGTCCGCCGGGCCGATTCGCGCGCGCTGCCGAGCGCCGGCAGCAGGATCGCGATTAGAAGCGCGATGATGGAGATCACGACCAGCAGTTCGATCAGGGTGAAGGCTTTACGCATGATGGGTCGGACAAAACGCGGAAGATATGGGCCGATATCTCAGTATAGGCCGCGAGGCTTGCGGGACAAAGCGGCACGCGGCCGGTGCGCACCCGCCGAATCGAGGCTTGCCCTTGGCGTTTTGGCCGCGATAATGTTGGGGTCTGCCGACCGAACTGGCCGACACTGAATACGGGGACGCCGTGCGCCCACCGCAGGGCCGTGCCCCGTGACCCAATCGATCCCCCAACCCCCGCCCCCAGCCGAGAGGACGCAACGGATGGCGCTCCAATCCCAGGCCCCCCGGGCCAACACCAATCGACGCTACACAACGACGTCCAAGCGGAAAAAAGGCTTGGCCCCGTGGCTCGCGCTGCTGGGCGTCGCCGTGATCGTCGTCGGGCTGATCGTGATCTTCGGCGGGGGGGACGACCCGGCCAAGACCGCCAACGCCGCGACGCCCGGCGACAGCGACGCGAAGCAACACCAAGGCGAGGGCACGCCCAGCACCGCGGGGCAGTCTGTCGGCCAATCCGCCTCCATCGGCAACACCGACCCGCCCACGCGCCCACGCTCCGGCGAGCGAACCACGGCGAACGGCAACGCGGACAACGACACCCCAAGCCGGGCGGGCAACCCGCCCGAGCGCTACGCCGGGCCCGAGGCCATCGCGACACTCAACGAGCCGAAGCACGCGTTCCGCGGTGAGAACAAGGACCAGTACGAGCTGGGTATGCAAAGGCTCGAAGCGGGCGACCTGGTCAACGGGCGGAAGCTGCTGAGCGAGCTGCTGTTCCGAGACGGCGCGCTGCCCCGCGCCGAGGCGCACGAGGTCCGCGACCTGCTGACCGAACTCAACCGCCAGCACGTGTTCTCCAAGTCCCGCCGATCGGCCGAGCAGATCGACCGCGACCCGATCGTGGCGCTGCACAAGGTGCAGTCCGGCGAGTACCTGGGCACGATCGCCAACACCTACCGCACGCCTTACCAGTTCATCGAGCGCGTCAACAACATCGAGGCCCGCCGGCTCCAGGCCGGCCAGACGATCCAGGTCCTCAAGGGCCCGGTGCACGCCCGCGTGGACAAGTCCGACTACCGCATGGACCTGTACGTCGTGGACGACGCGGGCCTGCCCATCTTCCTCAAGTCCTTTGACGTCGGCCTGGGCGAGTTCGATTCCACGCCCGTCGGCGAGTACCGCATCAAGCCCGGCTCGAAGGTCGGGCCCGACGCCGCCAACGGCAAGGGCCCGTCCTGGCGCAACCCGCGCACCGGCAAGGTCTACGACTCGGACGACCCGGACATCCCCATCGGCGAGTACTGGATGGCGCTCGAAGGCACCGAGGAAAGAACCAAGGGCGTCGTCGGCTACGGCATCCACGCCACCAACGACCCGAACTCCATCGGCCAGCAGCAATCCATGGGCTGCATCCGCATGCGCGACGAAGACGTGGACGAGGTGTTCTATACCCTGTTCGAAGGCGCGAGCACGGTGCAGATCGTGCCGTAGCAGAAACGCAAAAGCATAGAAGACCAACCGATCAGAAAATGCAAGCGGACTGATTCCGCTCCTATTTTCTGCCCATGTGCTTTCCTGCGCTTCTACGATGCTAAAGCCCGCTCGACATCCGGCTGTCGTCCTCTTGCTTTGTCTGAGGCAGGTGGATCCCGCACTCCTGCGCGAGCCCGCCGAACCGCCCGTCGCGCTCGTCCTGGCCCTCGGCGACCGGGCGGGTCGAGTGCGTGTCGCCGATCGACGCGTAGCCCTTCTCGACCAGCGGGTTGTAGGGCAGGTCGTGCTTCGCGAGGTACTCGCCGATGTCTTTGCGCGACCAGCGCAGGATTGGGTGGACCTTGTAGACGCCGTCCTGCTTCTCGACCGGGCGCAGCGTCGCGCGGTGGTCGGTCTGCCCGGCCCGCAGCCCGGCGAGCCAGGCCTTGACGTTCAGTTCTTCGAGCGCACGCTGTAGCGGCTCGACCTTGAACACCTGGTGGTAATGATCCAGCCCCTCGGCGTACTCCCACGTCTTGCCGTGAAGCGCCTCGTAACGCGCGGGCGTGATCCGCGGGCTGTACACCTTCAGGTTCAGCGACAGCCGCTCGGTCAGCCCCTTCACAAACAGGTACGTCTCGGGGAACAGGTAGCCGGTGTCGATGAGGATGACAGGGATGTCGGGCACGACGCGCGTCACCAGGTGCAGCATCACCGCGGACTGGGCGCCGAAGCTCGAGGTCATCGCCAGCCCGTCGCCGAAGGTGTCCGCGGCCCAGCGGACGATCTCTTCGGCGGGCTTGCCGTCGAGTTGCGGGTTGATCGTGCCGAGTTGTAGGGTCGCGCTGGCGGTCACGGGTGGCTTTCCGTTCGATCGAACGAGGCATTGTAGCCGATGAAGCGAACCCCAACCGGCCGGCCCCCTTAAGCGGGCCGGGCAAGCGCTCTACAATACGCGGATGACCACGGTGTACCTCGGCCTGGGCAGCAACCTCGGCGACCGCGACGCGATGCTCCGCGCGGCGCTGGGCGCGATCGACGCGCTGCCGGGCACGCGGGTTACTGCCGAGTCGCCGGTGTACGAGACCCCGCCGATGGGCCCGCAGGACCAGGGGGCGTTTCTGAACATGGCCGCGGCGATCGAGACGCAGCACGATCCGCGGGCGTTGGTCGAGGCGTTGCAAGCGATCGAGTCGGCGCTCGGCAGGGTGCCAGCCAATGAGCGACGCCGCTGGGGGCCGCGCGAGATCGACATCGACGTCTTGCTGTTCGGCGAGCGCGTGATCAATGAGCCGGGCCTGACGATCCCCCACGCCGGGCTGGCCGACCGCTGGTTCGTGCTCAAGCCGCTGGCCGACCTCGCGCCGGGCCTGGTCCACCCGACGCTCGGCCGGTCGATCGCCGAGTTGCTGCAAGCCCTCGCCACGCCGGACCACGCGGAGGCGGTCGAGCGATGACCCAGCCGACGGTTTACATCAACGAGCTGTTCTATTCGCTGCAGGGCGAGTCGACTTACGCGGGCCTGCCCTGCGTGTTCGTGCGTCTGCGCGGCTGCCACCTGCGCTGCCGGTACTGCGACACCGAGTACGCGTTCCACGAAGGCGACAAACGCACCGTCGATCAAGTCATCGAGCAGTGTTTCGATCTGACCGGCGGGGCCGACGGGTGCGACCTCTACGAGATCACCGGCGGCGAACCGCTGCTGCAACGCGGCGTCCACCCGCTCATGTCGCGCCTCTGCGACCTGGGCAAGACCGTGCTGATCGAGACCAGCGGCGCCTGCGACATCGGCGTGTGCGACCCGCGCGTCATCCGGATCATGGACCTGAAGACGCCCGGTTCCGGCGAAGCCGATCGCAACGACTGGTCGAACCTCGACAAGCTCAACCAGCGCGACGAGGTGAAGTTCGTATTGACTTCTCGCGAAGACTACGACTGGGTGAAAGACGTCATCGAGAAACACCAACTGCACAAAAAAGTCAACGCAGTACTCGTCAGCGCGGTCAACGAGGTAACGCCGGGCCTTGAGATCGCGGGCGTGCCGGGCCTAGCCGTGCGTGATTTGGCGGAATGGATCCTTGAAGACAAGCTGCCCGTGCGCTTCCAGACGCAACTGCACAAGCTGGTTTGGGACCCGATGGCACGCGGGGTATAGCAGATGGGTACGGCGGCTGGGGTCTGGGGTGTGGCAGAGCCGGTGAGCACGCCGCACGAACGCAAGTGTCCTGATCAACTAAGATTCAGCGCATAGCGCCACACGATTGCTCACTTTGTTAAGCTCGCCTCGGACCCCAACCACGAATCCCCAACCCCCATGCGCATCGCTTTAACCAAAACCTTCGGCTTCGAGGCCGCCCACTTCCTGCCCTGTTTTCCCGAGGGTCACAAGTGCCGACGGATGCACGGCCACTCGTTCAAGATCGACGTCGTCGTCGCGGGCGAGGTCGATCCCGAGGTCGGCTATCTCATCGATTTCGCCGACGTCAAGGCCGCGACCAAGCCGGTCGAGGACGCGCTGGACCACCGGGTGCTCAACGAGATCGAGGGGCTGGAGAACCCGACGGCGGAGCTGCTGTGCAAGTGGGTGTGGGACCGGCTTGAGCCGAAGCTGCCGCTCTTGTCGTGCGTGCGTGTCCACGAGACCTGTACCAGTTCGGCGGAGTACCGGGGGCAGTCGATGCCCGCGGAGGGCAGCCCCGGGTAGGGGATGGACCCGATCGGATAAGGTTTGACCCAGCCGGCGATTTCGGGCACAATACGCGGCTCGGCAAACCGATCCGACCCAAACCCGACCACGCCGCCTTGTGAGGTGCATCATGGCAGACATCGCCCCCGGCACGACCGTCAATATCAAGATCGTCAAGCAGCCCACGAGCGAGGGAGCGCGTAAGACGCTCGTGCGCCTGCTGTCCAAGGACGCCGAGGTCGTCGCGGAGAACAAGCGGCTGAAAAAAGTCCGTAAGACCAACCAGACCCACTCGCCGCGCGGCGGCCGGTGGCGCGTCTGGGAAGGGCGGCTGCCCAAGCAGCGCCCGGTGACGGGCGTCGTCGGCGAGTCGGGCACGATCCTCGCCTCGGTTGACGTCTTGACCGATCTGAAGGGCGTCGAGCAGTACGTCGAAGTCAGCGCGGCCTGAACAGGATCAAGGCACAACGGTATGTAAGAAATAGCCCCCGCCGCGAGGTGGGGGTTATTCGTTGGAGCGGCGTTGACAAGCCCGTCAAACGCTCAACGCCGACGCCGTCGCAGCACGCCCAGGCCCGCGACGCCGAGCATCGCCAGCGACGCCGGCTCGGGCACGACACGCACGGTCACGCGCGCGAGGCCGTTGGGGTACAGCGCAGCGTCGTTGAAGTCGATCGCGTCGGTGTCCGGGTCGGCCCCGAAGCCGGCGGGCTGGTTCAGGAAGCCGGCGAACGGGTCGGCGCCGGCGACAGCCGACACCACGCCGTTCTCGTCCGTGCCCGTGTTCGGCCCGCCCTGGCCCGTGCCGATGTTCAGCTGCGGGAATAAGCCGTTGGCGGCGCTGAAGGCGAAGTCGTTGACCTCGGTGCCCGCGTCGTTGACGGTCGTGCCGATGAAGAAGGTGATCTCGGTGCCGACGGGCGCGCCTTCGAGCGACGACAGGTCGTGCGCGGTCGGGTTGCCGTTGGCGATGAAGTAGTCGTTGCTGGGCAGGACCATCGAGGCGTAGGAGAAGTAGCGGTTGGCACCGAGCGCGTCGATGGCGAAGGCTTGCGAGACGGTTTCGCCGGGCGCGATGGGGGGCGGGCCTGAGGGGCTGGCGATCGTGCCGTCCACCCGCCCCGTGGTCTGCGCGGTGAGGACGCGGGCGCTCGTGCCGGCGTCGATGTAGGTGTAGCCGGAGAGGAAGTCGGCGCTGAGCGTGCCCGTCGCGCCGTCCTCGGCGATGCGTTCGAGCCCTTCCTGCACCGGCTGCCCGGCGTTGTAGCTGTCGAAGCCGCCGTCGTGGAAGCCCACCCACAGCGGCGTCACGAACACCCCGCCGGTCGGCCCGACGTTCGTGACCTCGACTTCGACGTCCAGCGCATGAGCCTGCCCGGCGCAGACCCCCGCGGCGAGACCCGCGATCGCCGTGATCCACTTCTTGCCGTGTGTTGCCGTGATTGTTGTCGTGCTTGCAGTCATGTGGGTGGTGCTCCTCGGTACGTGCCGCGCGCAGGCGCGGAGGTTCATGCCGCGACGTCGGCGCCGTGTGGTGCCAGACCACGCCGCGGCTCAGCGTTGAGTCGCACCTTCCCCGGAAGGATTACAGTCGCACGGGAAAAATTATGGCTGCTCGAAGGACCGGGCGATGCGCTGGCGCGCATCGATCGGCAGGCGTGTGGTCGGTGTTGGCGCATGGCGGGCGTGCTGGTTGAGCTCGTGCAGCGTTTGGAAGTGCGTGCGCGTCCGCCGGCAGCCGGTACACGTCATCAGGTGTAGGCGCAGCGCGGTGTTGTCGATGCGGTGCAACTCGTGCTCGAAGCGGTCGGACAGCAGTCGCGAGGAGGCGTCGCAGGTCAGCGACAACACGGTCAGCAGCTTGCGTATCGGGGGCATCGTGCTTGTCCTTACCGCTGGAACCAGCGCTCGTCGAGGCAGCCGCGCATCGCGAGGCGGGCGCGGTGCAGGCGCACGCCGAGGTTCGAGGGCGTGATATCGAGGACGCCACAGACCTGCTCGGGGCTGAGCCCTTCGAGTTCGCGCAGGATGTACGCCTCGGCGAGGGTGCTGGGCAGCCGGGCACGGCAGGCCTCGTAAACCCGCCAAAACTCGGCGTCTTCGTAGACCGCCGCCGGGTCACCGGACCACGCGTTGGGCTTGGGGTGCCACCGGCCGCGGCGGTTGAACAGGCCCATCGTGCCCCGGCCCTCGCCCATCGCGGGCTCTTGAACTTCTCGGCTGCGTTTGCGCTTGCGGAAATGGTCCAGCACCTTGTGCCGCAGGATGCCGATGAGCCACGTGCGTTCCTGCGACCGGCCGCGGAACGTGTCGGCACAGCCGAGCGCCGCCAGCAGCGCCTCCTGCACCAGGTCCTCGGCCACATCGGGCCTGCGCACACGCGACAGCGCGTAGGCGTAGAGGGCGTCGCCATGCAACTCCAGCCACGCCGAGGGGTCCGAGGTTTTCAGTTCATAGGTCGGTCCCACGGCATCGGCCTCCCGGCGCGCAGAAAAAAAGACAACCGCAGACGCGCGGATGAGTCGCCGGCCACGCCGACCGCTTACAGACAAATCCTGGGATCGGGTAAATATTCCACTGGGCCTGCCACCGCCTGGATAAAGAAAAGCCCGGCCGTTGCTGGGCCGGGCTTCAAAAACCGTGGTAGGTCTCGCGTGATCAATCCAGTTCTTTGATCCGGATGTTTCGGAACCACATCTCCTGGCCGTGGTCCTGCAGCGCGATGTAGCCCTTGAGCGGGCGGTCTTTCATCGCGCCCTGGTCTTGCTGGATGTCGATGATCTGTTCGCCGTTGAGCTCGACCTGGATGTTCTGTCCGTTGCAGGTGAGGACCATCTTGTTCCATTCGCCGGCGGGCTTGGCCATGTTCTTGCTCGGTCCCTGGGTGCGGATGATCCCGCCGCAGTCGTGGTGGCCCATCTTGTTGTCGGGCTTGCCGTGGCTGTCGAGGATCTGGCACTCGATGCCCTTCGCCACGGGGTCGATGTCGTTCCAATCGTCCGGCGCGGCGATGCGGAAGTGCAGGCCGGAGTTGCCGCCCTTGCCGTGCTTGTATTCGAGTTCGAGGACGTAGTTTTCGTATTGCTTCTCGGTGTAGAGGTAGGACTTGTATCGTTTCCAACCGTGCTCGCCCTTGCGCGGGATGATGGCGAGGACGCCGTCGTCCTGCGGGACCCAGTTGCCCTCGGTCTTCCAGCCGGCGAGGTCCTTGCCGTTGTACAGGGCGACGAACCCGTCGTCTTCGCCGGCGTTGGTATCGCGGTCTTTCTCGTGGTTGTCGGCGAGCACGGCCGAGACGGCGATCAGGGGCAGCAGGAACAGGGCGGTCAAGACGCTCTTGCGCATCTTTGATTCTCCGGGCGGGGTCATGAAAAAGTCGGCGGTCCGTTCGGTAATGATGGCTTACAGTATAGGTCCATTACGGCGAACACCCGCGCGCCGATCCCGGCCGGCCCGCTCACGATCTCGAATCCGCCCCGAAGGAGCAAACGCATGACGACCCCGACCCGAATCAGCCCGCTTCGATGCCTGTCGATCCTGCTGGCGGTGCTTTGCCTGGCCGGCCCGGCGGCCGCGCAGGACCTGCCGCGCGGCGAGGACGTCGTCCACGCCCCGGCGATCGGCGAAGGCCTGTCGTTCCACAACGCCTTTCAGACCAACATGGTCCTGCAGCGGGACAAGCCGATCCGCGTCTGGGGCTGGGCCGAGCCGGGCGAGCAGGTCACGCTGAGCTTCGCGGGCAAGTCCGCCAAGGCGACCGCCGACAAGCACGGCGCATGGAAGGCCGAACTGCCCGCGCTCCCCGCGAGTGCCGAGCCGCGCAGGATGACGCTCAAGGGCGAAAGCAAAACGATCACGCTCGACAACGTGTTGGTCGGCGACGTCTGGGTGCTCGGCGGCCAGAGCAACATGGAGTTCCCGCTGACCAAGGTCGAGAACGGCCACCTCGAAATCGTCTCGGCAAACTACCCCGAGATCCGCATCCTCACGATCCCGCACGGCAACGACCAAGACCCTCAGGCGGGGTTCGAGCGATTGCACCAGTGGAGCGACTGGTCCGGCCGGCACTTCCGCCGGGGAGACTGGGACGTGTGCACGCCGCAGAACGTGCGTGAGCTTTCGGCGATCGGCTTCGTGTTTGCCCGGCGGGTGCACAAGGCCGCGGGCGTGCCGATCGGTGTGATCAACACGTCGCGTGGCGGGACGACGGTGGAGACTTGGACGCCCGACCCGGTGATCCGTGCGATCGCCGCGCAGCCGGCAAAGGACCTGATGGCGAAGTGGGACGCGGACGTCGCGGCGTGGGACGCCGAGGCCGACCTCGCCCGGCGTGTCGAGCAGCACAAGCAGTACATCGAGCGTATGACCAAGCAGGGCAACGAAATCCCGGCGAACCGAAGGGACGCGCCGACCGACTTGCGGCCCGGTCCGATCGGCAACCACAACCACCCCAGCCACTGCTACAACGGCATGATCGCGCCGCTCGAAGGGCTTGCGGTCAAGGGCGCGATCTTCCACCAGGGCTACAACAACTGCTTCAACGGCACGGAAGGGGCGCGGATGTACCGCGCGGTGTTCCCGGAGATGATCAAAGCCTGGCGCGCGGCGTTCGGCGACCCCGACATGCCGTTCGCGATCCTCTCGCTCTGCACCGCGGGCGACATCCAGACGCGCGACGACTTCACGCAGAAGATGTTCGACGCCGGACCTTTTATCCGCGAGGCGCAGTTCCAGACGTTCATGGATTTCTACGGCAAGGGTGACAAGCACATCGGCTTTGTCAGCACGTACGACCTGAATCGGCGGTGGTACCACCCGCAGTTGAAGCTGCCCGCGGGCGAGCGTGCGGCGCGCTGGGCGCTCAACTCGCAGTATGGCATCAACCAGGTGCAGTGGAAGCCGCCGATGATCGTGGGCACGACCGCGGAGGGCGGCAAGATGGTGCTCGAGTTCGACGTGCCGGTCGGCGCGGTGGACGACGGCGGGCCGATCGAGGGCTTCGCGCTCGCCGGGCGGGACCGCCGGTTCCACCCGGCCGACGCGCAGTACTTCGAGACGGGCAAGGACGACCGCGGCCGGCCGCGTTACGACCGCAAGCGGCTGGTGCTCTCCAGCCCGATGGTCGCCGAGCCGCTGGCGTACCGGTACGCGTGGTCGCGCAACCCGATGGGCAACCTGCAGGCCGATCGCAACAGCGATATCCCGTTGCCCACGCAGCGCAACGACGCCTGGGGCCTGCTCGAAGCGCCGCTCGGCGTGCTCGGCGACGACGAGGCGGACTGGAACAACCGGCAACTGCGGGGCAGGGTGTTGAACGCGTTGCGGGACGAGGACACACGCCGACGCTATATCGAGGCGCAACAGTTCATCGAGGCGAACAAGGACAAGGTCGAGCGCGCGGGGGCGAACTGACCGCCGCTGCGCCGCTAGGCACGACGCCGACGGGAGGCGACCATGCAGCGAGAATCGGGCATCAATCGGCGCGTGTTCCTCGGCTCGGTTGCCGCGGCCGGCGGCGTGTCGCTGCTCGGGCGGGCGACGCTGAACGTCCGCGGTGACGCGGACCGCGCGGTCGAAGGCGAGACGCCGCACTTTCGCTACCGCCTCGCGCCCGCGTCCCCCTACGTCGTTACGCAGCGCGGCTCGGAGGCGTTCGCGTTCACCGATCGCGACGTCCTGCTCTCCGGGGACTGCGGCGAGACCTGGCCGCACCGCGCCGCGTTCCCTGATGCGCCGCGCATCACGTTCGGGTGCATCCTGAGCAACGGCACCGTGCTCTTCGCCACGCGTACGCGCCTGTTCCGCTCCGCGGACAAGCTCAAGACGATCGAGACGGTCACGGTCCAGCACCCCGACGGCACGCCGTACCGCCCGCACCAACCGCTGGACCCCGGCCTGCCCGGCTGGTACTTCCACCCGCTGCACGGCGCGTGTTGCTGGGACGTCGATGGGCGGGAGATGGTTGTCTGGGGCAACTACTGCAACGTGATCGGCGGGGCGTCGCCGGTCAACCTCTACTACTCGGCCGACGGCGGGCGCAGCGTCAAACTCGCGTACGCGTTCGGCCAGAGCCCGCGCTGGCAGCAGAAGGGCGCGGGGCCGGGCGACCTGCTCGGCGACCCGGCCAACCCGGTCATCACCAGGCACGTCCACTGCGTCGCGTACAACCCCGCGGAGCGCGCGTTCTACGCCTGCACCGGCGACCACGACGAGAAGGACCACGGCGTGACCAAGCACGAGTGCCACTGGCTGCGCGGCACGTACGACCGCGACGCCGACCGGTGGGCCTGGCGCGTCGTCGTCTCCGACACGATGAACAGCCGGTACAAGTCAGGCGGTATCAACTTCGTCGATGGCAAACTCTACTGGTGCTCGGACGCGAACGGACCGAAGCCGCACGACCGCGGCATCTTCGCGTGCGACCCGCAAGACCTCGCCGACAAGTCCAGGCACACGATGCTGTTCAACCCGACGTACGAGATCGCGAACATGCTGATCGAGGACGGCGTGATCCTGTCGGGCCACTACACGCCGGCATCGCCTTACCATGTCGGGATCATCTATTCGCCGGACATGGGCAAGACCTGGGCGCAATACGACCTCAAGGGGCTCGGCCGCTGGTCCCCGGTGCGCTTGGAAAAGAAGAACGCGGACGGCTGGTTCCGGATGGACCTGCGCGAGGGTTGGATCAAGCGCGGGCGCGTCATGTACTTGCAACCGAAGTGAAAGTCGGCGCGCTTGACGATGTGCTATCGTGCGGGTGTGGATTCGCTGCCTGAAAAGGGATTCATCGGTGCTTGCCCGGTTTTTCATGATCGTATTCGCGTGCGGGTGGACGCCGGCCACCTTCGCCCAGGCGCCGACCGAGGTGCGGGCGTGGGAAGCGGAGTTCGTCAGTTCCGGCGACGAGACGAAGCAGAAGACGATGATCTACGCGCCGCGGACCGAGCGGGCCGTGCCGATGATCGTCGTGCTGCACTCGTGGTCGGCGGACTACACGCAGACGTCGAACAAAACGATCGAGAAGTGGTGCATCGAGCGCGGCTACGTGTTCCTGCACCCCGACTTCCGCGGGCCGAACAACAAGCCCGAGGCGACCGGGTCGGACCTGGTCGTCGCGGACATCCTCAGCGCGGTCGCGTACGCGAAGACACAGGCGAACATCGACGAGAAGTCGATCTACCTGATCGGCGCGTCGGGCGGGGGGTACACCGCGCTCATCATGGCCGGGCGTCACCCCGAGGTATGGGCGGGGGTGTCGGCGTGGGTGCCGATCACGGACCTCGCGGCGTGGCACGCGCAGTGCGCCAAGAAGGGCCTGAAGTACGCGCGCGACCTGGAGAAGTCCTGCGGCGGCAAGCCGGGTGAAAGCGACGCGATCGACGCGCAATACAAGCATCGATCGCCCTTGACACACTTGCCGGGCGCGAAGGGCAAGGTCGACCTGCAACTGGGCGCGGGGGTGTTCGACGGGCACAAGGGCAGCGTGCCGATCAGCCACACGCTGCGCGCGTTTAACGCCGTCGCCGAACCGCAGGACCGCCTGACCGACGAGCAGATCCAGCGGTTCACCGCCGACGCGGAGCGGCCCGCCGACCTCGAACCCGCGGCGCAGGACCCACGGTACGGTCGCAAGCAGCCGTTGTTTGTTCGGCGATCCGCCCGGGCGTCGGTGACGATCTTCGACGGCACGCACGAGATGGTGACCTCCGCGGCCCTCGCGTGGGTGCTCGAGCTTCAGCGCCGCACACGCGACCGGCAAGATCGGTAAGCGCTTTGCGGCCGAGCGTCAAAGCCGTGATGCCCGGTGGCGGGGTGGAGCATCGCAGACGCTCCGCACCAAACTCCTTTTACGTCTACCCGTCGCGGTGCTTCCGGGCGCTCGCGGACGCGACGCGGTGGCTCGCCAACGACGGCACGCGGGTGGGTTCACCAAGCCGGCCGACCGTGGGCAACCCATTGTCATACTGCGTTTTGCAAATTTTTTGTCCCGACCTGTAAGAATCCCCGGCGGCAGGCAAATTATCGATGTACCCCGTCTGTATCTCATCGCTTGAACTTGAACCGTGCGTCTTAAACAACTCAACCCAGTCCCCTGGAGGAATATCGCATGAAGATGTCTCTGTACGCCCTCATTGGTGCCGGCTCGCTGTGCGTTGTCGGTGTGGCCTCGGCCGACCTGGTCGCGCACCAGACGCTCGACAGCCTGACCGGGCTGACCATCGGCACCCCAAACGCGAACACCAATGACACCACGACCGCGCCGGGCCTCTTCGGCAACGCGCTGCTGTTGGACGGCGACAACGACTACGCCATCGTTGACGACGGCAGCCCCATCACCGGCGACGTCGTCCGCACCTACGCCGTCTGGGTCAACCAGGCCGCCGACACCACCGGCCTGCGCTCGCCGATGTCGTTCGGGATTAATGGCAACGGAACGAAATACGACATCGACATCGACAACAACAACGACGGCATCGAGATGGGCGCGGGCGGCGGACGCACCACCGATACCGGTGCCGGCTTCACCAGCGAGACCTGGCACCTCATCGTCAGCACCGTCCCGTTCCAAGGCGCGCAGGCCCAGGACACCGTCCAGTATCTCGACGGCGTCGCGCGCGCCAGCGGCACTAACACCCGACCGATCAACACCAACAGCGGCCGCTGGTTGATCGGCACCTCGGCGAACCAGAGCACCACCTCGACCTTTCCCAACATCCAGTTCTTCAACGGCCTGGTCGATGACGCCTCGGTCTGGGACGAGGTCCTGACACAGGACGAGATCGTCGGCATGTACGACGTCGGCCTGGACCTCGGCTACGACGCCGCCGACTTCGATGCGCTCAAGCAGGTCCACGACGCCGCGGCCGGCGCGGTCACCGTCGGCGGGGTGCAGTGGCAGTACACCACCGGCCTGGCCAACACCGCCGGCCTCAACGGCTCGACCGATACCCTCGTCCTCGACGCCATCACCGGAACCGGCCTGGTCGGCACCGCCGCGCTGCCCGGCGACACCGACGGCGACGGCGACATCGACGACTCGGACCTCGGCACCGCGTTTTCCAACTACACCGGCCCGCTCGCGCCCGGCACCGGCGGGAAGACCGCGGCCGACGGCGACACCGACGGCGACGGCGACGTCGATGACAGCGACCTGGGCACCGCCTTCTCCGGCTACACCGGCCCGCTGGGCCCGGCCAGCGTGCCCGAACCGACCAGCCTCGCATTGCTGGGCCTCGGTGGGCTCGCGTTGATCCGACGCCGACGCGCCTGAGTACCACAACGCACCACCGCCGTCACAATCACACCACGCCCCCGCGACCTGCTCGCGGGGGCGTTTTGCTTGCCGATCCAGCTTTCTTCAAGGACGGCGTGAACGTGATGACCGGCGACGGCTAAACAACGCCTTGCTTGCAAGGGCGGCCGGGAAGTCGGTCGAGCCTTGTCCAGAGCGAACGACGAATCAAGGCTCGATGCCCCACGCGAACGGATCGTCCTCATCGATGATCAGCGCGGCGTCTGCGGTGATGAACGCCGAGCCGGTGATCGTCGGCTGGATGCGCACTTTATCGAGCCGCTTGTAGCGTGCTTCAAACACGCTGCCGATGATGCTTTGTTGCCGCCAGGTGTCGTCTTCTTTGAGCGTGCCCTCGGCGGCGAGGCAGGCGACGACCGCGCTCGTGCCGGTGCCGCAGGGCGAGCGGTCGTACGCCCCGCCGGGGCAGAGCACGAAGCTGCGCCCGTCGGCGACCGACGGATCACTGGGCGGGCCGCAGAGCTCGATGTGATCGATGTGGCCGGCGTTCTCGCCGGTGATCTTCTGTTCGTCGAGCTGTTGGCGGACCCGCTTGGCGAAAGCGGACAGCGCATCGATGTTGCTCGGCGAGACGTCGAGGCCGTGGTCGTGGCAGAGGTAGAACCAGTTGCCGCCCCAGGCGATGTCGCCGTGGACCGTGCCGTGGCCGGGGATGTCGACGGGCGCGTGCTTTCGGTAGCGGTAGCTGGGGACGTTGTCGATCGACGCGGTTCGGCGGTCGTCGTGCAGCGTGACGACGACGTCGCCGACGGGCGTCTCGACCGTGTGCGTGCCCGGCGAGATTCGGCCGAGGTGCGCGAGCGTGACGGCCAGGCCGATCGTTCCGTGCCCGCACATGTGCAGGTAGCCGACGTTATTGAAAAAGATCACGCCCGCCGCGGCGTCCTTCGACACCGGCTCGCAGAGCAGCGCGCCGACGATGACGTCGTTGCCCCGCGGCTCGAGCACGCACGCCCGGCGGACCCAGTCGTGCCGGTCGCGCAGCGCGGCGAGGCGCTCGGCCATCGTGCCGGTGCCGAGGTCGGGCGCGCCGTCGATGACGATGCGCGTAGGCTCACCGGCGGTGTGTGAGTCGATCACGCGCAGGGTTTGGGGTTGGTCGCCCATCGCAAGCCACCTGTTGATAGCCCGCAGCTAACAGCTGCGCGGTCGAAGTCTCTCACGGTTTGCCGCGCAGCTGTTAGCTGCGGGCTATTGAAGCAGTTGTATCGATCGATTGACAAGCAGGAATGCCTGTCCTACTTGATATCGATCACCGGCTTGCCCAGCACGTCCATGTTCGGCGTGCAGCCCAGGCCCGGCGCGGTCGGCGCTTTCATACGCCCGCCTTCGCGGCGCGGGGCGTCGTCGCACATGACGACGGGGCCGTAGCTGTTGAAGTCGGTCGAGGTGAATTGCAGCTCGCGCGGGCAGCTGTGGGCGAAGTGGGCGATCGCCGCGGTGACGAAGTCGCCGCCCCATGTGTCTTCGAGCGTCATCGCGATGCCGTGGCTGACGCACAGGTCACGCGCTTGTTTCGCTTTCGTCAGCCCGCCGAGCTTGCTGATCTTCAGGTTCACGACGTCGAAGGCCATGTCCGCCAGGCCCTTGCACAGCATCTGGATGTCGTCCACGCACTCGTCCATCACGAAGGGGCGGTGCGTGTTCCGCCGGACCGACAGGCACTCTTCATAGGTCAGGCACGGCTGCTCGATGTAGACATCGACGTCCTTGCACGCGTCGCACACGCGCATCGCCTCGTGACGCAGCCAGCCGGTGTTCGCGTCGGCGACGAGCTTCTCACCCGGCTGCATCTCGGCGGCGACGGCGTGGATCCGCTGGATATCGACGTCCGGGTCGCCTCCGACTTTCAACTGATAACGCGTGTAACCCTCGGCCCGATACCCCGCGACGTTGGCGGCCATTGCTTCGGGTTCCTGTTGGGAGATCGCGCGGTAGAGGACGAAGTCTTCGCCGAAACGCCCGCCCAGCAGCGTGCAGATCGGCTGGCCGGCGACCTTGCCGAGGATGTCCCAGCAGGCGACGTCGACGGGCGACTTGACGTAGGGGTGTCCCTTGAGGGCGACGTCCATCACGCGGTTGACGTGCATGATGTTGGTCGGGTCCAGGCCGATGAGCGTTGGCCCGAGCTCCTCGATGCCGGCGCGGACGCCCTTGGCGTAGGACGGCAGGTACGCCGGGCCGAGCGGGCACGATTCGCCGTAGCCGATGACGCCCTCGTCGGTTTCGAGGGCGACGACGGTGGCGTCGAAGACCTCGACGTGTTTGCCGCCGGACCACTTGTAGGATTTTTCGTGGAGCGGGAGGTCGACCTGGTACGCCTTGACGCCGGTGATTTTCATTGGGATTAGGTGTTGGGTTTTGGGTGTTGGGTTTTGGGTAGGACAGGCATTCGTACCTGTCACGAGGCCGGAGGCCTTCTCAAATCCGTTTCGGCTGCGCCGATTGACAGGTAGCAATCCCTGTCCTACCTGTTATACACATTGACCGATCGTCTGAATCAACCCACCGCGGCGCCGACGTCGGCCTGGGTGTACGCGCCGTCGACCCAGCGCCACGCCTGGCCGGGGTTGTGGTCCTGCAATACCGCGGGCAGGCGCGCCGCGCGGACGTTGTCGTAGCAGGTCAGCTTGGCGAATCGGCGGAGGGTGGCGGGGAAGCCGACGGCGGTGAAGCCGGGGTGGCCGGTCGCGGGGAACGGCCCGCCGTGGTTCTGCGCGGATACCACCGCGACGCCGGTCGGCATCTTGTCGTTGAGCATCCGGCCGACGTGCTGGCACAGCTCGGGCGCGATCTTGTCGTACGCCGCGTCGTCCGCGCCGTTCGTGTCGCTGTACACGCAGCCGGTGAGGTTGCCCTCGAGCGTCTTGAGGATCGCGAGCAGCTGATCGACGTCGTCGGCGACCACGGCGAGCGAGCTGTTGCCGAACGCCTCCGTCTGCAGCTTCTCCGGGTCCTTCAGGAACGACGCGCCGTCAATCTTCAGCAGCGTGTTGGCGACGCTGAAGCCCTCGCCGGCGCTGCCCTTGGTGACCTCTTCGGCACCGGCGGACTTGAGCGCGTCCAGGCCGCTGGACAGGCTCTTCTGGCCCGCCTCGTTGAGCAGCGTCCCGCCGGGCTTGGCGTCGAACTGCTCGGCGACTTCCTTGATGAACGCGTCGGTGTCGTCGCCTTTGAGCAGGACGAGCAGGCCGGGGTTCGTGCAGAACTGGCCGCAGCCGAGCAGGCAGGAGCCGACGAACTCGGTGACGATCTCGGCGCGTCGCTCGGCGAGCGCGCCAGGCAGGATGACGACCGGGTTGATCGACGACATCTCGAGGTAGGCGAGCTTGCCGTGGTCTTCGCAGGCTTTCTTGAGCGCCATGCCCGCGGGGCGCGAGCCGGTGAAGCCGAGCGCGGCGTTGCGTGGGTCGGCCATCATCTTCGAGCCGTCGTCGCGGCTGGACTTGTAGAAGAATTGCACCGCGGCCTTGGGCAGGCCGGTCTCGTTGACCGCTTCGAAGGCCAGCTCGGCGAGCATCTTCGAGGTCTTGGGGTGGCTGGGGTGTCCCTTGGCGATGACGGGGTTGCCCGCGGCGATGGCGGAGGCGAAGTCGCCACCCGCGACGCCGTTGTACGCGAAGGGGAAGTTGTTGGGCCCGAAGACGCAGACGATGCCCAGCGGCCCGAGCACGCTGCGCAGGTTCGTGCCGGTGTCGATCGTCGGCATGGCCCAGGACCCGTCGCGCGCGGCGGCGGCGGCCTGCCGGAGCTGGTTGATCGTGCGCGGGATCTCGCCGTTGGTAAACCGCGGGCTCTTGCCCAGCGCGGTTTCTTCGTCGGCGACCTCGGCGAGCGTCTCGATGTTCGCCTCGATCTTGCCGGCGTAGACATCAAGGAACTCGGCGAGCGTCTCGGCGGGCAACAACCGCATCGTTTCGAACGCCACCGCGGCGGCGGCGAGCATCTCGTCGAGGTCGGCCCAGGTGCTGATGGGGTAGTCGCCCGCGATCGCCTGCCTGGTGCGCGGGTTGACGGCTTGGAAGGTGCCCGACGCGTTCGCGTCGCGCCACTGGCCATTGATGAGTACGGGTTCAGACATCGTGGCTCCTGATCTCGCATCTTTCGCGATGCTGAGCCCCGCCGCTGCGCATCGCAGACTCGCGGCTCGGCGGGAGCCTCGCCCACCCAACGAGAGATAAACTTACGCCTTCGCCGGGATCGCCGGGCGGGTTTCGATCGCCTTGCGGATCACGCCCAGCACCCACTCGCGTTCTTGCCCTTCGACGTTGAGGCGTGGGGCCCGGCACTTCTCCGTGCCGTAGCCGCACTCCTGCGAGGCGAGCTTGATGTACTGCACCAGCTTGGGCATCGTGTCCAGGTTCAACAGCGGCGAGTACCAGCGGTACACCTCGCGGGCCTGTTCCCACTTGCCGGCTTCGCACAGGTCCCAGATCAGCGCGTTTTCGGCGGGGAACGCGTTGACCAAACCGCTGACCCAGCCCTCGGCCCCGAGCGTGTAGCTCTCAAAGAACACGTCGTCCACGCCGCAGAAAAGCGTGAACCGGTCGCCGCAGGCGTTGCGCAGGTCGGTGATCCGGCGGGTGTCTTCGCTCGCTTCCTTGATCGCGACGATGTTCTCGACGTCGGACAACTCGGCGAAGGTCTCGGGCTTGATGTCGATGCCGTACGACACCGGGTTGTTGTAGAGCATGATGGGCAGCGAGGTCGCCGCGGCCACCGCGCGGAAGTGGTGGATCGTCTCGCGCGGGTCGGACTTATACACCATCGCGGGCAGGACCATGTGCCCGTCCACGCCCGCGTCCTGAGCGTCTTTGGCAAACTTGCACGCCAGCGCGGTGGTGTACTCGGCGACGCCGGTGAGCACCGGGACCCGGCCGTTGACGTGCTCGACGGTCGCCTTGAGCAGGGCGGTCTTCTCGTCGTAGAGCAGCGAGCAGTTTTCGCCGACCGTGCCGAGCATGACCATGCCGTGGACGCCCGACTCGATCATCGCGTCCAGGTGCTTCATCGTCTCGGGGATGTTGAGCGATTCGTCGTCGTTGAATTGGGTGCAGGCGGCTGGGAAGACGCCGCGCCAGGTGCTGGCAGCCATGGTGTGGTCTCCGGTGAGTAGGGAAGGGCATTATATTGACATTGTATGCAATGTCAATACATGATTTTGTTGCTGCTGCAGCCGCGTAACACGCGGGGGTCGAGTTGAAAGACACGCCATCAGTCAGGCGAGCGATCCAGATCATGCAGCCGCCTGTGATCGACCCCCGGGCGTTGCCCGGCGGCTACGGCCTTTATTGCCCTACCCCTGCAACCGCGCGATCATCGCTGAGACGTTGGCGCGTTGGCCGAGGATGTGGTCCGACAGCGCGTCGAGCGCGCCCGGCAGGTCCTTGTCGATCAACGCCTGCAGCACCGCGCGGTGCTGGTCCACCATCTGATCGATCGATGCGGGGTCGAGGCCGGCGTGGTCGAAGATCGTCTCGTAATACGCGCCCTCGTGCTCAAAAAAGTCCCGGATGTAGCGGTTGCCGCACAGGCCGATCCAGTAAGCGTGCATGCGGTTGTCCAACTGGGCGGGTCGGCCGGCCGCGCTCGGCTGGTTGCCGTCGCGGATCGCTTTCAGCACGCCCGGGTCCAGTTTGTTGTACGCCACTTCAAGCGCCCGGCGTTCGAGCATCTCGCGCACGACCAGGTAATCGATCGTGTCCTGCTCGCGGTACGGGCGCACCTGCCAGCCGCAACGCGGCACGTGGACCAGCAGCCCGCGCCCGGCCAACTCGCTGAAGACCCGGCGGACGACCGTCCGGCCCACGCCGTACTGCTCCGCCGTCGCCGCCTCGCGCAGGTAGTGCTCGTCCTGTGTCAGGCCGCGCCGCACGATCTCGCTGATCAATTGGTCGTGGATCGACGAGGCGTCGCTTGCTTCGTCTTCGGTCGGCAACGCGTCGGCGTCGGGCAGTTTGTCCGCGTTCACGCTCAGCCGGCCCGCCTCGTCCTTGTCCATCACGCCTGCGTCCACCAGCGCCTGCACCGCGATGCGCACGGGCATCGGGCTGACGCCGAAGTGCCTGGCGATGCCCGACAGCGACAGCTTGAACGGCAGCGGCTCGCGCTTCGCCAGCAGGCGGACCAGGTCGCGTTCGATTCGTTCGGCTAAGGTCATGCGTTACGCTCTGCAAGTCACGATTCGGTCCGACGCTCCGGGCGAACAGCCGACGCACACGCCGACGCGAGCCCGCACGCTACTATCATGCCATGTCCGGACAGCCTCCGCAGTCTAGCGCTTCCGCCGGGGCCTCGGTCGACACGCTGACGGGCGTGGGCCCGGCCCGGGTGAAGCCGCTGCGCCGGCTGGGCCTGCGTACGCTCGCCGACCTCATCCGCCACCTGCCCATCCGTTACGAAGACCAGGCCGCCGAGGGTCGCATCGCCGACCTGGTCACCGACAACAAGACCGTCGGCTCGGCCCGCGGTGTCGTCGAAGCCACGCGTTGGGTCGGCGGGCAATACGGGAAGAAGGGGCGTTTCATGGCGACGCTCAAGGACGACTCGTCCACGCTCTCGCTCGTCTGGTTCAACGCCCACTACCTGCGCGAGCGCATCTTCGTCGGCCAGGCCATGCGCGTCCAGGGCAAGTGCAAGACGTTCAACGACTACCCGCAGATGGCGAACCCCAAGTGGGAACTGCTAAGCGAAGACGACCTCGAAGAAAAACCCGCGCACGCCGGCCGGCTGCGCCCGGTGTACCCCGCGACCGAGGGCCTGACCTCGCCGGTGATCGAGGCGCTCATCGCCGAGGCGCTGGACCGCGTGCTGCCGACGCTCGAGGACCCGTTGCCGCAAGGCCTCGCCGCGTCGCACAACATGCCGACCCTCGCCGAGGCGTTCCGCAAGATCCACCAGCCGACCGAGCCGGAAGACCACAAGGCCGCGCGGCGTCGGCTGGCGTACAACGAACTGCTGCTCCTGCAGCTGGGCATCGCGATGAAGCGTGCCTACGTCATGCAGAAGCAGGCCGCGCCCGCGCTCGACGTCAATGACGCGATCGACAAGCACATCCGCGAGCGTTTCCCGTTCAAGCTCACCGACGCGCAGGACAAGGTCATTAAGGAAATCGCCGACGACCTGTCCACCACCGAGCCGATGAACCGGCTGGTGCAGGGCGACGTCGGCTCGGGCAAAACCGTCGTCGCGCTGTACGCGATGCTCCTCGCCGTCGCCGCACGCAGGCAGGCCGCGCTCATGGCCCCGACCGAGTTGCTCGCGGAGCAGCACTTCCGCTCGATCTCCGCGATGCTCGAAGGCTCGAACGTCGATATCCGCCTGATGACCGGCGGGCAGTCCGCGTCGAAATCCAAAGAACGCCTGCGCATGCTCGAAGACATCGCCGCCGGTCGAGTGGACATCGTCATCGGCACCCAGGCGCTCGTGACCGACGCGGTGAAGTTCGACTCCCTCGCCGTCGCCGTCGTCGACGAGCAGCACCGCTTCGGCGTGATGCAGAAGGCGCGCCTGCGCGAGTCAGGCGACATCGACACGCAAGGCCGGCACATCGTCCCCCACCACCTGGTCATGACCGCCACGCCCATCCCGCGCACGCTCTCGCTTACGATCTTCGGCGACCTGGACGTGTCCACCATCACAGGCAAACCGCCGGGCCGGGTCCCCGCGCAGAACCGCGTCGTCGGGCAGGACAAGGCCGGCGAAGTCTACGACTACCTCAAGACGCGCTTAGAGCGCGGCGAACAGGCCTACGTCGTCGTGCCCATGATCGACTCGGCGAACAGCGCGGACGACGACGAGAACGAATCCAACAACGCCGCCGGCCTGCGGAACGTGACCGACACCGCGAACATGCTGCGCGAGGTGCTGGGCAAAAAGTTCGACGTCGCCGAGGTCCACGGCCGGCTGCCGCGCGACGAGCGCGAGCGGGTCATGACGTGCTTCCGCGAGCACAAGGCGCACGTGCTCGTCGCGACGACGGTGATCGAAGTCGGCGTGGACGTGCCCAACGCCAGCGTCATGATCGTCGAGCACGCCGAACGCTTCGGCCTCGCGCAGCTGCATCAATTAAGAGGACGCATCGGCCGGGGCGCGAGCAGCCGCCGGCCGCTGTGCGTGTTTATCGCCGAGCCGACGACCGACGACGCGCTGGCGCGGATGGACGCGATCGCGTCCACCAACGACGGGTTCAAGATCGCCGAGCTCGACCTGCAGATCCGCGGCATGGGCGACTTCTTCGGCACCCGCCAGTCCGGCATGCCCCCGCTGCGAACGGCATTGATCCCCGAAGACCTGGACCTGCTCACCCTCGCCCGCCGCGACGCGCAGGCCATCATCGACAAGGACTGGCAACTCGCCGACCCGGCCCACAAGCTGCTGCAAAAAGTCGTCCACCAGCAATACGGCGAGGCGCTGGGGCTGATCGACGTCGGCTGACACCGCATCGCCCAAGCAGTCGATTGACAAGCCCGCCAGCGAGACTTAATATACTCTGCTCAACAATTCGCTGCGGGGTAGAGCAGTCTGGTAGCTCGTCGGGCTCATAACCCGGAGGTCGCAGGTTCGAATCCTGCCCCCGCTATTCCAAGTAACACAGGGACTTGCGCATGCCGCGAGTCCCTTTTTACGTGGCAAACATGGGCAAGATGTACACAAAACTGTACACAGTCTGTGTTGGGACTCGCTGCCAAGCACCAGGCCACGATAGGAGTCCCTGGCCATGGCCAGCCTCATTCAGCGTAAGAACACCTGGTACCTGCAGTGGTCGGTCAACGGCACGGTCCGCCGACGATCCCTCCGCACCTCCTCCAAGCAGCTCGCAAAGGAGAAGCTGCGGGCCTTCGAGTCGGCCCGGTTCAAGGGCGAGCCGTCGACCCTGCCGACCCGCACGCCGATCCCCGAGCTGCTGGACCGATACGTGCGGTACATCCGCACGGTGAAGACGGCGAAGTCCGCACAGACGGACGTCTACTACCTCCGCGAGATGTTCGGCCCCTGCTGTGACGGCCTGAAGTGCACGAGCCGGCGCCGCAGCCCGAAGGCGCGGAAACGCCCGATCCTGCCCGACCAGGAAACCGCCCAACCCGACGGGCGTGTCCGGCCCGCGGTGATTGAGGCCCAGGGCTTCGAGCTGATCACGAGTGCGCAGGTCAGTGAGTTCATCAGCGGCCAAGTGCGGCGACGCGGCTTGGCCCCCAAGACCGCTAACCGCTACCGGGAGATCGCCGTACGCCTCTTCAACTGGGCGATGCGCGAAGGCGGCGTCACCATGCCGGGCGGGGCCAACCCGGCCGCGTCGGTCGAGCGCTACCGTGAGCGCGCCCCTCAGATCCGGTTCCTGAACCTGGAGCAGGTCGAGCAACAGCTCCACGTGCTGCGGTTCAAGCCGCGCCTGCAGACGATGGTCGCGGTGCTGATCTACGCGGGCCTGCGCCGCGAGGAACTGCTCTGGCTGACCCAAGACGACCTCGACCTGCGCCGTCGTAACGGCGGCCATGGCATGCTGCGTATCCAGGCCAAGACCATCGGCGGACAGTCGTGGCAGCCGAAGACCCGCGTCAACCGTGCGGTCCCGATCAGCTCCGACCTACGCGTATACCTTGACCGCTACCGCATCCCCAAGTCGGACCACGGGTGGCTGTTCCCCTCGCCCAAGGGATGTTGGTGGGACCCGGACAACTTCTCGGCCGACCTCCGCGCGGCGAATAAGGAAGCCAACTTTGTCTGGAGCTGTCTGGATTACCGGCACACCTTCGGAAGTCAGCTCGCGCAACGCGGGGTCTCGCTATACAAGGTGTCGACACTGATGGGAAACTCGCCGGAGATCTGTCGGCGCCACTACGCCGCTTTGATCCCTGAAGGCATGGCCGCAGATGTTGAGTTCGGCTTACATACGCCTTCTGTGCAGCGCGCTACGAGCTCGGCCTAGCGCCATGCTGGACGCAGGTAACGCATAATTTTCGAGCTCCATGTTGACCATGATTACTAATTCCCGAACCAGGCAAGAACTCCGTCTTAAACGCGCATAAAGTAGGACCACAAGGAGTACGACCCATGCAAAAAACAAAAGCCATACCGAGCAAGGCCACCCGGCGATTAATAGACGAACTGATCCCGCAGCTGCATAGTGCCGCAGGCACGAAATTCACACGCCGCACCCTGTGGAGGATCCTTATCCCGCTGTACCGGCTTCATGGGCGATCCGACTGCAATTACGGCAGCTGGGTCTCGACGCGAACCGCACCGGGGCGCCCTCTGAAGCTAATCTCTAACGGAGTCAGCCGTGAAGATGACATCTTGCGTATTCGCAAAAAGTGGCTGAAACGTCACAATCTTGATCCTTCGCGCATCATTGGAGAGGAACATGCGGCCGCCAACGCCTTTGCCTTGTACGAAACTAGCGGTGCCGAAACCTTCGATCAGTACATCGCACGCAAGCTTGGCGACCCGCGCGAGTAAGGCCCGGGAAAACTAGTCTAAAAACGCTGTACGCCGCCGCGGAAGGATTTCTTGCCTCGCTTTGCGGCGGCCGCCTTTATGGCGGCGTCCACATCGTCCGGCCACGGCGCCGTCTTGGTGATCACGTATGAGGTCTCGGTCTTGCCGAATTCATTCTTGCGTTTGACGGTCTTGTAATCCCAGCCGACATCTCGAAGCTCCCGCAACCTTCGATAGGTGTCGTTGTCACGGGCAACGAACTCGATCATCCAACGCGCCGGCGCATCATCACCACAGACTTTTAGAAACTCACCGATACGCCGGGTCGGATCTTTGTGGATCAACACGCCGTTGAGTTTGTCCTTAGGGAGTGACTTGAAGAAGTTCTTCTTGCCGTTGTTGCACTCGCTGCAAATCGCCCAAAGATTGTCGTCCTCATTGTCGCCGCCTAAATCAAGCGGCACACGATGGTCCACCTCAAGCTTTACGCCGTCGGCCGCAACACTTCGCCCGCACATCTGACATCGCCCGCCCGCAATGCTTAGGATTTTTGCCCTTCGCTTTGCATTGATGTTTTCTCGTGGCTTGGGGGGCCGGACGGGGAACTCATGCTTCAATACATATAAAAATTCTTTTCCCCGACTCCCCTCTTGAGGGATGTCGAAACCTTCCTCTTCGAGTTCCTGGATACGCTTCCGTAGCTGCTGCTGCTCATGGGGCTGAACCCCCATGGCCTGTCGTATCTCAGCTAATGTTGCGGGTACACCCACCCCGATGTGAAGGAATGCATCGTAGAGCCGCCGCCTTGCAGGCGGTAGGTCTGGTATGGGCAAATGCTCCGGATCGGGCATCCATGTAAGCTAGACGCCTAGGCTGCATAACGCAATCGAGCCGACGATCTTCCCGGAGCCCGGGGATCACCCAGACGGAGCATTATGAGTAATGGCGGATTCAAAACTTCATCGCGGAATGCTGGTACTTCATCCCAATAAGCCCGGCTGGGGGCCGGGAAAGATCGTTAAGCTTGGTCTCGGCGTAGCCCACGTTTTCTGGAGAGACCTTCCGGAACGTGCTGCAAAGCCCATCAGACTTGACTATGTTGAACTTATTCCTGCAGCCGATCAGCACGATGACATACTTTCCAATCTCCCACCTTTTGTGGAGGAGGACGGCCGCCTGGTTCTGCCCGGCATAGCAAGCGGCAGATTGCGAGTAACAGTCAAGCAGGCAATTGAAAAACTTCTAGAGCACTATCCGCTGGGCTTCCAAGACCCCGCATATTACGGAGATCAAAAAGGAGGCGAGAGGGCCTATAAACTTGCCGCCCATCAGAAGTTCAGCGAGCTACTAGGCGGCAGAAAGTTTCGAGATCTACTGGATACCTCACCAGAGCTTGTGATTCATCATTTGAAGGAATGCCTGAAAGACTTAAACTTGTTGTTCCCAAATGAACAGATGGCGCTGTTTGATGCGTATAAAGACTTCGACAGAACCTTGCCGTTCCTTAGATCTTTGTGCGAATTGCTCGAGGCGGAAGGTGCCGACGAGACATCCTACAGCAAGTATCTTGAGGGATTCGAGAGTCTGCCAGTAATAAAGGGGCGTGTCCATACATGGCCGGTTGCGACCATATACCCTTATATCGCACAGCCCGAGATACATATTTTTCTTAAGCCCAAGGTAACCCAGTGTGCCGCCGAGATTTTGGGCTTTAATCTGCATTACAAATCGAACCCAAACTGGCAAACTTATAGCAGTCTCTTGACAATGGCGGAGACCTATCGAAAGCAGCTTGCTGCGCTAAAGCCGAAGGATATGATCGATATGCAGTCTTTCTTCTGGATCACTTGCGGGGGCTACGACGAGGACTGACGGCGGCCTAGCCGCGCGTAACTGCGGAAATCTTGTCGGCTAAAGCAGCCTTTAAATCCGCTTGCTCGTCACTATGATGGCATGCACGGTGACAGTTGGGGCAAAGCGCCGCTGCATTATCAACGGTGTCGGGCCCGTCTTCTGACAAAAATCGAATATGGTGGACTTCAAGGAAAGGTGTGCCGTCAGGGCGATTGAATGGCGCAGGTGCACCGCACAGCTCGCAGACGCCACCGGCCCGCAGTTCTACAAAAGCAACGACCGCCGGATCTCTTACGTAAGAGGCGGTTTGGTGGGCGAATTGCCTGGGCTGCTTGTTCCCGGTAGGGGTTGAGCCGAAACCGGCCCGCCTGAATCGCTCTACCTCGACACGAAATGCTTGCTCTACAGGATCGCTCTCGATCTGAATTTCCTTTGCCCGAATCTCGTAACCAGCCGCTTCTATTTTGTTGAAGCACGGCGAGCTGATCCCGGCCGAGAAGTTTTCAGAGAAGAGCGGAGCGTCATAGTGAAGCAAACCCGCGTACCCGATCACTTTTTTCGGTGGCAACGCATGCTCTCGAAGCACTACATCGAAATCAGTAGAGTCGGGGTAATTGAATGGCTCGCCGCTTATCAGCTCGGATACGGAGCGGCGGATGATTTCTATAGGGATCCCATTGACGAGCCAATGAAGCCTACGCGCATCACGACTACCACGGAATCGATCGATATATCCCTCGATCTTTTTGACCGCCTCAGGACCCACGTTTTTGGCAGGCTTGTAGCCGGGTATCCACGGTTCGCCGCGGCCATCCAGGACAGCCGAGATATTTTGAAAGCGGTACTCGATCGATCCATGGGTCCTTGCCGCAAGCGGGCCTTCAATCAGAGCTTGCCGCACGCGCTTCTTATACGGAGTGAAGCCCTTCGATTCTGCGAGCTGCATCCACAGATAAGCCCTGGTGCAGGCATCGAACTCAGCCTCATCCCAATTTTCTGCCATGATCAGCTCACGTAATTCATGCAGGATCAAGTAAGAGCATAGCTTATAGGAGATTTGCTGTGATCGGCGTAAATCGAGGAACGCGAAGCGGGACGCCAGGTTAGTCAATACTTGCGTGGGACCCAATTTCCCATCCGCACGCTTTCTGATCAGAAGCTAAGACGCTAGATACGTATTGGTCAGGTCGTGTAGCATTTGCGATGATGCAAGTCTCACGAGATCAGCTGCAAGCCGTCATTACACGATTGCCTGAGGCCGATCGGGGAGGGTCGGTGCTTGACGTGCTCGGATGGCTCGACGTACTCTCCGACGCGGGGTACACGGTCGAGTTGTACGTCGTAGATGGTAAACGGGTGTATCGAGCCGTCGATCCCGAAACCGGTGAGAGACACCAGGTCCATACGGTGCCCGGCGCGGTAACAGATTGGGTAGCGGCACGTGGCGTGACGAAACTGTGGGGGTTGACTTGAATCCCGACGAGACCCGCGACGCCCACCACCTGCTCCGCGTCTTGCAAGACCAAGGCATACGTGTAACCGCCTCATTAGGAGACGGGTTTTCAGTTATCCAGGCGGTTGACGAGAGCGGTGAGATTCATCAGGTTCGCCGCGACGATACAAACCTGCTTGCGGCTGTGATAGAGATTTCAGAGATGATGGGCTGGGAGTTTGGATAATACCAGTTTGGTCACTCAACGCCGGACTCATCAACAAGAAAGCGTCCGCGAGCACGGACGCTTTTCGAGCACTAACAGTAGGTCCTATCGCAGAACGCGTGAACTCTATACCGAATCTTTCCAGATTCCCAAACCATTGACTAAACTCAGTTCCTCGCGATTCTTGGGACTAAAATCAGACAGTCTGCACGCAAGGATGGCACCATTCGTGTGGAAGTGGATGAGGGCCAGAATCAGATTTGCCAAAGCGTAGTCGGGGGTTCCAAACACGCACGCGTAAAGCAAAGGTCCACCGCTAATATCGCCATATTGAGCAGGATCCCGAAAAACCCGAAAGGCTTCATCGGGGTCATACTCAATAAGCGCATCTTTGTTCCAGAAAGTGATCCCTTCGCCACTCACGGCGATTTCGATATCAGCACAATTTCCACACCATGACTCATGGTAGTGCAGAGTTTCCAAATCAGTTATAGCCCTGACCGCCGCGCCAAAGTCATCCTTGTTGATCGGGGTGTCGCTGACATGTGCGAACACATAATCAGCTGTTTGGCCATTCTTTGCATATGCTTCTTCCGTCATCGTCATGGTGGGTCTCCGCGTGAGAGGATGTGTCCTTGTGCACAGCGCACATCCCTCTACGAGACCCGTCTATTTCTCGCTCTCTAGTGAGACCCTACGCGCCAAAATCACTACTTCTCGCTAGACGGCCATTCCTCACACCGCTTTGCGAACGGGCAGCCGCTGCAGTTTAGGGGCGAGGGGGCCGGGTACACCACGCCGGATTGCATCGCAGCAAAGACCCTCTTGAGTACATCGATCTCACGATCAATCGGACCATGGGTTGCATTGATGTCGATCGCCTCGATCTTCGGCGATTTCGTCTTTGTGATGACGATGAAACGTAAGGCCAACCCGGCACCGAGATCACGCGCCATCTGCTCGCACCCCCTTGCATAAAGGCGTAGCTGGGTGGCCTGCTCCTCCGCGTTTGCCCGGCTCCAAACCGACCGGCTCGTCTTGTAGTCGGTGATCAACAACCGACCGCCTTCTTCGTCATAGGAGATCATGTCGATCCGGCCAGCCAGGTCTGGCAGTGCCGGGTCGAGTCGCACCTGAAAACTCTCTTCCAGGCCAATCAGGCGGCCGGGAGGCGTCGCGTGTTCACTGGCTAGGAAGACTCCGAGCATGGCCCGAGCTTGTTCACGCAAGGAAACCTTGTCTTGCCCACGGGCATAGACCACCGGCACGTCTCCCGATTGTTCGCCCCAGGCCGCATCGAACGCAAGCAGCAACTCATCCAACGAGGGCAGCATGTCTGCAGCGAAGACGGAGTGGAAGTACAGCTCGATTGAAGCATGGATGCCGATCCCCAGCAGGAGTGCCGCCGAGGTCTGCTCGTAAGATGCACGGTCGACGTACTGGTACCGCCACTTCAGCGGGCAGCGCTGAAAAGTCTTGACTTCTGAATAGGACATGTGCGGACGTCCCGTGACCCCCCGAGCGATTTCATTTGGCGTTACGACTTTTCCGTTGCTGGTCGGCTGGACCTGTGGCAGCTGGATCATCGCGCCCCCTGAGCCTGCGTGGGGAGCTCGGTTTTGAGGATGTCGATGAGTTGGCTTGCTTGACGTACATCCAAGTCAGCCAGCACTGAACCGAACTCGTGTTCGGCGTAATGATCGGCATCATTACCGAGTTTGCGAGCCATGCTGTTAATGGCCCGCTCTTGTGCATTTGTCAACGGTCGGCCATTGACGTGATTTAACGTGGTCCGGACACCCCCCGACCGTCTATGTCCATTTGTATTGCTTGAGCGTGTCTGCTCGGCCACCACACCCTGCCCAGAAATCTGACATTCGAGTAGTTGATCGCACAGGGCGAAGAGGCGGTCGGCGGAGTTCGCGATTGACTGCTGGTCATTGATTGCGTCCGCCGGCAACTCGACGTCCAGGTTCACCGAGTAACCCCGGCTGTTGTAGTCCTTGCTCACCTTTCGGCTGAGCCCGATAGAGAGTGAAATTGGCACGGCGAGTTGCTCCAGTAGGGGTACAACTGATATACACCGGCCACAATTAAGCTTTCTTTGTTTTACTCTTAGAGCGCTTCAGCCTAGGGTCTCTGTACAGGAAACCATCAGAAATAATGTCATCAAAAAATACTGACGGTATCGGCAACCACTGCAAAGCATTATTGGTGTGCTTGTCAACAACACGCATCGCAGTTCCTAGAAGTAATTGGCCATTTCTGGGGTAGGCCCGAGCGACCCGCTCGCTCGTCTCGTATGCCCCAATGTCTCCGAGCGTTCTCGCCGATTCAACAGGACATCGGTATAAACGAAACTCAGCAACCCAATGCACCCAGCCTTTCTTTGCAGGTTTTATGATATCAAAACTTATGACATCATCGCTGTATTCGTATTTATATAGTTCACCAATACCATTCGAAGATGTTGCCGCGTCTACTATCGACTTTAACTCGTCGGCGGCGCTTCGGAACTGTTCTTTTGTGATCTGCCCAAGATATTTGCAGCGAAATGTTGTGTCCATTTTGGTCTCCATAAATGTGTCCCTTTCTTACGGAGCAGTTCATCTGGTGACTCTCTACTCAACATTTTTTATTCCACCTCCGCGTGTAGATGCCACTGAAACGATGCCTCGCTCGCCTTGTAGGTGGCTGTAGTGTCTGTTAGTCTTGATCACAGGCTCTTATCGATCGCGCCCTAACGTGCCCATGTGGTCAACAGAAAAGCCTGATACAGAGCATCTGTGATGATCAAAAGGCAAAAATCCGCAGAAAGTCGTGTAAGAGCTTGAGCGGTCACTGAACTTCTCCTGTAGGAGCCGAACGGCTTACCCACGCATTCAGCACCACTCAGGAATTCATCTTGCTCATCTTCCCGGTGCTGCTGTCGGCCGACTTGCACGAGGACCGTGCGAATGAACCCGCTATCCGCCTGCCCACGCCCGGCATCGAACATGGTGCCTAGGTGGTGCTGGCCGATAGGTGATTGGCCAGCGGTCATTGTTCCGGATGGAACATTATCTGTAGGTGGACCATCACCAGCGGCAGGTCTGTTGCCGTAAGCCGATGCCGCCGGCCTGTCCTCAGGGTCTTCTCCATGCCATGGGCGGACGCCCACTGCGGATCACCTTTGGACAGGCCTAGCGACACCAAGCCTGTAGCATCCAGATGCTTCGGCACGGGCTAGCGACTTGGCCTTTTCGTCGCTTTGTCCTTTGCATTCAACATCTTTCTTTATCTAACGTATTAGCACCTTATTTAGACCAGCCCCGTTAGGGAATCTTTTCTGTGATCCCTCTTTCTGCTGGTGATTATGCTCGGTTACCCGTGCTCAGGTAGGAGTCGAGACTTATTAATGTGATCATTAACTTTTATGTTGTCCTGTATTAGTAGGGTGTCAATCCTATTTCTGCAGGTCTGTTTGGCTGTGGTATCCACTACCGCCCAGATTATTCATGCAACCTTGCGGTTCCTGTCAACCATATCCTGGTCTACCAGGGCTACCCTTGGGGTGCTCATCTGAACCTGTTGGTTCCCGATGTCCTTCCTAATGGTTTCGCTTGGTTTTGCTTTCAGTATCTTTGACTTTGTTGTCTCTTTGGATATTGCTTTGTTTATCTCTAAGGTTGTGTTGCACTGTGTGTATGGCGAAGTCTTTCAGCCCGTTGCCGTAGCCCCAAAGGCCAGCATCCGGACATTTGACTTCAACTAATCATCCGGTACAGATTGCCATGGCCGTATAAGCCATGAAACCTGACCGGTGGGTCTTGAATATGACGTGCGATATGAAGTTCACCGTAGTCGATGTGCTGCACCAACTCCATCACCTCCTCAAGCTGTGCCCTGATACGACGAAGTTCTGTTGCTTCTTTATCCCGACGCGGGATAAGCGGCCCAGGCGGATACTGGATAAAGGATTCCAGTGGCTCAGCGTCCACTCGCATTAAGAGTTCACGCAGTTCTGAGAATCGAGTGAGCTGCTCATCGTGATAAGCTCGGTGTACCAGCCGAAGAATCCAACTATTTGCTGGGGCCGACCGCGGCTGTACATTGATGGCCTCCGCACAGAGAATACATTTAGTGACCCGACCCCAAAGGCCATGCTCCGTAACGCCCCTAGCGAATCGCTTGAAGTGCCCATTCTTTCTCGATAGTGGACGGCAGAGTAGCACCGTTACCGGATCACCCCGCTTTTCTTCACTGGTCGACAGTAGCCCGAGGCGGACCGTCGGAAGTCCTAGCTTATACGCCTTTTGAATCGCCTTCCTGCAAAGCCTTCCCGAATCTTCAACAGAAAACACGGGGTAAGACTCAAGGTCGGACGGATACTGATCGTCATTTAGATTTTTCTTGGCATCAGGCATCGTGTCTTTAGCTCCATCAATCGAAGGTCTAATTTTGCTTCATCATTGAGTTGTTCGGGTACTTGCTCCAGGCACCATGCAACATACGCACCGAACGAGATGTTCAATCCCGTACGGTAGAAGTTCACCTTGGCCTGACGGTGCACGCTTCTTGGCAGTGTCACAGAGAGATTACTGGTAGACGCATTGGTTTTAGATCTTGGCATTGACTACTCTACTACGAACCATTCAAACGGCTAGCTCGCATTCACTTGTCAATGCCACTTTTGATTAAATGAGACTCACTCGACATCAGAATCGTGGGTTCCCGCGGCCTTCTGTAGATCGGCGTCTTCGTTGTTTCCTGTTGGCTGGCCAGTCAGTATCAACATACGAAGGTAATCACGAAGCGGGAGGTCGCTAAGCTCCGCGTTCACCTTGAGACGCCGCCAGACTTCCGGCTCGATGTAGACGCTTTTATGGACCAGTTTGCTCATAGCTTTCGACCCATTGAATGTCGCTTTAGTGCTAAAAGAATGGTTAATGTGTGAGTGATTTACGCCGTCCTCTAAGTACTGTATGAATGATGGCATGAGCCTGAGATGGACTGCATACGCCAGCAATTATATGGCTACTGTTCGTGGCCTCTAATGTGCACGTGTGGCCAACAGAGAAGCCTGATACAGAGCATCTATGATGATCGAAAGGCAAAAATCCGCAAAAAGTCCTAAGAGGGCATATGCGACCACTGAGCGGCTTGTATTAGAACGGAATACCTTGATACGAACGCTGGGGCATCCGAGGATTCTGTACTGACTAGTACACAGCTTACCGATCAGAATCTTCCGACTGCCATGTATCGCGAGTCATCTGTGACCTTCCAGACGCCATCTGATTCATTCCAGCGAGCTAAAAACCCGTGCAACTCGACCGGCCGTCCACCGCCCCGAGTGGAGAACTCCAGTTGCACATTGAACCGGTAGATCAAGACATCAAGTCTCCGCTCTTCTATATCTACGATTTCATAGCTCACTAGAACCGGCGTAGATGTTGTGCCGACCAGATCGGTGCCATTACCGCCACGCCACGCATCGAGCTGTTCTTCCATGTAGCTGCGTGCTCCCGACTCGTTTCGGCTGCCGAAGGCTACCGGGCCAGTACCTGCGTAGGGGATCAGGAGTGCCGCCAGAAATAGCAGGGCTGACAGTGGCAAGAAGAATATCGCACCTACAGCCAGCCGGGCTTTCCAGGACAGACGCTTCTTGGGTTTACCCTGCTTCTTTGCTTGTCTAGCCATGCTTGCGTCCCTTCTATTGATATCGATGAAGCATCTTTTTCAGGTCATCGCAAACCCTTGATCTGAGCTCCACTGGCTTTTTTACCTCAGCCAGCGGACCCCATCCCAGAACCCAGTAGGTGACTTCCTCCAATCCACTGACTGTGGCCCTGAACACCACACACCCATCCTTAAGCTTCTCGATTCTCTGTGTGTGGTGCCACTTGGTTTCCGAGACTTGCTCTGCCGCCGGCGGGTGGAACAACACCTCGACGTGGTAATCCCGTTCGCCCCGGTACACCGACCATGCGTTGCCCAGCACTTCACGGATCGAGCAAGGCTCATTGTGCTTGATTGGTTTGGTCGTCAGTTTGATCTCGGTGAATCGAGCCACCCTGTAGATGCGGTTGTCTTTTGCTTTGTCGTCCCATGCCAGCAGGTACCACGCCTGAGCCGCCAAGAATACTTGCCTCGGCTGCAGGACCAGTTTCTTGATCCGCGACTGGTGAGGGCTTCGGTAAGCACACTCGATTTTCCGCTGGGTCAGCAATGCCGTCTGGATCGTGGTCATGAAGTGACGACAATGAGAGTGATCCGCCAGGTTGAGCCCGATCGCGTCGAATAGTTCGCTTGCGGTCCGGATGAGGTCTTGCTGCTTCGGGGGCAGCGTACCCAGCAACTTGTCCCGTGCACCGCCGGCCTCATCCAGCAGAGGTATGGACTGGCTCTCCGCGATACGTGTCAGTAAAGCCAGGTCCAGGCATTCCCGGTCAGTGAGTGAGACACTCGGAAACCACCAGTCGCTGCGGATTCTGTACCCACCACCATCACCGTAGTCGGGGTCATGGAATACCGGCACACCGGCCAACTCCAGGACAGCGATGTCACGGTAGATGTTCCGCCGACTGCAGCCATATCGCTCCGCCAAACGCTTCGCGTTGTAGGACGTCGGGCCTCTCAGGGCCGCGATGATCTGCAGTAGTCGGTTGAGCCGTTTACCACGCACCCTGTGAGTACCCTTGCCACTGGACAGCCGTACTGTGTGTGCAGGGGTGTGACACTAAAGTGGTCAGGGGGTGCTACGGAATTTTGAAGGCGGGCCTGAGCCGGGCGGCTTTCTGCTCCATGTACCGGCATAAGTCTGCCATCCGGGCCTCTGCCGCGATCCGGTACAACTGCTCCCAAGACACCTGCTCGAATCGATCCCGCCGGTCGAGATTCATCATGGTGAGGATGGGTTCACAGACCTCGGTCTCGTAGCCTTCCCTGACCAGGTTGGCGACATAGGCCTTCGTTGAGGTCGCATCGGCGTTCGCCATGTTCTCACTGAACACCAGGTTCCTCCACAGTTGATAGGCGATCTCTTCCCGCTTCCGGGCCTCTTCGAGCGACAGCAGCCGCATCCCTTTCCATTGGTAGATCTGGAGCAACTGACCGAGCGTGAGGTCCAGCAGCTTCGTCCGGTCAATCCGATACGTGGGGTTGGTGCTGGTGAACTTGGCCTCGATCAGGATCAGCAGTTGACCAGGTACCCACAGCCCGATGTCCGGCTCCGTTTTCGGTCGCTGTACCGGCAGGTCGGCTTCGAAGCGATCTCTGGCATGGATCAGTAGATCCCATGGCGTCACGTTGTCTTGATTGAGTTCCAGCCCCCACAGAAACAACCTCGGTTCCTGATTCAGCGGTATATGGGTGATGAGCTCTGCGATCCTCGCGAGTTGGCGGTGACGCTGGAAGCTGCGGAAGACGTTCCAGGTTAGTGCGTCCTCCGAACATTCCAGCCCGAAGCGATGCGACTCGTACTTGAAGGGGTGGTGTCGGATTTCGTGGTCAAAGAACGCCTCATCGATGATGAGGTTCCTGCGGTAGTCGGCGTACGAGTACGTCCGGCTCTTGTGGACCCGGATGCCATGTGCAGGGCAGACAGACCCCCGATGCCCCTTGCGGCTTGGGGGCGTGAGTTGATGCGGGCAGCCCTTCACCACACACGACACCCTTAGGCCATCGGTGGAGATCCGCAGCTTCGGGTCCAGTTCGTGCAGGCCGTAGGGATCGCTTGGGGGTCGCACGCTGTTGTTACACCCCGAGCGGTTGATGGATCTCTGTAGAGCAGACTCTTCTCGCACCGTGGGAGTACGTGCTTTGACTTCATGCATGTGAATTGCAGAGTTGGACTTCGAGGACGCGAGTGAGCCCCCGACACCAGCTGGAGCACGGATTCTCGGGATTGGTGTTCTTCTGGACGAGCTCAAGCAACTCGGTGGTCGTTAGCTTGAAGTTGTGGTTCGCCAGGTGTGCCAAGCGACCGACGGCCAACGCCGTCATGCCCTCACATACAAACGGCGGACCCTGCCATGCGGTGAGGTACCTGAAGTAACGCTCACCCCGCCGGGGCACTCTTTCCATGAGCGTCATGGCGAAAGGTTGCTGCTGCTGATAGAGGACTCGAACCAGGGTTGAAGTCGAGGCCAACTCGAGGTTCTTTTCCGGCTTTGTAATGTCATAGACGGGCTCATCCACCGGCTCTGGGGGCATCGCGGGTCCATTGCTCATATACAAGTGACGTTGGAGCAAGACCCCACAGCCCAGCGATTCCAGAGCCTCGATGCCGTTCTTCTGCTTGAATCGCAACACCAGCCCCCTGTTCGCGTCGTGTGTCACGAATAGGGCTGCATTCATCCGAGACAGCAGTTCGTCAACGATCTTGTTCATCATTACGTGTTTGTGGCTTGATTTATCTGTCGACCTCAATCCCCACTGTTAGAACAGCTCTTCAGTAGCCACCTCGAACGCCCGCCGCTTGATCCGGTCAGCTTGTCCGAACCACATCGTGTTCAGCGGCTCCCTGTTGCGGCTGGTATAGGACTCCCGGTCGGCCCACTGGGTGATCGCGTTATAGCCGGTCCAGAGGGTGTGACGTACTCCGGGCATCTGGTTGCCTTCGCCGGCCTCGAACAACTCGGTCCAGCGTTCGATCTTCTGCTGGTGCTTTAGCCGCTCCTGCTCATCGACTTCCTTGGGTGCAGGTAGGACCCGCAGGTAGTAGTCCCGGAGCTGCATGGAGTCGACAGGCGTCTCTGCCATCTGCTGCATGAGGGCTCCGGCCGTGTCGAACGTCCCGCTCATGAGACCCAGCAGCTTGTGGGCCTGCTTGATTTTGTCGGCCACTTCCTTGCCATGGCGAATACTGACACCACCCATCCCACGCAGTGCGAGGTTCAGCGTGTTCTGGCAGACTACACGGACCGGGGTGTAGCCAATCCTCACTGAGGATGTTCCGTCATGTGAGGTAGACAACAGCACGTACTTGTCCACCAGGTCATCCCCTTTGACTCGGATATGACCGGGGAGCTTTGCCAGCATCCATACACGCCGACCGCCACGGAGTGATCCTGCGGTGTGATAAATGGCCGCACCTTCACCGACGACAGGGTCGAGGAAGCCGAAGGCGTCACGATTGGATAGCGGGGTGTAGTTCTTGCCGACCAGTCCGAGTTGACCGCCGTCTTTCTGGTCCAGTCGGTCGGTGCGGCAGACGACATAGCGGTCCTTGAGCCGGATGTCACGATTCACGCCCGTATAGACGGGCTGCTTTTGTGTTTCCCAGTCGAGGCCGGCGGCGACGATGGCCTCCGCGGCCGTGGCGGGGTTATCCAGCTGCGTCCCGAGGTGGTGCCATGGGGCTTCACCGGCGTACATCATCGTGTCCAGATTGTGGGGCATAGTAGGGCTCCTGTTCAATGCGTCTCTGCAGAGATTACACCGGGGACCGGCACAGGCTCTGTCACGCCCAACTCGATCTTTTGGATTCCGATTTCAGCGATTCGTGAGATATGGTTATCGAAGGGCCCCGTGCCGTAACCCGGCAGCTCAGTCAGGTTGACTGAAGCCAAGCGAAGCCGCGTCTGGTCTTTATTGAGGTAGAAGCCGATCCTCTTTGAAGGGCTCGTCACAGCAGAAACCGCCTTACAAAAAGCCCCCTGTGCGACCCGTAGCAGCGGCAATGATTCGATAACGCACTCGATGGGTGCCGATGCCAGCGCACCCGCAAAGTCCGGCGTCCCGATCCGCAGCGCGTGCTTGCCCGCGGATGAATCGACGGCAAGAGTTACGGTCGATGCCCCCCATGGCCGGACGACCCTACGGCAAACGTCAATGAGGTGCTCTTGTTTGATGACCAACAGGCGATGACGCCACCCTGAAACATCAAACGAAGCAGGGGTGGTCTCTTGACGGCATCGGACAGCGAGAAACGCAGGCGTCGGGTCGGCATAGAACATCCAATACGGTGTTTGAGATGTGCCTATGGTCGCTTTGGTGATTTGAATCGAATTCGCCGGTTTGAAATTCACGCCAGACCGCTTGTTGTGACTCTCACTTTGGATCAACTTGATCAGGCAGGCCAGATGCTCACTGCGCAGTCGCATGGCCGGCCATCCCGGCATGGATTGATACACCGGGCCCAGCCCGTCTGAATTGACGCAAGCGGTCCCGTCACGGTCAATGCGGAGCCCCAGGTCGTCTTCCGGAGCGAGGAACCGGTAGGCCCAACGGACCCGTTCCATCAGTTTCGTGGGCAAAACCGTAGAAGGCCGATCCAACGGCCAGCCCAATTGTTCCAGCGGGTCCCAGGCATGGTCGGGCGGCTTAATGAGCGGCGGGAGGTTATGCAAAGGGAATCGCGTGTCCGCGCTGTAATCACGCACCACCTGATTGGTACCTGCGACGTACCGTACGATCGACGAGGCACCGTCGTACTCAAGCAGTTTGTCCAGGTTCCTGTGCCGAATCCAGTGGGCGACCCCCGAGTCCGCCCGGATATCCATACGCGCGGTGCGCAGCATCCAGTCCGCGCCGTACAGGCTCACCACCAGCCGACCCCTATGCTCTTGCAAGTTTTGCGGATCGGGCGGCCGACGCACTGTATTTTTGCGCAGTTTTGCTACATGTTTGCTGCTCTCCCAGTCGAAAAGTGTCTTCATGACGAAGCTCGGTACCGTTTAGAGGATGGGTGGTCTATGGCGTTTGCCCAGGTTGAGATGGCCCCGAACGAGCGCCTCGTCCCAGTAGGACTTGCCCGAGGCGGATAGCGTGGAGGCTTTTTGGATGGCCTCTCGAACGCTACCACCGGCCGCGAGGTGGAACAGCCGAGGGACTGACGAGTCGAAGTCGATATGGTGGGCTGCAAGCAGGCGTCCGAAGCCACGACAGAAGGCTTGCTCCGACAGCTGCCCGATGTCTAACTGCTCACACCGGGTTACCAGCGGCACAATGAGCGCCTCCGGCTCGCTGGTGGTGAGCACGAAACAGGCAGGGTGGCCTTCGATCAGGTTGGCGAGCCGAGTCTGATTGGCTTTGCCCAGGACATGTACCTCATCGACCGTGAAGACCGGCGGCAACGGGCGAGGATTGCCCAGGTGGACATTGGTGATGCTGTTCACGGTCTGTGCGATTTCGCTGAGTCGGTCCCACCAGTCTTCGTTCGCCGCAGAGACCTTGTAGAACGCGCTGTCCGGCACGCCGCGTCCCGAGAAGATCCTAGAGCAGAGCTCGCAGTAGCCACAGGCGTCAACAGCGTCGGTCGCGGCATCGGGGCAACAACGCCTTGCTGCGATCAGGCACGCCAACGTGTCCTTGCCACAGCCGGACGGTCCCGAGATCAGTAAATTTTGGCTGTAGTCCTCATGACGTAACAGCTCAAAAACGCGAGCGATCACGGGGTGGTCGGCACTTTGAAACATCAGCGCAAGGCGGCGTGGCCGGCCTTCGGCGGGAGGCGGGATGCGGGTTGGATATGTTGTCAAACGCGTCAATGGGCCACTCATTTTGATCTAACTATTGCTGCTGCAGGGGGCTATCGATTTGCAGCTAACTCTGTCATTGTGTGTCAACCGTTGTCAATAGTCTGGGACGCGAGCAATTCGAGGGTGTTCACCATGCCCGCTTCGCGGTAGTGGATCGGTACGCTCCAGGTGTACTGGGTACGCGGTCCGGTGCGCTGGACGTACCCACGTGAGTCGAGCTTGTGGAGCTTGCGCAGGACATCGCGGTATGACCAGGGTCGGTCGCGCGGCGGCGACTTGATCTCGCCATCGGCAACCATGACCTCAATCTGCTGCTGGAACTCGGTCGAGTTGAGCTGCTCGACGATTTGCAATGCGCTGAGCGCCCCCGAGCGAATGTTCAATACTCGCACCAGCTCAAAGAAGTGATTTACGCCCGGACTGAGTTCAAGGCCGGGCTGCGCCGCCCCGGCGCGGATCAGCAGGGATGCGACTTGCCTGGGCAGGTCGGTCTCGCCGCGCACGAACCCATCATCATCCAACCTGCCGGTCAGCGCGGTGGCCCCAATGGCCAGGCGGTTGATGAGGTCCAGCGTCTCGGGCATCCGGCTCGGCAAGGGGCCGCTATCGGGTAACCGAACCGGATTGACTAGCAGGGGCTCACCCTGGATATAGGTCCGATTCAGGATAGCCGCCCTCATGCGGGGGTAGTCATGACCCAGCCCCATTCCCCCGTTACCCGGCGGTCGCGTCCGGCGAGCAGCAATACGCTCACAGAGAAACCGCGTCTGTTCTTCGCTCTCGTCTAGCCTTAGGTCTAGCACGCCTTCGAGCGGATCGGGGACCTCGTCGGTCACCTGAAAAAACAAGCGTGTAGGCTCGCAGCGATCCGGCATTGGGTTAGGCGGCTCCGGCGCATCGTGATTATTCAGAAATTTGAGGTGCAACGAGGCATCAGAGGCGACCGTGTTCTTGCAAGTCTCCGCGCTGATCCATTCCGGGGGTAGCATTTCACGCAGAAGCATCGAAGTCTGAACAAGCGGAGCGAGTCGGCTTGCAGTTATACGAACGTTGATGGCCGCAGAGGTTTGGCCGTTGGCGGCAGCCATACTTCCGATGAGCAACTGCGACGCCCAGCGATTCGCGGCAGCGATCAGTTCCTCCTCGAGTTCGCACAGTGTCGGAATCGGCACAATCGAGTCGAGAGCGGGCCCGGCGGCACGCCCTTGTGAGTCATCGACAACACCCGCTGGCGGAGGGGACTTGCGCGTTGCATCCGCCGGGCGGGCCCGAGTTGTTGTCGAGGAGGCATCATTCTGGCGAGGGTTGGTATTCACAAAGGGTCGTTGGGGGTAGAGGTGAGGAAACCCGATCACGCCGTACGTTGGTCCTCGAAACGCAATACGTCCTCCATGAGGTAGCGGACGATCCCATTGTGCCCCTCGCCGAGCATTACGCGTCGGATTTTGTTGCGGAAGGCAATCCTGTCCACGGAAGAACGGGAGCAAGTCCAGCGTTTCGCGAGGTTTTTGGGTGAGATGTAGATCTGGGGGTCGTCGTCGATAGTGTGGGTTTTGGAGTTCATGCCCAAATCATGGCGATGAGCTCCGCATATATCGACGGGCGCTTCAGGGGCGCTTGAAGGGCATTTACGATTCGCTGCGATCCAGAATTTTTGGCCGCATGGAGGTCATCAACATGTAGCCGCCGCCATGGCCACCTTTGGAGGAGATCAGCGATCGGATTTCGGGCGGCATCTTTGCAATCAGGTTCTTGGGCTTTCGTTCCTTGAAGAATTTCGTCCCGGGTTTGGGCGCCCTTCCGGGATACGCTAGGGCAACATCGATCAGCACCTCGATTTGCGCGGCAGTCAGGTCGTACCGCTGGCCATCGACCACCACAATGCCTTCTTGTTTATACAAAACAAGCTCGCATGGCTGCGCGCCTTCTACAGGAGGCGGTGACTGATCCGCCAACCAATGAGTTAGGTGACGGCTAAACTGTTGCAGCGTCATCGACTCTAACTCCGCTACCCCGACCCCCGCCCGCTCAATCAAAGCACTAGCGACAGCATCCCAGTCAGTCGAATCGGGACTCCAGGTGCTGTGCCCAAGAAGCATTTGAATACCCTTGACCAAATGCGCCTGAACGCGTGCATCGCCCGAATATTCCAGCCAGTTTGTCCGAGCCAGTAGGTAGGTGTTGATGGCTTGCGGATTGTCGGCATCCTCGGGATGATGCCGTTCGTAGAAGTCACGCGCCTCGGAAACGGCGCTTGCCCGGTCGCGAAAGGGCTGCCAGGGCCACGCCATCATCGCTTCATACGCCTCGTCAATCACGGCGTGGGGAGGCGATGTCGAGATCATTTGATCTGCTGAGGGACGCGACCGCCTCTTAGCTTTTTTCATGGCGGCACTCCCTCATAAGCTTGAATTCAGCAGATTCGCTCTTCATTGCAAGCTTCACCAGTGCAAATAACGACTTAGTGTAGTCTCGGCCCAGTCCATGGTAGCCGTATTTGATTGATCTAGACATCCTGGATCGCGATTGACCAGACAGATTGGGTTAAGATCATTTAAATTAAGCAGGAGGCCAAATGGGCCGGAACCCGCCATAAGAAGCGGAAGAGACGTCTAGTGATTTTGATTCATACGGGGTAATTGAGTCGTGGCAGGCGAGCAAACATCCAAGTTCACGGTAAGTGGGGCTGTTACTAAAGCCGTCCTGGATATCTCCGAACAACAACTGCAGTCATATCGTGTGAATCCGCGGTTGGTTACGGAACAGGCCAAGTTCGAACTAGCTCGACGCGAGGGAACTTACGGACGTAGGCAGCTCTACGAGCTAATCCAGAACGGCGCAGACGCCATGCTGGGCACTTCGGGGGGCCGCATACACGTCCAGCTCACCGAGACCCATCTGTATTGCGCGAACGAGGGCGCGCCGGTTGACACCGCAGGCATTGAAGCCCTGCTGTATTCGCACATGTCTTCGAAGCGCGGGCACGAAATCGGCCGTTTCGGATTGGGTTTCAAGTCCGTGTTGGGTGTAAGCGACCGCCCGGAGTTTCATAGCCGTAGTGGATCATTTGCGTTTAACGCGGACACGGCAGCTAAACGCATTAAGGAAGTTGTCCCTGATGCCAAACTCTTTCCCACACTTCGTATCGCAACGCCAATCGACTCGGAAGAACTAGCCGCCGAGGATGAGGTCCTGGAGAGCCTCATGACGTGGGCAACGACGGTCATCCGGCTGCCTCGCACACGGGGTGATAGCCAATGGTTGTCCGATGACATCGAGAACTTTCCAGCTGAGTTCATGCTGTTTTGCCCACAGGTTTCGAGTTTGACCCTGGAGGATGAGACAACCGATTTTCAGCGAATCCTCAAGCTTACACAGAACGACAAAGAGCAAGTCCTACTGCTCGACGACGGAGGCGAGCAATCGGAGTGGATGATTTTCCGACATACTCACCGACCAAGTGAAGCCGCAAAGAAGGACGCAGGGGAGCTCGCTGATCGAGATGAAATCCCAATCCACTGGGCGGCGCCGCGAACCGGAAGGCCGGGCCTCGGAGATCTGTGGGCATTTTTCCCGCTTCGCGAAACGATTACGCTTTCGGGGATCCTTAACGCGCCCTGGAAGACGAATGACGATCGTTCAGGCCTGCTTCTCGGCAAGTTCAATGAAGAACTCTTAGAAGTTGCGGCAGACCTCGTTGCTCGGTCATTTCATAAAGTGGCCACACCGGACGATCCCGGACGAGCGTTAGCCATACTATCGGCGCGAGGCCGAGAGGCGCGCGGATGGGCAGATAAAATTCTGGGCGATCATATTTACAGTTGTGCCGCAAGCCACCCATCCATACCCGATCAGACGGGGAAGTTCAGGAGGCCGCACGAGATAAAGCTGCACCCGGAAGGATTACCGGTTGAGTTGTTAGAGGCTTGGTCTAAATGCCCTACGCGCCCGGAAGATTGGGCTCACCCATCCGTTGAAAGCCGCGAAAGACGCCCCAGAGTTTTGATGCTGATGGATGAGATCGGTTTTCGTGCAAGTACCCTGCAGCAGTGGCTGTCGGCGCTCGATGTCGACTCAAAATCATTAGAATCGATTAAGCCGTGCATCAAGGTCGCTGCGGTCCTTTCGGACATGGCTGCACAGGGCGACTATCCGGGGCTTCGGCCCCATCGCGATCAATTGAACTCTTGCGAGATCGTGGTTGATAGTCGCGGTGCACTCGTATGCCCCGACCCCGACGAGATTTTCTTGCCGGGTGATCACGACATCGTTTGCACACAGATCGAACTGGTTCACCACACGCTATACAACGACGAAGAAATTTACGATTGCTTGACTCGTTTGGGGCTGCGTCAACTAACACCAGAGCTTGAGCTCGAAGCCTTACTCTTGCAACTGAACGACAGTTCGACCATTGGTGATTGGGAGGCGATGTGGAAATTGGTTCGCCTGGTTGAGCAAGAAAATGCGATTCGACTATTGCGTGGCAGGCAGATTCGCATTCGCAACGTAGAAGGTGATTTTATTCCTGCGAGATTTGCGCTGCTGCCCGGCAATATAGTCCCCGCCGATGGTTCTAGAGACGCTGACGTCGCAGTTGATATCGATTATCACGCGCAGGAAACGGGCGTGCTCAGTCAGATTGGGTTGGCAGCCGAGCCCCAGCCGGGATGCAAATTAAGAGAAGAGATCTATCGCGGATATGAGTATGAGATGACCAAGCGTTATCTCGATAGTCGGGGTTCGCAGCCCAAGCCGCAAATGGGATATTTAGTATTCGATAATTCCAGCTACATCGGCCCACTGGAATCATTCCCCAAGCTAAGCGATGAGGGCAAGGCTGAATTTATCGAATCTCTGATCGCCCAAGGCGCCCACAAATCGCAATGGGTGATGCGACACAAGTCAAATAAGAACTACCCGGCGAAAACCTTTGAGTCGCCCGAAGTTCGTCTAATTCTAAATCAGGGCGTCATTAAAACGTCACTAGGCCTCTATCCGCACGGCGATTGTGTGGGGCCCGCCCTCAAGAAGTGGGGGCGTTTTTTCCCCGTCGTCACCTTTAAGGACAGTGATGCCGCAGAGGCGCTAGGCATCTGCAATAACGCCAAAACGCTCGAACAAGCCCATTGGGAGGTTGCGTACGGCCGAGCGGAAGAAATCGCCGCCGACGACCTGCTCGGGGACTTCTATGCGTTTGCTTGCAAATCAAGCGATGATTGGGTGCCCGCAAATATTCATTGCCGCATCGAGCAAGGACACGACAGGCTGCCTCCAGAAGACGTCACGGTTACTGCTGCTCGAAATGAGTTTGAGGCGCTAGCCGATGCCGGCACCCCCTGCCTTCTTGTTTCGAATCGTTCGGATGCGGCGATGCTCGTAGAGGAGTGGGGGCTACAGCCTTCCGAGCAGAAGGTCCAGACCTCGATTTCGAAGATCGTTACAAGCGATCCGATCCCGCTGCTGGATCGCTTCCCTGCGCTGGGATTCCATGCCCCGGACCCGGACAAGCTCGTCGCAATTGAAGTTGTTGAATGCTCGGACCTGCGCGAAGAAACAATTACCGACAGCGGCAAGCGGTCTAGGCCCCAGAATTTTGTCAAACAAGGCAACCGTATCCTTTGGCTTTCGGATCTTGGGGTTGAGAATCTCTTGGAGCGAATCGACGAGCGCCTAGGACTTGAACTCGGGCCTGAAGTGCGCGAGGAAATACTCGGTCAGCATGCCGAGCAGGAACGCCAGAGTCGCCTACTCGATATCCGCTCACAGCCTTCCGACGAGCACAGGCTTCTCGCATGCATCGGCTCAAAAAATGTGCTTAAACACCTGCCCGTTGGCCTGATCCGTGCTGTTGAGGCCGAGCACGGGGGCTTAGATGATCTCCAGATAGCCAACCTAGCACTAACCGTTTACGGCTCCGACACGCTGATTGAATATAAGGATGAGTTAGGCAGCTCCGGACTGATGCCACCACAGACTTGGGCCGGTTCGCGTAACGCAATTAAGTTCGTCCGCAGCCTTGGCTTTGATAGGAAATACGCAGGCTATCGAGGGGCCAGTCGCCCACCCAGCCTCATTATTGACGGTCCGATGCTCCTCAACGAGCTGCATCCCTATCAACGGGAAGCCGCAAACGAGATTCACCACCTTGCTGTAGGCGATGTAGAAGATCGACGAGGCTTACTCTCCCTCCCGACGGGAGCCGGCAAAACACGAGTAGCCGTGCAATCGATCGTTGAACTTCTGCGTGATGGCCATTTAACCGGGCCGGCCCTATGGGTAGCTCAGTCCGACGAACTTTGCGAACAAGCCGTCCAAACATGGCGCGAAGTTTGGCGCGCAATGGGCGGGGCATATGAGCTCAATATCGGGCGGCTCTGGGCCAACAACGATGTGGTCGAGATTGATGACGGAGCTCAGGTTGTCGTAGCGACTATTCAAAAACTGGGAAACTGCATCGACACGACGGAGTACGAGTGGCTCCAAAACGCCTCGATTCTGGTTATTGATGAAGCGCACACTGCGACAACGCCCGCATATACGCAGCTTCTGCGATGGCAATCCATCGGGCGGAGGGGAACGGGGTGTCCATTACTGGGTTTGACGGCCACGCCGTTCCGGGGCCACAGCGTCGAGCAAACCAAAGCCCTTGTCGCCCGCTTCGGGCACACGAGACTGGATCGGGGGCTGGGAGAAGAACCCTATGCTCGTCTTCAAGAACTAGGCGTATTATCACAAGTTGAGCATAAGCTGCTCGCCGGTACAAGCGTTACCCTGGAGAGCACGGAGCTCGCGGAACTCCAAAAATACAAGAGCCTTCCGTCCAGTGTTTATGCACGCTTGGCTACCGACACCGCTCGTAACCGAACGCTGCTCGAAGACATCCTCCAACTGCCGAAGGACTGGCCTGTTTTACTCTTCTGCGCCTCGGTGGAGCACGCGCAGACCATGGCCGCACTGCTACGGATGGCTGATCGCACCGCCGCGCCGGTATCGGGCGAGACGGCCCCGGGCGTCAGGCGCGACGTTATCGAGAAGTTCCGTAAAGGTGAGATTCAAATTCTCACGAACTGCGACGTACTCACGCAAGGGTTTGATGCCCCTGCAGTACGTGTGATTTATGTTGCTCGTCCAACCTTTAGCCCCAACCGCTACCAGCAGATGATCGGTCGCGGATTGCGAGGCCCGCTCAACGGCGGCAAAGAAGTGTGCCGAATCGTCAATATCGAAGACACATTTGCCCAGCATGGTGATGCGCTCGCTTTCCAGGGGTTTGAGTATCTATGGAATCAACGGCCCGACTAATGTCCGAGCCCACCGCCGAGCAGCGAGCAGCTATCGAGCGTGCACCGGAGGACAAGATTCTTGTCAATGCCGGAGCCGGCACAGGCAAAACATTCGTGCTCATACAGCGATTGATTTACTTGGTCGAGCAGCACGCGCTGGCGCCCGGCAGTCAGGTACTCGTTTTGAGTTTTTCTAGGGCAGCTGTATCGGAGGTCAAACGGCGTGCACGTGAATCCGACGGGGTGGCCGCTTATTCGGGTGCCAAAACATTTGATTCATTTGCTACGCATCTGCTTGCTCTGACGACGGATAGTGACGCCTGGTCGGAGCTGTCTTATGAGGAAAGAATCCAATCCGCTACGGATGCGGTTTTAAATAACCCCGCGACTAAGCAACATATCCAGAGCTACCGGCACCTACTTATTGATGAGATTCAGGATTTGGTAGGGGCCCGCGCAGCATTCGTCGACGCTTTGCTGCAAGCATCCGAAGGCGGCATCTCTTTGTTTGGTGATCCGGCCCAAAGTATTTACGACCACCAAGCACGTGATGCCTCCGAGATGACGTCGGTCGACCTCTATCAATCCATACGTTCGAGGTATGGATCGGAATTATGCGAGATTACCCTGACACGTAATTTCCGCGCCCTGACACCGAAACCCCGCGAAGCGCTGCATTTTGGCCCGCTTCTGCAGAACCCGACGGCCGATATCGACACCGTCAATGAAGACCTTGAACGGTTCGTACTGAGCTTGCCCGCTATGGGCGATCTTTCTTACGTGATTAGCGCCTGGCAGCGTAATCCGCCAAGCTCCGACATCATCCTCTGCAGGACCAACGGGCAAGCCTTAGCTTTTTTTCAGTTGCTTCAGGCCAAAGGTGTTCGCTGCAGGCTCAAAGATAGCTCAGCACACCGCGCCGCTCCGGCATGGATTGCGGCCGCCGTTCTTGGGCGTGAGGGCGCCCAAGTCAGCAAGGCCGTCATGCTTGAGAAACTTGGCCAGTATTGCGATGCTGAAGTAGCCGAGCACCGCTGGCGTCGATTGAAACGCCTAGACGGACGGCGCGGGAATTCACTCGACTTGCGTGCCGTTGCTTCAAATATCGGCAACCGCTCACTGCCTGAGGAACTGTATGACGTCCCGCAAGCCGGTGTGATGATTTCAACGATACATCGCGCAAAAGGCCTTGAATTCGACCGAGTATTCGTAACGAAGCCGCTACACGACGAATCGATCACCGGCTCCCCAATCGAAGAAGCGCGGATTTTGTACGTCGCAATTACTAGAGCGAAACAGTGGTTGGGCGCGGTTAATGATCCGAACACGAAGGCAATGGCAAAGCATAAGCCAACGGGGCGTTGGTGTCGGTTTGCATATCGCGGGAAGCGGCGCTTTGCCGAAGCGATAGAGCTCTTGCCGACAGATATCGATCAATCGATCCACACCGATGGGCTACGTGAAGGCGAGCCCTCATTCATTGACACCCAACGTTATCTGCAAGAGTCCGTACAGTCCGGGGATCCGATTGAATTGACTTTGCTCAAGAGCGCCGAGGAAGGGCCCTTATATCAGGTCCGACATCAAAGCAGAGCGATCGCTAGAACCTCGGCATCGTTCGGCAAGAGCGTCAAATTGATAGGGCAAAGCAAGATCCCAGAGACCATCAACGGTGCAGTAGTGTCTGAAATCGAGACCGTTGCGGGTAGCCCGGAGGAGTCGCGACGCGCCGGCGTCGGCACTTCCGGGCTCTGGCTTGGTTTACGCATCAGTGGATTAGCGCAGCTATGCTGAGCGGATAGACTAATAGCCTCTGCCAAGGATCAACATGCCATTCGACGCACATTACGCTTTTCGAGAAGAACTGATCGATTATGTTGAGCGGGACCTGGTCGGGTATGCCTCAGTGGACGAGGAGATACAAGATCCGCCGATTACGCGCTATGCCTCCGGTGTGTTATTCCCGCAGGACTCAGGCCAGATTGATCCTGACACTGATGATGAAGCGGAGTCGGGCTATGACGGCGAGACGCCTCCCGACCCGCCTGTTGCGATGGCGAACAGACGCTACCCGACCTCTATGGGAATCACGTTTGCCGTAGACCCCGCGCTTGCCGATCAGATCTGCGTTGTCGCAGAAGCGGGCCGGTATGAAAAGTTCGACGAAGACGGTCAGATTGGGTGGCGGCGTGTCGCCCTTGGCCCCTTTTCAAAGACTATTTCTGTCACGGACCCGACAGAGGGGGACAGGGAAACGCTCATTGACGGCTTGACCCTGTTTTCCAGAGTCCGCAAGCCGGATGCGAGTGGTGCCGTTTCCATAACGCTCGTTCTGATCAACAGTAAAACGGCACCACCCACAGGGGGACGGGATGAACTCGCATTCTTCCAGCCAAAGCTAGTCGTTACTCCTAAGCAGAGTGGGATCAAGCCGTTTGTGGGTCGGCCGCGCCGAGGCAACGAATCCAAAGACTCGGACATCCGCTCGTACCGCCTGCTTTACCGCAATGCCAAGCCCTTTGCTGTCGGCCACGGATGTTCCGCGGATTGGGAGTGCGAGCCCGAGGCTGAGCATGCATCAGAGATCCGCACGACCTTTGTGCCGCGATATGAGCTACTGCTTGCAGATAGCCCCAAGATCGACATGCGCGGACTTTCGATGAAAGAGCTGGCCGAAGGAGGCAGAAGCGACGCTATCCAATCATTGCGTCAATTCTGTGACCAGTATCAGTCCTGGATCGGCGGCCTCGAAAACCGCCTGAGTGAGTTTGAGGGGGAATTGCGAAAGACGGCCGAAGAACACATCGAGTCATGCAAGGAAGCACAGGGGCGCATGCGAGCAGGCGTCGATGTTCTCGCCGACACTTCAGATGACAAGCCTTGGCAGGCATTCCAGCTGGCCAATAAAGCGATGCTTCTTCAACGGGCCCGTTCGGATTGGCTTCGGTCCGACCGGCCGACCCCCGAACCGGTCTTGGACGCACGTCACTGCTGGTACCCGTTTCAGCTCGCCTTCATCATGGTCGCATTACGCGGTGTTGCCGATCCCCGGTCGGAGGACCGAAAGCTGTCGGACCTGCTTTGGTTCCCAACGGGTGGCGGCAAAACTGAGGCCTACCTGGGCCTCATCGCCTTGACCATTTTTCTGCGTCGTATGCGTCACGGCTCACAGGGCGGCGGGGTGACGGTCATCATGCGTTATACCCTTAGGCTTCTTACGCTTCAGCAGTTCGAGCGTGCCGCGATGCTGATGTGCGCCTGCGAGGTGATACGCAGGCAATCTAGGTCGCTCGGTGACGAGCCCATCTCGATCGGTCTTTGGGTCGGAGAGGGCGCAACGCCTAACAAACTGGCCGATGCCAAGAAAACGCTCGCAAAGATCGCCCAGTCGCAGATGATTGACAAGAAGAACCCGGTCCAGCTCAGGCGATGCCCATGGTGCGGAGAACCATTAGATCATCGCAACTATTACGTGGCGAATCATGACCCGAGGTTGGTGATTACATGCAAGCAGCCGGACTGTGAGTTTGAGAAAGAGCTCCCGGTCTATGTAGTCGATGAAGACATTTACCGGAAGCGTCCGACGCTGATCATCGCGACAGTCGATAAGTTCGCAAGCCTCCCATGGCGCGATCAGGTCGCGAACCTGTTTAATCGCGGCGCCGCCTCCGCCAAGCCGCCGGAACTCATCGTCCAAGACGAGTTGCACTTGATCTCGGGCCCACTCGGCACCCTGGCCGGCCTATATGAAACGGCTGTTGATATCTTGTGCACCAAGGATGGGATCGGCCCAAAAATCGTTGCTTCAACCGCGACGATCAGGCGAGCCGAGAGCCAGGGGCGCGGGTTGTTTAATCGTGAAGTGCGTCAATTCCCGCCACCCGGCCTGGATGCATCGGACTCGTTTTTCGCCGCACAGGCTTCACGCGATAAGAAAGCGTCACGCATGTATTTCGGCGTGATGGCGCCGGCAACCAGCCAAACGACCCTGCTCGTACGTGTTTACGCCGCGCTGCTCCAGGGCGCACAGGACTTAGATGCAGAGGACGAGGTACGAGACGCATACTGGTCTCTGGTCGGATACTTCAACAGCTTACGTGTTCTAGGCGGCGCACGTATGCAGGTCCAAGACGACGTTGCGGAAGATCGCATTCCGTACCTAGCATCGCTATCCAGCACGGATCCGCGGCCTATCGACAACCGAATCGAATTAACCAGCCGAGAACCCTCAGGCGATATCCCAAGCCACCTCAAGCGGATGGAGCTGTTTAAGTATCGGGACCCCGAAGCAATCGATGTGATCCTGGCCACCAACATGATCTCGGTAGGTGTCGACGTGGATCGGCTAGGCCTCATGGCCGTCATGGGCCAACCCCAGTCCACCTCCGAGTACATCCAGGCGACCAGCCGTGTAGGCCGCAAGCATCCGGGCCTGGTCGGCGTCATGTTTAATGGTGCGAAGTCTAGGGACCGCTCCCACTACGAATCGTTCCGTTACTTCCATTCCGCCCTATACAGGCAGGTGGAATCTACTTCGGTGACGCCGTTTTCCGCTCGGTCACGCGACAGAGGCCTGCATGCCGTATTCATCGCCCTGGCGAGGCACCTCATCCCACAGCTCACAGATAACGCTTCAGCGAGAAACATTGAACAAGTCCTCTCTCAGCTCGAAGGTGTGAAACAGATTATCTTGGACCGGGTCATTGCTGTAACCGAATCAACCGAAGATCGTGACCTGGCTGCAACTCAGATCGATGAGATTGTTGATCAATGGCAGCGAGTCGCCTCCGAAACACCCGACCTCCGATTCTCCGACTTTCAGAATCCCGACCGGGCGCTACTGGCCGGGGCAGCGGACGAAAATATCAACGAGAATCGTGTTTTTCCGACGTTATGGAGTCTGCGCGATGTCGACGCGGCATCCAACCTATACCAGCTCTAGGTGGTGGCTTGATATATGCCGAAAAATAAAGGACAAGTTAGACGCAGCCAGCTGATCACGACATACGGCGTGGGCTCGATCGTTGCGCTTGAAGACGAATCATTTATGGTGGCCGGGCTGGATCGCTGGGATGTGGAGGCACCGGATCTACGCGAGCCAAGACTCGAGCGCAGGCTTCGGGTGTCGGGGTTTGTATTACCGCCGGCCAGTGAGGACGGCAATGACATTCCCGTGGTCAGGTTTCCCAAATGGGCCTACTGCCCGGAGTGCCACCTGCTTCAAGAGCACCACCGCTTCACGACGATCTACGACCACAAATGCAATCGATGCGGCGTCCCCGTGATTCCGTCCCGTTTCGTGGCTTGCTGCTCGAAAGGCCACATTGAGGATTTCCCTTACTTCAACTGGGTCCATGCAGGGCAAAGTTCCCAGTCGAAGACCCATCAGCTCAGAATTGAGTCCGGCGGGAATACGGCATCGCTCAAGAATATCCTGATTACCTGCAGCTGCGGTGCAAGCCGCACAATGGAAGGAGCTTTTGCGAGTAATGCACTGCGCCATCTGAAGAAGTGTTCAGGCAAGCGGCCCTGGCTGTGTAATGACGACCCGACGCCCTGCGAAGAATCGCTCCGGACCCTTCAGCGCGGTGCCTCAAACGTCTGGTTTTCACATACTCAGTCGGCCATCTCCATCCCGCCATGGTCGGAGGTGGCATGGAAAGTCATTTCCCCCCACTGGGAGTTCCTAAAAGACATCAAAGACGAGTCCCTTCTGACAAATATGCTCAACGGCGCGTCCATTGCGAAAAGGTCCCAGTTCTCAACGCAGGATCTAGTCGAGGCGATTCGCTACCGCCAGCAGTTGGCAGACCAAGAGATCAACATCGAACAAGACCTCAAGGACGAAGAATACAAGGCCCTATGCAAGGGCAGCAAAGAGGTCTCAAAAGACCAAGAGTTCGTGTGTGTTCCCGCACCACCACAGGGGGACATAATTCAGAAGTGGTTTGATCTTGTGATGCAAGTCAAGCGCCTTCGCGAGGTACGTGTGTTGTGCACGTTTTCGCGCGTCAACCCACCGCCGGGAACGATCCCGCTCGACGCTCCTCCTTTGTACGACGATGATCAGGGCTGGCTACCCGGGGTCGAGGTGATCGGGGAAGGCATTTTCCTAAGGTTAAATGAGGAACGACTCAAGGCCTGGGAGTCGAAGCCGGGCGTCCAAGAGCGAGCCGCCCGGATAAACCGTAAATACGAAGAGCGATGCGCCCGGATGCAGGTGGAGCCCGATCGAGACATTACCCCCAGGTTCCTTCTCATCCATACCCTTGCCCACGCCCTCATTGCTCAATGGTCGCTTGATGCCGGATACCCTGCCTCATCATTGCGCGAGCGGCTTTACCTATCTGCTACTATGCGGGGTTTCATGATTTATACGGCAACAAGTGATTCGGCCGGAAGTCTGGGCGGCATTATTGCCCAGGCGGAGCCGGCAACACTAGAGGACGCCCTTACTGCTGCAATCAACACCGCAAGCTGGTGCTCATCCGATCCGTTGTGTATTGAAGCCGATGCAGGGGGAGTTGATTCCCTGAACTTGGCTGCTTGTCATGCATGCGTTCTGCTACCGGAGGTCAGCTGCGAGGAGATGAATCTATTTCTTGATCGCGCTACGCTGGTAGGCACGCCTGAGGATCCGGACCTGGGCATCTTCAAGGAACTAATCGAATAGAGGCAGAACGATGGCCCGGATGCTACCGAAGCATTTCTCCGAAAACACCGCCAGCCATGCCGAGAAGATCATGTTCGGTCGGCTGCGCGACCAGCTCAACGATGAGTGGGTTGTCCTGCATTCGCTAGGAATGACTTCACACAACCGCAAGCCATGGGCAGAAATCGATTTTGTGATGATCGGGCCCCCGGGCGTATTCTGCCTGGAGGTCAAGGGCGGAACGATTTCGAGACGGGACGCAAAGTGGTATACCAAGAGCAAGAATAAGAATGTATCCGAGCTCAAGGAGTCGCCGTTCAGCCAAGTCGGGTCGGCGACCGCCGCCCTGTACAACTTTCTATCTACACGTGTTCCTGCGCTACAAAACGCACTGACCGCATATCTAGTCGCTACACCGGACTGTCGCTTCGATATCACCGGGCCTGATATCGAGCCTGAGATTGTCTATGACGATCGTGATGCAGACGCCAAGATGCCGCAATACTTGGATCGAGCCATTTCCTATTGGACCGCTGAAACCAAACGCCGCTGGAATCGACAACCGGAGGAACTCTCGCCAACCGACCGGCAGTCGATTCAGAAAGCGATGATGCGGGACTTTGATCTACGTCCCTCGCTACGCTCAACCCTGAACGCCCTGCACGCAGACGTGATTCGCTATACAGCCGAACAGTCGGCAATCCTTGCTGCGTTGTCGTCCAACACTCGAGTGATTGTTCGCGGCGGTGCCGGTACCGGGAAGACCGTGATTGCGGTCGAGGAAGCGAAACGGCTTGCCGAGTCCGGCAAGCGAGTTCTCTTGACCTGCTTCAACGTCAGGCTCTCGCGGTATCTCCAGTCCTTGGACTTAGGCACCGGCCAGATCACGGTCAAGCGATTCCATCAGCTCATGCGCGAGCTGATAGAAGCTGCGGGTTTGGTAGACCAAATTCCGGATGCCGATAGCGACCACATCTATCGCGTTGCGTATCCGGAGCTGGCTCTTAAGGCCCTTCTCAATGACGGCCAGTCACCTAAGTATGACGCGATCATCATCGATGAAGGACAAGACCTCTTGATGCCGGACTATGTGGATGTGATGGACCTGCTGATGGAGGGCGGTATACAGGACGGCAGCTGGCGACTGTTCTTGGATCCGAACCAGAATCTATTCGGCGGGATCGCCCCACAGGGACTCAGGTCGTTTAAGGATGCGCGGCCCACCGAGTTTGATCTCAAGATCAACTGCCGTAACGCCAAGCAGATTGCCGTCAGGTCTAGCGTATTGTCAGGGGCGCCCTTGGCGAACGTACTTCGTATTGATGGCGGCATCGACGAAATGGTTGAGGTTAAAGACGCCGAGGATGAACGGCGACGCATATCGAAAATCATCGGAGGTTTGGTCCATCAAGGTGTCGACCGCCGAAATATCGTCGTCCTTTCAACGCGAAAGCTGGAGAACAGCTCTCTACGCGAGGGCTTGATCGGAGGCGTAGCAGAATTGACCGACGGCTATGTGGATCTGAGCCAAAAGACCGAACAAGTCCAGTATGCCACGATTCAATCCTTTAAAGGCCTTGAGGCCGATGCCGTTATCCTGGCAGACCTTCACAATATCAGCTCAGATGATTTTGCCGCTGCTGCCTACGTGGGCTCAACGCGAGCACAGGCATATCTCGCAGTGATAACGCATAATTCGGAAGCGGAATCGCTTGCTGAATTAGAGCGGCGATTCGGTCAGAGGGTTTTAACAACACCGTCTCCTGCATAGTTAAGAATAAGCCATGGATGACCCCTTAATCGAAAACACCCCCGACCAGCTTCTAAGTGAAATCCACGGAAAGCTCCAAGAGTATGAGGGGCTCTGCGGCAACGGGTCTTTACGCGATATGACTCGTAAGATCGTCGAGATTCAAACACTACTGCGTGAGCTCGGCCGTTCAGTGGGGATCAGTATGGGGCTAAGCCCCTCAAACGCTAGGCAGCGAATCAAGTCCTACTTCACGGCTTATCCCGGCGAAGTGATTGACGGCGACGAACTCGGTGCTATATCAGGGATATCCGAGTATGCACGTCGTATCCGAGAATTGCGAAACAGCGACTTCATCATCGAGACCGGGCCGGAGGCCGTCGACCCCGCAACGGGCAATCCGTTGCGCCCGGACCAGTACCTTTACTTGCCCCCGGAGCCAAAGAAACCACAGCTGCGAACATAGAGATTGCCGGCAGCAGGCTATTCGACTTCAAGAAACTCCACGCAACGCTCTATGACGGATTCGGGATCTTTAAGCTCGCATTGCCAAACCGTCAGAACGCTCCATCCCATGCTCTTGAGTTGCCGACGAACCGCTCGGTCACGTGCCCTATTGGCTTTGAATTTGGAAAGCCAGACCTCTCGATTGGAATCGGGGACGGACCTTCCCCGTCTGCACGTATGGCGATGCCAATAGCAGCCGTTGACAAAGATGACCTTCTTTCTGCCGGGGAAGACAAGGTCGGGCTTGCCGGGCAATTTACTGAGATGCAGTCGATAGCGGTAGCCGAGTTTGTGCAGCATTGAGCGAACTACTAGCTCGGGCTCCGTGTCTTTGCCCCGAACTCGCGACATCAATCGGCTTCGCTCAGCTTTGCTCAGCGTGTCAACCATGCCGTAACCATATCAGCCACACGGCCGAAGCAAGTAATCTCGAGCCGGACACTTACTCGTCATTGCTAGGCCAAGCCAGCTGGTACTGCCTAACTTCAGACTTGGTCGGCTTGCGGACCGGGCGTTGCCGGTGCTTGACCATGTGTTTCATCACATGATCACCAATGGCCTTGGCGAAAAGGGGTGGTACGGCGTTACCTATCTGGATGGCGACCCGGATCTTTGTGCCGCACCATTTAAACGAGTCCGGGAAGGACTGAATGCGAGCCGCTTCCCAGTGCGTGATAGGGCGGTGCTCGACAGGGTGAAGATAACGGCCTTTTTCAGGCTTGTAGAACTCGGTACGGATCGTGCACCGAGCGGGCTCGTCCCAGTGCAAACGACCGAACAGGTCAGTACCACCCTTGGTCTTGCGTATCCAGCAGTCGGGCGTCAAGTCCGGCCTGCGCTCCTGAAGATCGAACCGATTGCCGCCTTCGGGGATCGTTCGATATCGCTCACGCGAAATTTTGGTCGGGTTCCTGGCGATGTGTAGGTCTGCCCCTTCGGCAGGGCGCACACGCGGGACGTCCTCTCGATCCGGCTTGCTCGGGATGGGGCCCTCACCGGGATAATTGCCTTTTGTGAATGCCTCACGTACGGAGCGCTTAACGCCAAGCGGTTCGGGCAGAGAGAGCGGCCCAAGCTTACTGCCAATGATGATGGCTCGTTTGCGATTTTGCGGGACACCGAAATGACTTGCCATCAAAAGGCCGGAGCTGTCGTCACTAACATGGAAGCCTAGCTGCCGCGCCCGATTGATGATTGCGTGCCCTTCGGGGGACGAGAGGAGGTTGGGGACGTTCTCGACCACAAATACCTTGCAGCCGGAAGATTCAACGACATCCATGAAGAAACGCCACATGGCTCGTCTAGGGTCATTGGCCTTGTTGCCTGTGAGATTTGAGAATCCCTGGCAAGGCGGGCCACCGATTACGACGTCGGCTTTGGTCGAGATTCCACCCTGGTCGACGATTGTTGCGATGTCTTCAGCAATCACGTGGTCGCCGAAGTTGGCTCGGTAGGTGTCCGCGAAGTCCTTCTCCTTTTCCACGGCGAGTACCGGCTCGAAACCGGCCTGCTGAAACCCAAGCGTAAGTCCGCCGGCGCCGGAAAAGAGGTCAATCACTTTGTACGGACGTGTAGTGTTGGACATTGGGCTGTAGACAGTATACTAGTGGTTCTGAATTAGGGACGCATTGGGCGTCCCTATATGAGAGACGGAATGCGCGTCCCTTACTAGGGGACAGTTTAGGGCTTCTCAGGCATGGAATCAAGCCTATTTGATCAACATCTGGATGCCGATCTACGGAAGGCCCTTAAGGCTTGCCGCGAGGCGGCGGCACTATCCCAAAGGGCTTTAGGCAAGAGTCTTGGGCAGTCACATAGCTACGTGAATAAAGTCGAGGGTGGAAGCCAACGGGTTGATGTAATTCAGTTCGTGCGGTGGTGCCACGCATGCGACGTATCACCCTCTAAAACCATCGCAAGCATTTTGTCATAAAGCTAATTCTATTCCACATTTAGCTTAAATTCATTGCCATACCCCAACACACTGTGGACAGCTTGCCGTGCTTTTTCCCAATCTTGATCATGACAGTCGCTGGAGACTGAAAATTGATCTTTGAAATAGTGATTGAAAATAATGAGTGCGGCTTTTACGGCTAGATCGTAAGGCAGACCCTGTGTCTTGCAATATGAGTAAACAGTTGGACGACCACGGCGGTCAAACTCGACACGGGCAACCTCAAACGGCTCACAGCATTTTGGGGCGGCACCGTTGAAGACAATCCGGTCAGTTGACACGATGACCTCGCCAAGCCCCTCAAATCCCGCTAGTTTTATGCCACATTCCCTGATAAAGCAGTCAATGTCGCGAACGGCGCCAGCAAACGGATGCTCTTCTAGTTCGGTAGGTCTTTGCCAGTAGTGCGTAAGGCTCATCGGATCTCCAAGTTCAGGAGCCAATATTACACCTGATACCCTAAGTTGACCTCTTCCATATACAGCCTATGTCGAATCCGCTCCCCGCTGTCGTGAATGGTGCTGCAACAGAGCGGCTTACTAGGCGGCCTCTATGAGTGTCAAAAGGCAAAAATCCGCAGAAAGCCCACTAAGAGCATACAGACTCACTGAGCGGCCATATGAACGACCTGATTCCTCTCATTGACATACCCAAGCTGCTGCCAAAACGTCATGGCAAGTCCATTCATATCCGCACCGTACGCCGCTGGGCGACCAAAGGTCTCAAAGGCCGAAGACTGCAGACAGTTCGTGTGGGCGGGCGGTACTACGTTCGGCTCGAATGGCTTGAACATTTCATCGCGATGCGGCCAACGCAAGATCCAACGCCAGTACCAGCCAGAGTGCTCTCGGCACGCCGAACAAGAGAGCGGGAGGCAGCTCGCCGGCGGGCCCAAGAGATCTTTGGGCTGAAGTAGGGTACGATCTATGTGTGCTACAAGTGTGTCGCCGTATATTGCACTGATGACCCTCGCCTGGGGCAGCCACAGGACTCTTACGAGTGGGGTGTTATGTCCAAAATGAAACTTCCAGAAGAAATTGCCAAACACGCAGGAGATCAGTTTTCCAAGGAATTCCTTGATCACTATCTCGCGCAAGGCTTGGGGGCGATGACTAAGCGCGACATCGATATCTTAGTGATGCACCTACTTCAAAAGCACGGTAACCTTACGAATCGAACCAACCACGAACTGAGCCACCAGCTTCAGCTTACCGAGACGCGAGTACGAAGCTTACGATATGAGGCGAGACTGAAGTATCCTCCAGAGGAATCTAATTACATCGAGCGCCGCGTGCTTTATGCACTCGCTCAATCCCAATTTGATGCTAATAAAGGCGCGATTCGTTTTATCGTTGAGGACGCATATGTCCGCTATGCCCTGCAAGCTCGCATGAAGTCGCGGGGGGCGGTGCACGACACGTCGTTCAATCGAGAAATCGTTAGTGTTAAGCCAGACCAACTCATCGATCTCATCGAAGAACTTTATGGGAAAGACACGGCGAAGACGTTTAAGAAGGAATTTGACAAGGTCCTTGCCGCAGAATCAGACATTACATTCGCTGAAGTCAAGAAGAAGCTAATTTTGGGTGCAGTGGGTACGATCCCCGGCCTGACTGTCAAAGCTGCGACGGCATGGTTGACTGGAGGCACTCTCTAAAATAACTGCAATCTATGCCCATACAGTTTGTAGGTGGATTCAATGTGGGAAGTTGGCTCGAAGTTTTCACCCCTCAATTAGTTGGCATGAAGCAAAGCTATGTGTGATAACCCCGAAATTAGACGGCCTACATTTCAAAACCAACAAGAGCCCTTACTGGTCTTGGATAAGAATACGATGCGCAACCCCCTTGCGATCGAAGCCCGAGCCGAAGCCGATCGGCTTAACGTTGATTTTTTAGTGCCCGACACGATTATGCTTGAGATCGGCAGGGCAGGTAGATGGCCGCAGGATTGGGTTAATGACTTCCGGGATTGGTTTGATATTCAAGACCGCCAATGGATGTCTTGGGGAATTGGTGAGTTGTTGCGAGAAGAAAGAGAGTCAGGTCAGCGTGCAGCAACAGTGATTGATCAGGCCATGACTGACAACCATCGTCAACTAGTTTTAGAAGTCAGCCAGGATAATCTACAACGCCTTCAAGAAATCGGTCCGAGATTCCAAGAACAGGCAGCATCTCTGTCAGGTCCCGGTGGCGCACTTCACGCGAATGAAAATTTTCAGCTGATGAGACAACTCGCAGATGTTTGGTGGGATCTTGTTGATGAGCCCGCGCGCGTTCAGTTATTTGAGGGATTGAACCTCGATCGAGACGCGCCACTCGACAATATTGGTCGTGCAGCCCTAAGCCCACAGTTGGATCGGATACTAATAGAAGCAATGACGAATCCGAATACCGGCTATGCCAGACAAGCCGCTGAGCAACTTGTAGAAAACCCTACATTCACGAGATTCTATTATGGCGCACAACTCGCTTTTGCCTTATTTCTTCGAGCCCAGCCTCGGCGACTCGGTGAAGGCGACAATGCTGATAGACTCCTAAACCAACTATTAGATCTGAACTATGCTTCTTATTCCCTGTGCTGTAGGGCCCTGCAGACTAACGACCGCTTGCTCGGCCGAATTGAATCTGGACTAAGACTAGCGGCAGAGGAGCGTTGGGTTTGAGACCCCTACAGCTGTATCTAGCAATGTAGCCAGCAAACTGTACACAAGCCTGTACACAAAACGCTTGAAAACATGCGCGATATGAGGTAAATGGTAGGGCTGACAAGTTGATCGGCCGGCGTCGTAACCGGCTGAATTCAGCGTAAGTTACTGAGTTCACTTGGCTAGTGGGTTTTGAGAGCCAAAATCTCATAACCCGGAGGTCGCAGGTTCGAATCCTGCCCCCGCTATTCCGACAAAGACAAGGGCTCACGGTGGCGTGAGCCCTTGTCTTTTTTTGATATCTAGTACTATTGCCGGGCTTCCACGCTGCAAACGCGAGCATCAGTCCAGCGGGTAGGGGCGTGGGTCGGTGTAGATCGACCACGCGTCGCTGCCTTGGATAGGTTTGAGTAGCTTGCCGTTGCCGAAAACGGTGCGGAAGCGGAGCGATCGCTGGTCCTGTTCGACCGCGTCGACGTGGCCGTCCATGAAGGCGACGCGGTGCTGACCGGGGTCGCCGTGGAAGCTGTCGGTGGGCAGGCCTTTGGAAGCGTCGCGTCGGGCGTAGCCGTAAGTGAACATGACTTCGGCGTAGTAGACGACGTCGGACGAGCTGCCTGTCTCTTTGAGGTGTCGCAGCAGCCGAACACGTGCTTTTTTGTTGTCGCTGATCGATTGGGGGATGATGAGCCGTGGGTCGTGGAGGGCGAGGCCGCCGATGTCGCCGTAGCTGTTGCCCATGACGCCGTAGGCCGAGTCGTCGGGGTTCATGCCTCTGAAGAGGTTGTCGAACGGGCTGCCGTCGCCTTCGGCGTCGGACGGGCATGCGAAGACGGGGACTTCGGTGCGGCCCTCGCCGTTGTCGATCGGTGGCCTGCCGTTGAGGACGTAAGGGTTGAGCGGGCGGTCATGGGACTGGACCCACTCGACCATGTTGCTGCTAACTTCACCGGCCTTGGCGCTCTTGCCGCCGAAGCTTGTTGAGGCGTGCCAGGGGAACAGCCCGCCGCCATAGGTCCCAGCGTTGCCGCCGCTGGTGATCTCGGGTGCGGGCATATCGTTGTTGTCAACCGTATAGGCGTCCGACGCGATCGCAATCTGCTTGAGGTTGGACCGGCACTGGACTTCGCGGGCCGACTCTCGGGCCTTGCCCAGCGCGGGCAGGAGCAGGGCGATGAGCAGCGCGATGATCGAGATCACCACGAGCAGTTCGATCAGGGTGAAGCCGTGCTTGGTGTTGCCGGGCTGATTCATGTAGGTGGCTCGTGTCGGGGGCGATCCGTGTTGCGGGCCGTTTGCGAAGCGGTTGCTTGTGTTTGTCGAGCAAAGTGTAGGCGGGCGTCGGGCTCTTGAATCCCCGCCGGCACCTTCAAGATGCCGGCGAGGTTTCCGGGGGTCTGTTTGCACCGCGTTGGCGGTGTTCGCGGGTCTCAGCCGCGTCGACGGCGGGCGGCGAGCAGGCCGCCGAGGCCGAGCAGGGCGAGCGAGGTCGGCTCGGGGACCTGGGTGCCTTCGATGGTCAAGGCGTAGCCGTTTTGGTTCTTGACTTCCCAGACGCCGGTCGTGCTGGGGGTCGTGCTGGTGCCGGTCGAGGCGCCGGTTTCGGCGTAGTGGGCCGAGTCGGCGGGGTTGGTGCCGGAGAACGCGAACTGCCAGCCGGTGCCGAACGCCGAGAGGTTGTCGAGGATCGGGGTGACGCCGACCCAGTAGGTGCCGGGGGCGAGGGAGATGTCGGCGGCGGGGTCGGCGGTGAAGCGGGTGACGCCTGCGGCGAAGAAGCTGCTGGTCGAGAGTACCTCGTTGTCGGTCTCTGCGCCGCTGACGACGTCGCCGAGCAGGGTCGGGTCGAAGGTCGCGAGGTCCGCGTCGGGGACGATGTGCAGGTGCAGGTCGGCCGAGAGCGCGCCGAGCGCCGCGCCGCTCGCGGTCGGTTGGAGCATCGAGACGCGGTCCACGTCCCAGCCACCGCCGCCGACGACGACCTTGGTCAGGCCGTAGTGACGCAAAGCGGAAAGCGAGGGCGAGACGAGGTTGTTGCCGGGCGTGCCGCCGCCGGCCGAGGGGTTTTCGTAGAGCGTGACGGCGCCGGCCGAGCAGGTCAACACGGCGAGCAGAGCAGTAGTCGAGAGGGTCTTGGTCATGATGGTCCTTTTCTCCAAGGGGTGTGAGGTAGGCGGTGGTTTGTTTCGTCAATCATGCTTCAGCGGACGCGGCGAAACGGACGCGGCAAAACGCATCACGCACGTCGGCGACGGGCGGCGAGCAGGCCGCCGAGGCCGAGCAGGGCGAGCGATGTAGGCTCGGGGACCTGCGTGCCCTGGATGGTGATGGCGATGTCGAAGTCGTTGCCGGTCGCGCCTTCTTCGAGCACGACCCACTGGTCTTGGGCCGAGGGTACGATGAACGCGAAGGGGTTGGGGTCGTTGATCGCGTCGGTGACGAACAGGCCGGACGGGTCGCCGACCACGCTGGAGGCGAGGTGGGCGGTCGGCGGGGGCGGGCTGCGGAAGTTGGCGACGTCGTAGAACGGGGTCAGGCCGATCCAATAATCGCCGGCGGCGAGGCTCAGGCCCAGGCCCGAGGCGGTGACCGAGTGCACGATCTGGCCGTCGACCGGGCCGGCGACCGCGGCGATCGGGACGACGGTGCTGGCCGAGGGGATGTCGCCGGCGGTCGGCAGCGTGCCGGTCTTCGGGAACACGTGCAGGTAGGCCTGGGTCATCGTCGCGCTGAAATCGTCGCGGTTCCAGCGGTGGTAGGTCGTGACCGAATCGACGTCCCAGCCGGCGCCGCCGACGCTGATGTCCGCGACCGCGAACCACTCGTTGAGGAAGATGTCCGTCGGCGTCGGGTCGGAGAAGTTCCAAGCGCCGCCGGAGGTCGTAGTGAAGCCGCGCTGGTCCCAGAGGACGTCGGCGGAGGCGGTGGCGGCGGTGAACGAACAGATGGCGGCGAGTGCGAGTGTGCGGATGCGTTTCATCTTATTTCTCCGAATAGTGTTTGCGTTGCAGGCGTTGTGCCCGGCTTCAGCCGGTGGGGTTGGATTGTGTCAGAGCGAGTGGTGGCGACGCCGACGCATCGCGACGCCGAGCCCGCCGAGAGCCAGCAGCGCGATCGTTCCGGGCTCGGGGACGCTGGTGGGCGACAGCGGCCCGGTGTAATTCGAGAAGGCGGTGCCGAGGTCCGAGTCGTCGATGTCGCCGTCGCCGTCGGTATCGCCCTGGGCCAGGCCCATGCCCATGAACCCGGTCGGCCCGGTGTAGTTCGAGAAGGCGGTGCCCAGGTCCGAGTCGTCGATATCGCCGTCGAAGTCGGTGTCGCCGACGCCGCCGTTGATGAGGTAGCCGAGTTTGTTGATGTCTTCGGCGGTGACTTGGCCGTCTTGCGTCCAGTCGCCGAAGTAGTTGTCGCCGACGTAAGGCGCGGCGAGCCCGAGGTTGGCGGTGGCGGTGTCGAGCAGGGCCTGGCTGGGCGTGGGGTTGAGCGGGGTGGCGCTGACATCGATGACCAGCCCGGTGATATCGTTGATGGTGTTGCCGGTGAACGCCCATGCAAGGAGGGTGCCGCCGTCGGGCGAGATGCCGGTGAGCATGGCGATCTCGACGCCGATAGACGCGGGGTCGAAACCGCGTGCGGCGAGGAAGTCTTCGATGTTGACCAAGCCGGTGTGCTCGGTCCAGAAGGTGCCCTGGCCGGTGTCGCCCGAGCCCGCGATCCCGCCGCCCTGGATCAGCGTGTTCTCCCAGTCCCAGCCAACGACGACCTCGCCGTCGCCGCTGATGCCGTAGGCTTCTGCCAGGCCGTCGGTCATGCCCGGCAGCCGGCCGAGGTTGACCCGCTGCCAGGTGTCGTTGCCGTCGAGGTAACGCCAGAGCACCTGCCCCTGGGTGTTGAGCGACGTGTCGGGCGCGACCTGGCGCTGGTAGCCGGCGATGCGCGTGCCGTCGTCGCTGACCGCGATGGCCCGGCCGGTGCTGCCGTCGGGGTGGGTCAGTTCGGTCTGCACGCCGTTGACCCAGACGGTGGGGATGAACGGGTTGTCGACGAAGCCGACGACGACGTCACCGTCGAAGTCTGCGCCCAGGACGTAGCCGCGGTCGTCGTCGGGCGTGGTGCCGGGGTTGAGCGCGGTGGTGGTGCCTGCGGCGAGGTCGTAGGTCGCGGGCATGCCGCCGTTGTCGCCGGGCGTGCCTTTGCGGAAGTAGTTGCCGACGACCGTGTTGCCGTCGCCCGAGACGCCGAACGCCCCGCCGAGGTTGCGGTCGAAGGACGAGGGCGGCGAGACGTTCAGGACGTAGTTTTTGTAGGCCTCGCTATCCAGGGGCGAGTCGATCGCGAGCAGATCGGTCAGCGTGCCGGTGCCGACGGGTTGGCCGGGGGTCTGCTTCCAAACGCCCGCGGTGTCGAACGGGCCGTCGGAGGTGGTATTCGGGTCGCCGCCGAAGTCGGGCGAGAGGGTATCGCCGCTGATCACCGTGCCGTTGTGCGAGATTTCGGGATTGCTGCCGGCTCCGCCTGATATGTTCAGTCCCACCCCGGTGAAGGTGTTGCCGGGGACGTCAAGCACGAATGTGTCGAGAAACGAAAGCGCGCCGAAAACGTTGGGCACCGCGTCGATGCCGACGACCACGTCGCCGCCCATCGCGGCGTCGGTCGGCAGGTAGTTCGCGGTGAAATTGAAGTCGCCAAAGCCGATCGCGGCGGCCGGCGTAGCCGAGATGCCGGCGACCGCTGCGGTGAGCGAACCAAGGAGAACGGCGGTGGTGCGGGCTTGTTTTTGCATGGTGTTTGGGCTCGGCGTCGCGGTTGGCTAGGCCTTGAAAAGTCTCACGGATTCGGCGGCATTGCGCGGCCTTATGCTGGCCGTACCGAAGAATAACTATAAGTAGTTAAGTTCGTTTTGATTCAATACTTATGACGGCGATAATAGTGAAGTGAAAGGCCCTGTCAAGTTTCCAATTGGAAAATCATTAAAATAATCGGTCGGGCTTTTCAAGCGTACATCGGGCTGTTAAGCTTGCCGCGACGCACTTCGCAAACCAGGACGGAACCCCGCGTGCACACCGCTTTCGAAGACGACTGCTCCGCCGCCGTGACCTCGCTCAGCGCGGCGTTGATCGACCTGTACGACAGCATCCAGGCCGACCCGCACCGCCCGCAGGACGCGGCCCGGCAGTTCGGGATCAATAAGACGCTGACGTGGAACATCGCCAAGCTGCTCCAGGCCGACCAACCGCTGGAGGCCGCGGTGCACGTGCCCGGGACCAGCTCGCTCGAGCGCATGCTCAAGGCGGTCAGCAAGCACGGCGCGACCACCGAGAAGATCAACCGCGTGCGCGACGCGGTGCGTTCGTTCGACCACGCGGTCGAGGTCCACGTCGGCGACCGGTCGGACCTCGAGCTTCTTCTAGACAGCATGGGCAACCGCAAGGCCGACGGGTTGGAGCTGAGCCGCAAGCTTTCGTTCCGCGGCAATAGCGGGGTGTACGGCATCCAGGCGAAGACCCGGCTGTCGTCGATCTTCCTCGCGCCCAACGCCGACGACCCGTCGATGCTCGACAGCGCGACGGTGTCGAGCTTCACCGCGCTGCGGCGACTGCGTGCCTCGGTGCGCTGGCCGATCTTCAGGCTGGTCACGTGGGGCGGGGGCGACCACGAACTGGACCCGCACGCCTGGCAGCCGCTCGACGGCAGCGTGAAGACGCCGACGAGTGTTGGCCTGCTCGACCAGTTCTCGAACCAGAACGGCTCGACGCTGGTCATGCAGGACTCGCCCACGGGGTTGGAGTGCATCCTCGAACCCGGGCCGATCGGCAACCTCAACGCGATCGACATCGTCCGCGGCCACCGCAAGAGCGCCTTCGCGCCGCGCTTCAGCGCCCCGGCACGCACCTACGAGGAGTTCGGCGTCGCGATCACCACGCCTTGCCAATACCTGGTCTTCGACCTGTTTATGCACGAAGACATCGCCACGCTCGAGCAGGCGCAGGCCATGGTCTTCGCCAAGATCTTCTCGCAAGGCGACACCGTGCTCGAGCCGCAGGACCAGTCGGTCTTGCCGATCGCGCTCGAGCCGGTCCGCATCGCCGGCAAACCCCCGGCCGTCGCCACCGCGCTCGTGCCCGGCTACGCGGACCTGTTCGCTTACGTCGGCCAACAAACCGGCTGGGACCTCGGCCGGTTCCGCGGCATCCGCCTGCAGATGAAGTACCCGCCGTTGGGTTCGACGGTGATGATGCGCTTCCCGCTGGAAGCCTGAGGGCGTCGCCGTCGCCTGGGTTGGATGCGCTTGCCCAGTCGCGCCTTGCTTATCCGATCGCTCTGGTCAGCAGCCGGTTACTCAGGCCGACGTAGTCGGGCAGCGGTTGTTCTGACTCATCTTCGTCGAGTTGGAACAGGTTGAACGTGTTGGTCGTTTGCGGGGTGGTGCGTTATTGGCTGAGTTGTGACCAGGCGGCGAGCAGTTGGGTGGCGGTCGGGTCGGCGATGGGCGTCATGGGGCCGGTGTCGTTGGCAAAGGCGGTGCCCAGGTCGGCGTCGTCGATGTCGCCGTCGCCGTCGGTGTCGGCGGGCAGGGTGACGGCCCACGCCTCGGTGGCGCTAGTGGACAGCGCGTTGCCCGCGAGGTCGGTGACGACCGAGCCGGGCACGGCGAGTTCGACGCGGTATGCAGCGGGCTCGTTGCCCAGCGCGTCGAGGCCCGTGAGTTGCGAGGTCTGCGCGTCGGTGCTGGTCAGCGAGCCGCCGACCCATTCGACCGGCGCGTTGTCTTTGAGGATGCTCAGGTCGCCGAGGTCGAAGCCGAACACGGGCGCGCTGAACCGGATGGTCAGCGCGGCGGGCTGCGACGTCGCGGGCTGGGGCGTGACGGCGTCGATCGTGACTGTCGGCGCGGTCCAGTCGAGCGGGCCGTCTAACGTCTGGGTTTCGCCGGCCGAGTCGGTCACGACCAGCTCGAAGCGGTACGACAGGCCGAGGTCCACGCCGGTCAGGTCGAACGTGATGTCGGCCCGGTCGGCCGGGCGTGCGTCGAGGGTCTGGGCGGAGGCGATTGGCTCGCCCTCGACGTCGTACTTGAGCGTGGCGACGTCGCCGGGGACAGAGCGGTACCACCGGCCGAGTCGGCCGAGATCGTGATTCGGGCGTGACAATTTCTCTTCCCTGGTTGTGAGTCGGTGTGGAGCGGTGCTGCAAGCGCAGCGCTGCAGCACAAGCCGTTCGTCACACGCCGGCCGTCAATGACCATCACCTTTCTTTGCGTTCAGCAACGTTCACGCCGAATGGTTTAACGGTTGTCGGTGCGGGCAGTGGGGCGGTTCGATTTGCTGGGCCAGGCTGGAGGCCTATCCCAATTGGAACGACTTTCAGACTGCCCCACCTGCCCGGCTTGATCGTCGCGTGGGGATGCGCCTCGCTGCGATCTCGTTTGAGCGGCGGTATCAAAGGTTATGCGTAATATTTATGCACGTCGCGCGGTATTCCTTGCACCGAATTGGCAAGTACAAGTGTGACATGCTTTATGAATGCTCGTAATGGGGCGGCGCTATGCATCAGAACCCTACCCGTGACAACGACCCGGACCGGCAGAGCCGGGTCCAGCTCACGATGGTCTGGCTCAAGGCCCAGCCGGTGATCGCGGCGTATATCGGCTCGGCGGTGCGTGATGTCCAGCACGCCGAGGACCTGTTGCAGGAGACCGCGCTCGCGGTCGCCGTGTCGTTTGATCAGTACGACGCGGACCGGCCGTTCCTGCCCTGGGCGATGGGCATCGCCCGGCACAAGCTCTTGCGCTACTACCGCGAGCACGGCAAGGACCGGCTGGTCTTCGACGGTGAACTGTTGAACCAGATCGGCGAGCGGATGGAGTCGCAGGCCGAGGCGATCCAGTTCCGCAGCGACGCGTTGAAGCGCTGTATGGAAAAACTCGCGAGCCACGCGATGCAGATGATCCGGATGCGGTACATGCAGGGCATGGATTACCAGCGCATCAGCGCCGCCACGGGCCGGACGGTCGCGGGCGTCGCCAACAGCCTGCACCGCTCGCGCAAGGCGCTGGCCGAATGCGTGAAGCGTGAGTATGCCAAGTCGATGGGGGGCGCGGGGTGACCGAGCCGACACTGGACCGAATCGACGACTGGATCAACCGCTACCTCGACGGGCAGATCGGCCGGGACGAGTTTGACCTGCTTTGGCAAGCGATGCGGCGCGACCCGGCGGTGCTGGATCGATTCGTCGAGTTGGCGATGCTGGACCGCGCGGTGTCACAGACGCTCAGGCACAACGAGCGGGTGGCGCTGCTGCGGGCCTCGCAGCACGACCCCGGCGAGGCGTTCGAGTCGGCGCTGTCGTCTTTGTGGGCGGGATCGGATGCCGCGCCGATCATCCGGCTTGAACGCGATGATCGGCGTGCCCCCGCGCCGCGCCGCTGGCTGCTGCCGGCCACGGTCGCCGCGGCGCTGGTGCTGGCCGCGGCGTTGGTGGCGGTGCTCGTGCCCGGTCACGACCAGGCACCCCGAACGACCGCGTCGCCTCAGGGCGCGGTCATCGAACCCGAGCCCGCGGCCATGCAGCTGACCGCCGAGCGGGGCGCGCGTTGGCTGGTCGATGGCGTGCCGCAGCGGCTGGAGATCGACCACGCGGTCCGCGCCGGCCAGCGAGTCACGCTCATGGCGGGCTTCGCCGAGTTCACGACGCCCACCGGGGCCAAGGCGATCCTCGAAGCGCCTTGTACGCTCGAACCGCTCGCGAATAAGCACACGCTGCGCCTGCACCGCGGCAAGCTCGTCGGCATCTGCCCGACGCCCGAGAGCCGAGGGCTGACCATCGAGACGCGCGACGCACGGATTATCGATGTCGGCACACGCTTCGGCGTGGCGTACGACGGACAGACGCTGCTGCGTGTCATCGAGGGCGAGGTCCGCGCCCACGCCCGCGCAAGCGACGCGTCCGACCAAGGCACGCGATTGATCGCCGGGCAATCCGCGGGGATCGACGCACGCTCTGGCAAAGTCGATCCCTCGGTCGATACACGCGCCCTGCGTTTTGTGGCCGACTGGTCGGCGATCAACAACCCGCCGCAGGTTTCGGGCGACGCCTTGTTCAATCCCGCGATCCATCCGGACCTGCGCGCGGGGCACGCCGAGTTGAACACGATCCAACTCTTCCCCGAGCGTACCGCCGTTCGCCTGCTTTCGGATACCGCGGTGACCCTCGCCGAGCCCGGCGAGTACAACGCGTTCGCTGGCTTGTCGTCGCTGCTCCCCGCCGGGGTATTGCTCGACAGCTACTTCATCCACGCCGACCCGCTCGGCCAACCGGCGGGCGAACAGAGCCAGCGATACCAGGCGACGATCCGTTTCGATCGGCCGATCCTCGCCGTGATAGCGACCAGCGAACATCTCAAGCAATCACACGCGGCGCTCGGCCTGCCGGGCCTCCGCTACGGCAGCGCGGACGCGGCCTCGCGTCCCGACGGCTTCGATCCAAGCGGCCTCGAAGCGTCGTCCGCCACGGGGCTGCGCGACCGGGTCGAGATCAGTGAAGACCGACGGACGCTGACACTCGAACTGTTCAGCGGCGAAGCCATCGACCAGCTGCGCGTGCTAGTCGAGGCCGGCACACCATGAATCAAGCGTTCAATTCGGCTCGAATTGATCATCAACACTTTTTCGAAAGGGATGGCAGGATGAAAACGAAAAAAGCCTTTGGATTCGCGACGCTCGCGCTCGTGAGCTGTGCTCTAACGACGGGGCAAGCGCGGGCGACCACGCTCTTCTCGGACAACTTCGACGGCGCGGTCGGCGTGGACCTCAACGGGCTCGCGCCCGACGTCGCGCCGGGCGCCGAGACATGGGTCGCCGGTGAATCGTTCGACGCCGACGGCCTGGTCGATGACTTTGCCGGCTCGAGCGCGACGCTCGCGTTCACGCCGCAGCAAGGATTTATCTACACGCTTGACGCGTCGTTCCGTAACTTTACCGCTACCGCGAACGCCGCGACACCGGTGGAGAACGACTGGCTCGCCGTCGGCTTTGTCAACGGCCAATCGGACCAGGTCAACACCAATTCGCGTTTCGTGTCCGGCGACGTCAACGGCATCGCGTGGGTGTTTATGCGCGCCGACGCCTCGGCGGGCGGGCCAAGCCGGGCCTTCCTCGGCACCGCCGCCAGCGGCACGCAGGGCAACACCGGCGGGATCGACTGGTCTGACGCAACGCTCGCCGGCATGTTCGGGGCCGACATCGACTACCGCATCGTGCTCGACACCTCCAACGGCGCGGGCAACTGGACCGCGACCTGGTTCGCCAAACTCGCCGCCGACGCGACCTACACCGAGATCGTCTCGGCCAAGCCGCTCGCCGATGAAGCGATCGACTCGGTCGGCTTCGCCCGCTCCAACCCCGGCTTCACCGCCAGCATCACCAACTTCTCACTCGACGCCCAGAACACCGCCTCACTGCCCGGCGACACCGACGGCGACGGCGATATCGACGACAGCGACCTCGGCACCGCGTTCTCCAACTACACCGGCCCACTCCCGCCCAACACCGGCGGCAAGACCGCGGCCGACGGCGACACCGACGGCGACGGCGACGTCGATGACAGCGACCTCGGCACCGCGTTCTCCGGCTACACCGGCCCGCTCGGCCCGGCCAGCGTGCCCGAGCCGACCAGCCTCGCGCTCATCGGCCTCGGCGGGCTGCTGATCGCCCGTCGGCGACGAGCTTGAATCGACCACGCAACGGCCTGTTACCACCGGGCGGCGCGACCCCGCGCCGCCCGGTCTTCGTCTTGCTTGCTTGTGCCAAAGAAAACCCAGCCAACGCGAACCATGTCACGACCGGGTGGGTGCAGTTGATTCTTCCCGAAGCGGTTCGTCATCGCCTGCTTGCGGATCTGATCGCCAAGCGTAACACCCCCGTGACACCGCCCGTCGTCCATCCGACCGTCGCTCGCGCCGCGTGCGACACCGCCTCGGTCAATGATCGCAGACAGTTGCCGGATTTACAGGCCTCGGCGTGGTATTATTCTCCATCGAAGCAGGACTACATCACACGCGACGAAGGTGTTGACCATGGGTTGGATCGCTGCCGAACGCTACATGCCCCGACGCGGCCGTTGGGCGGGCTCGCGCCTGTCGGCGACTGCGGGCGTCACGCTGTGCGCCCTTGTCGGTGCGCTTGCGGCCGGCCCGCTCGCCGGCAGCGACCAGCAGGCGTCGAGCCCGCCGGTTCGCCAAGACATCGCCGCGGTGAACAACGCGCCGGCCCCGCCCGCCGAGCCGCTGAGCTACAACCGCGACATCCGCCCGATCCTCTCGGACAAGTGCTTTTCCTGCCACGGCCCGGACAACGAGCACCGCGCCGCCGACCTCCGGCTCGACACGCCGGACAACGGCGAGAACTACGAGGGCGCCTACTTCGCCATCGTGCCCGGCGACCCGGAGGCCAGCGAAGTCGTCTCGCGCATCCACTCGACCAAGTCGCGCCTGGTCATGCCCCCGCCCAAATCCAAGCTCACGCTTACGGACGAAGAAAAGAAGCTCATCGAGCGCTGGATCAAAGAAGGCGCGAAGTACGAATCGCACTGGTCGTTCATCACGCCCAAGCGCCCGGCGTTGCCCGAGGTCCGCAACCAACAGTGGGTGCGCAACGCGATCGACCCGTTCGTGCTGGCGCATCTCGAAGCGAAGCGTATCGAGCCCAGCCGCGAGGCGGACAAGCCGACGCTGCTCCGCCGGCTGACGCTGGACCTGACCGGCCTGCCGCCGACCGCCGAGGAACTCGACGCGTTCCTCGCCGACGAGAGCGACGACGCCTACGAAAAGGCCGTAGACCGCCTGCTCGCCTCACCGCGGTTCGGCGAGCGCATGGCCTTGCCCTGGCTCGACGCCGCGCGCTACGCCGACACCAACGGGTTCTCCATCGACGACCACCGCGACATGTGGCTGTGGCGGGAGTGGGTGATCGACGCATTCAACCGCAACCTGCCCTACGACCAGTTCGTCATCAAGCAGCTCGCCGGCGACCTGCTGCCCGGCTCGACGCAGAGCGACAAGCTCGCGACCGGCTTCCTGCGCAACAGCATGAATACGCACGAGGGCGGCACAATCCCCGCGGAGTATCGGGTCATCTACATCGCCGACAAGGTGGACACGGTCTCGACGGTGTTCATGGGCCTGACGATGCAGTGCGCGCAGTGCCACGACCACAAGTACGACCCGATCTCGATGGACGAGTACTACCAGATGTACGCGTTCTTCGACACGGCCCACGAGCCGGGCAAAGGCGCGACCAATGACAACACCCCGCCGGTCATCCGCATGGACGGGCCGATCACGGACAACGCGACGTGGAAGCGTGACGTCGAGCAGCGCATCGCGACGCTCGAGCGATACCTCGTCCACCCGCCCGAGTTGGTCGAGGAGCGTGCGGCATGGGAACAGCGCGTGATCGCATCGGCAGAGGGCGAACTCGCCGCCGCGCTCAAGACACCCGCCGGCGAGCGCACCGACGCGCAGTGGCAGGCGATCAACGCGGTGTTCAAACCGACGGTGAACCCTTTGTGGGACCGGCACGTCTCGACGATCAAGCGTGAGATCGCCGTGCTTGAAAAGGACCTCAAGGCCGGGCAGTCGTCGGTCATGGTGATGAAGGAGCAGGGCCCGCGTCAGACGTACGTCTTGACACGCGGGCAGTACGACCAGCCGGACAAGGACCGCCCGGTGAGCCCCGGCGTGCCGGGCGTCTTGCCGCCGATGGAACCGGACGTCGCGGGCGCGAACGCGACGCGGCTTGACCTGGCGAAGTGGCTGGTCGATCCGGACCACCCGCTGACGTCGCGCGTCGCGGTGAACCGCTACTGGCAGATGCTGTTTGGCCGGGGCCTGGTGCCGACGCCCAACGACCTGGGGATGCAGGGTTCGTACCCGACACACCCGGACCTGCTGGATTGGCTTGCCAGCGAATATCTCGCCAGCGGCTGGGACACCAAGCACATGATCAAGCTCATGGTCATGTCCGCGACCTACCGCCAGTCGTCCAGCGCCCCGCGCACGGTCATCGAGAACGACCCGAACAACGTGATGCTCGCCCGCGCGCCGCGTTTCCGACTGCCCGCCGAGTTCATCCGCGACGGCGCGCTCGCGATCGCCGGCGAACTGGACGACCGCGTCGGCGGGCCCAGCGTCTACCCCAGCCAGCCGCACGGCCTGTGGCGCGAGGTCAGCCACTTCGGCTACGGCAACGCGTTCAGCGCCCAGGCGTTCTACCCCAGCGACGCTTCGGGCCAGACCCGGCGCAGCATGTACACGTTCTGGAAGCGCACCAGCCCGCCGCCCTCGCTCGCCGCGTTCGACGCCCCGACCCGCGAGGTCTGCACCGTCGAACGCTCACGCACTAACACGCCGTTGCAGGCGCTGGTCTTGCTCAACGACCCGGAGTACATCGACGCGGCGCGGGCGCTGGCCAAGCTGGTGATCGAGCAGGGCGGCGAGACCGACGCGAAGCGTATCGACTACCTGTTCCGCCGAGCGACGGCACGGCTGCCCGAGGCCGATGAGCGGGCGCTGCTGCTCGATCGATTGAACCAGGCCCTGTCCGAGTACAACAACAACGCCGACGCGACCCACGCGCTCGCTCAGACCGATTCACCAAGGCTCGCGGCATGGACCGTCGTCGCCTCCGTCGTCCTGAACCTCGACGAAACGATCACGCGCGAATAAACACGGGAGTTTCGCGATGGACCCGATCACCGAATACCAACGCGGCATCACCCGCCGACAGCTGTTCAACCAGGCCCGCAACGGCATCGGCGCCGCGGCGCTCGCGTCCCTGCTCGGGCCGATGGCCTTCGCCGCGCCCAACGCGGCCAAGCCGAATGACGCCGCGCCATCGCTCGGCCTGCCCGGCCTGCCGCACCACACCCCCAAGGCCAAGCGAGCCATCTACCTCTTCCAGTCCGGCGGGCCCAGCCACATCGACCTGTGGGACTACAAGCCCCACATGACCAAGGCCCACGGCCAGGAACTGCCCGCCGACGTCAAAGGCGACCAACGCGTCACCGGCATGACCTCCGGCCAGAAACAGTTCCTCGTCAACGGCCCGATCAAGCCCTTCCGCCAACACGGCCAGTGCGGGCGATGGGTCGGCGACATGATCCCCCACACCGCGGGAATCGTCGACGACATCGCCGTGCTCAAGGCCGTCAACACCGAGGCAATCAACCACGACCCGGGCATCACGTACATCAACACCGGCAGCCAGCAGGTCGGCAAGGCCTCGCTGGGCGCATGGCTGAGCTACGGCCTGGGCTCGGAAAACGACAACCTGCCCGCGTACATGGTCCTCATCAGCCAGGGCACCGGCAAGAACCCCGGCCAACCGATCTTCTCGCGTCTGTGGGGCTCGGGCTTCCTGCCCAGCGAGCACCAGGGCGTCCGCCTCCGCTCGGGCGCAAACCCGGTGATGCACCTGAACAATCCCCACGGCATCGACGCCGACATGCGCCGCGGACAGCTCGATACCCTCGCCGCCCTCAACGCCAAGCACGCCGAGACGACAGGCGACCCGGAGATCAACGCCCGCATCGCCCAGTACGAGATGGCCTACCGCATGCAGACGTCGGTCCCCGAACTCACCGACCTCTCCGACGAACCCGACTGGGTCTTCGACCTCTACGGCCCCGACGCCCGCAAGCCCGGCACCTACGCCGCCAACTGCCTGCTCGCCCGCCGGATGATCGAGCGCGGCGTCCGCTTCGTCCAGCTCTTCCACCGCGGATGGGACCAGCACGTCTCGCTCGTCCCGCACCTCACCGCCCAGTGCAAGGACACCGACCAGCCCTCCGCCGCGCTGGTCACCGACCTCAAGCAGCGCGGCCTGCTCGACGACACCCTCGTCGTCTGGGGCGGCGAGTTCGGCCGGACCGCCTACAGCCAGGGCAAACTCAACGCCGGCCGAGACCACCACGGCCGATGCTTCGCCATGTGGCTCTCCGGCGGCGGCGTCAAGCCCGGCGTCGAGCACGGCGTCACCGACGACTACTGCTACAACGTCGTCCAGGACGGCGTCCACATCCGCGACCTCAACGCCACCATCCTCCACCAGATGGGCATCGACCACGAACGGCTCAACTTCAAGTTCCAAGGCTTAAGCCAACGACTCACCGGCGTCGAACAAGCACACGTCGTCAAACAAATCCTCGCCTGACACTTCCATTCCCAGCCACGCGAATCGGAATCACTGGCCTCCCGCCATTTTTTGGGGGTCCAATCGCGGCGCGCGCACCAATAAACCGCCCCGCACCGAACCGGCCAACCGCGCACACGCGCCCCCATACCTCCAACAAGAAGCCGGGCCTGAGCAACAGCGAAGGCCCGGATCAAGTCCTCCCCTCATCAAAGCCCCAACCCCCAACCCCGCGCGCACAACCGCAACACGGCCCCCAACCACCGCCATAACCCCAACCCCGGCCAACCGTTCGCCAACACCACCCCACCCGCAAACACACACAACCCCACCGACGTCGTACGCCATGTGCGCGCCCAAGCGCCGGCTGGCCCCATGCCACATGCACCCGCCGGTACAAAGTGACAGCAGCCGCAAATCAACTGCGAATCATCGGGTAGACGGGATGAGCCCCACCGAACACACGGAACGAATGGTTTACGGCCGAACCCAAGCGAGTTGTTCCGTGGGGTCACGGAAACTCCACCACTGCCTCCCGCCGCGATCTGCGGTTGAGAACTCTGAAATGCCAGCAAAGATATTGCAATGGCCGTCAATTGCGAATAGCTTGTTGGAGTTAATGCGTAAGGTTTACTTCCGTCATCCGGAATAATTAGTATGAATACGCCTCGCCAGATTGCCAAAGCCTTCTATCTTGCCGTCCTTTCGTCGCTAGCCGTGAGCGCTCAATCCGCAGAGTTCCATACCCACCTACTGGCACTCTCAGGCGAAACAATTACGGGTGAACCAGACGGCTCTGTGCTTCTCGGGTTTAGTGAGCCGATCATTAGTAATACGGGCGACGTCGCCTACATGGGGTTTATGAGCCCCGATTCCGGTTCAACGATCCGCAGCGGCATCTATGTTTCCTCGGTGGGCGGCACGCCGATACTTCTTGTGGAACGTGGACAGCCGGCCGCTGGTTTTGCAGACGGCAGGGTTTATACAGAATTTTTAGACCTCTCAATGAACCCGAAAGGAAACATTTCGTTTTACGCCAAAATTGAAGGCAGCGAACCCTTGCCGACACCGCTGCGACGCGGGGCGCTCTACGTAACCACTCAGACGGGATTGACGCCCATCGCGGTCGTCGGTGAACCCGTGCTCGGCGTGAGCAACACCATCCTTGCACCCGGACCGAACCAGGCGTTCAACAACAGCGGCCAGCTGCTTTTCTTCGGTGCCTTGCGTGACGCCCAGGGCGGCGTGCTGAGCGAAGGGGTCGCGGGTCTTTTTCTCTTCGACGGCACTCAAACCATCCTGCAAGCACGCCTCGGCGAGAATCACCCCGATCCGAGCCGCAGCCAGATACTCTATAACTTTCGTTATGACGGGCGACCAAGATTGAACGCGTCAGGCGACTTTGCAATCCGAGTGACCTACCGGGAGCCCGACGGTTCAAGGGATTTGTTGTCTGAAAGCGCCATTTTGGGTTCGCTGGGGAATGGGGTTGAGGTGCTTTACCAAGGGGGCAACTCGGTACCGGGCATGCCCGGTTATGTCTTTCGCGGCTTCAGTAATCCGGCGTTGAATACAAGTGGTCAGATTGCCTTTTCTGCAACTATTGGTAGCTCCAATAATACTGAAATCAAAGATGCATTGTTTGGTCCAACAGCGTCCGGTTTAGGACTCATCGTAAAAGAAGGTGATCCCGCTCCTGGAGTCAACGACGGTGCATTGTTTGGGCAAATCTCGCACCCGGCGTTAAGTGATGATGGAACCCTCGTTTTCAATTCGTTATTGAGGGACACGGGTAATGTTACGACACTGCCGAATGATGACACCATCTTCCGCAGAACACCCGACGGCGAGATCGACGTCATCGCGCGTGAAGGCGAACCACTGCCTGGTGCAACCAACGGCGAACTGATTGGCTCTCTAAATAACCAGGCCATAAACGCTAATGGATTTATTACATTCTTGACAAACAGGTACATTAACAACACCTCTTTAGGCAATGCGTTGCTCGTTTACGACCCTCACCTTAAAGAACTGCGCACCATTGCGCGTACCGGGCAGGAGATCGATGTCAATCCCGATCCGGAGATGGAAGACATTCGCACGATTGCTGCTGTGTACATTGACACTGTTAGCAGTCATGGCGGACAGACAGGCGGTGTTGACGGCCGTTCGACCACTATTAACGACACCAACCAGATCGTGTACAAATTGGTTTTTGCCGATAGGAGTGAAGGTGTTTATATAACCACTGTGCCTGAACCCACGTCTCTTGGCCTACTCGCATTCGGCGCCATGCTTCTACTATATCGCCGAAACGTTGCGTCTTTGCGGACCCCGGCCAACGCCGTGCCCCGAGTTGTCAAGAGAACAATCATTGCACTGGCAGCAACTTTTTTGAGTGCTGTGTGCTCGATCGCTCCTGCGATCGCTCAAGTGTCTTTCGAAACACGCGCATTGACAGGCAATGACGCGCCAGGAACCGGCGTTGGCGTGGTCTTCGGAGGATTGTCATCGCCTTTCAACGTCTTTTCGGCGCCACTACTCAATGAGAACGGCGGAGTCGCTTTCACCGCGTCCATTACCGGGCCGGGCATCGAGGACAGGAACGGTTGGGGTATCTGGTCGGAGCGAGGGAACGCATTAAACACGGTTGTGCTCGGCGGCCCCGGCGCACCGGGGCTCAATAGTGGTGAATTGCTGTTGCGAGCGGACCTTACAGCCCTGAATGCCGACGGGCACACGGCATTCAGGGGATATGTCGCCGGCTCACTGATTGATCAATCGAATGACGAAGGGATTTGGTCCGAAGGGACGGGTGTCTTAACTCAACTTGCACGCGAAAGCGAGCCCGCGATTGAGATTCCCGATGCAACCTATCGCGATCTTGGCGTGCCGCAGATCAACGCGAGCGGGCAAACCATCTTTCTAAGCGGATTCAAACGGACAGGGCAGTCTTATACACGTAAGGACTCGGGGATTTGGCTGACGACAACAACCGGCAACACAGAGTTGCTAGTCAAACGCGGCGATCCCGCACCGGGGCCAAACGGTGGAATCTTTGATGATGTAAGCCAGTCAGAGGCGATCGCATTCAATCAGGCGGGCGAGACAGCCGTATCTGCGTACACCGGAAGCTTCGCCGGGATATGGAAAACCACTGCCGGAATACTCGACCACATTGTCAGCACCGATCAAGCCATAGACAGCACCGTCGAGGGCGTGAACTTCGAAGTAGCTTGTGCGATTCCGGTTTTGAACGCTGCGGGGCAAATCGCGGTGGAAGCTTATCTGTCCGGTGACAACGTGCATGGTGGCAATAATCGGTCGATACTGGCCATGCGCGGCGCGGGGCTGGACATTATCGCACGTGAAGGGGATGAAGCCCCCGGCACAGGCAGCGGTGTCGTGTTCGGGGATAACGGAGTCAATACTTCTGCGCTTAACATCAACGAGGCGGGACAGGTAGCCTTTCATCACCCCTTAAGCGGCAGCGGTGTGGACGCCACCAATAACAGAGGGATCTGGTCTGATGCCGGCGGTTCGTTGTCACTGATTGCTCGATCAGGCGATACCCCGCCCGGCTTTGATAGCGAGATTGCGTTCTGGGGGGTGGGTGATCCGCAATTGAACGATCGTGGCTACGTGATGTTCACCGCCATGCTAACACCGCGCGAGCATCTCGGTGCGTCGTCCCACTTTATAGAGTCAAATAGCGAACGCAGTATCTGGATCGCCGATCCAACCGGGCAATTGAGATTAATCATCCAATCGGGTATGGCGTTCGATGTGAATGACGATCCGAACATTTCTGAATTGAAGATCATTGACGAAATCAGTGTCAATCAGAATCAAGCAATTAATGATGCCAATCAAATCGCCTTCCGGTTGAATTTTGAAGATGGAAGCCAAGGTGTCTTTGTGGCAACGATCCAAGACCCACTCTTGCTCTCTGGCGATACCGATGGCGATGGAGATATCGACGACACCGACCTCGGCACCGCGTTCTCGAATTACACCGGGCCCGAAGGCCGCGGCAAGACCGCGGCCGACGGCGACACCGACAACGACGGCGATGTCGACGACGCGGACCTGGGCACCGCCTTCTCCGCTTATACCGGCCCGCTGAGCCCGGCGAACGTCCCCGAGCCGGCGAGTGCGCTATTGCTAACGATGAGCGCGTTGGCGTTCACGCGGCGTCGGCGGCTTCACGACTGATGCGCCTTTGGTTGGTTGTCGTGCGTCCATCGATCGGTCGCCGCCGGGCAACACCCGGTGGACGGATCATCCGGACCGAAAAGTGCCGGGGACTGGAGGGACCTCGATGTGTCGGATACCACGGCCAAGCGGAAAAGTAATAGGCGCGGAAAAGGCGCGGAGTAGGGGATAAGTACATTTTATGTGATTGTTGAGCGTCGCTGCCGGGTGGCGTTCGGGACAGTCCCTCTTTCTGCCCCGCGTACAAGAAAGGCCGCGCATCGCGATCGCCGAGGCGAAAAGCGATGCACGGCCTGTCAAACAAAGCAAACGCTGCAACCACACCCCACACGCGCAGGCCGCAAAACCTACGCCGCGCGACGCCGACGCGTCACCAGCAGCCCGCCGAGCCCCAGGATCGCCAGCGACGTGGGCTCGGGGACGTAGACGCGGTTAAACGACGTCCGCGGCGTGCCCAGGCCGGCCACGTACAGGTCCTCGACAAACACCAGCCCGAGGTACTCCGCCTCGGTCAGGCCCGTCGGCAGTACCGTGCCCAGCGGCAGCACGCCGCTCACCGGGTTGAACGGGTCGCTCTCGCTGAGGATGTTCGGCAGCGAGGTCGCGAACCCGCCAAGGATCGGCGTGTGGTTCAGGCGATCGCTGGCTACCGGCGTCTCAAGGAACAGCGGCGTCTCCAACTCGAGCACGTAGTTGATGATCGTCCCGCCCATCGTGTCGATCGTCAGCGAGCCGTCGGCCGCGTTGTAGGTCAGGTCGTACTGGCCGTGCGCCCCGCCCGCCGCAAGCAGCGCGGCCACCAGGCTAAGGGTCGTTTTCTTTGCATATCCGGTCATGAGAGTCTCCTGGAAAAAGGATGGGGTTAGGGGGTTGGATTGATCGGGTCGGGGCGGTACACGCCCAGCCACAGGCCAGACGACACCTCCGCAAGCAGGGTGCTGCTCGCTCCTTTCATCGAGCCGGCCACGCACCACGCGAAGCACTTGCACGCGGGGCCTTCCGCACACCCCGGCACCGGCCGAAGTGAATACGCAGACAACCCTTAGTCGTTAAACCTTCTGGCGGATTACAACGCCGACACAAGTTTTTGTCAGCTCAGAACCGTGTCAGCAAACGCTGCCTTCAAAGGAGAAAAAGGTGTCAGGTACCGTCCCAGGTTTTGTGCGCACAAAAAAGGTTCCTGACACCTCTGACACCGTTTTCCTTCCACCTTTTTCCACCCAGGTCTGTGGCCAGACGGCGGGCAAGATGCCCGCCCGATCACATCCCGATGTGTTGAAACTGACCCACTACCGCCCATCCGAATACACGCGAAACCGCTTCGGTCTGCGACGCAGCGGTGGTACACTGGGCAATGTGGTACCCCGGCCAGGTCGCCGGGGACGGCTGGCCCAGGTTGATTTGATCGCCGTGACACGCATGAAACACAGAACTTCCGCATTCACACTCATCGAGCTGCTGGTGGTCATCTCGATCATCGCGCTGCTGATCGCGATCTTGCTGCCCGCGTTGAGCATGGCGCGGACCGACGCGATGTACCTGCAGTGCAAGACCCAGCTGCGCCAGTTCAGCCAGGCCAACGCGACTTACGCGGCGGACAACAAGGACCTCGTGGTGCTGCCGAACTGGCACACGGGCAGCGCGGGCTGGCTGTACGCCCTGGAGACCGCCCCGGGGTCTAGGCGTTATGTCGCCCCGCAATCCGTGTCAGACTACGAGAAGCGCAAGGCGATGCGCGAGACCGGCTGGTTGTGGGAGTACCTCGGCGAAGAAGGCGAGATCTACCACTGCCCGATCGACGAGGGGGACCGAACGAACAACGGCAAGCCGTGCTGGGCGATGTCGAGCTACGTGGCGAACGGGGCGCTCAACGGGTTCGGGCGGAGGCGGATGAAGCAGTTCCGCATCGAAGAGTTCCGCTCCGACGCCGCGATCTTTTGGGAAAACGACGAACGCTCATCGAACCTCGGGGTCTGGCACGACGGCGCCAACCAGCCGAACCCCAACGGATCGACCGGCCTGTCCAAACGGCACGGCGAGGGCGCCCCGGTCGCGCTGATCGACGGCAGCACGACCAAGTGGACGACCGACGAGTACCTCGCGCTGGCGCGCGACACCGTCAACCCGAACATGCTGTGGTGCGCGCCGGACAAGGCGAACGGGCACTGAGTCGCGAGCGGGGGTGGGGCGGGTCAAGCGCGGGATTGCGACTGAACCGTGCACTGCATTTCGCCAGCGCGCCGGGTGTGAATCCGGTGCCGGTCATGGTCATGTTGACAGTCACGCGTGCTCGGGCAGCGCATTCCCATGCGGTGCGGAGCCATCCTCACGCTGGAGCGGGATACTTGCTTCGTAGCGGCTTTGATACCCCTCCCCCTCCGATGGGGAGGCCGGGAGGGGGTATCGGACCGCCCGTGTTCTAAGAAACAACAAGGCGACTCGGCACCCTCCACCGGCCCCCTCCCTCATGGGAGGGGGTGATTCGCCGTTACGAAGAAAGTGAAACCGCTCTATTCGCTCAAAGTCACCCACGGGCGACGCGCCGTTGCGGCGTGTTTCGCCTTCTACTGCGGCCAACCGTCGGGGCGGGTTTCGCTGATCGTCAGGGCGTGGAAATCGACGAAGAGGTCCGGCGTGGCGTCGCTGTCCAGGTCGAACGCCGAGCGTACCAGCTTCTGGGCCGAGCCCCGGCGTTCGGGTTCGTAGTAGTTCCAGACTTTGCTGAACGAGGGGATGCCCATGCCGGTCGTCCGCACGATCAGCACGCCCGGCTCGGGGTATTCGATGACCCAGCGCGTGGCTTCCTTGCGGCTTTCTCCTTGGTAGTGGATCAGCCGGCCGCCGCGGTAGGTGTAGCGCGACATTGCGTTTTCGATGCCCTCGCGCTCAAGTTTGAAGTCGCCGACCCACGCGCCATCGACGCGCTGGTGGGTCGTGCCGTCGGGCCCTCGGCGGAGATCGAACTCGCCGTCGAAGTCGCTATCGGAGTAGGCCCACAGCAGCCGGCCGTCGTCGTCGTAGTCGCGGTGTTCGATGACTTGTTCTTTCTCGGGCCACAGGACATCGATCAGCCGGCCGTCGACGTGTCGGCGGTTGCGATCGACAAACGTGCCGGTCCATTCGCCGTCGCGCATGATGCGGGCGACCCAGCTGTAATAGGTCTCGTGGTCGGGCACCCCGAACGCGGCGTACGCGCGGCTGATTTCGTAGTCCAGTTCGCCGTCGTTGTCTCGGTCGATGCGTGTGATGATGCGGGGGTCATCGCCGTAGATGTACCGGATCGTGCGGGTGGGTTGATCGGGCGCGGGGCCGACGAGGTAATTCGCGGGTTTGCCGTCTTCGTAAAGCGTCTGTTGGTACAGCCGGTTCGCCCCGGGGTCCGCGGCGGTGGTCAGGCTCACGGCCGAGCCGTCGTCGCAGACAAGCGTCATCACGCCTTGGGCCGCGTGTTGCTCGCTGCTCCATTCGGTCCGCGGCAGCTCGAGCGTGAAGCTGTCGCGCCATACGCCGTCGATCCGCGCCTCGTAGCGCGGCGCCGGGCCGGCGTAAAAGCCACCTCCGTGTTCGTGCGCCGGGTACGCCGAGGCGCTGCTGTTCGGCACGAGGCGGTACTCGTTTTCGACCCGATAGACCCAATACTGCAGGTTCGTCTCGTCGTCGGCCGGCTCGGCGTAGGTCGCGCGCAGGTCGAACACCCCGTCATGATCCAGGTCCCACTCGGCACGCTCGATCGCGTGTCGGCGGAAGTGGTAGACGCAGTCGATCGCTCCGTCGTAGTTCGTGTCGAGTTCTCGCTTTACCGCGACGACGCCGTCGAAGGTGGTCCGCGACGCGCCGAGATCCAGCCCGACAAACGGGCCGCCGGCCCCGACGTAGGGAGCGCCGGGCACGCCCGGGCCGAACTGCATCGAGAAGGCGCAACACGCGACCGCCGGAAGTTGGAGTAGTGTTTGCATAGCTGAACAGACGCGCGAGCGGGGGGCGGGTTCCAAGCCGATCCGGTTGATGTGTTCATCGCCTGCTCGCGATGATTGAATCGCGGATCGGCATCCGATATGCTTTAGCCAGCGTTGGCGAGGCGCAACCCCTCCACTCGCCGCCGGTGACGGCCTGCTTAACGTTCGACAACCCATCGACACGCGAGGCAGCTATCACACCGACACCCCCCAACGACCTGTCCGACCGCATCCGCATCGTGAACGCGGGCGTGCCCGCGCCATCCGCCACGCCCGCCGGCGGTATGCAATCGCTCGGCGAACGCTTCCGCAACCTGATCATCCTCGTGCGTGCCGACCCGATTATCTGCGGGCACTCGACCGAGGCGCGCAACCTCGCCGAGGCGGCCCACGCCGCGGGGCTCGAGAAGATCCACATCGTCAGCTACCCGATCCAGACGCTCAAAAAGTCCGGCCTGCCGCTCAAGCCGCTGGCGTCGGTGCAATCGTACTCCCAAGGCATCGAAGTGGACCGGCCCGAGCCGATCGGCGACTACAAAGTCCTCGACGGCCGGCTGGGCTACGCGATCTCCGGCCACCTCATCGGCCTGCTCAACGATTGCGACGGGCCGACGCTGGTCATGGACCTGTACATCGTGCCCCACGGCATGATGGTCATGAACGCGGTCAACGCGCAGCAGCACTTCGGCCCGCGCGGGCGCGTCGCGACCATCGCCGAGGCCGTCGGCTCGGACATCACCAACGTCGTCAACGCGGCCCTGAAGTCCGGCGAGATCGGCACGGCACAACTGGTCCTGAGCAATTACCTCAGCCACGAGTTGCCCGTCGCCGTCAGCGAGTACACCCGCACGCTCATCGTCGAGGCGGGGCGGAAGGTCGACGCCGTCGTCGGCACGCGCTTCGAGCCGCAGCTCCGCGAGCGCGTCAGGATCAGCTACCCCGCGATCGATACGGCCAAGTACCTCAGCGTCCAGAAACACCCCAAGCGCGTCCACGAAGCGCTCAGCGAACGCGGGCTGAAGCGCGACGGCTACATCCTGTTTTTGAGCAGGCTTGCACGCGCCAAGGGCGTCGACGACCTGATCCACGCGTACCGCGCGTCCGACGCTTATGGCGAGAAGAAGCTGGTCATCTGCGGCAACGGCCCGGAGAGCGAACGCCTTCACGAGCTGACCGACGCGGACCCGAACATCACGCTCTTGCACGACGTCGGCGACGAAGAAAAGGCGCTGCTCATGCACGGCTGCGGGATGTACTGCCTGCCGAGCAAGGCCCGGCCCGAGTTCACCGAGACCTTCGGCATCGCCATCGCCGAGAAGATGCTCGCCGGCGGGCTGGGCCCGGTTATCACGACACGCACCGGCGGGATCCCCGAGGCGACCGGCGACCGGTGTCTTTACCACGAGGCCGGCAACGTGCAGGACCTGACCCGCGCGCTCGACCAGGCGTACTCGATGACCGACGACCAGCGCCGACAACTCAGCGACGACGCAAGGCGGTTCGCGATGCGGTTCGACAAGGCGGCGGTGTTCGGCAACCTGCTCGAGCAGCTGGCGACGCCCAGCGCGAAGGGCGCGGCGGCAATGGCGTAGCATCGCGATTCGTTTACGCTACCCATGATGCACAAGCCGTCGATCCTCGATGACGTGGACCCGTTCATCGGCTGCGAACCGATGGACGTCGTCGTGCCCGACGGCATCGCCTCCGCGTGGTTCTTCCCCAAGCCGATGATCGGCAACACCCACCCGGGCGCGACGCTGCCCTTCGGCATGGTCTCCGCCTGCGCGTACTCCGGCGGGTACCCGACGGGCTACGGCCGGTGGGGCAAGTGCACCGAGGGCCGGCCGCCGCAGCTCTTCCCGACGCGCCGGTGCCTGGGCTTCACGCACCTGCACCCCTCGGGCGTCGGCGCGATCCGCAAGTACTACAACTACGTCCGCGTCGTCCCGCTGACCGAGGAGATCGGTGGGCTCGGCGCGATCGACACGCCGCGCGAGCTGATCAACGAGCGCGCCCGGCCGGGGTACTACGGCTGCGAGCTCAGGGACACGGGCATCACCGCCGAGGTGTCGGTGACCTCGCGCGGCGCGGTGCATCAGTACACCTTCGCGAACGACTGCACCGCGATGATCGCCGTCGATTTGTCGCACGGCGGGATCGCGATCGAGGACGGCCGTACGATCCCGCAGCGCGCCCAGTGCGGCATCGACGCGGTCAACACCGCGCACAGCGAGGTCGTGCTCGAGGGCGTGTCGCTGTGCACGGCGATGAGCCTGCGGTTTTATGAGGACGAGCCGACCGCCGAGCTTTGGCACGACGGCGTGGTGCTGCCGGAGCAGGACGACCTGGCGTTCCATTACATCCGCCCATCGACGTTCAAGCCGTTCGGCGTGGTGTTCTCGATGCCGGTGAAAGCGGGGCAACAGCTCGAGCTGCGCCTCGGGTTCAGCTGGCGGACGCTGCGCAAGGCGCGCAAATTGTTGCCCTCGCGCCGGTTCAACGTCACCGCCGAGCGCGCTGCCCAGCGCTGGCAGGACAAGCTCAGCGCGATCGAGATCGAGGGCGGCACGCCCGAGCAGCGCCGGGTGTTCCGCACGGCGCACTACCGCTGCATGATCAAGCCCTGCGAGGCACAGGACGAGTCGCCGTTCTGGCCCTGGGACGGGCCGTTCTTCTTCGACATGTCCACGATGTGGGACATGTACAAGACGCAGCTGCCGCTGATGCTGAGCCTGTACCCCGACTTCGGGCGCGATTTTGTCAACGCGCTGTTGAACATCGTCGAGATCGAGGGCAACTTCCCGATCGGCTACCGCATGGCGCGCGGGTACGACCGCTTCGCTCACCAGGCCAGCGCGCTGGCGCACGTCACGATCGCCGACGCGCTGACGCGCGGGATCGACGGCATCGACTGGGAACGCGCCGCGACGATGATGGTCCGGGACCTGTCGCGCGCCTCGGGCGAGGCGTTCATGCAGCAGGGCGTGGTCCACCCGATCACGCACACGCTCGACCTCGCCTACGGCTGCTACTGCACCGCACGCGTCGCGAGGCACATCGGCGACGCGCGGCTCGAACGGCAGATGCTCGACAAGGCCGCGAACTGGCGCAACGCCTACAACCCCGACACCGGCCTGCTGCAGCACTCGACGTTCTACGAAGGCGGCAAGTGGAACTACTCCTTCCGCCTGCTGCACGACATGCCCGGGCGCATCGCGCTGTCCGGCGGCGACGAACCCTTCGTCGAACAGCTCGATACGTTCTTCGGCTTCGGCGCCGGCCCCGCGCCGCGCGTCGGCGTCGCGCCCACGCCCGACCAGATGCGCGAAGGCCACGACCTGCACCGCTTCGAGGGACTGTGCAACGAGCCGGACATGGAGGTGCCTTACGCCTACGCCTTCGCCGGCCGGCACGACCGGCTGTGCGACGTCGTCCGCGAGGGGCTCAAGCTCTACACCCCCACGCCCGGCGGGATGGTCGGCAACGACGACTCGGGCGGCATGACCTCCTGGTACGTCTGGTCGGCGATGGGCCTGTTCCCCGTCGCGGGCCAGGACCTGTTCCTCGTCGGCTCGCCGATCTTCGAGAAGACCACGCTCAAGCTGCCCGGCGGCGACTTCACCATCGAAGCGCCCGGTGCCAGCGACGCGAAACGCTACGTGCAGCACGCCACGCTCAACGGCCAGCCACTAAACGAATGGATGCTGACGTGGTCGGGCCTGGTCGGCGGGACGCTGCGGCTGACGATGCGTGAGTCGCCTTGATACAAGAAGCCGTAGCCGCCGGGCAACGCCCGGGGGTCGAACGAATAACGGCGGGATCAACCGAGGACGCCGCAGCGCCTGACACGGCTTGCGATCGCTCGACCCCCGCGTGTTACGCGGCGGCTACGGCGGGTGTTCGTTTCTCGGTCGTGTACACCTCGATCCCTTATCATCATGCGATGAGAAACACGCACGCCGCTCTTGCTTTGTTCTTGGTGCTCGCCGCGGTCGGTTTCGGCTGCACGCACGCGCACGCCGCCGACGCCCCGCGGCCGAACATCGTGCTGATCATTTCCGACGACCAGTCTTTCACCGACTACGGCTTCATGGGCCACGACGCGATCAAGACGCCGAACCTCGACAAGCTCGCCGACCAGAGCGCCTTGTTCCGACGCGGCTACGTGCCGACCGCGTTGTGTCGGCCGGCGCTGATGACGATGGCGACCGGGCTGTACGCGCACCAGCACCTGGTCACCGGCAACGACCCGGCGAACACCCCCGCGAACGCAGCGCACGTCAAGGCTGACGGCAAACCGGCCAGGGAACTGATCATCGAAAACATCGACCGGTCCGACACGCTGCCGCGCCTGCTCGCCGAGCGAGGCTACCTCAGCCACCAGAGCGGCAAGTGGTGGGAAGGCAACTACGCGCGCGGCGGCTTCACCCACGGCATGACCCGCGGCTACCCGGAGAAGGGCGGGCGTCACGGCGACGACGGGCTGACGATCGGCCGAGAAGGCATGGCCGAGGTCTTCGATTTCATGGACATGGCGGCCGAACAGGACAAGCCGTTCTTCGTGTGGTACGCGCCGTTCCTGCCGCACACCCCGCACAACCCGCCGGACCGGTTGCTGAACAAGTACAAGCAAGCGGGCCGGTCGATCCAGGTCGCGCGGTACTACGCGATGTGCGAGTGGTTCGACGAGACCTGCGGGCAGTTGCTGGACCGGCTGGACGAGAAGGGCATCGCGGACAATACGCTGGTGATCTACGTGACCGACAACGGCTGGATCCAGAGCGCGGGCGCCAACGGCTACGCGGAGCGCTCCAAGCGCAGCCCCTACGAAGGCGGCATCCGCACGCCGATCATGTTCCGCTGGCCGGGCCAGGTCAAGCCGGGCGAGCGAGGCGAATTGTGCAGCAGCATCGACATCTTCCCCACGGCGCTGGCCGCGGCGGGTGCCGAGGTCCCGGGCGACCGGCCGGGCCTGAACCTGCTGCCTTACCTGACCACGGGCAAGGCGATCGAGCGCGACACGATCTTTGGCGAGTCGTTCGCGCACGACATCGCCGACGTCAAGAACCCCGAGGCCTCGCTGATCTACCGCTGGGTCATCCGGGGCAACATGAAACTGCTGCTGACCTACGACGGCGCGTTGGGGCGGATGAAGTATCCGCCGAAGGATTTCGAGCCCAAGCTCTACGACCTGGAGGCGGACCCGCTTGAGAAACATAACCTCGCGAAAGATCGGCCCGAGCAAGTCGAGCAACTGACCCGGCTGATCGACGGCTGGTGGCGGACCAAGCAGGCGAAGCAGCGCGGCAAGTAGTGGCCCGCCCGGCCGAGCCGATCACCCGCGACGCGTCGGTGCCGGGCTGTAATCGCACGCGTGCGGCACGAGTCCTATCGATACGCTTTATTACGCTGCCCGGGCGTTGAAATCGCCCCGCAGCGGCGTAGACTGATGTGTCGTATTTTCTTTGATCATGACTTGCAAGAGACGCACGATGAACCGCAAGACGCGCTGGATGATCGCCTGCCCATTGCTCGCGCTCGCGTCGGCCGTGCTGCCGAGCTGCGGCGATGGGCCGTCTACGCCGTCGCGGGCAACAGACGCGGCGGTGCAGCGCGTGGCTGCCGAGCCGGGCGAGCCGGGCCAACGCGCCGGGGCCGACGCAGTCTCGTTCAACCGCGACATCCGACCGATCCTGTCTGAGAACTGCTTCGCCTGCCACGGGCCGGACCCCAAGACGCGCGAGGCGGGCCTACGGCTGGACGTGCGGGAGGCCGCGGTGGCGGTCGTCGACGGCTACCGGGCGATCGCGCCCGGCGACCACGAAGCCAGCGAGGCCTGGCTGCGCATGACCGACGACTTGGACCCGATGCCGCCGGTCAAGAGCCACAAGAAGCTGACGCCCGACGAGATCGAGCTGATCGCGCGATGGATCGATGAAGGCGCCGAATACGAAACGCACTGGGCCTACGTCCCGCCCACGCGGCCCGCGCTGCCGCGGGTCAAGAACGAGGCGTGGGTCGCCAACCCGGTCGATCGGTTCGTGCTCGCCCGGCTCGAAGCCCTGGGCGTCGCACCCTCGCCGCGCGCGACCAAGCGCGAACTCATGCGTCGCGTGAGCTTCGACCTCACCGGCCTGCCGCCGACGCCCGAGCAGGCCCGCGCGTTCATGCAGGACGATTCGCCCGACGCGTACCCGAAGTACGTCGACCAACTGCTCGCCGACCCGGCCTTCGGCGAGCACCTCGCGGTTTGGTGGCTCGACCTCGTGCGTTACGGCGACTCGAAGGGCTACCACGGCGACCAGGAACGCTCGCCCTGGGCCTATCGAGACTGGGTCGTCAACGCCTTCAACGACAACATGCCGTTCGACCGCTTCTCGATCATGCAGCTCGGCGGGGACCTGATGGGGGACGACCCGACGCGCGAGATGCTCGTCGCCAGCGCCTACAACCGCCTGGCCCTGCAGACCGAAGAGGGCGGGGCGCAGCACAAGGAGTACGAGGCGATCTACAACGCCGACCGCGTCGGGAACTTCGGCGACGTCTGGCTCGGCTCGTCGGTCGCCTGCGCCCAGTGCCACGACCACAAGTTCGACCCGATCACGGCGGAAGACTACTACACGCTCGCCGCGTTTTTCGCCGACATCAACCAGCAGATCATCGGCCACCGCAGCGGGTACGCGCTGCACTCGCCGCCTTACGTCTTCGTCCCGCAAAACGACGAACAGGCCGCGTTGATCGCCGAGCACGAGGCGAAGTACAACGCGTTCATCGACGAGCACCCCGGGGCGATGGTGGTCGAGGAGCGGTTGACCAGCCGCGACTACATCCCGCCTTCGCCCGACGCCGCGGCCGACGCCGCCGCGTACGAAGCCGAGCTGAAAGCGCTCTTAAAAGAACGCGCCGACCTGGCGAACAAGGTGCCGGTCGTGATCACGACGCGCGCACTGGAAACGCCCAGGACCGTGCGCGTGCTGAACCGTGGCAACTGGCAGGACGAGAGCGGCAAGGTCGTCCTGCCCGCGACGCCGGCCTTCTTGCCCGGCATCGCCTCGACCGACACCGAACGCAAGACCCGGCTTGACCTCGCCCAGTGGCTGTTCGAGCCGGACCACCCGCTGACCGCGCGCGTCGTCGTCAACCGGCTGTGGGGCAAGTACCTCGGCAGCCCGCTGTCGGTCAACACCATCGACCTGGGCAGCCAGGGCAAGACGCCAACGCACCCCGAGCTGCTCGACTACCTCGCCGTCGAATTCCGTGACAGCGGCTGGGACCTCAAGCAGGCGATCCGGCTGATCGTGACCAGCGAGACGTACAAGCAGTCGGCGAACTTCCGGGCCGACCTCGCCGAGACCGACCCGGGCAACACCAGGCTGTTCGCACGCCAGTCCGCCATGCGTCTGCCCGCTGAATCGATCCGCGACGTCGCGTTGCACGTGTCGGGCCTGCTCAACGACGAGGTGGGCGGGCCTGCCGTGTTCCCGTACCAGCCCGACGGGCACTGGGACGCGCTCAACTTCCCGCGCCGGCCGTACCCCACGAGCAAGGGCGACGACCTGTACCGCCGCAGCCTGTACAGCTGGGTCCAGCGGACGTTCCCGCACCCGCTGATGGTGAGTTTCGATGCGCCTTCGCGCGAGACCTGCGTCGGCCAACGCACCAAGTCGAGCACGCCGTTGCAGTCGCTGGCGCTCTTGAACGGCCCGATCTTCGTCGAGTCGGCGCGCGTGCTCGCCGAGCGCTTGATCCGGGCGCACGACACCGACGACCAGCGCCTCGACGCGTTGTACGAGCGTGCGTTGGCCCGGTCGCCGCGCGACAGCGAACGCCAGGCCTTGTCGGCGCTGCTCGCCAGCCAACGCGAGCAGTTCAAGAACGCCCCCGAGGACGCACAAAAACTCGCCAGCGCCGGCCAGCACCCGGCCGTCGAGGGCCTGGACCCGTCGGAAGTCGCGGCGTGGACATCGGTCTGCCGCGTCGTCCTGAACCTGCACGAAACGATCACCCGCAACTAGTGACCGCCATGACCAACGACCCGCGACAACACGTGACGCTCGAAAAAGTCCTGCTGGACCGCGAGGCGGGCGAGCGCTGCCTGCTCAGCCAGACGCGCCGCAAGTTCTTGACCAGCGCGTTCGGCTCGCTCGGCTCTTTGGCGCTGGGCACGATGTGCGGCTCGAAGCTGCTCGCCGCGCCGACCCACAACGCGGCCGCGGTCGCCGGCCCGCCCGCCGTCGCCGACCTGGGCAAGGGCTACCTCGCCTACGCGCCCAAGGCCAAGCGCGTCATCCACCTGTGCATGGCCGGCGGTCCGAGCCACCTCGAAACGTTCGACTACAAGCCCACGCTCGAGAAGCTCGACGGCCAGGCGATGCCCAGCGAACTCACCGCGGGCCAGCCGATCGCACAGCTCCAGGGCCGGGCGCTCAAGGCGTTCAAGCCGCAGACGACGTTCAAACAATGCGGCCGGGCCGGCATCGAGATCAGCGACTTCTTCCCGCACCTGCAGACGATCGCCGACGAGATGTGCGTGATCCGCTCGATGAAGACCGAGCAGATCAACCACGACCCGGCCCACACGTTCTTCAACACCGGGACGATCCGCGCCAACCACCCGTCGATCGGCGCGTGGCTGCTCTACGGCCTGGGCTCGATGAACGAGAACCTGCCCGGCTTCGTCGTGCTCACCAGCGCCGGCGGGGGGCAGGGACAGCCCATCTCCGCCCGCCAGTGGTCCTCCGGCTTCCTCGCCGGCAAGTTCCAGGGCGTCAAGCTCAACTCCACCGGCGACCCGGTGTACTACGTCGGCTCGCCCGACGGCGTCTCGACGCCTTGCCAAAGCGAAGTCATCGAGGCGATCAACCAACTCAACCAGGACCACGCCAAGGTCGTCGACGACCCGGCGATCGCGACGCGCATCGCGCAGTACGAGCTCGCCTTCCGGATGCAGATGGCCGTGCCCGAGCTGACCGACTTCTCGGACGAAGACGACAAGGCGATCGAGGCCTACGGCTGCAAGCCGGGCGACGGCTCGTTCGCGAGCAACTGCCTGATGGCCCGCCGGCTCGCCGAGCGTGGCGTGCGGTTTATCCAGCTCTACCACCGCGGCTGGGACCACCACGGCAACCTCAAACGCGGGATGGAAGTCGCCTCCAAGCTCGTCGACCAGGCGAGCGCCGCGCTTATCAAAGACCTCAAGCAGCGCGGCATGCTCGACGACACGCTGGTGATCTGGGGCGGCGAGTTCGGCCGAACGCCCATGGCCCAGGGCAGCGGCCGGGACCACCACATCAAGGGCTACTCGATGTTCCTCTGCGGCGGGGGCATCAAGCCCGGCATGGTCCACGGCAGCACCGACGAGTTCGGCTACAACGCCGTCGAAGACGTCGTCCACGTCCGCGACCTGCACGCCACCATGCTCCGCCAACTCGGCATCGACCACGAACGACTGAGCTTCAAGCACCAGGGACTCGATACCCGGCTCACCGGCGTCGAACACGCGAAGGTCATCAAGGACATCCTGGCGTAACGGCTCGGCTCGATTTGCCGACTCAGGCACGCTGAAAGAGCGACAAATCGCGCAACTTGCGCTGGCCCCCGCGTGGTGACGCCGCGGCCAGGTCGCACTGCCGATCACAAATAAAAGTGTGCCGTAGCCGCCGGGCCACGCCCGGGGGGTCGAGAAAGCATCATGCGAAATAGAGCCGCTGGTGCATCACTGCCCCGCGACCTGCTTCGCCTCTTCGCCCGGCGCGGGCAACCCCAGCGCCTCGCGGATGCTCGCGACGATCGGGCCGTGGATCGGTTTGCGGTCGAAGTGGAACGGGTCGGCGCCGTGGCTCGCGGGCTTGTCCATATCGATGAGCCCGACGACGTGGCCGTGCATGTCGTTGATCGGCACGCCGTGTTTTGCCATGACCCCGGCCGCGATCCGGTTGTAATCGACCTCCGAACCGACCTCGAACACGTTCGACGTCGAGGCGCGGATCGGCGTCGTGCTCGCCCAGATCAGCTTCGCGCCCGTCGCTTCGCGCAACCGCTTGATCAGTTCGGTCAGGTTCTTCGCGTAGTCTTCAGGCGACGTCGTGCGGACCCCGCCGGCGTGGATCGGCAGGATGCGGAACGCCTTCATGCCCGGCGCGCGATACACAAGATCGCCCAGGCCGAGGTTGAAGTGGATCACGTCCCACACCGGGCGCTCGTCGGGCGCGAGCATCTCGCCGTTGCGATCGACGTAGCCGAGCAGCTGGTCGAGGTGCTCGAGCGCGGTCTGCGTGTTGCAGATCTCGACATCGCCCCAGTTGGCGAACGTCACGCTCGCGTGGTCCTTGAGTTCTTTCGGCACCTCGCGGGCGTTTTGCGCGTAGACGCTGTCGCCGATGATGAGGACGCGCGGCGGCGGCGCGTTGTCCTGTGCGGATGCAGCGAACGCCGGCAGGGCGACGAGCATGAGCAAGATGGCGCGTGTGACAGCGTGCATCGGTCTGAACTCGAGTCTTTTGCGTGGCAGAAGCATGATTTGTATTTCACCGTGTTTACAACGCTGGCCCCTCCCCCCAACCCGCTCCCTGAAAGGGAGAGGGGGCCAAGACAATCGAGCCACCGACATCGTTACGCCCGGAGCAACTGGCTCATGTTCCCCGTGCTGTCGGCGAACTTCTCGGCGGGGATGTCCATCGCGTTGAGCATGGTCACGAACAGGTTCGCGAGCGGGACCTTCTTGTCGCCGACGAACTCGTGCAGGTAGCCGTGCTTGAAGCCCATGTTCTTGCCGCCTGCCAGCTGGAGCGGGTAGTTCAGCCCGCTGTGCGAGGCGTGGGGGTGGGCCGAGCCCCACAGGCACAGCGTGTTGTCGAGCATGTTGCCCTCGCCCTCGGGCGTGTCGCGCAGGCGTTTGAGGAAGTACGCGTGGTTTTCCGCGCGCCACTTGTCCCACTGCCCGGAGTAGCCGTCGGGTCGCTTGTGGGCGATGTCGTGCGTCGCGCCCTTGTAGCCCAGCACGTAGTTCGCGTAGTTCCACAGCTCGGAGTTGCTCGACTGCTCGCTCTCGGTCATGAACGTGGCGAAGCGCGTCTGGTCGGTGACGAACGCGAGGTACGCCAGGTCGTACATGCAGCGGATGTATGCCTGAGGGTCCTTGTGCGTGACCTCGACGTTCAGGCCCTTGGTGTCCACGTCGGGCAGCGGCTCGTGCGTCCACTGGCTGGTGCGTTCGACGCGCTTCTCGATCTCGCGGACCGACTCGAGGTACTCGTCCATCTTCCGCTGGTCTTCGGTGCCCAGGCGGTTGTGGTAGCTCTTGGAGTTGTCCATCACCAGGTCGAGGATGCTCGCGTCGCGTTTGAGGTTGGCGCGGACCTGCTCGATGCCCTTGTCGCCGTAGGGGTTGAACAGGCGGTTGAAGATGTCCTGGGGCTTGTGCAGCGACGGGATCGGCTTGCCGGGGCCGCGGTGGCTCATCGTCTTGGTGCGCAGGTACGAGCCGGTGCCGCCCTCGCTGCCCATGACCAGCGAGGCGTGGCGGGTGTGGTGGCCGTGGTGCTTGGCCATGAGCTGGTCGAGCGAGATGTTGTTGGTCGTCTCGACCTCGGCCATGTCCGCGCCGGTGAGGAAGACGTCGCCCGAGCTGTGCCCGCCGAGCTTCCAGCCGCCCTTGTGGTCCAGCCCGCGCAGGTACGTGACGCTGTCCTTGAGTTCCCTGAAGCATTCGCTCGACTTGCTGAACGACTTGAGTTCGCCGGCCTCACCCTGCGGCCACCAGCTCCACTCGTGGTGATCGGGCTTGCCGTCGACGACGCGCGGCACCCCGGCCGGCCCGTCGGGCATGTACACGCCGTAGGAGATGTACGTCGCCATGAAGCGCTTGGGCGCCTGCTTGGTGGTGGTGCTCGCGACCGCCTTGGTCACGCCCATCGCGTTGAGGTAGGGCAGCGCCAGCGCGACGCCCGCGCCCTTGATGAGGTCGCGCCGGTTGAGGTGCCAGGATTTTTTTGACATGGTCAGTCTTCCTTCTTCGGGCTCGCGTCTTTGAATACGTCGCTCAGGCAGATCGAGACGATGATGTCCCGCATCTTAAAGCCGTTGTCCTGCGCCTGGTCGAACAGGTCCTGCACCGCGAACCGGTCGCGGTACGTCAGTTTGCGGCCGACGCTGTACGCCAGCAGCCGGCGGATCACGTTTTCGGCGATGTCGTCCTTGCGTGCATCGAGCAGGTAGTCTTTCAGCTCGCGCACGCCGTCCACTTCCGGGCCGTGCGGCACGCGTGCCTTGGCATCCACTTCGACGGTGTTGATCGAGTCGAGGTAGTCCCGGTACCCATCGAGGTCGCCGTGCACCTTCGGGTTGAACCGGCTGACGCGCGTGCCGTCCTCGGGCACCTTGGGCTGGTATCGGCCGATGGCGTTGTAGTCCTCGAACGGGATGCCCCAGGGGTCGAGCCGGAAGTGGCAGTCGTTGCAGCTCTCGACGGTGCGGTGCTTGGCGAGCAGGTCGGCGATCGACAGGGCTTTCTCCAGCGATTCGCCGGCGGAATCGGTCAGGGCGGGGACTTCCGACGGCGGGGGTGCGACCTCGTCGCCGAGGATCGCCTCGCGCAGCCAGACCGCGCGGTAGATCGGGTGCGGGGCGGTGCCCGTGCCGTTGCCGATGAGCACCGAGCCGTGGGTCAAGAGCCCGCCGAGGTGGTGCTCGGGCTTGATCGGCACGACGCGCAGGGCCGTGCCCTTGACGCCCTCGACGCCGTAGTGCGCGGCGAGGCGTTCGTTGAGCACCGCGAAGTCCGAGTCGACGATATTCAGCACACCGCGGTTGCCCCGGATCAGCTCGGCGACGAAACCGACGGTCTCCCGGATCATGTAGTCGCGCACGGTCGGCAGGTAGGGCACCTCGGTCCCCGCGGTCTCGCCGCGATCGACGAGGTACAAGAAGCGCGGGAATAATTCCTTGTTGATCGGCACGGTGCGCATCTTCTTGATGCTCAACCATTGCAGCGCGAAGTCCTCGATAAACCCGTCGGCCCGATCGTCGTCGAGCATGCGCAACACTTGGCTCTCGATGACCGCGGGGTCGTCGAGCTGTTGCTTCGCCGCGAGGTCGAACAATTCCGCGTCGGGCATGCCCGCCCAGAGGAAGTACGACAGCCGCGACGCCATCGCGTAGTGCGCGTCGGTCGCCGGGTCCGACTCGGTGTGATACAAAAACTGCGGCGAGATCAGCACCATCGCCAGCGTCTCGCGCACCGCCTGCTCGAACGTGTCCACGCTCGGGCGGACCAGGCGGTAGACCTTCGCGAACCGTTCGACCTCGTCCCCCGTCGCCGGTCGGCGGTACGCGCGCGACATGAACCGGCTCAAGACTTCGCGGACATAGGCGTCTTCATCCGTCTCGCGCAGCGGCGAATCGAACAGGATGTCGGTGTGGTGCTTGGGCGGCCAGGTGTCGGTGACCGGCACCTCGATCTCGATCCAGTTGATCACCGCGCGCGGCAGCTCGAGCTGACGCGCGTTGCCGTAGCCGTCGTTGAGCGTGCCGTCGTCGAAGATCACCCGTGGGATCAGCGACATCTGGTCGGCCAGCGCGCCGGGCGTGTTCTTCTTGGTGCTGACCTGCGCGTAGGGGTGGTTCTCGATCCGGCCGGTGAACTCGAAGACCTTCGGCTGGTCCGGGCTGTTGGTCAGCCGGACGGTCGCGACGGTTTTGAATGGCGTCTGGGTTCGGCCGGGGTCGGTGCCCATATCGAGTTTCAAGGGCGTCTCGACGAAGCCCTCGGGCAGGATCGCCGAGGCCTGCATCCGGATGCGGTATTCGCCGGTCTTCGGGAAATTCCGCAGGCCGATGCCGTTCGCCGCGGTGTTGCGCCGGTTGCCCCACACGCCGACCTCGTCCTGGCCCATCCCGCGGTCCACGCCGCCGCTGGTCCACGCCCGGCGCATCCTGAAGACTTCCGGCTCGCCGGGGTCCACGATCGCGCTTTGCATCGCCCGCCGGGCGATCTCCAGGTACCGGTCCAGCTGCTCCGGCCCGATCCGCATCAGGTCCGCGGTGTTGTTGAAGTGGTACAGGTGCTCGGGGTCTTCGGGCAGGTCGTCGATCACGTCGAACTCGAAGCCGAGCAATTCGCTCAGCGTGTTCTGGTACTCGACGTTCGTCAGCCGGCGGGTCTTGGGCTCGGGCTCGGCCTGGCTGGCCTGCTCGACGTACTCGCGCATGCCCGATTCGATCCAGCGGATCACGGCCCGGGTCTGTGCCCCGGTCGGTTGGGGCTGGTCGGCCGGGGGCATCTCCCCGAACTCGAGCATGTCGAGGATCGCCTCCCACTTGTCCAGTTCCTGGCCCTTCGAGAGGTCGCCGTGCAGCGAATGGACGGTGATGCCGCCCTTGTTCTTGTCCGGGCCGTGGCAGCTGACGCAATACGTCTGAAAATAGGGGGCGACGGCGTCCTTGTAGCCCTCCGCCCCCGCTGCCGGCGGCTCGGCCGGGCCGGCCTGGTCGGGCGGCGCGGCGTCCGCGAGCGACAGGGCGAGGCCACCCACCAGGGCGATCGAGGCGTAAGCGATGAATCTACGCATGGTTAAAGAGTATCAGAGCGCTCGGATGCGCGACAGGCGCACCGACATCCGGTCTCACGGGCTCGTCTGAAACACGGACTCGCTCAATCACCTAAGTTTTACAGGCCGTCGGAGAACTCAGCGCCGCCGCGATACAAAATACCGCTTGTGACGTTGATTGCGAAGATTTTGGCAGAATAAGCGAAGATTATGCTTTGCCTCGTCCCGCTACCGTGATATCGTTAGCGGGCCTGCAGGCTATCGGACCCCGCCGATGGGCCTGCCCGGCCGTGTGCGTGCGCTGTGAACGATGGAGGACCCCGTAGAAATAAGGACATTTCTACCCATCTACCCCGTGTTGCCCCACCTTCCAACCATAAGAGAGAGCTCGATGGCATTGCGCGACCGTTTTTCGTCGAGGGCGCTGGCCCTGGCCGCTGTAGCCGCCTCGTTTTCGCTGGCCGGACAGGCCCTGGCGGACGGGCCGGTCAAGGTCTTTATCATGATGGGCCAGTCCAACATGGTCGGGCTGGGCAACGTGACCGGCAACACCGACGGCACGCTCGACTACGCGGTCAACACCGAGGGCCTGTACCCCTACCTCAGCGACGGCAACGGCGGGTTCGCTTCGCGCAGCGACGTCCGCCAGGCCCACGTCCAGGGCAGCGGCGGGCCCGGCGCGAACACCAGCCTGCTCGTCAACGACTGGCTCAGCGGCGATAACCGAAACAAGCTCGGCCCGGAGCTGGGCATCGGCGAGATGCTCGGCAACGCGATCGACCAGCCGGTGCTGCTGCTCAAGAGCGTGATCGGCAACCGCAGCCTCGGCTGGGACCTCTTGCCCCCCGGCAGCACGCAGTACCCATTCAACGACAACGGCACCGATTACACCTACGCGGGCTACGGCGACTCGCCCGAGCGCTGGGTGACCGGCACGACGCCCCAGCCGGTCAACTGGCAGGCCGGGCTGCAGTACGACGGCGACGTCGCGCGGGCCAAGAACGTGCTCGCCGAGTTCGAGACCTACTACCCCGGACAAACCGAGTACGAGGTCGCGGGCTTTTTCTGGTGGCAGGGCGACAAGGACCGCTACAACGCCGGCCACGCCGCGCGGTACGAGCAGAACCTGGTCCGACTGGTCGAGCAACTCCGCGTCGAGTTCGACGCGCCCAACGCCCCCTTCGTCGCCGCCACGCTCGGCCAGTCCGAGATCGGCGTCGAGACCGGCACGGAACTGCAGATCCTCAACGCCCAGCTCGCCATCGACGGCGACACCGGCAGCTACCCGCTGTTCAAAGACAACACCTCGACCGTCTACTCCTACCCGCTGAGCTTGGGCGGCGCGTCCAACAGCCACTACAACGGCAACGCCAAGACCTACATGAACATCGGCGAAGCGATGGGCGCGGCGATGGTGGACCTTCTCGAGAACAGCCCCTACGTCGAGGTCGATCGGCAGACCGGCGAGGTGAAGATCGTCGTGCCCGCAACGGCGAGCGGCGACCTGGACCTGCGCGACTACGCCCTCGGCTCCGCCGCCGGCGCCTTGGTTGGCTCGGGCTGGGACCCGATCGCCGGCAACTACGACGCCGCGGGCGACGGCTCGGTCGATAGCGGGCTGTGGTCGGTGCTGACCAACTCCGTCACCGAGCTGAGCGAATCGGCGGTGCCCGGCGGGGCGGACGGCCTGATCGCGGCCGGCTCGGAGGTGAGCCTGGGCGCGGGCGTCTGGCTGCAGAACGCCATCGAGGACATCACCTTTACCTACACCGACACCGGCGACCTGCCGCGGTCGCTGCAGGTGCGCTACGTCGGCAACCGCGCGGGGCTGGGCGACCTCGACTTCGACGGCAGCGTCACCGCCGCCGACTGGGTCATCTTCATCAGCAACGCCCAGGCCGACATGTCCGGCCTGACCGCGGCGCAGACTGCGCAGGCGGGCGACCTGGACGGCGACGGCGACAACGACATCTACGACTTCGCCCTGTTCCGCGAGGCCTACGAAGCGGACAACCCCGCGCCGGGCGCCTTCGAGGCGATGGTCGCCAGCACGTCCGTCCCCGAGCCCGGCTCGCTCGCCGTGCTGGGCCTGGGCGGGCTGGGGCTGCTCCGCCGACGCGGTTGATAAGACACGACACGACGCACGACTCGATCCGGACCGACTGAACGAACCCTCAACCCCCTTGCACACGCCGGGAACTGGAGACTGTTGTATGACCTCGCTGACCAAGAAGACCGTTGTGACCTCGATGCTGCTCGCCGCGGTGGGCCTGCCCGCGATCGGCCAGATCACCGTGGACGGCTGGACGTCGTTTAACTCGACCAGCGGCACGTTCAGCGGCACGTTCGACGCCAGCGCGTCGGACAAGATCGTGATCGTCGCGACCGGCGAGCACGGGTTCAACAACGCCGCGGGCGACCTGCTGGACGTGACCTACGACGGCACGTCGCTGATCAAGGCGGTGAGCCGCAACGCCCAGGTCCCCCAGACCGATACGATCTACGCCGACATCTGGTACCTCGACGACCCGGGCGCGTTCCACTCCAACGGGACGATCGACGTGTCCGCGATCACCCGCGCCAACATCACCGTGATCGGTTTGTCCGGCACCGAGGCGGGCGTGGGCAACGTCGGCCTGACGCCGACCGACACCCGAAGCATCGACCTGAACACCTCGGCCGACTCGATCGTGATCGCCTCGTTCAGCATGGGCGGGGCGGGCAACACCGCGAACGTTAACTCGGTCAACGCCGATGCGCCGCTGACCCAGATCGCCGCGCTGGAGAACGGCAGCAACTGGGACGGCCAGGTCGTCGGCTACCACAACGGCACCACCGCCGGCACGCAGACCTATTCGTTCACCGGCGGGAACACCGACGGCAGCCTGGTCATCGCCGCCGAGTTCCTCATCGGACCGCCCCCGCCGGTCGTCACCCTCGAGGTCGATACCGTCACCGGCGCGATGCGCATCATCGGCGACGACGACGAAGCGGTCACGATGAACTACTACCAGATCACCAGCGCCGCCAGCTCGCTCAACTTCGCCGGCTGGAACTCCCTCGCCGACCAGGACCACGAGGGCAACGGCCCGGCCAACGGCTCGGGCAACGGCTGGGAAGAAGGCGGCGGCTCGGGCAACCACGCGCTGGCCGAGGCCTGGCTGCTCGGCGACACCACCGTCGCGCCCAACGAGGTGATCCACCTCGGCTCGGCCTACAACACCGCGATCGACGCGCAGGACCTCAGCTTCATCTTCCGCACCGACATCGGGCGCGACTACGAAGGCATCATCCAGTACGTCCAGGGCACGCTGCCCGGCGACACCGACGGCGACGGCGACATCGACGACGCGGACCTGGGCACCGCCTTCGCCAACTACACCGGTCCGGTCGGCGCGGCCGGCGGCAAGACCGCCGCCGACGGCGACACCGACGGCGACGGCGACGTGGACGACAGCGACCTGGGCACCGCCTTCGCCGGCTACACCGGCCCGCTCGGACCGGCCAGCGTCCCCGAGCCGACGAGCCTCGCGCTCTTGGCGCTCGGCGCGGTGGGGCTGATCCGCCGGCGACGATGAGTCGGTACCAGTCCACAACCCACCCTGATCAAGCCAACGACGAGAGAATTGTTTATGAAGCATCCTGACCGACGACGAACCCGGATTGCCTTGTCCGCCGCGCTCGCGGTGGTGGCCGCTGCGCCCGCCGGCGCGGTCACGGTCTCGTCCAGCGGCGTGGCGCCGACGGTCGATCAAGGCGATATCGCCAACCTCGCGGTGTACAGCGGCGGGAACCTGATCTGGACCGACCGCGACACGCAGGGACAGACCTTCACGACCGGCGGCGACTGGAGCCTGCTCAACGCGGTGACGATCCAACTGGGCGCGACGCTGGGGTGGAAGGACTACCTCTTCCGCTTCGGCACCGTGGACGGCATCAGCGGCAACACCTTCAACCCCACCACGAGTGAAACCGTCCGCTTCGACCCGGATTTCGTCGCCGACGACTACCTCACGTTCACGTTCGATTCGCCGGTCCTGCTCCAGCCCAACACGGTCTACGGCTTCGACGTCGGCGTCGCCGCCAGCCAGGACGGCTGGCAGTCGGGCATCCCGTCGGTGCGCACGACCGGCGACCTGTACCTCGGCGGCCGCGGCTTCGACGCCGGCCGACCGTCGAACCCCGGCACCGCGTTGAGCCTGCACAACAACGACAAGGTCTTCCACGCCGACATCGACGACGCGCCCGGCTCGGGCTTCCTCACCCTCCGCGTCGATACGACCAGCGGCGCGATGACGCTCGTCGGCGGGTCGTTCGTCCCGATCGACCTCAACTACTTCCAGGTCGCTAGCCCCGGCAACTCGCTCGACCCCGCCGGCTGGTCGAGCATGGCCGACCAGGACCTCGACGGCAACGGCGCGCCCGACGGCTCTGGCAACGGCTGGGAAGAAGCGGGCGGCAACGGCGCGCACTCGCTCGCCGAAGGCTACCTGCTGGGCACCAGCTCGATCGGCGTGGACGCGGAACTCGCGATGGGCGCCGGCTACGACGCCGGCGTCGATGCCCGCGACCTCGTCTTCACCTACCGCACCGGCGCCGGCGACATCTTCGAAGGCGACATCCAATACGTCAGCTCCGCCATCCCCGGCGACACCGACGGCGACGGCGACATCGACGACAGCGACCTGGGCACCGCCTTTGCCAACTACACCGGGCCCATCGGCGCGGCCGGCGGCAAGACCGCCGCCGAAGGCGACACCGACGGCGACGGCGACGTGGACGACAGCGACCTGGGCACCGCGTTCGCCGGCTACACCGGGCCGTTAACACCCGCCTCGGTCCCCGAGCCGAGCAGCCTCGCATGGTTTGTACTTGGCGCGTTGGGCCTGGCCCGGCGCCGGGCTTGAACGACCGCATGTTTCGATCACCTGCATCGGGGGCAACCGGCCGTCGGCCGACTTTTTGAAAGGCAACGCGCGTGAACAAGCTAGTCCGACACACCCTCCCGGCGATTGCGCTCTTCGCCGCCACGACCGCCTCCGCGAACCAGGCCGACCTGCTCAACGCGCTGGGCGCGTTGCAGGGCCACGTCGACGGCTCCGCGCCGCTCACCGGCACGCAGATCGGCGCGCACCAGGCGACGGTCATCAGCAACGCGAGCATCTTCGGCGACTCCGCCGCCACGATCAACGCCAGCTTCAACCTCGTCACCGCCTACGAGTCTAGCCCGTCCTACGGCCCGATGTGGGGCGCCGGCTCGGCGCAGGACACCTTCGACCGCAACGCCAACAAGTCACAGGACATCCACTGGACCGTCTTCAACGTGATGCAGAACATCATGGACGACACGTACAACAGCGCGAACCTCGCGACGCACGCGGGGCTGCTCAACGGGTACGGGTTCCAGACCGGCAGCGTGTTCCCCGGCCCGGTCAACGAGCCGATGACCGCGACCCACACCGTCGCGATCGATGCCAGCTTCCTCAACACCGCCGGCCGTGACACCCAGCACTGGACGTGGCCGGCGCGCAAGGCGACGGGCACGACGCTCGCGCCCGGCGCGGTCGCGACGATCACGGTGCCCGCGTCGCTGGTGGGCAAGGGCTACCAGGTCCGCGTCGGCGCCCACGCGTGGGACATGTCCTCGAACAACCGCCGGTGGATCGACCGGCTGGACCGCGCGACGGTCGCCTACGACATCGACAGCACGACGATCCAGGTCGCCAGCCCGATCGGCGGCAACCTTTACATCGAGGTGCCCAAAGGCGCGGACGAGGGCGTGGTCAACATCGACATCCAGAACGCGTCGCGCTCGCCGTTCTTCTCGATGCAGGACCACTTCGAGACCACGCTCGCGGACTGGCAGAGCACCGAGCGGAACTTCGCCTCGCCGTGGACGGACTTGCAGAGCGAAAAGTCCATGCTGCAGGTGCCCACCGGCTGGGTCTATCAGCTCGACGACCCCAAGACGCTGTTGGAGAACTGGGACAAGGCGGCGGACGTCACCAACAAGCTGATGGGCTTCCCGATCATCCGCGGCAAGGAAACGAACTACAACCAGGTGGACGTTCGCAACCGCGCTTCGGTGCTCGCGCCCGGTTACCCGCAGATCAACAACACGTACGACCCCCTGCGCAACCAGGACGCCAGCGGCTGGAACACCGCGGGCAACGCGTACACCGGCAACTCGGGCAGCTACCTGGTTCAGGGCCCGCAGTTCGCGCCGGACTTCGAGTTCCACGAGCTGGGCCACTACTACTTTTTCCCGAAGTTCGACAACAACGAATCGACGGTCAACCTGCTCCACGTCGCGGTGATGCAGGAGGCGTTCGGCAAGTCGTGGGACGAGGCCTTCGCGGGCTCGCGCGGGTTTCAGAACAACCCCCACCGCACGATCGACAACACCGCCGTCGCCTGGATGACCAGCTTCAACTTCTCGACCAATCATCAGGAAATGGCCGCGGGCGAGGAGGCCTACCAGCTCAAGGGCCACGCGAAGTTCGTCGAGTACGCCCGGCTGTTCAGCTGGGACGCGCTGGGCGATTACTACCAGGGCATGATGAACGACGGGTTCAACAACAGCCCCTCGCCCTCGTTCGACGAGCACGCCTTGCGCATGTCCCAGGCCGCGGGCGTAGACGTCACGCCGCTGCTGCACTTCTGGGGCGACTTCCCCGACGACTACGCGTCGATCCAGTCCCAGCTCGACGCCGAGGGCATCGGCAAGTCGCGCGAGATCTTTGAGCTGCTCCAGCACTACAAGACGCTGGTGCCCGAGGACAACGCGGCGTTCCAGGCCTTCGCGCTGGGCTGGTGGAACGGCCAGCCGAGCATCAACGGCAACTGGACCGAGCGCGAGCACGCCCGCCAGTTCGACGCGACCGAGCTGCACGTGCAGGGCAACGACATCCAGCGCCGGCCCGACGGGGAGATCTACAACGAAGCGACCGCGGCGGACATCAACGCCGTGATCGACGAGTTGCTGCAGTTCTATTTCCTCGAACTGCTCGCGGACCTGGACGAGGACGGCTCGGTGACGGGCGCGGACTGGGCGTTGTTTATCGCCGGGGCCCAGACGGACATGACCGGGCTGACCGCCGAGCAGGCGTGGGCGCTGGGCGACCTGGACGGGGACATGGACAACGACATCTACGACTTCGACCTGTTCCGCCGGGCGTACGAGCTGGAGAACCCGGCCCCCGGCGCGTTCGCGGCGATGGTCGCGGAGGCCTCGGTGCCCGAGCCCGGCTCGGTGGCGCTCGTGGCCGGCGGGCTGGCGGGGCTGTGCCTGCGACGGCGGCGAGCGGGGTGACACGGGGCGCGGGTGCGCCGAAACAATCGACGCGCACCTTGATGACCGTGCGCTGAGGTAGGATTGAACAGCCTGAAGCAAGGCCATACGGGTGCGATCAGCCCAGAAAGAAGTAGCCCAGTGAGAAAGCTTTTTACAACGTCCCTGCTGCTGGCCCTCGCCGCCGGCCCCGCGCTCGCGTCGGAGACCGACCTCATCAACGCGCTGGGCGCGCTGCAGGGCCACGTCAACGGCAGCGCGCCGCTCAGCCCCGCGCAGATCGAGGCCAACAAGCTCACCCTCGACGCCAACAAGAACCTGTTCGGCAACAGCGCCGCGACGATCAACGCCGGCTTCAACTACGTCCAGGCCTACGAGGCCGCGTACGGCCCGATGTGGGGCGCCGGCACGCCGACGCAGAACGGCTTCTCGCGCAGCAGCACGTCCAACCAGGACATCCACTGGACCACGTTTAACGCGATGCAGTACATCGTAGACGACACGTACAACACCGCGACGCTCAACACCTTCGGCGCCACGCTCGACGGGCTCAAGTTCAACAGCGGCGACGTCGTGCCCGGGCCGGTCAACACGACCCTCAACCCCAGCGGCAACTACTCGGTCTCGATCGACGCGAGCTTCCTCAACACCTTCGGCCGAAACACGATGCATTGGGCCGAGCCGGACCGCAACGCGATGAACGCGACGGGCGCGTACCTCGTGCCCGGCGAGATCGCAACGATCAACGTCCCCGCCGCGCTGGTCAACTCGGGCTACAAGATCCGCGTCGGCGGCCAGCACTGGGACCTGTCGAACAAGAACCCGGTGGACCGCCTGGACCGCGTGTCGCTGACCTACGACATCACCAGCACGTCGATGCAGATCGCCAACCCCGTCGGCGGCAGCATTTATATCGAAACGCCCTTCGAGGCGGACAACGGCGTCGTGCAGATCGACATGCAAAACGTCTCGCGGGCCCCGTTCTTCTCGATGCAAGACCACCACGAGACGACGCTCACCCAGTGGCAGACGACCGAACGCAACTGGGCCGCGCCGTGGACCGACCTGCAGTCGGAGAAGTTCATGATGACCGTGCCGACCGGCTGGGTCTACGCGCTGGACGACCCCAAGACGCTGATGGAGAACTGGGACAAGGCGATGGACGTCACCAACGACCTGATGGGCTTCCCGCGCGACCGCGGCAAGGTGACGCTCTACGAGGCGGTGGACGTGCGCATCCGATCGGGCGCCTACGCCCCGGGGTACCCGACGGTGAACACGACCTACGACCCCCTGCGCAACCAGGACGCCAGCGGCTGGAACACCGCGGGCAACGCCGACAACGGCGAGAGCGGCAACCACCTGATCCAGGGCCCGCACATCCGCGGCAGCCACGTGCTGTTCCACGAACTGGGCCACGCGTACCTGTTCCCCAAGCTGCCCGGCGAGGTCGAGGCGATCGTCAACTTCCTGCACGTGCCGGTCTTCAACGTCGCGTTCGGCTACAGCATGGACGAGGCCTTCCGCGGCTCACGCGGGTTCAGCGACCCGTACATGACCATGGACACCACGGCCATCAACTGGATGACCAGCTTCAACTTCTTCTACTTCAAAAAGCCCATGGACAAGCTCGAGAAGCAGTACCAGATGAAGGGCCACGCCAAGTTCGTCGAGGTCGCCAACCTGTTCGGCTGGGAGCCGATCGGCGACTATTACCAGTCCTACAACGCGGTCGATGACGTCCAGGGCGGGCGCTACAACACCGGGATCGACGGCCACCTGCTCGCGCTGTCCACCGCGATCGGCGAAGACATCACCCCGCTGTTCCACTTCTACGGCGTGCACCCCGAGGACCTGGCCACGCTGCAGGCCGACCTCGACGCCGCGGGGGTCGTCAAGTCACGCAAGGTCTTCCAGCGGCTGCGCGAGTTCAGGGACCTGGTCCCCGACGACAACGCCGAGTTCCGCAACCACGCCTCGGAGTGGTGGGAGACCGCGACGCGATTCCGCAGCAGCTACAACGGCCAGCCCAGCATCGACGGATACTGGACCGAGCACGAGCACGCCCGCCAGTGGGACGCGACCGACCTCTCGAACGAAGAGTACGGCGAAGGGTTCTTCCGCTCGACCGACCTGCCCAACGGCGAGATGTACACCGAGGACACCGCCGCGATGATCCGCGGAGTCATCGATGAATTGATCCACCTGTATTACCTCGAGTTCCTCGCGGACCTGAACGAAGACGACGCGGTGGACCTCGCCGACTGGCAGATCTTTATCGCCAACGTCCAGGCCGACATGTCCGGGCTGACCGCCGACCAGGCGTGGGCGATGGGCGATCTGGACGGCGACTTCGACAACGACCTGAACGACTTCGACCTGTTCCGCCGGGCGTATGAAGAGGCGAACCCCGCGCCCGGCGCGTTCGCGGCGATGCTCGCCGAGGCCAGCGTCCCCGAGCCGGGCACCGCGGCGCTGATCGGCGCGGGCGCGGTGCTGGGCCTGCGGCGTCGTCGGCGTGCGGCCTACGATTCGATTGTGACGGGTGAGAGCGACCCGACGAGTGAGTAAGACATTGACACGACACCGCCCACCGAGCTTTTTAACTCAGGAGTGATCCGATGCGTCAGATGCGCAATAAGCTGTTTGTCCCGACCGCCGCGGCCTTGATCTTGACGGGTGCCGCCCAGGCCCAGAACAAGGTGCAGGTCTTCATCCTCGCCGGCCAATCCAACATGGAAGGCAAGGGCCAGGTCGCGGGCGCGACCATCCCCGGCACGCTGGAAAACCGCGTCGTCCAGGACCCGGCCAACTTCGGCCACCTCGTCTCCAGCGGAACCAACAACTGGATCACGCGCACCGACGTGTCGATCGCCTCGACCACGGGCCCGGGCAACAGCATCATCAGCGGCGGGCTGACCGTCGGCTTCGGCTCGTCGAGCAACCAGATCGGCCCGGAGCTGGGCTTCGGCTGGGAGATGGGCGAGCTCTACGGCGAGGACGTGCTGCTGATCAAGACCGCGTGGGGCGGGCGGAGCCTGCTGGCCGATTTTCGACCCCCCTCGGCCGTGCAGAAACGCGGCGGAGAGGTCGGCTCGACCTACACCGACATGATCAACGTGATCAACGACACCCTGGCGAACATCGGCACCTACGTCCCCGGCTACGCGGGGCAGGGCTACGAGCTCAAGGGCTTCGGTTGGCACCAGGGCTTCAACGACCGGATCAACCAGACGGCGGTCGATGAGTACGAAGAAAACCTCGTCGATTTCATCAACGACGTCCGCTTCGAACTCAAGGCCGCGGACCTCCCGTTCGTCGTCGCCAACACCGGCATCGGCGGGCCGAACGAGTCCAACGCCCGCGCGCTGCAGCTTATGGCCGCGCAGACCGCCGTCGATGAGCTGACCGGCACCAACCCGCAGACCAACGTGCGCGCCATCGACACCCGACAGTTCTGGGTCGACGCCGCCGACTCCCCCGTGCCCTCCGGCAGCCAGGGCTTCCACTGGAACCAGGCCGGCCAGACCATGTACCTCATGGGCGAAGCCATGGGCGAGCAGATGGCGACGATGTCCGGCTACGTCCAGTTCGAGAGCCAGTACCTCGAAGTCAACCAGCAGACCGGCGAGATCAAGATCGTCAACCCGGCGAGCAACCTCGGCGCCGTGGACCTCGAGGCGTACGCGATCACCTCCGCCAGCGGGGCGCTCAACGCGGCCAACTGGTCGTCGATCGCCGGCAACTACGACGGCGCGGGCGACGGCTCGGTCGACAGCGGCAACTGGCTGGTCAACACCGCGTCGGTCAACGAGCTGAGCGAGTCGGCCGTGCCCGGCGGGGCGGACGGGCTGATCGCGATCGGCAGCGAAGTCAGCCTCGGCGCCGGCGCGTGGATCCAGAACCTCACCAAGGACCTGCAAGCCACCTACACCGACACCGACGGCAACGTCGAGCCGCTCTACATCCTGTACACCGGCGACGACAACATCCTCGCGGACCTCAACACCGACGGCACGATCGACCTCGCGGACTGGAGCATCTTCGTCTCGGGCATCCAGGCGGACATGACCGGGCTGTCGGCGCCACAGGCGTACCAGCTGGGCGACCTCGACGGCGACTTCGATAACGACATCGACGACTTCGACCTGTTCCGGCGCGCCTACGAGCTGGAAAACCCCGCGCCGGGCGCGTTCGCGGCGATGCTCGCCGAGGCCAGCGTCCCCGAGCCCTCGTCGCTGGCGTTGTTCGGGCTCGGCGCGTTCGGGCTGATGCGTCGCCGCTCCGCCTGAGCCAGCGATGCAGCCGCGTCGCTCGTGTTGATGATGCCTTGTTCACCAACCCCAAGCATCCCGCGAGGTCATGCGGGAAAGAGGATCGCTATGCGTCAACGTTTTGTTACCGGATCTTTGACCGGCCTGGGCTTGTTCATCGGCGCTGCGGTGCAGGGGCAGACGCTGGTCTACGAGCCGTTTGATTACCTCGAAGGCCCGGTCAACGGGCAGGACGGCGGGATCGGTTTCGCCGGCGCATGGAGCAACACGCGTAACAACCCCACCGTTGCGACGCCGGACCTGGACTGGGGCGGGCTGGTCACGACCGGCAACGCCGCGCGTGGCAACGCGTGGAGCGGGCTGGTCCGGCCGATCGGCAGCACGCTGTCGAACGCGGGCCTGATGAACGACGGGGCCACGCTTTGGTTCAGCGCGGTGATGGACCTCGCCGGTCAGAACTTCACCAACGCCGACCTGAACCTCGCGCTCGGCAGCGCCGCGAAGTTTCATTCCAGCTCGTTCGGCGACCGGCAGAACCTGGAGGGCGCCGGCTCGGAAGGCATCGGCTTTACCCACAACCGTGGGACGATCGAAGGGGCCTACTGGCAGGATGCCGGCGACGCGGACAGCGTCGCCGAGCGCTCCACGTCCAGCTCATCGCTCACGCTCACCGCGGGCGCGTCGCGCGCGCTGATCGTCGGGCGGATCGACTGGGGCGCGAGCGCCGGCGCGAACGAAACGCTCACGCTCTACGCCCCGACCCCAGGCCTGGACCTGGGCGTGCCGATCCTCAACAGCTTCTCGGTCCCCGCGCTGGACCAGTCGCAGTTCGACGCGCTGCTCATCCAGTTCAAGGACACGCCCATGATCGACGAGGTCCGCTTCGGCGCGACCGTGGACGACGTCGTGGTCCTGCCCGACCCGCTGATCCTGCGGGTCAACACCGTCACCGGCGCGACCACGCTGATCGGCGACGACGACCTGGACGTCTGGATCAACTACTACCAGGTCACCAGCGCCGCCGGCTCGCTCGATCCCGCCGGCTGGAACAGCCTGTCCGACCAGGACTTCGACGGCAACGGCCCGGCGAACGGCTCGGGCAACGGCTGGGAAGTCGGCGGCGGCGTCAACCCCGAAGGCCTGGCCGAAGGGTACCTGCTCGGCGACAGCCTGATCCCCGCCGCCGCCGAGGTCCCCATCGGCGCGGGCTACGACACCGCCATCGACGCCCAGGACCTCCTGTTCCGCTACCGCACCGCCGCGGGCAACCTCTTCGACGGCGTCGTCCAATACGTCGCCACGCTGCCCGGCGACACCGACGGGGACGGTGACATCGACGACAGCGACCTGGGCACCGCCTTTGCCAACTACACCGGGCCCATCGGCGCGGCCGGCGGCAAGACCGCCGACGACGGCGACACCGACGGCGACGGCGACGTGGACGACAGCGACCTGGGCACCGCGTTTGCCGGCTACACCGGGCCGTTAACACCCGCCAACGTGCCCGAACCCGGGTCGCTCGCGCTGCTCGCGCTGGCCGGTGCCGGGTTGTTGGCGCGTCGTCGTCGGGCCTGAACACGCGGCCAACGCTTCCCCGTTATCGAGCCCGTTATGCACGGATTGACCCGGTCTTTGATCAGCGCCGCCGCGGCCGCGATGGCCACCGCCTGCCACGCCGAGCTACTCGTCTACGAGGGCTTCCAGTACACGCCCGGCTCAACCGTGGACAGCCCGCTGTCCGGCGGGCTGGGCTTTGCAGGCCCCTGGCAACGCACCGAGCAGGCCACCGATGACACCGCCGTGGTGCGCGACAGCACCGGCGACTGGGACGGCGCCTTCAACAACCCCGGCGTCGTCATCGGCGACGGCGGGACCTACGTCGACGGCTCGCCCGGCGACGACCGCCTCCGCATCCAACGCCCGCTCAGCCACAGCGCCGGCGAACTGGCGGGCGATGACAACGTCCTCTGGGCCAGCTTCATCCTCCGGCAAAACGGCAGCAACTTCGGCCGACACATCGGCTTCGCGCTCGGCACCGACGGCCTGCGCAACCGATCGCTCAGCGTCAGCACCGATCCCGCTTTCGGCGGGTCGGGCGCGGGCGACGCGATCGGCGTCGGCGGGCAGATCAACACGACCTCGATCACCCCCGTCGCCTACGACGACGGCTTGGTCTCCGCCATCAACCTCACCAACCCCAAGACCATCAGCACCGCCAGGCCCAACCTCGTCGTCCTCAAATACACCTTCGCCGACGGCGGGGCAAACGACGTCGTCCGGGCCTGGGCCTTCCACGAGAACGAGGCCGTCAACGAGCTCGCATTCAATTCCCTCAGCACCTCGACCTCCACGGTGATCGACCAGGACGCGCTCAACATCCTCAGCTTCGCGAACAGCCAGGTCAGCGTCGAAGCCTTCGACGAAATCCGACTCGGCGACACCTTCACCGACGTCGTCACCGGCGTCTACGTCCCGCCTCAACTCGCGCTACACGTGAACACCGTCACCGGCATCGTCACGATCGTCGGCGACAACGACAACGCCCTGGACATCAACTACTACCAGATCACCAGCACCGGCAACTCGCTCGCCCCCGCCGGCTGGGACAGCCTCGCCGACCAGGACTTCGACGGCAACGGCCCGAGCAACGGCTCGGGCGACGGCTGGGAAGAAGGCGGCAACCCGACCACGAGCGCCTTGGCCGAGGCGTACCTGCTCGGCGACAGCGCGATTCAGGCGGGCGCGCAGGTCGGTCTCGGCCGCGCCTACAACGCCACCATCGACGCCCGGGACCTCGTCTTCTTCTACCGCGCCGCGACCGGCCAGCGCTTCGAAGGCGATGTCGTCTACCTCGCCACCACGCTGCCCGGCGACACCGACAACGACGGCGACATCGACGACACCGACCTCGGCACCGCCTTTAGCAACTACACCGGCCCCGTCGGCGCGATCGGCAATAAAACCGCGGCGCAGGGCGATACCGACGGCGACGGCGACGTGGACGACACCGACCTGGGCACCGCCTTCTCCGGCTACACCGGGCCGTTCTCGCCCGCGAACGTCCCCGAGCCGGGTAGCGCGCTGCTGTTCGCGGTCGGCTTGTTCACGTTCCGTAAACCACGCCGCGTTAGCGCGGAGCCAAGCGATCCGGGCCGTGCGTCAGTCTGAAACTTCATCCGGGTGAGACAGGCGCCCACCTGTGGTTGGGGGGTGTGCTGTATGACAGGCTGCAAGCCATCGCACCGATTCAAACGGACCCACCGCCCGTTCGCCCTGACTGATCGCCTGATTCGGGTGGAAACGGTGCGGGCGTCGGGTATGCTGTAACAGTCCCTTGCCTGCATCCGTCGACAATATCAAGGGCAATACCCCGCCTGCGACGCCAAACCGCACACCCGCCCGCGAGCCGAACTGCCCCCATAAAGTCCGACCCGCGCCCCGACGCGCGCCCCGAGTCGGGCCCGGGCACACCACCACGCACATGATGTACCGCTTTTTTCTGATCCTCGCCGTTTGCGCCGCCACGCTGTCGTGCGGCGAGCAGTCGTCGGAGCGCCGATCGGGTGCGTCGGTCGTCGAGGCGGCCAATCGTGCCGAGAACGCGGATGCGCAGCCGGGCCGGCTCGTCGCGGAGGCCGACGTGCCGGGGCTGCTGAACAGGTACTGCGTCGCGTGCCACGGGCCGGGCAAGCAAAAGGGCAAGGTCCGCTTCGATACGCTCGACGCGCTCGCGCCCGCCGACCGGTCGGACCTGCTGACGCGCGCCCGCGAGTCGCTGCACTTCGGCGAGATGCCCCCGGACGACAAGCCCCAGCCGACCGCGGACGAACACCGCGCGATGATGGCGTGGATGCAGGCCCAACTCGACCCGGCGGCCGATGCGAAGCTCAAAGACAAGATGCGCTACCCGCATTACGGCAACCTCGTCGACCACGACCTCTTGTTCAGCGGCGAGATCAAAGACAAGGCCTACACCCCCGCGCGCCGCTGGCTGGTGAGCCCCCAGATCTTCCACGAACGCGTCATGGGCGTGTTCAAGCTCGAAGGCCACGACCGCCAGTCGATGCTGGCCCGCGGCTTCGCCGGCGTGACCAACCCGTTCCTGCTGCCCAACCACTCGGGCGTGAAGTACTACGACTTCGATGCGCTCGACGGCGGGGACCTGCTGGTCATGCTCGGCAACGCGCAGTGGATCGCCGACCGCCAGATCGCCATCGCACGCAAGCTCGGCGGTGAAAACGTCGCCTTCGACAACCCCAAGGACCGATGGATGCCCCGCAGGCTGCCCGAGTCCTACGCGGCGTTCACCGCGATCATCCAGAAGCAGGGCGCCCCGGCCCCGCAGGAACTGGCCGACGCGATCCAGGCCCAGTTCGACTGCGTGCTCCAGCGTTCGGCGACGCCCGACGAATTGCAACGCTACACCGCGCTGCTCAGCAGCGCGATCGCTCAGAGCGACAACGCGACGGGCCTGCGGCAGATGATGGTCGCGGTGCTGCTCGAGTCCGAGTTTGTTTATCGCATGGAGTTCGGCGGCGGCGAACCGGACGCGTGCGGCCGGGTCAGGCTCACGCCCCGCGAGGCGGCCTACGCCATCTCGTACGCGCTGGGCGACCGCGGCCCGGACGCGCCGCTGATGCAGGCCGCTCGCGAGGGCCGGCTGACGACCAAGGCTGACTACAAACGCGAGGTCGAGCGCCTGCTCGCCGACGCGGACTACTACCGCGGCCCGGTCGATCCGACGCTCAACGGCGGGCACTACCAATCCAACGAGACCTCGCACCCCAGGATCATCCGCTTCTTCCGCGACTTCTTCGGCTACCGCGCCGCGGCGAACGTCTTCAAGGACCCGCCCCGCGCCCAAGCCCGCTACCAGAACCCCTCGCGCGGCACCGTCGGCTCGCCCGGCTGGCTCATCCGCGAGGCCGACCTCATCGTCACGTACCACGTCGAGAACGACCGCGACGTCTTCGAGAACCTGCTGACCTCCGACAAGTACTTCGTCTACGACCAGCTCGCCGGCGAAAAAGGCAAAGCCATCATCGCCGAGTGGCGGCTGGTCTGGGACACGCTCAAGGACACGCCCTGGCAGACCCAGCCGCAGAAGGTGCTCGAAGACAACTTCGACTTCATCAAGCAGCAGAAGTCGCTGCGGATCACCAAGCTCGACGACAAGCGTGCCGCGAACAACCTCGTCACGCACATGCGTTTCTTCTCGGATTACTTCCCCAAGGGCAAGACGCCTTACCCGCGCGGGCCCTGGACGCACGGCTACTACATCAACCACTCGGTGTTCTACGGCCTGCCGCCCACGCCGATGCGCGGGCAGTACTACCCCAAGCCTGAGTCGCCCGAATACTGGGCGAAGAAGCAGCAGGAAAGCGACGCGTGGTGGGACTACCCGCTCGAACAGCCCTTCTCGATCCCCCACCGCAAGGGCATCCTGTCGCACCCCGCGTGGCTGATCGCGCACTCGCTGAACTTCCACACCGACCCGATCAAACGCGGCCGGTGGATCCGCGAGAAGCTCCTGGCCGGCCGGGTGCCCGACGTGCCCATCACCGTGGACGCGCAGGTGCCCGAGCACCCGGACAAGACCTTCCGCACCCGCGTCGAGGAGGTGACCGCCGCCGACGAGTGCTGGAAGTGCCACAAGCACATGAACCCGCTGGGCCTGCCGTTCGAGATGTACGACGACTTCGGCCGATACCGCACCGAGGAAGAACTCGAACACCCCGACAACCTCATCAAGCGCGGCAACGGCAAGACGAGCTTCGACCAGTACCCGACCCTGCCCATCGATACCTCCGGCGCGCTCTCGGGCACGGGGGATTCGGGGCTGGACGGCGAAGTCAAAGACGCGCTCGACCTCATCGACCGCCTGGGCGCGTCCGACCGCGTCCGACAATCCATCATCCGCCACGCCTTCCGCTTCTACATGGGCCGCAACGAGACGCTCAGCGACTCGCAGACGCTCATCGACGCGGAACGCGCGTACCTGGATAGCGGCGGCAGCTTCAAGGCCGTCATCGTCTCGCTCCTGACCTCCGACTCGTTCATGTACCGCAAAGAAGTAAAGGACTAAACCATGCCCACCCGCCGCGACATGATCAAGGCCGGTCTCTACGCCCTCGGCGCCGCCAGCGGCGCGACGCTGCTGCCCAGGCACCTGCTGGCCGAAGGCGGGGCGGCGTCCCTGCCCGGCGCGAGCAAGGCCCCGACGCGCTTCATCTTCATCCACAAGGGCAACGGCCTGCTGCCCGACACCCTCGTCCCCCCGAGCTTCGACGACAAGCTGATGAAGCAGGAAAAGGCCAAGGCCGGCTACACCGTCGACCTCGACGGCCACACGCTGCCGAACTGGATGGCCCCGCTCGCCAAGCACCAGGACAACCTCACCATCCTCCAGGGCCTGTCCGGCAAGATGTGCACGACCGGCCACCACACCTGGTGCTCGTCGCTGGGCGCGTACAAGGCCAACGAACAGATCAGCTCGATCAAGTGGGCGACCGTCGACTTCGAACTCGCCAAGCTCTTCCCCTCGCCCTTCGAGCACATCGAGCTCGCCTGCTTCCCGGGCGGCGGGGGCAACTCGCGCGGCAACATCAACGGCATCGAGAAGGGCTTTAGCGCCCGCGGCGCCCAGCAGCCCAACTACGCTTTCGGCTCGCCGAAGATCGCGATGCAAAAGCTCTTCCAGTCCGTCTCCGAAGACCAGGCGGCGAAGGTCCTCTACGAGCTGGACCGCCAGGTCCTGCAGTTCGTCGCCGACAACGAGTCGGGCATCGCCAGCGGGTTGCAAGGCCACGAGCAGCTGAAGGTCGCCAACTACGCCGAGTCGGTCGAGGCGATCCGCGAGCGCAACCAGAAGGTCGAGGCGATGGCCGACCAGATCCGCAAGGCCATGCCCAAGCTCGAAGACAACTACTACGCCGACGACGTCAGCACCGTCGATCGGCAGAAGGGCTTCGTCGAGATCCTGCTGGCCACGCTCATCTCGGGCATGACCAACGTCGTCGCCTTCACCGCCGACGAACTGGGCACGACCTACACCGGCCTGAACAAAATCGAGAACGAAAACGTCAACCTGCACGACGTCGGCCACGGCAAGGGCTTCGGCGGGCTCGAAGCGCTCCAGGTCCGAGACACCGTCCGCGCGACCCACATGGACCTGGTCGACACCATCGTCTCCCGCCTCAAGGCCGTGCCCGAAGGCACCGGCAACATGTTCGACAACACCGTCCTGTTCTACTTCCCCGACAACGGCGAAACCCACCACAGCCGCGGCACCGAGTGGCCTTTCGTCGTCCTGGCCGGCGACAACACCAAGCTCAACCTCGGCCGGCGCTACGTCCGCCTGCCCAAGTACGGCGACGCGGGCCACAAGACCCTGGGCAACTGGTACACCACCGTCCTCAACGCCTACGGCAACCCCATCGAGCACTACGGCGCGATGGACGTCGGCCTGGACAAGTTCGGCCTCGACCAGAAGGGCCCGATCGAGCAGTTCCTGTCGTAGTCGCAAAACATCGGCGGACAACAACGCAGCGACATAGCCGCCGGGCAACGCCCGGGGGTCGAGTGAC
>JBKAGS010000021.1:0-947 GCA_046290505.1 Phycisphaeraceae bacterium | reverse complement strand
TAGAGCGCCCTCAACCCACCCGTAGCGCATTCGGCGCTTGTTAGGTGTTGCGCGATTGGCCCGACTCGTGTAGCTTTTGTGTTGGATGTTCTTTACCCACACAGGAGCCACGGATGGGCGCACCCTACGCACAGGACTTGCGGGACCGCGTGCTCGCGGCGTATGACCGCGGGATGCTGACCAAGCAGATCGCCGACACCTTCCAGGTCAGTCCGGCCTGGGCCCGGCGGGTCAAGCAACGCCGACGCGAGCACGGCGAGACCAAGCCCCGGCCGATGGGCGGGGCGACCGTTGTCAAGATCGACATGCAACGCCTGGCCGAGCTGGTGCGTGAACAACCCGACGCGACGCTGGACGAGCTGGCCGAGCGTCTGGACTGCGGCTGCGGCGCGACGGCGGTGTGCATGGCGCTCAAGCGGGCGAAGATCACGTTTAAAAAAAGACGCTCCACGCCGCGGAGCAGGACCGCCCGGATGTTGCCCAGCGCCGCGAGCAGTGGGAAGAAGGTAGGCCTACGCTCGACGCCGGTCGGCTGATCTTCATCGACGAGACGTGGGCCAAGACGAACATGACCCGCCTGCGTGGCCGGGCCCCCAAGGGAGAGCGTCTGGTCGCCAAGGCCCCGCACGGCCACTGGCAGACGACGACACTCATCGCCGCGCTGGGCGTCGAGGGCATTCGATGCTCCACCGTCGTCGATGGCGCGGTCAACGGCGATATCTTCGAGGCGTTCGTTGAACAGGTGCTCGTGCCCGAACTGCGGCCGGGTGACCTCGTGGTGATGGACAACCTCTCCAGCCACAAGCGGGCGCGGACACGCCGGCTGATCGAGCGGGCCGGCGCCGAGCTGGTGTTCCTGCCGCCGTACAGCCCGGACTACAACCCGATCGAGATGGTGTTCTCGAAGGTCAAGCAGCTGTTGCGCTCACTGGCCTGCCGAACCCGTC
>JBKAGS010000020.1:0-3407 GCA_046290505.1 Phycisphaeraceae bacterium | reverse complement strand
AGGGCAGCCGGGAGCAGCAGGCGGCGCAGATGATCTACCAGGAATCGCACCGGCTCAGCGACCTGATCACGGCGCTGCACATGTTCTCGAACCCGCCGACGCCCGAGTGCCGGCCGGTCGAGATGCTCGGCCTGCTCGACGACGTGGTCCGCGCGGTGAAGCAGGCGCGCTCGAAGCGAGAGCGCTCGGCCGAGGTGACGATGCTGGTCAAGGACGCGCTGCCGATCGTGTATTGCGACCCGCCTCAGATCGCCCGCGCGGTGACGGAGTTGTTGCTCAACGCGGTGCAGTCGAACCCCAGGAGCGCGGTGCACCTGTCGGCGAAGGTCGATCCGGCGAGTGAGTCGGTCGTCATCAACGTCGTGGACGACGGCGAGGGGATGGACGACCGGACGCTGGGCCACGCGTTCGACCCGTTCTTCAGCGCCAAGCCCGCGGGCCGGCAGGTCGGCATGGGCCTGTCGCGCGCCCAACAGCTGATCGCGGCGCACGGCGGTCGGATCGACCTGTCGTCGCAGCCGGGCAAGGGCACGACCGCGACGCTGACGCTGCCGATCCGCGGCGCGGACGCCGGCGCAATCGATACCGCTTAACGCCGACGGCCCGCCCATAACTCGACAGCCAGCGCAGGCCCTACACCCGTCGGCGGCGGATGCGGATTGCTGAGCGCGCGGCTCGATTCGCGTTCAAGCCGGGCCGATGTTTTGCGGGAGACCACGCCCGGCGGAGACCGGGCAGGAGAAGAGAGAGGAGCCCCGCGTGATTGATCCCCGCGAGAGCACGCCGACCGGTGGTGTGGAGAAGCCCACCGGCCCCGGCAAGCAACGCACCCGCCGCGTCCTGCTGGTCGACCCCAGCCCGACGCTCCGCCCCGCGCTCGAGCGCTGCGCTGCGCAGCACGGACAGGTCGCCGTCGTCTACGCCGCGTCCATCGCCGACGCCCGGCAGTTGATCGAGTCCGCCGGCCGCATCGACCTCGCCGTCGTCCACCCCACGCTCGCCGACGGCAGCGGGCTGGACCTGGCGCGCGACCTGAAGCAGCGCGACACCGCGACCGCCGCGGTCGTCATCACCGCCGACGCCGACTTCGCGCTCGCTCAACAAGCGATGCGCTTGGGCGCGACGGACGTGATCCTCAAGCCGGGGGTCGAGGGCGACGAGCCGGCGTGGATCGACTCGGCCGTGCAACGCGTCGGCGAGGCGCTGGACCGCCAGTGGATCGAGCGCGAGCGCTCGGCCCGCATCCGCCGACTGAAGAAGCTGTGCCGCCGGCTCAACGACGCCCGGCAGGAAGTGTCCGAGCAGGTGGACATCCTCTGCAACGACCTGGTCACCGCGTACCAGGAACTGGCCGTACAGATGCAGAACATCACCAACACCGCGGGCTACCAGGAAGCGGTCGGTGACGAGTTGGACCTCGAAGCGGTGCTGCGTAAGACGCTGGAGTTCCTCGTCGAGCAGGCCGGGCCCTGCAACGCCGCGGTGTTTTTGCCTTCCTCCGCCGATGAATACGCGTTGGGCGGGTACGTGAACTACGACTGCACGAAGGAGTCGGCGGACATGCTGCTCGAGCACCTGGCCGACGTGCTCGCCCCGCGCGTCGGCGAGAGCGACGAGCCGGTCCTGCACGCGACCAGCAACCAGGAGCTGAGCGATCTGCTCGGCGACGACTGGAACTACCTCGCCGACTGCCACCTCTTGGCGCTCCCGGCGGTGCACGACGGCGAAGCGCTCGCGGTCATCACGCTGTTCCGCGACGACAGCCAGCCGTTCACCGAACCGGCGATCGATGCGCTCGCGTCCGTCGCCGAGCAGATGGGCGAGTTGCTCGGCCGGATCATCCGCGTGCACCACCGCGCGATGCCCGACTTCGACCCGCCCGCGCCCCATGACACCTACCTGCCCCCGAGCGAATGGGACGGTTACAACGAACAGGCCGACCCGTTCGACGACGAAGACGAGGACGAACTGCCGTTCTGACCCAAGCCGTGTTGCTCGATGGACGACAAAGCGTGCATCGGGGCGACACCGACACAAGCGAGGCAACCCATGCGTCATCCTACCCAACCCCGCCGCGGCTTCTCGTTGATCGAGCTGCTCATCGTCGTGAGCGTGCTCGCGATCCTCGCGGCGATCGTCGTGCCCCGGTTCTCCAACGCCGGCGACAAGGCGACCAGCGGCGCGCTCGTCACGCAGCTGCGCACCATCAAGCAGTCGCTGGTCCGCTACAGCTCCGAGCACGGCAACGATTACCCCACCGAGGCGCAGCTCGTCACCAACCAGTGGCAGGTGCTCACCAACTCGACCGATATCGACGGCGACGTCTCGGGCAGCGACTACGGGCCCTACTTCAATAAGCCGCCTTTCAACGGCTTCATGGACTCGGACGTCATCGCGACCGACAACTCGGGCGCGTGGCAGTACGACCCCTCGACCGGCGTCGTCAGGGCGGTGGTCCCGCAAGCGATCTACGACCGCGCCGAAGAGCTGAGCCTGCCGACGGGCGACCTGGTCGTCGCGCCGTAAGCACGCCGCGCGACAGGCAACGCGTCAATGAAAAACCCCCGCCTCGCGGCGGGGGCTGTTTCTTGTTGTTGCGATGCTGTCGGCTTACAACCCTTGCACCTTCCAACCCTCGCGGTAGTCGCGCTTCAAGAGCGCGTTGGCCGCGTCGTGGTTGGTGACCTTCATGTTGTCCGCGTCCCATTCCAGCGTCTTGCCGGGGAACCTGGAGGCGACGGTCGAGCCGAGCAGGACCGTCTCGGTCAGTCGGGCGGCGAAGGGGAACGACGCGCCGCACTCGCCGAAGCCCAGGCAGGCATCGACCCACTCGTGGATGTGCGGGTACTCGTCGGGCGCGGCGTTGTTGGCGGGCAGCTGCTGCTGCTTGCCGCCGACGAACAGCGCGTGCTCGCCGTCCATGTGGCACCACAGCGTGCCCTTGTCGCCGACCAGGATCAGGGCGTTGGTCTTGAGGTCGAAGTCGGCGGGGATGCCGGCTGCGGCCTTGTCGGGCGTGTCGCCCATCTCGTGCCAGGTCAGGGTCATGTCGCCGTCGGTCCGGCTGTTGGCGGGGAAGACGTAGGTGAGCGTGGTCTTGCCGGGGTACTTCAGGTCGGTCGATTCTTCGACGGTGTTGGCGGTGACGGACTTGGGCGCGGTCAGGCCCAGGCCGTAGAACGCGGTGTCGATGATGTGGCAGCCCATGTCGCCGATCGCGCCGGTGCCGAAGTCCCGGCAGCCGCGCCACGCGCCGGTGTGGTACAGCCCGTCCTGGTACGGCCGCTTGTCCGCGACGCCGAGCCACTCGTCCCACATCAGCGAGGCGGGCACGGCGTCCTCGCCCTTGCCGTAGCCGCTGCCGTTCTTCCACCACCCCGCGGGCCGGTCGGTGAACGCGTGGGCGG
>JBKAGS010000019.1:0-6273 GCA_046290505.1 Phycisphaeraceae bacterium | reverse complement strand
ATGGTAATCGATCGGTCGTGGGCGGGGCGGGCGGGTTGCATGGCGGGCTCCGGTGGGGCGGTTGACACGCGGTGAGTGTAAGGTTTTGTGCCCGGCGTGTGCGTTGGAACAGACGCGGCGTGACGCTCGTCTTAAGATAAAGACGATGGAGCGTATTGCCCGCATCGTGTTGCCGCTGGCCGTGTCGGTTTTGATCGCCGTGCCCGCGGTCGCGCAGGCGGACCCGCCGCCGACGCCGCCGGCCCAGCGCGCGTCGGGCCCGGGTGGGTTGGATTACGCGTACCGAGGCGTGTCGGTGACGCGTTACGGCGAAGGCGCGGAGGGGTACTGGGTGTTCGAGCCGCGTGGCGTCGATAAGACCAAGCCGCTGCCGATCGTCGGATTTGTCCACGGGCTCAACGCGACGAGCTACGGCACGAGCTGGCTGTGGATCCGCCATTTGGTTCAGAAGGGCAATCTCGTCGTGTACCCGCAGTACCAGGAGGGCCTGCTGCTGGACCCGAAGCGGTTCACCGGCCGCAGCGCCGACGCGATCGCCGAGGCGATCGAGCGCTTCGACGGCAAGCAGCACGCGCTGGCGGACAAGGACCGCTTTGCGATGGTCGGCCACTCGCTGGGCGGGGCGATCATCGCCAACCTCGCGGCGCGGCACCTGCACTACGGCCTGCCCAAACCCAAGGCGCTGATGCCCGTGCAGCCCGGCGATGTGCGAGCCGAGTCGGGGCTGGGCGCGTTCTTCCCCTCGCTCATCGAAGACCACCGCACGATCCCCGCTGGCACGCTCATGCTCGTCATCGCGACCGAGGACGACAACATCGTCGGCCAGGGCGTCGCCAAGGCGATCTACCGCGCCGCCGAACGCGTGGGCAAGGACGACAAGGACTACGTGCTCATCGGCCCGGACCGCCACGGCCGACCGACCCTGCCCGCGGGCCACCTGATGGCCTGGGCGTACATCGATTCGGACGGCAAGGCCCGCGCGAACGCGTACGACTACGCGTTGTGGCGCTGGTTCGACGCGTTGACCGCCGCGGCGTTCGGCGAGGACGAGCACCGCGCGATCGCGCTGGGCAACACGCCCGAGCAGCGCGACCTGGGCAAGTGGTCCGATGGCACGCCCGTGCGACCGCCGAAAGTGACGGACCAGCCGTGAGCACGATCAACATCGCCCTGGTCCAACTCGACGCCCGCGACGACGTGCCCGCGAACCTGCAACAAGCGCAAACGCTCGTCGAGCAAGCGGCCGGGCAAGGCGCGCAGCTCGTCGCGCTGCCCGAGGTGACGCACCTGCGCGTCGGCGGCGAGCGCGTCGGGCTGTACCTCGAACACGCCGAACCGATCCCCGGCGGGCCGATCGCGTCGCGCTTCGCCGACCTCGCCAAGCGCCTGGGCGTCCACCTGCTGATCGGCTCGATCGGCGAAACCAGCGACGACCCGCGACGCACCTACAACACGTCCGTCCTCTTCGGCCCCGATGGTGCGATGCTCGCGAAGTACCGCAAGGCGCACCTGTTCGACGTGCGCGTCGATGCGAGCACCGGCGACCGCGAGTCGGACCGGTACCTGGCCGGCGATGAGTGGGTCGTTATCGAGACCGCGCTCGGTCGGCTGGGCCTGTCGATCTGCTACGACCTGCGCTTCCCCGAGTGGTACCGCTCGCTCGCGCTGGCCGGGGCGCGGGTCGTCTTCGTGCCCGCGAACTTCACGCACAAGACCGGCGAAGCGCACTGGATGGCCCTGCTGCGCGCCCGCGCGATCGAGAACGGCGTCTTCGTCGTCGCCCCCGCGCAGTGCGGCACGTTCCCCGGCGGGTTCGAGGCCTACGGGCACTCCGCCGTCATCGACCCTTGGGGCCGGGTGCTGCACGAGATGGGCGACCGGCCCGGCGTGTCGGTCGTGCCCATCGACCTCGACGAAATCGAGCGCGTGCGCGCGAAGGTGCCGAGCCTCGAGCACCGCCGGCCGGGTGTGTACCGCCTGTGATCGCGTCGCGGGTTATTGCATCGAATCCGGATTTTTCTCTGGACAAATCCCGCCGTTTCGTGTTCAATAAGAATCCCTCCATAAGTACTGTGTTTGCAAGATAATCCATTCGTTTTACGGATGGCCCCGCCCCGCACACAGGAGACGCCCGTGCCCAAACGTCCCCAATCGCATCTTTCGACCAACTCACCCGAGCAAGGCGGTTCGCCCGATCTGCACCCGCAAAACGACGCCGAGGATGTCCGCGAGGAGATCGGCGCGACGTTGGGAGCGTTGATGCCCTGGGGCGTGTCGATCCTGGTGCACATGGGGCTGGTGGTCTTGGCGTTTTTCCTGGTCTGGCAGACGATCGTGGCCGAGGAACGGCCGAAGCAGGCGCCGCAAGTCGGGATCAGCGAGACGCCGAGTGCGCCGGTGAAGATCGAGTCGAACCAGCCGTCCAAGGACCCGGCGAGCAGCAGCGCGGCGTTCATCCCGGTCGTAGACCCGACGATGGACGTCGAGCCGGTGACGCCGGGCTTTAATCAGCCGCGGGTCAAGGCCCCGGTGCAGGGCGACTGGGGCGAGGGGCTCAAGCAAGGCCCGAGCCGAGGCAAAACCGAAGGGCCGGGCCTGTTCGACATCCCGCCGGGCGGCAACGCGACGCGGATCGTTTACCTGGTCGACGCGTCGGGGTCGATGGTGGACGTGCTGCCGTTCGTGATCAACGAGCTCAAGCGTGTGATCAACCAGCTCGAGCCCCGGCACGAGGTGACGGTCCTGTTTTTCTCCGGCGAGGGCGTCTTCGAGGTCGCCGCGGGCGGCAAGGCCACGGGCCTGCGCTCGGCCGACCCGCGGTTCAAGGCCGAGGCGACCCGGTGGGTGACGCTGGACAACCACGCGTTCCGGGCCGGCGGCCGTGGCAGCAAGCACGTCAAGCAGGCGCTGACCCGAGCGCTCAGCTACGAGCCCGAGGTCGTGTTCCTCCTGTCGGACAACCTGACGGGCGGGGGGCTTGGCGCGACGCAGCACGAGCTTTTTCAAGACGATCTGCTCGGGCTGATCGCCGCTCAGAACAAATCGACGCCTGCTGCTAGAATCAATACGCTCCAGTTCCTGTACGAGGACCCGCTGGTCCGGGCCGGGCTGCGCGGGACGCTGGACCGGATCGCCGACGAGACCGGCGGCGCGTATCGTTTTATCAGCCAGCGCGAGTTACACTTGCGGTGACCGCCGGCCGGGCGGCACGCGACCGATTGAAGACCCCGTTTAGTAAGCGAGACCCGCCATGCTCTTTGGATTCGCCTCCACGAACGACCCCGGCAAGACGCCGCCTGCGCCCGGCGCGAACCCGCAGTCCACGATCGACCCGGACGAAGAGTTCATGGAAGAAGAGGGCGTGGGCGAGGAGGTCACCGCGACGCTGATCGCGTTGATGCCCTGGGGCATCTCGATCCTGTTCCACGTGGCGCTCGTGGTGGTGGCGTTCTTCCTGGTGTGGAACACGATCATTAACAAGCCCGAAGAGCAGCCGGTGATCCCCTCGACGAAGATCAGCGAGACGCCGGGCGCGCCGATGAAGATGGAAGAGGTGCAGGAGAAGTCGTCGGACACGCCGATGACCGTGCCGGTGGTCGACCCGACGGTCACCGACCCCACGCCGGTGCAGACCAACACGCCGATCCCGACGAAGATGGCGGGCCTGCAGTTCCAGGGCGGGCAGGCCGGCGGGCCGATCGGCAACACCAACGGCACGGGCGACTTCGGCACCGACGTGTTCGGCAACGGCGGCAACGCGCGCAACATCGCCTTCGTCGTCGACGCCTCCGGCTCGATGGTGGACGTCCTGCCCTTCGTCATCAACGAGCTCAAACGCGTGGTCAACGGCCTGAGCCCGAAGCAGAAGATCACCATCATCTTCTTCTCCGGCGAAGGCGTCTTCGAGGTGCCCGGCGGCAACAAACGCGACGGGCTGCGCGACTGCACGCCCGAGTTCAAGGAAGCCATCCGCGAGTGGGTCTCGCTGGAAAACTTCCAGTACGAGACCGGCGGCCGCGGCAGCCAGCACGTCACCGAAGCCATCACCAAGGCGCTCAGCTACAAGCCCCAGCTCGTGTTCCTCCTGTCGGACAACCTCACCGGCGGGGGGCTGGGCGCGACCCAGCACGAGATCTACCAGGACACGCTCATGGCCGAGATCAAGAAGAAGAACAACTTCACCCCGCCGGCCAAGTTCAACACGATCCAGTTCCTCTACGAAGACCCGCTGGTCCGCGCCGGGCTCACCGGGACGCTGGACCTGATCGCCAAGGAAACCGAGGGCAACTACAAGTTCATCGGCGCCCGGGACCTGAACCTCAAGTAAGCGAACCACCCCCGCGAGCCCCGCTGCCCAGGCGAAGCGCGGGCGGAGACGACGACCGCATGTTCCACAGACCCATCAAGACGCTTGTTGCCTCGGCACGGCTGGCGCTGGTCGCCGGCGTCATCGCGCTGGCCCCGGCCGCGCTGGCCGACTCGATCCAGCGCGGCGAGCTGACCTTCGACAACATCACGCTCATCGGCGTCGAAGACGGCAAGCTCAAGTACCGCACGGCCGGCGGCGAACGCGAGGTCCCGCTCGAAGAAGTCAACGCGCTGGTCATCGCCAGCGTGCCCGCCTTCGAGACCGGGCTCAAGGCGTTCAAGGCCCAGGAGATGCGCACGGCCCAGCGCTCGTTCGAAGGGATCTGGCAGGACAGCCGTGTCGAGTGGATCCGCGACTACGCCGGGTACTACCTCGCCCAGGTCTACGACGCCCGCAACGAGCCGGTGTCCGCCGGCCAGGTCTACGCCAAGCTCGCGTCCAACAACGCCGACCCGTTCTTCCTCTCCAAGCCGCCGGTCAAGTCGCTGGCCGAGGCGGACGACGACGAGAAGAACCGCATCATCGAAGAGATCAAGGCCGTCGTCGCCCGTTCGGAGGGCAAGCAGCGCGACCTGCTGCAGGACTACCTCAAGGTCGTCGCGGGCGACAAGACCGTGGACCTGGACCTCGAGCCGGACCAGGACGACAAGGCCGCGATCAAGCGGGCCGACTCGGCGGTGTTCATCCCCGAAGCGGTGTGGAAGGTGCTGGACCGCCGGGGCGAGAACAAGGAGAAGTGGCAGGCGCTGGACCTGCTCGCGAAGGGCGAGTACCAGGCGGCGATCGACGCGAATACGAAGTGGCTGTCGGTGCCCGGCGACCTGCCGGAGAAGCTGTTCATCACCGCGCGGGCCCAGCTCGCCTTGGCCGACGCGAAGCAGGACAAGGACCTGTACCGCGACGCGGGGCTGACGTTCATGCGGATCGTCGTGCATTTTTCCCAGCAGGGACGGACCCACGCGCTGGTCCCGGTCGCGGAGCTGGAAGTCGCCTACATCCACAAGCAGATCGGCCGGGAAGACATCTATAACCGCCTGCTGTTCGGGGGCGAGGACGGCGGGGGCGTGAACCTGGTCATCAACGATCGGGAAGACTACCCCCAGTACCGCCTGCGCTACTACCAGATCATCGGAGAAACCCCACCCGCCGACGAAGACGAGTGATCCCCACAACCCCGCCCGACACGGCCGACGCTCCCTCCCGCGCTTTCAACCGCTGACCCGGCCGAGCTCGACCCCTACCCGCAGGCACGAGGCCCGCGATTTTGACCGGCAAGACGCCCAAGCTCGCCCCGCATCGCGGGCGACGAGTGTACGATATCCCCCCACGGCCCTGACGACGCACACGCTACGAGGAACGCCCCAACATGCGACTGAAACTGAACCTGATCGCCGCCGCGCTCATCTCCGCTTGCTGGCCCGCGCTGGCGCTGGCACAGGAAGACGGCGAGACCAAAACGACCACCAACCTCTTCCGCGCCTTCATCTGGCCGAAGACCGAGGGCGTCGAGATCCTGGGCAACCTCATCATCCTGCTGCTGCTGTTGATGTCCGCGGTGGTGATGGGCTTTTCGATCATGCTCATCTTCAAGTTCCGCCGAAACCAGCTGATCCCCGAAGAAACCCGCGACGAGATCGAGGCCCTGCTCGCCGAGAAGAAGTACCGCGAGGCCATCGAGTTCGCCCAGGAAGAAGACTCCTACCTCGGCCAGGTCGCCAGCGCCGCGCTCAGCGAGGCCGCTAACGGCTACGGCGCCATGGAACGCGCGGTCGAGGAGTCCGGCGACGCCGAGGCCGTCAAGCTGCTACGCCCGATCGAGTACCTCAACGTCATCGGCAACATCTCGCCGATGATCGGCCTGTTCGGCACGGTCTTCGGCATGATCGTCGCCTTCGACGCGCTGG
>JBKAGS010000018.1:0-6568 GCA_046290505.1 Phycisphaeraceae bacterium | reverse complement strand
AGGTTGTTGACGACGACGATGAGCGTGATGATCGTCAGCGTCAGCCCGATGATCCGGACCCCCAGACTCAGGGACTTAAACTTGTTGAAAAGGTGTGTCATCGCCTTGCCTCGCGGTGGATGGGACCGGCGTCGATAGACGGACACGACGCCGACGGTTTCATCCGCTGATTCGGCGAGCGATGAAGCGTGGCTTAGCGGTTGTCAATGGCAAAGGCGCAACGCACGTGAAAAAAGCGCGTAAAACAGTCATAACGTCTGGAACAGGTTAACTGTACGGGCCGAAGATTGACCCATGTTCAATCAAAGCCTGATCGCGCGCGGCGCATCGGTTACCGGTGGTCGTCCTAGAGCCGCTCGGCCGCGACGAGGTCTTCGTACGTCTCACGCCGGCGGATCGTCACGAACCCGTCGCCCGCGACCAACACCTCCGGCGGCTTGGGCATCGCGTTGTAGTGGCTGGCCATCACCATCCCGTATGCCCCGGCGCTAAAGACCGCGAGCAGGTCGCCGCGCTGCACCGGCGGCAGCGGCCGGTCCTTCGCGAGGTAGTCGCCGGTCTCGCAGATCGGGCCGACGACCTCGCTCACTTCCAGCCCGGGCAGGTCGAGTTGTTTCGCGCGCTTCGGCGGGACGTGCTCGCTCGCTACCTTGGTCGGCCAGATGAACTGCCAGGCCTCGTACAGCGTCGGGCGGATGAGGTGGTGCATCCCCGTGTCGCAGATCACGAACTTCTTCGCGCCGCCTTGCTTGAGGTACTGCACCTGGGTGAGCAGGATGCCCGCGTTGGCGGCGATGGTCCGGCCCGGCTCGAGGATCACGGTTCCGCCGGCGTCCTTGAACGGCTTGAGCAGCGGGACGATGGCGTTCGCGTAGTCGGTGTAGGCGGGCGAGGCCCCGGTCTCGTAGTCCGCCGCGTAACCGCCGCCGATGTCGATCGTGTTGATCGTGAAGCCTTCGGCGCGCAGTTCGTCGATGAGCTCGAGCGTTTTGGTGATCGCCTTGACGTAGGGCTCGGGCGAGTAGATCGGGCTGCCGATGTGCAGGTGGATGGCGTCGAGCCTGAGGCTTTCGTTCTTGCCGTAGGTATGGAAGAACCGTTTGGCGCGTTCGATGTCGACGCCGAACTTGGTCTCTTTGCTGCCGGTGGTGGTCTTGGCGTGGGTGCGTGCGTCGGCGACGTCGGGGTTGATGCGCAGCGCGCCGTGTGCGGGCTTGCCGAGGCGCTGGGCGATGGACGCGATGTTCTCGAACTCGGCCTCGGACTCGATGTTGAACCACCCGCCACCCGTAGCGCCCTTGCTGTGGAAGAAGCGGATGGCCTGCTCGATCTCATCGTCGGTTTTACCGACGCCCGCGTAGACGACCTTGCTCGGGTCGGCGCCGGCCTGCTGGGCGCGGAAGATTTCCCCGCCGCTGACCACGTCCATGCCGCTGCCCGCGTCGGCGAGCAGCTTGACCAGGTGCAGGTTGCCGCAGCTCTTGATCGAGTAGCACACGATCGGGTCGAGGTCGGCGAAGGCGTCCTTGATCGCGTGGTAGTGGTCCAGCAGCGTCTGCTTGGAATAGATGTACGCCGGCGTGCCGACGGCGTCGGCGATCTCGGCGACGGGGGTGTCTTCGCAGTACAGTTCGCCGTCGCGGTAGTTGAAGTGGTCCATGGTGTTGCGGGGTGTAGGGCGTGGAGAATCGGGCGGCGGCCAATCGGCCGAGCGGCGTATGATAGCGTGATGGACTGGGCCTACCTCGACAACAACGCCACGACGCGCCCGCTGCCCGAGGTGGCCGACGCGGTGGACCACGCAACACGCGAGCTGTGGGCCAACCCCTCGAGCGTCCACCGCCTGGGCCAGCAGGTGCGCCAGCGCGTCGAGCTCGCCCGCCAGTCCGTTGCTCGCCTGATCAACGCCAAGCCCAACGAGCTGGTCTTCACCTCCGGCGGGACCGAGGCGGACAACCTCGCGTTGTTCGGCTGCTCGGCCGAGCTCGACCATCTCACGCTGATCACGACGAAGGTCGAGCACGCCGCGGTGCGCGAGCCGGCCGAGCGCCTCGCTAAGCGCGGCGGTGATGTTGTCTACGCCGACGTCGATCGCGAAGGGCGTGTGAAGATCGATTCGCTCAAGCAGCTGCTCGCCGAGCACGCGACGCCCGGGCGCACCACGCTGGTGAGCGTGCAGTGGGCGAACAACGAGACCGGCGTGATCCAACCGGTCGACGACATCGTCGAGGCGGTGCGGACCGCGCGTGAAGACGCCGCCGAGCGGGGCAACCGCCTCAAGCTGCTTCTTCACCTGGACGCGACGCAGGCGGTCGGGAAGCTGGCGGTCGATGTCGGCAGCGCCGGGTGCGACATGCTCACGCTCGCCGGGCACAAGTTCCACGGGCCCAAGGGCGTCGGCGCGCTGTGGGTCCGCCGGGGCGTGCGCCTGCAACCGACCCAGCTCGGCGGCGCACAGGAACGCGAGCGTCGCGGCGGCACGGAGAGCACGCCCGCGATCATCGGCATGGGCGTCGCCGCCGAACTCGCCAAAGCCTTCGTCAACGATCCATCGGCGATCGACCGGGTCCGCGCGCTGCGCGACCAACTCGAACAAGGTGTCTGCCAGGCGCTGCCCGGCACGGTCATCAACAGCGGCGGCGCGCAGCGGCTCTGGAACACCACCAACCTCGGCTTCCCCGGCATCGAGGCCGAGGCGGTCTTGCTCGGTCTCAGCGAGAAGGGCGTGTGCGCGAGCGCGGGCGCGGCGTGCAGCAGCGGGTCGCTCGACCCCTCGCCGGTGCTGCTGGCGATGGGCATCCCCGAACCGATCGCGCACGGAAGCGTTCGCTTTTCGCTGTCGCGAATGACGACCCGGGTCGAGATCGATCGCGCTCTCGAGGTTGTGCCGAAAGTCGTTGTGCGGCTTATGAAGACGCTGCCGACGGGGTGAGATCGTGGGTACACGGCGGGGCAACTGAAGTGATCCCGCCCGCGTATCATGCTCACCATGATTTCAATCCAACTCGCCAGCCTGATGCCCGCCGAATGGTTCGCCGGCAGCAACATGTTTGCTTTGATCGGTATCGCTGTCGTGGCGATGGCGGTGGTGATTGTCGGGGCCGACTGGTTGGTTGAGGGGGCCGCGGGCGTCGCCGAGAAACTGGGGATGCCCAAGGTCATCATCGGCGCGACCATTGTCTCGCTCGGCACCACCGCGCCTGAAACCGCGGTCTCGGTGCTCGCCGCGTTCTCCGGGAACTCGGGGCTCGCGCTGGGCAATGGCGTGGGTTCGATCATCGCCGACACCGGTTTGATTTTCGGCCTCGGCTGCGTGATGGTGGCGCTACCCGCCGACAAGTTTGTGCTCTCTCGTCAGGGCTGGGTTCAGTTCGGCAGCGCGCTGTTTCTTACCGGCCTGTGCTGGATCCTCTTTGCGATCAACGGGAACGAGGCTTACGTCTCGCGATGGGTGGGCGTGCTGCTGGTGATCGGCCTGGCGGCTTACCTGGCGGTCAGCGTTAAGTGGGCTAAGCAGCATCCGCAGGGCGAGCCGCACCTGATCGACACCGTCCAGCCCGACGGCTCGCACCAGATCGAGCACGACCACCCGCCGCACGCGGGCAAGTCGCTCGCTTTTTTGTTCGGCATGGGCTTCGTGGGACTGCTCATGGTGATTATCGCGGGCGACGGGCTTGTCGGGTCGGTGACCGAGTTGGCGATCCGCTGGAACGTGCCCGACGCGATCATCGCCAGCACCATCGTCGCGCTGGGCACCTCGCTCCCCGAACTGGTGACCGGCATCCAGTCGATCCGCAAGGGCCACGCCGCGCTGCTCGTCGGGAATGTGATCGGCGCGGATATCCTGAACGTGCTGTTCGTCATCGGCGCCGCCGCCATCGCCGCGCCACTGGCGATCGCGCCGCTGGACACCGACGGCCAAACGATCACCGCGTTCGTTTACGTCGCGCTGCCGACCATGATGGTCATGCTGATTTACTTCCGATTGTGCATCTACAAGGCGGTCCGGGACGGCCACTTCAGCAAGTGGATGGGCTATCCGCTGCTGGCGATGTACGTCGCGTTTGTAGGGTTGTCGTATTTCCTGAGGTAGTGCCGGTAGCCGCCGCCTGAAAGCCGTCGCGTCGCGCGAGCGCGCATGTCACCCACGCCGCCTCTCGGGCGGCGGCTGGAGCCGTTCTCATCGTGATCGCTGCAGCTTGCGTCGGTGGCGCTTCATCGCCCAACTCGCGAAGCGCGGGCTGAGCGTACCCAGCGCCAACCCGACGCGCGTGATCGCGCTGGGCCAAACTTCTGGCCGCGGCCTGCGCAGCGACGACACGATGTGCTGCGCGACATGCTCCGGCGTCTGCTGCATGCCCGGCGGCGTGTTGTTGTTCTCGGCTTCACCCGCGACCTCCATGAAATCCGTCTTCGTCCCGATCGGGTGCACGCTCGTGACCTTGAACCCTTCATCGGCGAGCTCGGCCCGCATCGCCCCGGCGACCGCGTCCTGTGCCGCCTTCGTCGCGCTGTAGACGCCGAGCGTCGGCAGGCCGATCTCGCTCGCCGCGGAGCTGCATACCAGCAGGTGCTTCAAGCCGTCGGGCGTGCCCTGCAGGTAGGGCAGCGCGAGGCGCAGCGTGCGCGTCGTGCCGAAGTAGTTGGTCTCGAACATCGCGCGCTCGTCCGCCTCGGTCATCTCCAGGACATCGACGACCTGCCCGTACCCCGCGTTCGCGAACACCGCGTCGAGCCGGCCGAACCGCGCGTGGCAGTCCTCGAAGGCCGAGCGCATCGCGCTGTCGTCTGTCACGTCCGCGACGAGCGCGGTCGCCTGCCCGCCGAGCTGTTCGATCGCCTTCGCCTGCGCGTTGAGCTTGTCGGCTCGCCGAGCGACGAGGCCGACGCGCATGCCCGCTTGGGCGCACGCGGTCGCCGTCGCCGCGCCGATGCCGCTGCTCGCGCCGGTGATGAGGATGACTTTGTTTTTCAGGTCTCTCGGCATGGGTTTGGAACCGCAGACACGCACGGATGGACGCGGATCAAGGCAAATCTAAGGAACGCAGGAAGTTAGGAAGTCAGGAACAAACAACAGGTCTAGATTACCAGCAAACCAAGCCGGAATTGTTCCTGTATTCCTTCATTCCTGCCTTCCTAAGCCTGTCTTGTCCTGTCTTGATCTGCGTCCATCTGCGGTTCCAAACCAAACGCTATACTCCGCCCATGCTTAACCGAGACCAAGTCTGTCAACGCATCGCCGAGGTCGCGCTCTTGCGTGGCGAGTTCACCCTGCGCTCGGGGCGCAAGAGCAAGTACTACCTCGACAAGTACCTGTTCACGACCCAGCCGGACATCCTCGAGGCTTTGGGCGCTTTGTTCGCGCAGAAGATCGAAAAGATTCCGGGGGTGGATCGGCTCGCGGGTACCGAGTTGGGCGGGATCCCGCTGGTCAGCGCGGCGGCGATCGCGACGGGCAAGCCGGCCGTGCTCATCCGCAACCGCAAGAAAGACTACGGCACCGCCAAGCAGCTCGAAGGCGCGATCCACGAAGGCGAGACCGTTGTCCTGCTCGAAGACATCGCCACCACCGGCGGCCAGGTCCTCGAAGCCGGCGAACTGCTGCGCGACCAATTCAGAGTCAACGTCCCCGCCATCATCGCCACCATCGACCGCCAGGAAGGCGCGAGAGAAAACATCGAGGCCGCGGGCTTCGCGTTTGATGCGCTCTTTACCAAGACCGATCTTGGGATCGATGAATGATATTAACCGGGGCATATTGTGTCTGAATTTATTGTATATACAGATGAATCTGATAAAACAGGTATTCGCTTTTCTAATTTCTATGGCGGGTCTCTTGTCCAATCTTCAGAAAGATTTTTTGTAGAGGAGGTGCTTCGCAACAGAAAGCAGGAATTGAATTTTCATGGAGAGATCAAATGGGTAAAAGTCACTGCGAACTACCTCGATAAATATCTTCAGATAATGGACACATTTTTCAATTTAGTGAAGAATGGAAAGGTCAAGATTCGCATTATGTTTACGGACAACACGATTGTCCCAATAGCATTGTCATCTGAACAGCGTGAAAATGAATTTTTATTGCTGTATTACCAATTTATTAAGCACGGCTTTGGCTTGAAATATGCTGGCCGAGATGATCCAACACGTATACGTTTGTATTTGGATCGCTTGCCAGATACCAAAGAACGAATCTCAAAGTTCAAAGCTTACTTGTCCGCTTTATCTCGGTCGCCAGAATTCCGACATGCTCGTATATTGATCGATCCGGAGCAGATAGCTGAGGTTGATTCGCACAACCACGTCATTTTGCAATGCACGGACATTGTTCTTGGTGCGATGGCATTCCGATTGAATGATAAGCATCTGGTGAAGCCTGACGGTGCTCGTATTCGAGGAAAGAAAACCCGGGCTAAAGAAGCTTTGTACAAACATATCAACGCCAAGATTCGGGAGATCTACCCAAACTTTAGAGCATTCTCAACCCACCCGTAGCGTGTAGCCGCAGTGCCTGAAGCAGTTTTGTGCGTCGCTGGGTGTGATCTGTTCCAGCACCGACTGCATCGCC
>JBKAGS010000017.1:0-8677 GCA_046290505.1 Phycisphaeraceae bacterium | reverse complement strand
GGCGATGCAGTCGGTGCTGGAACAGATCACACCCAGCGACGCACAAAACTGCTTCAGGCACTGCGGCTACACGCTACGGGTGGGTTGAGAATGCTCTAACACGCAACCTGTTAAAATCCCCCGCTTCGCGCTGGCCCGAGCCTGCTGCCCCGAGCCCCGCGCGACCCCTGACCCCCAAGCCTCAAGCCCCAGGCCGAGACATGACCCGACCCGAAGACAAGAACATGGACGAACTCGTCGCCCTCTGCAAGCGACGCGGCTTCGTCTACCCCGCCAGCGAAATCTACGGCGGCCTACGCGGCTTCTGGGACTACGGCCCGCTCGGCACCGCGCTCAAAAACAACATCCGCGACTGGTGGTGGAAATGCATGGTCGAGTGCCCACCCATCGGACCCGACGGCGAACCGGTGTCGATCGTCGGCCTCGACTCCGCGATCATCCAGAACCCCAAGACATGGGTCCACTCCGGACACGTTGGGGGGTTTAATGATCCGATGGTGGACTGTACGGAAAGTAAAAAGCGTTATCGATCGGATCACCTTTGGGTCATCCCGGTTTATTACAAGCCAGAGAACTCCACCGATCCTGATGTTCAAGCAAGTGAAAGAAAACAATTCGCTTATTTGGAGAGTGACGAAGCCAGCAAAAACCAGGCAATGAAGAAGGCGAAGAAGTTTGCGACAAAAGTAAACGGGGAAATTCGCGAAGATTTCATTTGTTCTCTGGAATACCTATTTCCCAAACCGGAAAACATTGATGGTTTGAAGGGTCTACTTGCACATACAATAGGTCCGGATACTGATACACCCGGCACGCTCACCGAGCCGCGCGCCTTCAACCTCATGCTCGACACCTACCCCGGGCCGATCCGGGACGAGGACAACAAGGCCTACCTCCGCCCCGAAACCGCGCAGGGCATCTTCCTGAACTTCAAGAACGTGCTCGACACCATGCGCGTCAAGGTGCCCTTCGGCATCGCGCAGATCGGCAAGTCCTTCCGCAACGAAGTCACCCCCCGCAACTTCATCTTCCGCTCGCGCGAGTTCGAGCAGATGGAGATGGAGTTCTTCTGCCCCCCGGAAGATAGTCAAAAATGGTACGAGTTTTGGAGAGACGAACGCTTCAAGTGGTGGCTGTCGCTCGGCGTCAGCGAAGAGAACCTCATCCTCCGCGACCACGCCGACGACGAGCTGGCACACTATTCCTCGGCGTGCGTTGATGTCGAATACAAGTACCCCTTCACCGCCCCGGGCTTCGGCGAACTCGAAGGCGTCGCGCACCGCGGCGACTACGACCTCAACGCCCACTCCAAGGACAAAGAAAACAACCGCGACTCGAACACCAAGCTCGACTACTTCGACCAGGAACTGCAGGTCCGCCTGCAGAACGAGGGCGTCGGCAAGGAAGAAATCAAGCAGCGTTCGCGCTACGTCCCGCACGTCATCGAGCCGGCGAGCGGCCTGACGCGCGCGGTGTTGGTGCTGCTCTGCGAAGCGTTCACGCCCACGCCCGACCGCGACGGGTCGAAATACATCCTGAGCTTCAAGCCGAAGTTCGCGCCGATCAAGGCCGGCATCTTCCCGCTGGTCAATAAGGATGGCATGCCCGAGGTTGCGCAGAAGCTCTACATGCAGCTGCGCGAGACGTACGCGGTTGAGTACGACGGCAAGCAGTCGATCGGCAAGCGCTACGCCCGCATGGACGAGATCGGTACGCCGTTCTGCTTCACCATCGACGGCGACACGCTCACGGACCAGACCGTCACCGTCCGCGACCGCGACACGCTGGCGCAGGAGCGGATCCACATCGATCAGGTCGAGTCGTTTCTCGCGGCAAAGCTCGCGGAGTAGCGCGCGGCCCGCACAACTCATGCAACCGTTACAGGCCGGCCCGGCGGGTCGGTCTGTAGCGTTGGGTGGCGAACATTATCGGCGATGACCCGCGACGCGCGCTGGCTAAAGCGCTAAGAGATGCGATGCTTGGGGTCGTACCCGAATCTACACGCCATTACCAGGGAACCAAACGATGAAACAGTCCACCATAACATGCTGCGCCGTCGCCGCTTCTGCCGTCGCCGGCTGGTCCGCCTCGGCGGGCTGGCAGGAGATCGACTTCGACGCCTACGGCCACGGCCGGGTCCTCAGCGGCGTGGACCTCGGGCCCGCGACGGTGTTCGGCGACAACTTCCACAACCGCGACGATCTGGTCGTCGCCTTCGACACCCGGCAGCGCAACACCCGCGACCGCGACCTCGAAGGCCCCAACGGGTTCGGCGGCGGCTGGGGCCACGGCAACCTCAAGGCTTCCAACGACATCGTCGGCACGATCCTGATCCTCCAGGAAGTCGATCGCAACTTCGCCGGCTACACCGACGCGTCCAAACAAGTCGTCAACCGGCCCGACGACGAGGGCCGGCGCCGCGGCGGGACCCGGCCCGGCGCGGGCGAGATCACCCTCGACTTCGACGCGCCCATCAACGCCTTCGGCTTCACCCTCATCGACGTCGAAGAGACCGGCGAGTTCAACAACGAAACCGGCTTCTTCGCCACCTTCACGGGCGGCGGGCAGACGGCCAAGGTCTCCTTCGCCGACTTTATCGACCCGGGCAGCTCGTTCTACGACAGCAGCGTCGTCTTCGGCAACAACTCGGCCAACCGCATCAACCCCATCACCGCGGACCAGCTCGGCCTGTCCTCGATCGACAGGGTCAAGCTCAACCTCGGCGGGTCGGGCGGGGTGGGCGAGATGAAGTTCACCGGCGTGCCGAGCCCCAGCGCCGTCGGCGTCGGCCTGGCCATGCTCGGCGTCTTCGCCACGCGGCGCCGACGCAAGGCGTAACCAACACTCCACCGCGCCAAACCCGAACACGGCCCCGTCAACCGGCGGGGTCGTTTCTATTGCTGTAGCAGCAGCTGGTACACGACCACGTCGTGGCGTTCACCGAACTTCTCGCCCAAGCCTTTGAACGTGCCGACTTTGGTGAAGCCCAGGCGGTCGTGCAGCCGGAAGCTCGCTTCGTTGCCCGCGGTGACGCGCGAAAGGACGCTGTGCAGCCGGCCGTCGGCGCGGGCCTTGTCAAAGAGCGCGTCGGCGAGCGACCGGCCGACGCCCTTGCCGCGGCGCGCCTGATCGATGTAAAGCGACCACTCGGCGACGTCTTTGTACCCGCACTTGTCGTCGTAAGGCCCGAGCAGCGCGAAGCCAACGACCGCCCCGCTCTCGTCCTCGGCGACGAGCACGGGGAACGCGCTCGGCCGACCGGTCAAACGCTCGCGCCAGAGCGATACGGGCTTGGGCGTGTGCCAGAGGATCGCGGTCGTGTTCACGATCGCGTCGTTGTAGATCGCGGCGATCGCCTCGGCGTCGTCGGGTGTGGCGGGTCGGATGCGCATGGCAAGAATCTTAAAGCAAGCCGCCGCCTCAAATACAAAAAAATAGCCCCCACCGCGAGGTGGGGGCTGGTTGCGATCGATTACACGAACCCCCACCTCGCGGTGGGGGCTGTAGGAAAAATTCAACGCAGCACTCAACGCACGCCCATGATGACCTCGGCGGTCAGCTGGTCCAGCGTCTCATACGGCAGCGGCCGCTTGGCGAGCGCGACGCGGTCCAGGTCCATCGATAGCAGCTTCTTCGCGTTGGCCTTGCTGTACTTCGTGGACGCGGCCGCCGCGGCGGTCTTCTCGCCGCGGTTGATCTTGTTGATCAGCGACTGGATCTTGCGGTCCTTGTTGAACTTCTCGACCTTCGATTCGAGGATCTTCCAGGTCCGCATCGAGCCGGCAGCGAAGGCTTTGACCTCGCTGTAGTCCGCCTGGCGGTATGCGTGGCTGTCGAAGTGCTTCATGCCCTTGTACTTGTAATCCACCAACAGTTTGCACAGGAAGAAGTTCGCCTTGTAGTTCACGCTCCCGAAGCGGAAGTCCTGGTCGTACCGGCCCATCTCCTGGTCGTTGAGGTCGATGTGGAAGAGCTTGCCCGCCTCGAGCGCCTGGGCGACGTGGTGGACGAAGTTGAGCCCGGCCATGGTCTCGTGCGCGAACTCGGGGTTCACGCCGCACATCTCCGGGTGCTTGAGCGTGGCGATGAAGCCGAGGTAGTTGCCGGTCGTCGCCATGTAGATGTGGCCGCGCGGCTCGTTGGGCTTGGCCTCGAAGGCGAACTTGTAGTTGAGCTTCTCGGCCTTGTTGAACTCGCAGAGGTAGTTGATGCACTCGCGGAAGCGCTGGGTCGCGACGACCGGGTCCTTGGTCGCGTCGGACTCGGTGCCCTCGCGTCCGCCCCAGAAGACGTAGGTCTTGGCGCCGAACTCCTTGCCCAGCAACATCGCGTTCATCGTCTTCTGCACGGCGTAGGCGCGGACCTCGGCGTCGTTGCTGGTGAACGCGCCGTCCTTGAAGACGGGATCGGAGAACAGGTTGGTCGTCGCCATGGGCACCTTGATGCCGGTTGCGCGGAGTGCCTTCTTGAAGTCCTTCTTGATGTTGTTGGCTTCGGTTTCGTTGGCGTCGATGGGGATGAGGTCGTTGTCGTGGAAGTTGACGCCGTAGACCCCGCCGACCTCGCCGAGCAGGTGGACGAGCTCGGCGGGGGCGAGCTTGTTACGGACCGGCCCGCCAAAGGGGTCGGCGCCCGGGTTGCCGACGGTCCAGAGGCCGAAGGTGAAGTGGTCGTCGGGGGTGGGTGCGAACGGGTCACGCTTGGCCATGGCTTGGTTTCCTCTCGGTGTGGTTGCGGTCGTGATTGGAGCGGGGCGGTGCATGATAATCGCTTTGAAAGACAAGGAAAAGCGAGGGGTTGGATACGCCGCTCATCGGATAAAAAACCACCCCGCGTCGTGGTGATGACGCGGGGTGTCGTTTGGTTCAGGCGGTCGTCGATTACTTCTGCGCCGCGGCTTCACCGAAGCCGTCCTCGTCCGGCGTCAGGTCGCCTTCCTGGTGCAGGTGCTGCACCTGGTAGCCGCCCTTGGACTTGAAGTAGAAGAACATGATGACGTACGCGACGAGCATGATGATCGGGAAGATCGCCATGTTCGCCAGAGCGCCCTGGGCGCTCTTCTCGCTGACTTCCTTGAGCTTGCCCTCGGCAGCGGCGATCGCTTCCTGCTTCTCTTCGGGCAATTTCTTCAACTCGTCGTCCGAGAGCGCGACGGTCTTGGTGGTTGGCTCGCCTTCCTTGGGGTCCTCGACCTTTTCTTCCTTGGTCGGGCGGGTGAGTTTTTGGACCTCGGCGCTGTCGACAGCTTCGTACTTGATGATGCCGTAGGAGGACTTCTCGGTCAGGACGGTGAGTTTGTCCTCCTTGACGATGCCGGGGATGGCTTGCTGGACTTCTTCGCTGGCCTTGACCGCTTCGATTTGCTTGGTGTCCTGGAGCACGCCGATGTAGACCGTGCCGAGGGTGCCGACGGCGAGCATGCCGATGCCGCCCAGCGCGTTGAGCGTCAGCGCGCCGCCTTTGGGCGTCTGCTCGCCGGCGATGCCGAGCATGGTCGGCCAGAAGAAGGTTTTGCCGAAGGCGTAGAGGGTGGCGGCGGCAAAGATGATCAACAGCCCGGTGGCGGCGGAGAGCCAGAACAGGCCGACGGCGGCGAGCGCCGCGCTGGCGATCAAGAGGCCGATGGGGCTGAGCCGATGGACGATCGGCCCGGCACAGAAGCGCAGGGCGCACATGATCGCGGAGGTGTAAACCAGCACGAGGCCGGAGTGGAAGCCCGCTTCCTTGGCGACGCCCTTCATGATTTCTTCGATCCACGAGTCGGTGCCGATCTCCGTGGTCGCCAGCGGCATCATGATCAGCGCGAGGACGAACAGCAGCGGGTTGCCGAGTTTCTGGGTGTAGACGCCGACGGCGACGACGCAGGCCACGCCGATCACGATGAAGACGAATGGCGACACGTTGGGGAAGAACTGGATGAGTTGCAGGGTGAGCAGGAAAGCGACGATACCCGCGGTGAGCATGCCGAACTCGCCGATCATTTCCCGGTAGCTGACGCCCGCGGCGACGCGTTCGTTCGCGGGGAACTTCAGCGGCACGAGCATAAAGAAGAAGACGAGGGCGGGCGCGGCGATGATCGCGATGCGCATCCACCAGGGCGTACCGGCCATGGCGATGGTGATCAGGCCGACGATCACCAGGCCGCCGGGCCATCCCGCGTGCAGGATGTTGAGCCACTTGGTCTTGTTCTTACTGAACATCGTCGCGACGACGGGGTTGATGTAAGCCTCGACGGTGCCGTTGGCCAGTCCCAGCAGGAACGAGCCCCAATAGAGCATGCTGTACGCCGTCTTGGACTCGGCCGAGCCCGGCGCTGCGCCGTCGGCAACGAAGAACGCCGCCACGCCGATCACCGACCAGATCAGGTAGCCGGCGAAGGAAAAGATCATCGCGAACTTGTAGCCGATCTTGTCGATGAACAGGCTGAAGACGATGATCGACACGGCGAAGGGCCAGATGCCGATGCCCGCCAGTTCCCCGACCTCGCCGCCGGTCAGCCCGAACTGCTCCTTCCACTCCCCGAGCAGGAACAGGCGCGAGACGAACGCGAACGCGGTCGTGATGAGCGCGATGAAACAGCCCCAAAACATCAGCTTATCGTGCTTGCTGATCGCTTCGCCGGTTGCGGTATCGTTCATGGTTGGTGTTCCTCAGACAGGCCGGGTTGATCCTCGAGGCGGGCCCCGCGGCGCGAACGGCCGGGGCGGACCTCCTTGTTGCATGACGCTTCGCCGTCGAACCCCTCGGCGGCTTGGCTCGGGCGCGATCACACATGCCGCCCGATCAAAAGTGGGACGATCGTACCCGCGGCGCGAATCGAGGTCAATCCCACAACCGCGGGCCCGGGCGCGAGTTATTGCGGACGTGCGCCGCAGCGTCGCCCGCCCGTCTGGCGTGTGGGGCACGATCGTGCGGGACGCTTGGGGTCGTCCGCTACACTCGGAGGCATGAAACACCTGCGCGAAGAACTGTGGTTCGACGTCCCCGACCGCCGGGGCTACCTGAACATCACCGATCGGGTCCAGGCCGCCGTCACCGCCTCGGGCATCCGGCATGGCTTGTGCCTGGTCAACGCGATGCACATCACCGCCAGCGTCTACATCAACGACGACGAGCCGGGCCTGATCCGGGACTACGACGACTGGCTCGAAAAGCTCGCGCCGTTCAACGCCGGCAGCGACCTCGACCGGGGCGGGTACCGGCACAACCGAACCGGCGAGGACAACGCCGACGCCCACATGAAGCGGCAGGTCATGGGCCGGGAGGTCGTCGTCGCGATTACCGACGGCCGGCTCGACTTCGGGCCTTGGGAACAGATCTTTTACGCCGAGTTCGACGGCAGGCGTCGCAAGCGGGCGCTGATCAAGATGATTGGGGAATGAACCGGCGCAGAGCGATTCGCGCGGCGGAGCCGCGTCGCTTCGATTGTAAACGCGGTCGAATCGTGTGTTATCGCAGCCGTTCAACACGGTCCGGCCGGATCTCGCAGCGCCACGACACCGCGCCGACGTCCGGCGCGCTGCCCTCAAGAAATACCTGAACGCGCGGCGGGATGTTCTTGTACTGCCAGGTCGGCTCGGGGTTCAGCGGCCGGCCCGACGGATCGAAGAAGAAGAACCGGTACTGGCACGGGATGTCGTACTTGGATCGGCGCAGACGCACCGGCACGGAGACGCTCATCGGCCGCGCGCCCTCCTCCGGCCGAACCGACGGCGCGGAGTAGAAGAACTTGTCGTGCAACCCGTACATCGTGACGACCTGCGGGTACGCCGAGTCGGGGATCGGGTCGGGCTCGGCGGCGCCGGGCGCCCAACTGCAACCGCAAAGCGTCACAGCGCAGGCGAACAAGCAGGTCGCAAACAGGGATCGTGTCATGGCAAACTCCCTTCGGGGTGGGGTGTCGGATCGTTCGTTGGATGGTTCGCGTTCGAGGCGATCGGCGCGGGCGGTGGGTTCAAATCGACGTCGATCGGTGCACGCACGTAGTGGAACGCGGCCTGCGGACCGGTCGGCGGCTCGAGGTTGCGCAGCGTCGCGCTCGTCGCGGGCTGGCCGGACAACTCGAACGTCACGTCCGTGCCCGGCTGGGCGACGTCGAGCGCCGCGAGGTACAGCCGCTGGGGGAACACGTCGCAGTAGTCGGTGTTCGCCCGCGCGGTCGCCTTCATGAACACGCCCGCCGCGAGCACGCCGGCGCCGATGATCGCGAGCGTCGCGTCTTCCCGGCGCGCCCCTTCGAGCAGCGCGATCGTCCCGCCCGCGAGCGCGAGGTCGCCCAGCACGTTCTTCGCGACCCGCACGTCCTCGAGGTTGTTCCACCGGTGGTCGAGCGCCATCTGGTTCACGTCGGTGACCACGGGCAGCTCGGCCCGCGGCTGCTGGTTGAGGTACAGCCTCGCCGGGGCACGCAGCGCGTCGATCGGCTGGTACCGCGACAGCACGCCGTTGGGCCCGGTCGCGACCTTGCGCGGGCCCAAGCCGTCGGCGACGACGACGACCGTGTTGTACGCGCCCGCGCGCAGGCGCTCGACCAACGGCCCGAGCGCAGCGTCCAGCGTCACAACGCGGTTGAAATAATCGCTCGCTTCGTCGGACCGGCCGAGTTGCTGGCTGGCGATCGCGTGCAGCAGGTACGCCATCGTGAAGTTGTTGCGCTCGGCGACGTAGCCGTGGTCGA
>JBKAGS010000016.1:0-12131 GCA_046290505.1 Phycisphaeraceae bacterium | reverse complement strand
GTGGGTAAAGAACATCCAACACAAAAGCTACACGAGTCGGGCCAATCGCGCAACACCTAACAAGCGCCGAATGCGCTACGGGTGGGTTGAGGGCGCTCTAGTCTTGGCGTCTTGGCGTCTTGGCGTCTTGGCGTTTAATCGAATCTCAAAGAACTACTCCACCGTCACGACCTTGCTTAGGTTCCTCGGCTTATCCACATCGCACCCTCGCAGCTCCGCGGCGTGGTAGCTCAACAGCTGCAACGGCAGCACCGACATCAACGGGCCCAGCGAATACAAAGTGTCCGGAATGAAGATCGTGTGGTCGGCGAGCTTGGGGATCGTCTCGTCGCCCTCGGTCGCGATCGCGATGACCGTGCCCTCGCGGGCCTTGACCTCTTCGATGTTGCCCAGCGTCTTCTGGTACGTCAGCTTGTCCTGCGGGGCGATGACGATGACGGGCATCTGCTTGTCGATCAGCGCGATCGGGCCGTGCTTCATCTCCGCGGCGGGGTATCCCTCGGCGTGGATGTAGCTGATCTCCTTGAGCTTGAGCGCGCCTTCCAACGCGATCGGGAAGTGAGCGCCGCGCCCCAAATAGATCGCGTTGCTTCGGCTGGTGATCTGCTTGGCGATGCGTTGGATCTCGCCGGCCTGGTCGAGCACGCGCTCCATCTTCTGCGGGATCTCGCGCAGCCCGCCGATCATCGTGTCGATCTGCTGCTGGCTGAGCGCGCCCTTGGCCTGCGCCAGGCCGATCGTCAAGAGGTACAGCGCGGCGAGCTGGGTCGTGAACGCCTTGGTCGACGCGACGCCGATCTCCGGGCCTGCGTGGGTGTGCAGCGTGTGCGCCGCGGTGCGCGTCATCGACGAGCCGCGGACGTTGCAGATCGCCAGCGTCCGGCTGCCTCGGCGCACGGCCTCCTCGAGCGCCGCGTTCGTGTCCGCCGTCTCACCCGACTGGCTGATCGCCACCATCAGCGTGCCCGGCGGGATCGGCGTGTTGCGGTAGCGGAACTCGCTGGCGTACTCGACCTCGGCGGGGATCTTCGCCAGCTCCTCAAACAAAAACTCGCCGACCATCGCCGCGTGCCAGCTCGTCCCGCACGCCAAAAACACCACGCGATCGACCCCGCGCAAGACCTCCGGCGTGATGCCCGTCTCCGGCTCGAACACGACCCGGTGATCGCGCAGCCTCGGCCGGATCGTGTCCGTGATCTTCGCCGGCTGCTCGAAGATCTCCTTGAGCATGTAGTGCTCGTAGCCCGACTTCTCCGCCGCCTCGACGTCCCACTCGATCGTGTGTTTGGGCTTGTCGATCACCTCGCCGTGCGGATCAAGCAGCCGACAACGCCCGGGGGTGAGCACGGCGATCTCGCGGTTGTCTAGATACACGACGGTCTTGGTGTGTTCGAGCAGCGCCGCGACGTCGGACGCGATGAGGTGTTCGTCTTCGCCGAAGCCAACGACCAGCGGGCTCTCGTTGCGCGTGGCGATGAGCTTGTCCGGCTCGTCCACGCAGACCACGCCCAGCGCGTAGCTGCCGACGATCTGCGCGGTCGCGACGTGGACCGCTTCTTCGATCGAGTCGGCGACCTTGAGCGCCCGGTCGATCAGGTGCGCGACGACCTCGGTGTCGGTCTCGGAGACGAAGGCGTGTCCCTCGGCGAGCAGGCGTTCTTTGAGATCGAGGAAGTTCTCGATGATGCCGTTGTGGACGACCGCGACGCGCCCGGAGGGCGCGAGGTGGGGGTGGGCGTTTTGCCGGGTGATCCCGCCGTGCGTGCCCCACCGGCAGTGGGCGATGCCGACGACGCCTGGCGCCTGGGCGAAGGCGAGTTCGGCGTCGACCTGGTCGACCTTGCCCACGCCCTTGCGCAGCTCGATCCCGTTGCCGTTGATCGTCGCGACGCCGACCGAGTCGTACCCGCGGTACTCGAGCCGGCGGACGCCCCGGGCGAGCTTGCCCGCGACGGGCTGGGTCGAGGTAATGCCGATAATCCCGCACACAGGCGAATCTCCCGATCGTCCGCCGACCGGTGGCGGGCGTGTCTGCACAGTCTATCGGCGATCATGGCGCGGGACCGCTTGTGCCCATGCGCCGGCACCCTTGGGCGCGATCGCGCACCCCTCGATTCTCTATCGGCGGGATCCGGCAAACGGTGAACCGGACATGCGTGATCGACTCGTGAGACACGCCTAAAGCAAAGATGTCATCGCTGCACGCTCAGCGTCGGCCACCCGGCGGGATGTAATCGCCAAGATCTTTCTGGAAATAGTACGAGCGACGCCCGCCACTCCAGCTGTGGCCTTCGATGTATTCGCTGAACGCGACCCATTCGCCCGAGCCATCACCATAGACGTGATTGCCGCCCTTGGGCTCGAGGCCGTCGGACGTCAGGCCGTGAGCGGGCGAGCCGCCGAACTGGACGTCGTCGGTCGGGATCATGCGCCAGGGGGAGTTGCGGCCGTTGGGTTTGTAGGCGGCGTCGGCGACCAGGGTCTTCTCCGAGGTCGCGTCGTCGATCGTCACCGGGCTAAGACCCTTGATCGTACTCATGTTGCCAGGCAGGGTCCGCCACTCGATGATGCCACCCATGTAGGTGTAGCCGTGCACGATCGCGCCGATCCGGATTTTCACCTCAAAGTCATCCCGACCCGGATCGCCGAACTGCTCGAACGCGTAGCCGTAGTCCTCGAACGCCTCGGCGCCTGAGACGAACTCGAAACTCTTGGGGTTCACGTTGACAGAGTGGTGAACGAAGTTGCCTTCCCTGTCCTGCCGGGTCGGGATCAGGCGGTTCTTCCCGTCATCCGCTGAAAACGCGATCGAGGACTTGGCCATCTGCGTTTCGTTGGACAAACAGGTCAGGATCCGAGCGTTCTCCCTCGCCTGGCCAAGTGCCGGCAGCAGGATCGCGATCAACAGCGCGATGATCGAGATCACGACCAACAATTCGATCAGGGTGAAGCCTCGGTTCTGACGCATCATTCGTACTCCTTCGCATCAGGCAGCTCGGACAACGGCCTGGCGGGTGTCAACGTGGACGATCTCGCATTCTGACCAGAAAATCGCGCAAAATCAAGGGGTCGCTACATCATTTCTAGGTTTTTGGACGCTGCCAAGGCCGACCACGCCTCGTCGCGGCCCATGGCTGTGCCCGCTGGTCAAGGCAAATCGCCGGTCAAAACCATGGCTCGCAGAGGCCTTCGGGGCGGGGGTGCGATCAACGAACGCCCTGGAGATTGTAGCCCCCCTGATCGTCCTGGTAATAGAACGACTTTCGGCCGTTGCCCCAGCTGTGTCCCTGGATGTACCGGCCAAAGTCGATCCATTCGCCCGACCCGTCGCCGTAGACGTGGTTGCCGCCCTTGGGTTCGTCGCCGTTTAGGCCGTGGGCGGGCGAGCCGCCGAACTGGACGTCGTCGGTCGGGATCATGCGCCAGGTGTTGCCGGTGGGGATATAGGCGGCGTCGGCGACGAGTGTTTTCCGCGCGGTCGCGTCGTCGAGGGCGACCGGGCTCAGGCCCCTCGCCGTGCCGACGCCGGGCACGCGTCGCCACTCGGTCATCCCGCCGAGGTAGGTGTAGCCGTGGACGATCGAGTTGAACCGGCGTTTGACCTCGAAGTCGTCCCGGCCCGGGTCGCCGAAGAGCTCGAACGTGAAGCCGTAATCCTCGAACGCCAGGGCCCCGGCGATCCACTCGTACTGCGGGTTGAACGTGAAGTTGACCGAGTGGTGGACGAAGTTTTCCGGCCCGTCCTGCCGGGTCGGGATCAGCCGCTTGAGCCCGTCGTCGGCCGCGAAGGTGATGGAGGACTTGGCCATCTGCGACTCGTTGGACAGGCACTGGGCGATCCGCGCGCTTTCGCGGGCGGAGTTGAGGGCCGGCAGCAGCAGCGCGATCAGGATCGCGATGATCGAGATCACGACCAGCATTTCGATCAGGGTGAATCCGCGGGTCTGACGCATCCGTTTGGCTCCTGCAACCGGGCCGACGCCAGCCGAAACGAGCTTTCGGGTAAGCCGGGCACTCAACATCATACGCACGTGCGGCGGGGTGGCGTTCAGGCGGCGCGCACGATCCGTGGAGCGAAACACGCGCCCCATGCTGTATCGGGCGGCCGGGGGGCCGTCTCAAGCCGCCCGCCGACACCTGGACGTGGGTCGTGGGCTGTTAGAGCATGTCTCCTGACGTCGCGGCGGGATTCAAATCCTCGTCGCTTGGGAAAAAATGAGGGTCCGGCGTCGAATGATCTCGTGCTCGCAGGTCGCAGGCTTGTCGCCCCCCTCCCGGCCTCGCCCTCACCAAGAAAGGGGTCTCATCAGACGCTACAGGGTTGTCGGACGCGCTCGCTAAGCGGGCCGGAGTCAACCGCGTCGGCGTCTTCCCAGCACGAGCCCGCCGAGCGCGATCAGGCTCAGCGACGCAGGCTCGGGGACGTAGGCGAGGTCGAAGCCCGACGCCGAAGCACCGAGCGCTGAAACGAATCGCGTGTTGGGCGAAAACGGGATCGCTTCGAACTCGCTCTGCGTCAGGTCCGCGGGCAGGACCTGCCCGAGGTTGAACGCGCCGGCCTGGGGCGCGAACGGGTTGCTTTCCGACAACACCCGCGGCGTCGAGGCGCTCGTGCCGTTGAGGAAGCGGACGTGCGTGCTTGGGCTAAAGCTCTCGTCTTCGAGGAAGACGTCGGCCTCGGTCTCGATCACGTAGTTGATGATCGGCCCGCCCATCGTGTCGATCGTCAGCGAGCCGTCGGCCTTGTCGTAAAGCAGCTTGTAATCGCCCGGCGGTGGCGGAGGGGGCGGCGGCGGAGGAGGAGGAGGGGGAGGGGGCGGCGACGGCGGGCCGAACGCGGGGAAACCGACCAGATCGAAATCAATCCTTGGTTGACCGAGGCCCGCGACGTATTTGGCCGTGAAGGTCTCGCCGCCGATGACAAAACCATCGGAGACCAGCCCGGCCGGGAAGATCGGGCCGAGGTTGAACACGCCGCTCTGCGGGCTGAACGGGTTGCTCTCCGAAATCGTTTGGGGCGTCGATGCCGATGTCCCGCTCAGGAAGCGGGCGTGGTTGGTGGGCGACAACGCCTCGTCTTCGACAAAAAACAGGTTGGCGGCACCCGAGAACTCGAGCACGTAGTTGATGATCGGCCCGCCTCGCGTGTCGATCGTCAACGAGCCGTCGGCGTTGTTGTAAAGCAGTTCGTAAGGCGTGCCGAGCGCGGCGGACGAAGCGAGCAGGCAGACACCAAGTGCGGCGGGGGTTTGGAAGCGTTTCATCATCGGTTCCCAAAGCGTTGTGAGTAGCAGAGAAGTCAGGCGATCGCGCGGCGACGCCGAGCGAACAAGCAGGTGCCGGCCAACCCGAGCGCGCCCAGCGACGCGGGCTCGGGGACGTAGACCATTTCGAAGGCGAGCTTACGGCCGCTGCCGAGAAACTCGACGTACTCGGTTGAATCGATGCGATCGTTGAACTCGGACTGCGTCCACCCCGCCGGCAACACACGCCCGAGATGGAACCGGCCGGCGGGCAAAGGCGGCTGCAGGAAAGGGTTGAGGTCGCTGAGTTGAAACGGCACAGACTCAAGGAATTGGGGATCGGGCACAAAGTGCGCGACTTGGTTTTGTGGAATGAAGAATGCCCCATCCGAAACGAACACGTACCCCAAAAGCGTCCCGCCCATCGTATCGATCGTCAGCGAGCCGTCGGCCGGGTTGTAGATCAAGTCATACGCCCCGCCGGTCGCCGCGCAGGCGTTGACCGGCAGGCCCAGCGAACAAGTGGCGAAGAGGCAACGAGCGATACGATTCATGCGTCGGTCTCACGGTTACGCGTGTCCTCGGGCTGTGTCGGGCTCGAATCAGGCCCAGGAAAGCCGTTTCCGGCCGGGCGTTCGCTAATCATCGCGGGTTGCACGGCATGTCGTGCGCGATCGGTTCTGCGTGTCGCGGCGACAAACCTTTTGACCTAACCCGAAATGCGTTATACAAAAGGGTTTGTCTGTTGTATGTAGCGAATTGGGACTAAAAGCTCGATTTAACTTGGTAAACTCTGCCAGCTCCACGAGCCTCTACATCTTTCTAATTACATCCTGTGTGGGACTGAGCCCGCCGGTGCCGTCTCGGGAGTGAGCCGACGCGGGCTGGGTCGCGGGCGCGTGAATCACCTGCCGAGCATAAGATGGCCCGTTCATGACGACGGCGACGATCGACAATTCGGCCGGCGGTTTCTGGCCCGCGGTTCAGGCGATGGCCTGGCGCGAGTGGGTGCGGTTTTTCCGCCAGCGCAGCCGGGTGATCGGCGCGTTCGCGACGCCGGTGATCTTCTGGGTGCTGCTGGGCTTCGGCGCCGACCGCGTCTTCGACGCCGACGGGTCGGGCGTCGGCTACCGCGCGTACTTCTTCCCCGGCGCGTTGGTGATGATCCTCCTGTTCACCGCGATCTTCTCGACGATCACCGTCATCGACGACCGCAACGAGGGCTTTCTGCAGGGCGTGCTCGTCAGCCCGGCGCCGCGCTCGGCGATCGTGCTGGGCAAGGTCGTCGGCGGGTCGGCGATCGCGATGGTGCAGGCGCTCGCGTTCCTCGTGCTCTACCCGGTCCTCGCCGGCGACTGGCCGGGGCTTTGGCCGATGGTCGCGGCGGCGCTGGCGATGGCGCTCCTGGCGGTCGCGCTGACCGGGCTGGGCCTGGTCATGGCCTGGCGGATGGAATCGACGGCCGGGTACCACGCGATGATGAACATCCTGCTGATGCCGATGTGGTTCCTGTCCGGCGCGGTGTTCCCCGCGTCCAGCGCGCCGTTGTGGATGAAGGCGATCATGGCGATCAACCCACTGACCTACGGGCACCAGCTCTTAAGCTCGTTGTTGCTGGGCGGCGACGCGCCCGACGCCCTCGTGCCCGCGTGGGTGGCGGCGCTGGTCGTCGCGGGGTTCGCCGCGGTGATGGTCGGCGTCGCGACGCGGCTGGCGAACCAACCCGCCTAGACTGTGGACGATGAGCAAGGCCCTTTTCAACCTGCCCGTGCTGACCGCGGCGCTCTTCTCGATCGCGGCGACGATCGTGCTCACCGCGGTCGTCTTCGCCGACAAGCCCGACCCGCCGACGCTCATGCTCGATCAGCCGATGCCCGCGCCCGACTTCAAAGTCACCGACCACAACGGCGAAACACTCACCAAGGACGACCTGCTCGGCCGGGTCTGGGTCTGCGACTTCTTTCTGACGCGCTGCAACGGCGTGTGCCCGATCCTCGGCAAGAAGATGGCCACACTGATCGACGAGATCGCGAAAGACAAGTCGCTCGACGCGGTACGTTTCGTCAGCTTCAGCGTCGACCCGGAGCACGACACCGTCGAGCGCCTGCGGGCTTATCGCAAGACGAACAGGAGCGTCTGGGTGCGCGGCGACGAGGACCTGGGCGAACTGATCGACCAACGCTGGGCCCACGCCCGGGCGGACGACCGCGACGCGTTCTGGCGGGTCGTCTCGCAGGGCTTCGGCCTGTTCGTCGGCGAGGCGCCGAACGACCCGAGCACGCCCGTCGGGCACAGCAGCCGGCTGGTGCTGATCGACCAGCGCGGCGACATCCGCGGGTACTATGAAGGCATGACCGACGAAGACACCCCCGCCCTGCTCGCGGACATCCGCCGGCTGGTCGAGGGATCAGATTGACCGCTCGATGATGCCCGTGCCGCGCAACCCCAACGTCTTCGAGCCGCCGACCGCCCAGCAGCTGTCGCAACACCTGGCCGCGAACCCGCCGGTGCAGGCGATCGGTTGGCGGTCCCGGCTGCCGGTGTTGATCCTGGTCGTCCTTGGCCTGTCGCTGCTCTTGTCGCTCAGCCCGGCGCTCGCGCTGTTGCCCTGGCTGGTGTTGATGGGGTTCGTGGTGTACCTGTCGGCGAAGATGCGGGCGGCGCGTGAGTTGCAGGAGCGCGTCACCCGGGCGTGGGAGATGTCGATGATTCGGCGGTACCGCGAGGCGCTCGGCCGGGCGTGGGAGCTCGTCCCGCTTTGCAGCAAGCAGCCGGAGCTGCACGGCCGGGTCGTCACGATCATCGCGCACATCCTCGGCGAACTGCACCAGGACGAAGCCGCCCAAGTCGCGTACCAGTACCTGCTCGACCGCCTGCCACCGGACCACCCGCTCGCGCTTCGGCTGAAGGTGCGCAGCGCGATCGCGATGCTCGGCAGCGACCGGCTGGCCGACGCCGACGACGCGCTCCGCAAGCTGCGCGGGCAGATCGACCAGGCCAAGGACGACGGCCTCAAGGCGAACTACCGCTGGGCCCGGCTGCTGCAGGACGTGCGCACCGGCCACTACGCCGACGCGACCGAGCATGCCGAGCAGACCGCGGCCGCGCTGCAGCCGCTCGGCGTCGATGCGGGCTACGGCCACGGCCTGCTCGCGCTGTGCTACCACCAGCTCGCCCTGCACGAACCCGACGCCGACGCGGCGCGACGCGCCGATCTCGCCGATCACGCGACGCGGTGGTGGGACAAGGCGACGCTGCTGATCCCACCCGCCGCGCTGGTGTTCCGCCACCCCGACCTCGGCCCCCTGCTGGGCCGTGTCCACGAACCGCGCTGATGCCCGACGACCACGACCCACCCTTCGACCCCGAGTCTTTTGACAAGACGATCAAGCGCGACGATACGGTGCGCGCGCTGTTGATCGCGGGCGCGGTGCTGGCGGGCGCGGTCGCGTTCCTGCTGCCGGGCCTGGGGATCGTCTCGACGCTAATCGCGCCGATGGTGTTGCTGGGGCTTTGGCTGTGGGTGTCGGTCTCGACCGCGCGGGTCGGCCGGGAGCTGCCGCGGGTCGGTGCGTTGATCCCGACCGACCCGGGCCGGGCCGGCGAGGCGTTGCACGAAGCGCTGCGGATGCGCCCGGTGATGCGGTGGGCCCGGCTGCTGACGTACCACCGCCTCGCGACGCTGCGCCACCTCCAGCGCCGGTTCGACCAGACCGCGTCGATCTGCCTGTGCCTGCTGAATCAACCGTTAAAGGGCCCGGCCGCGGCGGCTCGCCCACACCTGCTGCTCATGCTCGCCGAGGCGCAGCTGGAGCAAGGCAACACGCCCGGCGCGTTCCACGCGCTCGCGCACCTCCAGCAGGCGCGGCTCGGGCTGGGCGAGGCGCTGCAGCGGCTGGCGATCCAGACGCGGTACGAGTTGATGGTCGGCGCGCACCGCGAGGCGGTCAACAACTCGCGCGCCAAGATCGAGCTCGCCGAGCTGATGCCGGCGGTCCACTGCGCCACGATGCACGCGATGCTCGCGACCGCCGCCCACCACCAAGGGCAGGACAAGCTCGCGGCCTGGCTGTGGGAGCGCACGCGCCTGCTCGCCTCGCCGACGCTGCTGGACCAGCTCGAGCAAGGCGGCTTCGGCGTGGGGATCGTCGAGGCCGACACCACCTTCGGGCCCGATTCGGCTTGACCTCGGCCTGCCCCGTGTCACAATGCGTGTTCGTGACTCGTGCGTCGCTTGAACAGGCCCGCCTATGCAACTGATGACGTGGCAGATCGCCCGGCTGGGCAGCCGCTTCGGCGTGCTCTTCGAGCCTTATAAACAACGCGTCATGCACGGCGCGCTCGGACGGCTGCTGGATCGGCCGATGGACCTGTGCGTCGGCATGGTCGAGCCCGACGGCACCGAGCGCACCCTGCCGTTCACCACCCACGGCAAGCCGCTGGCCAACTGCGAACAGTTCGAGCGTTTCAACTCGATCACCTACCGCGGCTACTCGGGCAAGCACAACATCCGATTCGAACTGAACATCCACAGCCCGTTCTACCCCCAGGACGAGAAGCTGTGCCTGCTGCCGGTCTTTTACCTCGAGTTCCGCGTGCACCACGTCATCCACGCGCGCTGGCGCCAGCAGGCGGCGGAGCAGGACATGCAGGTGCGCCTGTTCCTGCGGATCAACCGCCCGGACACGCAGATGTTCGTGGACGGCCCGCAGGTCCACATGCGCTACGACAACCACCTGACCTTTAACGCCGACCGCGGCAGCCCGATCCCCGAAACGAATCTCCCGCCGCAGGACGGCCCCACCGTGACCGCGATCGAGCGCATCGTCTCGCTCAACCCCGAGGCCCAGCCCACCGCCGAGGGCGACGGCCTGACGATCACCATGCCCGTCACGATGCCCGATCAGGGCACGAAGTGGCGGCTGGTGTGGTGCGCCCACGTCGCCGAGCCGGTCGCAACAGTCAAGCGCGCAAACAAAACGTACCCCGCGACCTTCCGCTACGCCGACCACTGGCCGGACATCGACGCGGTCGTTGACGAAGCGCTCGCGACGCGCGACGACCACCTGGCCCACTCCCGGCGGATCGAGAAACTGCTGCAGCAGGCGCCGATGAACGTCGCCCAGCAGCACCTGCTCAACCAGGCCTGGCAGACGTACCTGTCCAACACGTTCTGGCTGAGCCACGAGGACCCGGGCGTCGAGCAGCAGCGCTGCCCGCCGGGCGCGCGGGCGTCGTGGTTCTCGGTGCTCGAAGGCTCGCGGCTGTTCCAGTCCAACCTCAACGCCGAGTGCAACGCGTCGATGTTCTACCTGGCGATGTGGCCCGGGCTGTTGCGGATGCTGCTCAGCCAGTTCGCCGAGCGCGTGTCCGACCACCCGCCCAGCGGCGGCGCGATCGTCGAGCACGACCTGGGCAGCGCGCTGGACATGACCGGCCAGGCCTACGACCACCCCTCGCCCACCGACCAGAACGCCGACCTGCTCGCGCTCATGCAGGCCTACTGCCGGTGGGCCGGCGACGCGTCGCTGGTCAAAGAGCACCACGCGCTCATCACCAAGCTCGCCAAGTACCTGCACTGGACCGACCGCGACCACTCCGGCTTCCCGTCCGTCGGCGTCTCGACTACGCACAGCTCGCGCTACTCCCCCGCCTTCCGCTCCTCGCCCAAGCAAACCTACCTCGCGGTCAAGCGCGCCGTCGGCCTGCGTGCCGCGGCGGACCTGCTCAAGCACGCCGGCACACCCGACGTCGCGCCCGACGCCAAGGCCTTCGAAGACGAGGCCGACGCCGCCGTGCCCAAGATCGTCGAAGAGGCGTGGTACGGCGACCACTACATGGTCTGCGTCGACCCCGCGTTCAACGCCGACGAATCCCGCGACCTCGCCAACGTCTACTGCATCTACAACGGCAACGCCGAGCTCTTGCCCATGATGGTCGGCCTGCCCACCGCGCTGCCCGACGACCAGCTGACCAAAGACCTCGCCAGCGGCAAACGCGAGACCACCCGCCGCTACGGCTGCTGCAACACGACCGTCGAAACCGACCACCTGCGGATCAGCCAGAACCTCTGGCGGGACATGCTCGCGCGCTACCTGCAGCTGCGCTGGCCCAGCTCCGCCAGCCACTACTGGGACATGCAGGTCATGGGCAACACCCACCTGCAATCCAAGGGCTTCGTCGACGCGTACATCACCGACAACCTCGCCCACTACCCCCGCGGGATCACGGCGATGGGCTACCTCCTCGCCGGGCCACGCCTGATCATCGACCGCCTCGCGCCCGGCACCGGCGGAACGTACATCACCATCGACCCCGACCGCACCCACCCCGCGCGCTGGCCGCTCCTGGCGCTCGCCGACTGGAAGGCCGGCAAGTGCCCCATCGCCGTGGTCACCGACGACGGCGCGGTCCGCATCGAATCCGAGATCGACCGCATCATCGTCCACGGCCAGGACAAGCCGAGCCATGAGGGGTTGATTGGGTGATAAGTCAATGAAATAAATAAACTTACGTCATTAATTCGGGTCTATATCTAAAGAAGATTGTCAGAATCAGTCGATACAAAATGCGACGAATAGTCTATAATCGGTTGAGCCCTGCTCGCCGCGAAGTCTTAGGTTCCACCTGAGATACGTCCATTGGACATAGCGGCAGTGGGGCTTATTTCTTTTTTGACTGCGACAAATCTCTGGCATACTGCTTGGGCTTAAAGACCCAATGACGATAGGGCTGCCTCCAACAATTAGTTAAATCCTGTTGGAGTCCTGTTGTAATTCCAATGTTAGAGCGCCCTCAACCCACCCGTAGCGCATTCGGCGCTTGTTAGGTGTTGCGCGATTGGCCCGACTCGTGTAGCTTTTGTGTTGGATGTTCTTTACCCACACA
>JBKAGS010000015.1:0-13515 GCA_046290505.1 Phycisphaeraceae bacterium | reverse complement strand
GGCGTCTGGCTGGCGGCGTCCAGGACGTCACGGTAGTACTCCGGCGAATCAATCGCGATCGACGCGGGCGCAGACGTTGCGGCCCCGGACGTGTTGCCGTAAGCACCGAGGTTCACGCGGTTGCCGTTGATTCCCGGCTCAAGACTGAAGAGGTCGGCGGGGTCTCCCGCGTCGATGCTGGTCGAGAGGGTGTCCTGGAGGTGGAAGTCGCGGGCGCCGGCGTCCACAAAGTGTGGGTCGTCGCGCGTCGGATCGATCGCGGTGTAGCCGATCGAGTTCAGGTCCAAATCCACTTCCGCCTGCCAATCAAACAGGTCGCCAAAGGGCTTTTGCCACCAACCGACCTGGCCCGCCGCGGAGGTGAAAAGGTTGTTGTAGTTGCTGCTGAAACCGGTTTGGCTTGTCGTGCTGACGTGGACCGCGTACCCGCCGCGGGCCCAGACGATGTTATTGTGAAAAGCGATGTCGGCCGAACTGTTCTCGACCCGAAGCCCGTCACCCACAGCGGCATCGATCGTGTTGTGTAAGACCTCGACCCCAGTCGTCGCGTCAACCCGGATCGCCGCCGACGTGTTGTCGGCCAGGATGTTGTGGTGGAACAGAATCCCGGCATCGGAGGCGTTCGATTTCGCTTCCAGGCCGACCACGTTGTCAAAAAACTCATTGAACCGGACAATGGAATTGCTGTTTGCCCGGACTCCGACACTATTGAACTCAAACAGGTTTGACGTTGCCGGGTCCCAATGGGTTCCGCCGATCACGCCGTAGCCCTCAAACCCAAGGGTATTGTTTGTGATGCGGTTGCCAAGCACCTGGGCCGCCGCGGTGTTTGAATCAATGCCCACTTCTTTTTGTGAGATATTGTTGTCGGTAATCGTGGCCGGGATATTCGTGATCGAGATGCCGGTCCCGCGCAGGCTTGAGTTCCCCGGGTCGGGCACGCCGAGGATGGTGTTGCCTGCGATCAATACCGACAGCGTGCCGTTCGACGATGCTTGTATGGAGTTCTGGCTATTGGTGAATGCGTTGCCTGTGACGCTGGCTTGGGTTGAGTTCAGCGAGATACCATACGAGCTATGAACGATATTTTGATCGACTTGAAGGTTCGTGGTGTTAGTCGTGTACAGCCCGTACGTGACGGTTGGGTCAAACGTATTGTTATTGACACAGTGATCCACGCCGCCGGAAATCGACACGCCGTAGTAAACACCCGAAAATAGGTTGTCGGTGATATTGCTTGAAGACGAAGGGTCAACCGTTCCTGAGCGGATTTGGATCGCGGTGCCCGAACCGGTAAACGTGATTTGAGAGATCGAGACACCGTCGGCATCGACAAGGTCCCAATGCGTGCCACCGCGATCCCATGTCGTCAATCCTGAGACCCCTTGGAACGATGCGCCTTCATCGTCCTTATCGATCAAGACCTGCTCGCTATAGGTCCCCGAGTCGATTAGAACAAGATCGCCCGGCCCTAGATCGTAAAGGTCCAGCAAAGACTGGACCGAGTCGAGCGGGGTTGAGGGGGTCAACCCATCATTTGTCGAGAGACCGATCGCGGTCGCATGAATATCGCCAATCGTGCTGGCGTCATTAACGTAATACAGGGTCTCTGGGGTTACGGGATCGCCATCGAGAAGGATCCTCGGCTCTAAGGCTTCAAGAAAGGTACGCGTCGATAAACCACGAGTCTGCCCCGAATGAAACATGGTGAAAGTTCTCCTCGAAACGGTCTTGACTGCAGAGATCAGACTCTAAATGATGCAAAGAACACGACTTGTGTCTTATAAATGGGAATCCCCCACGACGCCGCCTTAGCTATAGCTATAGGAGTATACCAAGACGGCAGCACGAACCGTCGTCTTGCCTCACAACTATCCCATCTCTCGGAGCGTAGGGCGGCGAGAACATCAGACACCGTGAATGGCAGCATCCTTACCACTTCAAGCATCCCAAGTCGTTGTGCGCAGTGATCGTCCGCAAGGCGTCGGCTGGCGTGGAAATCAATCCGCCGATCGCCTTCGCCGCACCGAATCACAGGCACGCCTGCACGTTGCTTCACGCCTATTCAACGGGGTTGACTAACTCGGAACAGGCCGCGTGCCCCTCCGGACTTCTGTACTTGCCCAAGTAAAGGCTACGAAAATCCCGGTCGTCCTATCGCCGAGCGTGAAAACCGCACGCCCAGACGCCTTGTATTCGCGAAGAAGATGAGGTACGGCTGGGGGCGCGTTCGGTGCGTCGCCACTCGCAACGCGCGAATTACCGCGCGTGTTCGAGTTCCGGTCAGCACCGCCGACGCTGTCGGGTTGTCGCTCATTAGCGACCCTGACATGGTTTACAAAATGGAGCGTGTCGGGCTCGAACCGACGACCTGCTGCTTGCAAAGCAGCCGCTCTCCCAACTGAGCTAACGCCCCATGACACCGCTATCGTCAAGCTTACAGCATCAGTGGCATATCAATGCGTAAGCCCGACTTGGCACCGCATTGTACACACTAGGGGCCGCTGATGCATGGCCGCGGTCGGGTCGCGCCGCAACGCTGACGCAACCTCGCTTCATGTCCGTTCTTGATCATTAATCTTTCGGCTTGCGATCCGGTCACGTGCCTGGCCCATCTCGAGCGCAAGCAGTACGAGCAGGTGCGTAGGCTTGCCTGGCACGCAAGCGCGGGTGCTGGCGCAACCGCGGGCCCGTACCGAGACGAAACGCTTCGGGGGGCGCGGGGCCACGGGTCACGCGGTGGGCGTCGCGAAAGGCGAGGCCTCAAGCAGCGACTGGTAGTCCGACACGGATGCGCGGTCGAGGCAGGCTTCGATGACGCGTCGGCCGTACGGGTGCAGGTCCTCGACCAGGAATTGTTCGAGTTCTTTTACAAAGAAGCCATACAACTGTTCGGCACCGGCGTCGTAGCCGGCCTCGGTCACCTCGGGCTGGGTGTGCGTGCGCAAGAACCAGTGGGGCACGACCGTCCCTTCGACCTGGAGCGACTTGAGGCTGTAACCCAGGAGCGGGCAGCGTGCCGGCTCGATGGCTTCGGGGCGAAACGGGTTTGAACCGCGTCGGGCGAGGTATTCTCGCATCAGCCATTGCGGCATAAAACTGGTCGCCCAGACCCCGACGTGCTGGTTGGGCACGAGCGTGAAGAGCGTGTCGGTTGTCGTCATCATCTGCTCGAGCAGGATGTTGGCCTGATCGACCCGCCTGCCGGTCGCGAAGGGCCAGTACGAGCCGACGCCCTCGCTGCTCAGGCCCGTGGTATCGACGATGGAGGGGTTGGCGTGTCCGCGCGGGGCGACGAGTCGCCACAGCCAGGCCAGGGTCGGTGGGAGCAGGTGAAAGAGCCCGAGGATGCCGTAGGTCGGGTTTTCGCCGGTGCAAGGCGGGGTCCGCACACCGATCGAACGCACGTCCACGGTGACCGGTCCGTCGACAATGTGCGGGACGACTTTTCGCGGGATGACGACGCGGGGGTTGGGGCAGGGCTTTCCCGGTTCGTCATGGATGTGTTCCCAAATCAACGCCGTGGCGTTGGGAGCCGAATCGATGTTGAGGAACAGCAGCGGGTGCCCCGGGTCGATGCACAAGGCTTCGAGGTGCGGGTCAACGCCGTAGCGGGTGATGTGATTCACGCGTACGAACCAGGCGTCTTCCGCGTCGGTCAGGCTCAGTTTGCGGACACCGCCCTCGTGAACCTGGATGCGTGGCGGACACAGGGCCATATCGTCGGTCACCGGGCTGAGATCGCAGCCGCGTGGCAGCGTGAGGTGCCGCCGCTCACCGGTCACCGTGTTCTCGCCCAGCAGCAGCCGGCCATCGGTTTCGCGATGGATGTGTTCGAGCATCTCACTCTTGCCCCCGCCCGAGGCGCCCTCGTGCATGAACACGACGTGGTTGTCGTAAGGCGTCGTGACCCTCACGGTCGAGCAGTGAGCGGTGGTCCACCCCTGGCTTTCACCGATATTAAGCAGCACCCCGTAGATCCCCTTTTTCGCCGATGGCCCCGGGTAGAGGTTGTAGCTGAACAGCTCGTGCATGTTCTCCGAGCGGTCGTGGACGACGACCTGCTTGCCATCGAAATGCGTGTGACGGAACGGCGGAGCGGTGTAGATGATCGCGAGCGGCTCGAAGTCGGCCGGCGTGTCGTCGCGCGAGCAGATGCCTTGGAGCATCGCCAGGCCCAGGGCGAAGAATCCCGCGTTGTCCGGTACCAACGCCAGCGCCGGCGTGCCTTCCTCGCCGCCGCCGGCGATGAAGGGGAACATCGCCAACCGCTGGGTCGCGAGCCAGTCGAAGGTGGCCGAACGCGTCGCCTCGAACGGCTCGCCAAAGCGCTCGGTATAAGTCGGTTTATTGGTCGGACGGTCGTCACCGATCACCATGCACTCGGGGTCGCGGCGGCGCATGTAGGGCTCGGTATAGTTCGCGCTGACACCGTTCTTAACCCGGTGCACGGACGCCTCGAGCACGCGCCGGCCGTCGGGCAGGTCGTACGCGACCTCGTGCTGGCCGCTTGGGCCGGCGTCGCGGGTGGCCAGCTCAACCAGTTCTTCTACGCTGTGCGCGACCGTGACCGACGGCGCGTTCGCCAACAGCGACGCCAGGTGTTCGGGAAGCTTCCACTGGTTCCAGGACATCGTCTTACCCTCGTTGCTCGTCTATTGGACACTAGAAAAACAGGGAGGCGATTGCATGTGTTGCACCCCTGCGGGCCTGCTCTGCTGCGGAATGATACTCAATGTCGCACCGGTTCAGGCACCGGACACGTCGCGATAGAAAAACAGCTCGTCGCAGCCCGACCGGTTCGCGCCCGAGAGGTGGCCGGCCGGGGTCCAGCCCTGCTTGGCCAGCAGCGTACGCATCGGCGTGTTGCCCGATTCGGTCGAGATGAACAGCCTGCCCGGGCCTACCCGCTCGCCGACCGCGTCCAGGAGCATCGCCGCGACGCCGCGCCTGCGGAACGTCTCATGGACGACGAGATACTCGACGAAGTCCCGGCCGATCAGGCCGTGTTTTGCGTAGACCACGAATCCCGCGACCCGGCCGTCGATCTCCGCGACCAGGCACCGGCCCGCTTCGAGCGCCGCGGGCCGGTCGCCGCCAAAGCAATCGAAGGCGGCGATCGCATCGGAGTCCTGCGGTGTGCCACGGCGGACGCGCATGCGGACAGGATACCCCGGGCCCTCAGGTGTTGAAGTACTTCGCCTGCGGGTGGTGGCAGATGATGCAGCTGGTGGACTGCTCGGGGTCGATCTGCCAGTTCTCGGTCAGGATACAGCCGATGCGTGTCGGGTCGATCAGCCGCCAGAGCTTGTCCTGGTCGGCCATGTCCGGGCACGCGGGGTAGCCGAAGCTGTACCGGCTCCCGCGGTACTTCTGCGTGAACAGCTGCGAGACCTTGCTCGCGTCATCGGTCGCGATGCCCAGCTCCTGTCGGATGCGTTTGTGCCACATCTCAGCGAGTGCTTCGGCGCACTCGACCCCCATGCCATGGATGTAGAGGTACTCGCGGTAGTTGTTGTTCTTAAAGAGCTCCGCCGCGCGCTCGCTGACCGCGTTGCCCATGGTCACGCACTGCACGGGCAGCACGTCCTTCTTCCCGCTGCTCGCGGGCAGGAAGAAGTCGCTGATGCACAGCTGTTTCTGCCGCGACTGGCGCGGGAACGTGAACCGCTCGATCTCTTTGTCGTGGTCTTGCGGGTCGTACACGATCAGGTCGTTGGGCCTGTCCGGGTCGCTGTTGCAGGGGAAGTAGCCGTACGTGACCTTCGGGTGCAGCACGTTCTCGTCGCGCAGCATCTGCTTATAGCGTTCAAAGATCGGCGTGACCTCGTGCTCGAGCTGGTCGTTGTACGTCTTCGAATCCAGGTCCCCGCGCACAAACTGCCACTGCGTTTTGAACAGCGCGTTGGTGTTGATGAACGGGTAGACCTGGTTCAGATCAACGTGTTCGATGACCCGGTCGCCCCAGAACGGCGGCTCGGGGATGTCCACGCCCTCACGCACCGACGCGGATCGCGCGGCAGCCGGTCCCGGCGCTTCGGCGACGGCCGTCGCGGCGCCCCCGCCCGCGTCGCTCGGGCCCGCGGGCGCGAGCGCCGTGCCCGAGCCCGACGACGCGGTCGCCTTGGCCTTGAGCGCCTCGATCTTCTCGGCCTTCTCGGCGCGCCCGGAGATACGCGATTCGATCTCCGCATTGAGTTCGTCTTCCTTCTTGCCCGCGATCATGTCCATGATCCGCAGCCCCTCGAACGCGTCCTTGCCGTGGTACACCCGGCCCTTGTAGATCCCGCGCAGGTGGCCCTCGCAATATTGCTTGCTCAACGCCGCGCCACCGAGCAGCACCGGCACGGTCACGCCCTTCGCGTTCATCTCGTTGAGATTCTCTTCCATCACGTTGACCGACTTGACCAGCAGACCCGACATGCCGATCGCGTCGGCCTTGGTCTTCTCGAGCGCTTCGAGGATCGCGCTGACCGGCTGCTTGATGCCGATGTTGTGGACCGTGTAGCCGTTGTTCGTGAGGATGATGTCCACGAGGTTCTTGCCGATGTCGTGCACGTCGCCGCGGACGGTCGCGAGCACGATCGAGCCCTTGCCCCCGCCCTCGACTTTTTCCATGTGCGGTTCGAGGTGCGCGACCGCCATCTTCATCACCTCGGCCGACTGCAGGACGAACGGCAGCTGCATCTGCCCGCTGCCAAAGAGCTCGCCCACGACCTTCATGCCCGCGAGCAGGTGGTCGTTGATGATGTCCAGCGGCGCGAGGCCCGACGCCATCGCCTCGTCGAGCGTCTGGTCGATCGCCTTCTTCTCCCCGTCGATGATGTGTTTCTGCAGGCGTTCTTCGAGCGGCAGGTCGGCCAATTCGACCCTGGTCGATTGGACCTCCGCGTCGTCGTCGAACAGGTTGACGAAGATCTGCAGCGGGTCGCGCGACTTGTTGCCGTCGTGCAGTTCGACCTCGTCGCCTTCTTCACGCCAGCGGTTGTAGACCAGGTCGAGCGCCGCGTCCCACTGCGTGTCGTCGATGCGTGTGCGGGGCAGGATCTTCGTGACGTGGACGATCGCGCTGGTCAGCCCCGCCTCGCGCAGCTCGTGCAGGAACACCGAGTTGAGCACCTGCCGGGCCGCGGGCTTGAGGCCGAAGCTGATGTTGCTCAGCCCGACGGTCGTCTGGCAGTTGGGGAACTCGGCGGCGATGCGGCGTACGCCCTCGACCGTTTCCAGACCCGACCGCCGATCCTTGTCCATGCCCGTGGAGATCGGCAGGACCAGCGGGTCGAACATGAGGTCTTCTTCGGCCAGCGCGTACTTCTGGACCGCCAAGTCGCGCATGCGTTTTGCGATCGACAGCTTGCGGTCCGCGGTACGAGCCATCGCCTCTTCGGGGTCTTCGTCGATCGTGCCCAGCACCAGGCCCGCGCCATACTTCTTCGCCAGGGCGCACATGACCGCGAACTTTTCTTCGCCGTCTTCGAGGTTCGCCGAGTTGATCAGGCACTTACCACCCGCGGCGCGCAGGCCCGCTTCGATCGTCGCCGGCTGGGTCGAGTCGAGCATCAGCGGCGCGTCGACCTGCCGGACCAGGCGTGTGACGACCTCGTGCATGTCCTTCGCGTTGTCGCGACCGGCGTAGTCGACGTTGACGTCCAGAACATGCGAGCCCTCGCGCATCTGCTCGCGTCCGAGCGAGACGATCTCGTCCCAGTCTTCCGCTTCCAAGAGGCGCTTGAACTTGCGCGAGCCCGACGCGTTGCAGCGTTCGCCGACGTTCAAGAGCGAGTTGTCCTGCCGGTATTCGGTCGGGCCGTAGAGCGAGGTGACCGACGGCACCATGGGCCGCTTCTTCGTCTTGTTCGCGGGCCTTTCGCCGATACGCTGACGCGTCCGCCGGATGTGCTCGGGCGTCGTGCCGCAGCACCCGCCGACAACCGACAGGCCGAACTGATCGACGAACTTGGTCATTGTCTCGCTGAACGGCTCGGGCTGGAGCGGGTACACGGTCTCGCCGGCGACGAGCGTGGGCAACCCGGCGTTGGGCAGGATCGAGATGTGCTTAGGCCAGTAGCGCGCGAGGAACTTGATGTGGTCGGCCATGTCTTCCGGGCCGGTCGCGCAGTTCATGCCCAGCGACACGATCGGGTAGTCCTTGAGCGCGTGCGCCGCCGCGGCGATCTCCGTGCCCGTCAGCATCGTGCCGGTGTTCTCGATCGTGACCTGCACCATGATCGGCAGGCCGGCGTCCTCGGGTTTGAGCGCGGGCTTGACGCCCACCTCGTCCATCGCTTCGAGGATGGCGTTGACCGCGCACTTGATCTGCAAAATGTCCTGGCACGTCTCGAGCAGGAACAGGTCGGCCCCGCCCTCGATCAGGCCCTTGGCCTGCTCCTTGTACGACTCGAACATCGTCGCCCAGCCGATCTGGTCGAGCGTGATCAGCTTGGTGCCCGGGCCCATCGAGCCAATCACGAATCGCGGGTTGTCGTCGGTCGCGAACCGCTCACACGCCCGGCGCGCGAGTTGACACGCCTTGACGTTGATCTCCCGGCAGCGGTCCTGCAGGTCGAACTCGCACAAGACGTGCGGCATCGCGCCGAACGTGTCGGTCTCGACCGCGTCCGCGCCCGCTTCGAGGTAGGACGCGTGGATCGCCTCGATCTCGTCCGGCCGGGTGAGCACGAGCACCTCGGTGCAGTTCTCCAGGCCGAGGTAGTCCTTCTCAAGGTCGAGGTCCAGCTGGTGGATCGACGTCCCCATGGCACCGTCGAAGTAGACGACGCGCTGCTCTAGGAGCTGTAAAAATCGGTTCATGGTTGCTGCGTCCTGCTTTTAATCCTTATATCCGGATTAACGGATGATAGCGGGTCTCGGCTTGAAAAACAAGTTTGCGGGCGTTTCAGAGGTGCCGGGGCTGGAATCGCCGATAGCAACACCACGGCCGGGCCAGCCGCGGTCGAAAACGATTGACCGACGCAGACCAACGTATTTGAAGGATGCGAGAGATGACTTGGTGGGAGGCCGTGATCCTGGGCGTGGTGGAGGGGCTGACCGAGTTCCTGCCGGTGAGCTCGACCGGGCACCTTCTGATTGTCCAGAACCTGCTGGGGATCGGGACCGAGTCGGAGTCGTCGCAGGAGGCGGCGAACGCGTTCGCGATCTGCATCCAGGCGGGGGCGATCGTCGCCGTGCTCGGGCTGTACTGGCAGCGGGTCAAGCAAGGCGTGCGTGGCATGCTCGGGCCGGTCGGCATCGGCGAGGGCGACCCCGCCGGCCTGCGCCTGTTTATTAATCTCGTGATCGCTTTCGCCCCCGCCGCGGTCATCGGCGTGCTGTTCAACGAGACCATCGAAGCGCACCTGTTCAGCGCCTGGACCATCGTCGTCGCCTGGGGCGTCGGCGGCGTCGCGATCCTCGCCGTCGCCTACTGGAAAAAACGCAAGTCCGGCGACGAACACATTGGCAAGGACGTCGAAGACATCAACGGCCGCATGGCGTTCGCCATCGGCCTGATCCAGTGCGTCGCGATGATGCCCGGCACCTCGCGCTCGCTGGTCACCATCGTCGGCGGGGTGCTTGTGGGCCTGTCCATCGGCGCCGCGGTCGAGTTCTCCTTCCTGCTCGGCGTCATCACCCTCCTCGCCGCGACGCTCTACAAAGCCAAGGATGACGGGCCGATCATGATCGCCGAGTACGGCTGGGGGCCCATGGTCGTCGGCAGCCTCGCCGCCTATGTCTCCGCGCTCGTCGCCGTCAAATGGATGGTCGCCTACCTCAAGAAGCACGGCATGGAGATCTTCGGCTACTACCGCATCGCCATCGCCGTCCTCGCCACCATCCTCATCCTCACCGGCGTGATGCAGGGCTGATCCATCCCGGCGATGCGAGGGGTACGCCGGAAATATCAAGGCTCGATCAACACCTTCAGCATGCCGGGCTTGCCCGCTTGCTCAAGGATCGCAGGCCCGTCGCTCAGCTTCATCCGCCGACTGATCAGGCTCACCACGTCCACCGACTGACGCGAGAGCGCCTGGACCGCCTCGGCGAACGGCCCGCACCGGCTGCCGATCACGTTGATCTCGTTGACGACGATCGGCGACAGATCAAACGTCTTCGGGTCGATCTTCCCGGGCGCCACCGTCGTCTTCATCACCAACGTGCCGCGCGGCCGCAGCATCTTCAGCGACGTCGCGATCCCGTCCGGCGAACCGGTGCAGTCCACCACGATGTCCTGGTCCTGCCAGAAGCCGATGTCACCCAGCAGCCGGTGCTTCACGCCCCACTTCTCGCACAGCGACAGCTTCGCCTCGTGCTTGCCGATGCAGCGCACCGTCGCGTTCAATGCCGCGAGCACCTGCGCGCAGAGTAATCCCAGCCGGCCGTCGCCCAGCACCGTGATGTAGGGCCGGCCCTCGATCGTGAGTTGCCGAACGATCTGGAACGCCGCCGCCAACGGCTCGACGAACACCGCGTGGTCGTCGTCCACGTTGCCCGGGACCTTGTGCAGGTTCGCCGCCAGCAGCACGAACCGATCGGCGAAGCACCCGTCCCGCCCGGCGATGCCCAGCACCGTGCGCGCCCGGCAGTGTTCCTTGAGCCCCGCGCGACACAGGTCGCAGTCGCCGCAGACGCAGTTGATCTCGCCGACGACCCGCTGGCCGATCCACGCCTTATCGACGCGTTTGCCGACCGCCTCGACGACGCCGACGAACTCGTGCCCGAGCACGCCTTGGAAGCCCATGTAGCCCCTCTTCAGTTCCAGATCGGTGGAACAAACGCCCATCCGCGTCGGGCGGATCAGCGCCTCGCTGATGGAAGCGATTGCCTTTCGCCGCAGTTCGGTGGTCCAGACCCTGGGCAGTCTTTAATAGCTGCCAGGTCAGGCTCGGAACGGGTTCCGGCCGCGCCACTAAGTACCCGGCCTCCGGCGCCGATGCCGAGCTTCGGTATAAGCGTCAAATTGAAGCGATACCGGCGCAACTGACAGGTGCTGGCGGAAATGGCGGGCGAGGAAGGCCAGCCAGGGAGGCGGGCAAAGGGCGGGCAAGAAAGGCCGGCAGAGCGGGCCGACAGAAAAGGCAAGAAGAAAACGCCGATGTAAACGCGTGTCCCCCTGAGGGTGTCACCGGCCTGACTCAAGCGTCTCCAGGCGTGATTCCAGTTCGCGGATTTCCAACTCCAGATCGTTGATTCGCTGCTGTGCGCGCTGCAGGGAGTCGGCCTGGACCTGAAACTCATCCTGGGTCAATAAATTGAGCTCCTTGAACCCTTGCTTGAGGGTCTGCTCTATTTTGGTGCGAACCTCGTCGCGCATACCGCTGGCTGCCGGGAGCAGGGCGGAGAGGCGCTGGCTCAGTTCTCGGAATGCGTCGTTATCGAGCATGGGCTGGTCCACTTCTTAATACTTTGGCAATCATTCTAGCATTAAACCGGCGGTGAGCAGGGGTCAGTGTTGGGCGTCAAAATCCGGTATTACGGTAGCGACCCGGTGGAATCTCTCCCTTGAATAGTGGCATCGCCAGGATTATGCGGGCAGAAATGCACGCAAATAGTGCAGCACTGGCCCGTTAGCACTCTGTTGCGCCAGAAACGCGCCAAAAGCGATCGCCGAACTGTAATTGCCTGCCTCGCTTCCCCAGCTTGGTCTGATAACTAATTGTATTCCTTTAGAAAAATACATCTGGCATGAGCCGTGCATAGATGGTGCCTCAGTTGGAATTATTCGACCTGGCAAACCGCTGAGATACTTAAGGAGCAAAAGTAATGAAGTTAGTCACGGCTATTATCAAGCCATTCAAGCTGGACGATGTCCGCGAGGCATTGTCCGAGATTGGGGTGCAAGGCATTACCGTCACGGAAGTCAAAGGTTTTGGCAGACAGAAAGGTCACACCGAACTGTACCGCGGCGCTGAATACGTAGTTGATTTTCTGCCCAAGGTAAAACTGGAAGTTGCAGTTGGAGCCAGCTTGCTTGATCAGACTCTCGAGGCGATCACCAAAGCAGCGAACACCGGCAAGATCGGTGACGGCAAAATCTTCGTCACAGATCTGGCACAGATCATTCGTATCCGCACCGGCGAAACCGGTGAGGAAGCAATCTAAAGCGATTAAAAACAAAATTTTGACTATCTGTGGTCTCAGGCTCAGACCACTCAGGAGGTAAAGGTGCAAGACCAAATTTTTGAATTGCAATATGCAATGGACACATTCTATTTTCTGATCTGCGGTGCGCTGGTCATGTGGATGGCGGCTGGATTCGCCATGCTCGAGGCTGGTCTGGTGCGTTCCAAGAACACCACCGAGATCCTTACCAAGAACGTGGCGCTGTTCGCCATCGCCTGTACCATGTATCTGGTTTGCGGTTACCAGATCATGTATGACGGCGGCATCTTCCTGTCCGGCATTACTACTGTTGCCGAGATGGACGATGCAGCGGTTGCCGAGATTCTCGCGGCTTCCAACGAAGCTGGATTTGCCGACATGGGTGAATACTCAGGCGCGTCCGACTTCTTCTTCCAGGTGGTGTTTGTAGCCACTGCCATGTCTATCGTTTCCGGTGCCGTTGCCGAACGAATGAAGCTGTGGGCATTCCTGGCATTCGCCGTGGTCATGACCGGTTTCATCTATCCGATGGAAGGCAGCTGGACCTGGAACGGTGATTCCGTATTCGGTATCTACTCACTGGATTACTACGACTATGCCGGCTCCGGTATTGTTCACCTGGCCGGTGCTGCTGCAGCCCTTGCTGGTGTGATCGTACTTGGCCCTCGTAAAGGCAAGTACCGCGCTGACGGTTCCATCAACGCCCTGCCGGGCGCCAACCTGCCGCTGGCTACCCTGGGTACTTTTATCCTGTGGCTGGGCTGGTTCGGTTTTAACGGTGGTTCTACCCTGAAGCTGGGTGGTATCGGTGTTGCCAACGAAGTCGCCAACGTGTTTCTGAACACTAACGCCGCTGCTGCCGGTGGCCTGATCGCCGCCCTGATCGTGGCGCGCATCATGTTTGGCAAGGCTGACCTGACTATGGCCCTTAACGGTGCCCTGGCCGGACTGGTTGCCATCACTGCTGAGCCGGCTGATCCGTCGCCGCTGCTGTCCACCATCATCGGCGGTATCGGTGGAGCCATCGTGGTATTCAGCATCGTGACCCTGGACAAGATGAAGATCGACGATCCCGTCGGTGCCATTTCAGTCCACGGTGTGGTCGGTATCTGGGGCATCTTCGCCGTCCTGCTGTCTGATCCGGATGCGTCATTCGGTGGCCAGTTGATCGGCATGCTCACTATCTTTGTCTGGGTATTCGTCACTTCCATCATCGTCTGGTTCGCGCTGAAGGCCATCATGGGCATTCGCGTCAGCGAAGAGGAAGAAGAAGAGGGTGTGGATCTTTCCGAGTGCGGAATGGAAGCCTATCCCGAGTTTGTTTCCCAGTAATTTGTATATGTAAGACTCTCCCTTGACGTAGAAATTACGTTACAGCGCCTCTGGCAACAGAGGCGCTTTTTTTTGCTTCGTATA
>JBKAGS010000014.1:0-20923 GCA_046290505.1 Phycisphaeraceae bacterium | reverse complement strand
CCTCGGCGTCGCCGCCGTCGAAGACGATGAGCGCGTCGATCGAGTCGCGGTTGTGGCCGAAGCTGTCCAGCCCCATGGCCCCGGCGGGGGCGTAGAGGATGCCGCCGACGGGCGAGCCGGCGGGGGTGAAGAACAGGTCGGCGGCGGAGACGCCGGAGAGCGCGGCGTCGTCGGGCGCGACCGCGTAGTACGACCCGGTGCCGTACACCCCGCCGACGGGCGTGGGGATGACCGGCCGCATATCGAAAGCGTCCACGTTGTCGTGCGAGCCGGTCGTGACCGGGCCCGCGGGGACGCCGGGCGGGACGATGCCCGCGGCGGTAGTGAGCAAGAACGCCGACTCGTCGATCGCCAGCGCGTTGCTGCCGCCCACGCCGGCGCTGGGCAGCGGCCCGACGAACGGCCCGGGCCCGAGCCCGCCGGCGAAGAACGCGGGGTGCAGCAGCGGGGCGGTCGCGGCGTAGATATCGCCCGCCTGCTGGCCGACCAACGCCTCGCCGAGTGAGGCGCTGCCGGGCGCGCCGGTCGTGATCCGGTCCACGCTGAAGCCCAGCGGCAAGTACGGGTTGTCGGGCGTGGGTTGGGAAGCGATGTAGTTGGTCGAGAACGCGTCCAACCATTTCGCGCCCGGCGTGTGCTCGACCCCGCCGATCGTCGGCGAGATCATGCTCCCGTCCCCGCCGATGGTGAACGGCAGCGAGGGCGACGGCGCAAGCCCGGGCCCGCCCGTCGCGCCCCACTCGTCCTCCGCCCCGAGCCCGAAGCCGCCCGACGAGATCATCGGGTTGTCGTCGATCGAGAACGACTGGGCCTGCGCCTGCCCCAACCACATGAGCGAGCAGCCGGCCGACAACAGCGCGATCGTGTTCTTCTTCCAATGCATGGTGGTCCCTTTCCTGTGCTGTGTGGATCCGGTCGAGTTGGGTCACGCGACCCCGCTTCCCCAGCGAGTACCCACCGCAGACACGGGGCTTTCAGACCACCGCACGCACGGGCGAAAACTACGCCCTTGTCGTGATGCCAACGCGCAACAAAAAAGGACACCCGGCCGCGAAGCCGGGTGCCCTTATCGTGCTAGAAACGTCAGATGAAGCCGCGTCGGCCCGCTCAGGTGGGCCGGGTCGTGCTCATCGACTTACGCCGAGCGGCGGCGGCGGGCGACCAGCAGGCCGCCGAGGCCGAGCAGCGCCAGCGAGGTGGGCTCGGGGACGTAGACGAGGTTGAAGTCCGTCTTGGGCTGGCCCAGGCCGGTGACGTACTTGGGGCTGGACGCGCTGATGTTGATCGAGGCGAGGAACTGGGCTTCGTCCAGGCCGGCGGGCAGGACCGTGCCGAGCGAGTACGAGGCGTCGGTCGCGGGCGAGAAGGGGTTGGACCACGAGACCGTGCCGTCGGTGCTGGCGCTGGTGCCGGCACCGACCGGGCTGTGGGCGTTCTCGATGAACGGGCCGCCTTCGATGACGTAGTTGATCAGCGTGCCGTCGTTGTTGACGATGGTCAGCGAGCCGTCGGCGGCGTCATAGACCAGGTCGTTGATGCCGTAGGCGCTGGTGGCGGACAGGCCGGCGATCAGGGCGATGGCGGTGAACTTTTTCATGGTGCTTCTTCTCCGATAAGAGGGTTAGGGAAATCGGTTAGTGATCTCTGTTGTTAAACCCAAGCAACTAACGCTTGAGTGTCGGCATCCTATGAAGGTGGTAATGCGGCCACAATTACCCGAAGGGGGTAATTGCCCAAAAAAGGGCGCCGCGCCCAACCGATCACCGCATCAAACAACAACGCCGCGGCGAGGCGCCGCGGCGTAAAACCCTTGTTTCTGCTGAAAAACGGGGCTTAATCCGCCCCCGCCAAGACCCCACTAACCCCATCGGGTGATTTTACATCCCTGGCGTTAGCGAGTTGGTGTTGCAGGCGATCAATGCACAGATTCGCTTGTTGCGAGGCTTGCTCGTGGGCGTCGGCGCGGGCCTGCGCCTCGGCACCGGCGACCCCCAGCGCGAACGCCCACGCGCACCCGGACAAGACCGCGAGCACGCACCCGGCCCAGCCGGCGAGCGCGAGCTTGCGGAGCTGGCGCAGCTGCGAACGCGCGTGCGCCAGGTTCTCGTAGGCCGCCGAGGCCGCGCGATTCAGTTCATCCGCGCGCTGCTGGGCGAGCACCAGCGAACCACCGGCCAGCCGCTCGTAGCGTTTGACCAGGTCGTCGGGGTCACACGATGTCGATTCGCCCGCAACCGCCCGCGCTTCGCCCGCAACGCGTGGCTCCCCCGCACAAGACGACGTCGCAGCAGCATCAACAATCCGCACTTCCTGCCGGCCCGACGCCCCGATCCGGCCGGGCAACCGGCCCTCGGACACCCGACGCCGAACCGTCGATTCGGAAACCGACAGCGCCGCCGCCGCTTCGCTCACGCGCATCCATCGCTCGCTCATGGTCGCCTCCGTAGGGTCGCTCGCCGGTTGGCATCGGCCCCGACGCCGACCGGCTTGACCCCGCGGGACGTTTTTTATCGGTACGTGCCCGCATCGATCAGTACGCGCGGGTCCTGACGCCTGTGCCGGCCCGGTCCGCCGCCAACACCAGGTACCGCAGCGCGTCGCAGGCGTGGTCCGGGCCGTCCTTCAGCGGCTCCTCGCGCTGCGGCCGGCCGGGGTCATACCGATACGACCGCAGCGCCGCGATCAGCCCGACACAGCGCGGGTGCACGCGGATCAGGCCGCGGTCCAGCCGGCGGCGCACCGCCTCGAGCCCCTGCCGCAGCCGCGCCCGCGGCGCGACCACCCGGCAGCCGCGCCGACGCAACAGCTGGATGTCGCTCACGCCCGTCTGCCCGCTGCGCTGATGCCCCGCCGGGTCCACCGCCAGCCGATCCAGATCGCCGGGCCGGGGCAGGCCCAGCGACGTCGCCAGCGCGTCACACGCCTCGAGGTTCGCCTCCAGCGTCCGGTCCGTCGCGCTGTACTCCCCCGCGAGGTGCAGCACCGCGTCGGGCCCGCGGCCGTCCGACCACGCCCACAGCAGCACCGTCGGGCAACGCAGGCCGAAGTCCATCCCGCCCCACCACACGCCTTGTTCACGGCCATGCCCGCGATCGCGCCAAGGCTCGTCCGCGACGACATGCGCGCCCTCATCGAACGACGGGTACACGCCCTCGAGCGTGACCGGCCGGCGACACATCATCTCCGCGTCCCACACCCGGTCGCTCACACGCGAGCGCTGACGCAATAAGTCCTCGATCGGCACGAACCCGTCGGCGTGCTTGGCCTGGCCGCCGCAATCGCCCCACAGCGCGCAGCCCTCGCAACTCAGCGACGCCGGGCAACGCGCCGCGACGCCGAGCGCGTCCCAGCGGTACAGCCGGCGGGTGTCGGACCGTGTCAGCTGCGCCATCAGGCCCGCCGGCCGGTGCATCGTGGAGAGCGCCTCGATGCGCCCGGGCACGGGCCGGCCGCCGCACACCGCCGAGCGCGTGACCATCTGCGCCGCCGACCACACCTCGCCGTCCATCTCTTCGACCTCGTCGCAACGCAAGACCTGCACGCGCGCCCCGCGGACCGACCGCTGTGTGCACGCGAGCAACTCGGCCCGGCTGCCGTTCTGCATGACGATCCGCCGCTGGGTCGGTTCGGTCGCCAGCACGCCGCCGCCCTTGCGCAGCACCGGCCGATCCAGCAACGCCCGCAGGTGCGCGTGCATGCGCTCGGCCTGCTGCAGCGACCCGCCGAGGATCCGAACCTCGATGCCCGGCTTAAACAGCAAATCCAACAGCGTCGCCGCCGCGCCCAGCATCGTCTTGCCGCCCCCCCGGTTGGCCCACACCACCGCGTCGCCGGGCGCATCGAAGTACGCGTCGCGCAGATAGTCAAACGGCCCGCCGCCTCGCCCCGCGCCCGAACGCCGGCGCGGCAGACGCAACCCAAAGCACGCCCGCACGAAGCGATCCAACTCGCTCGGCGTCGTCGGGCGCATCGCCTGCAAACGCCGCAAGCGCGCCCCCGGCCGACGCGCATTAACTGTCTGTCCGACCCGGCTCGTCATCCGTATGCCCATCCGTATCGGGGTCAAATCCGTCCGCGTCCGGCGACATCGCCGCGCGCAGCGCCTCGAACTCGGCGTCTTCGTCCGCCTCGCCCGCTAGGGACAGGTCGGTCGCCCGGCTCAGCTCGATCTTCAATAAGTCCACGCACGCCTTACGGACCTGCTCGGCCGGCAACGCGTCGGCCTCGGCGGTGACCTGCGCGATCAACCGCGTCGCCGCCGCCAACCGGTACCGCGACAACAGCAGCTGCGCCTGCGCATCCGCCAGCACGCACAAACCCGACAGGGCCCGGCGTGTCTCGGGCCGGTCCGCCCACGCGATCAGCGCGTCCAGCGACAAGCCGTGCCGCCGGGCCAGCGACAACACGTCGTACTCGGCGCTCGCCAGATCGTCCAGCAGCGCGCGGGTCTGCGCGGGTTGGGCCTCATCCGCCATCACACGCCCCTTGTGCCAGGCCCAGCAGCTCGAGCAGTGCCTGCTCGCGCGGCCCACCTTGCTCGCGCAGGACCCGCTCGACCGCCCGACGCTGATCCGGCAGCAGGAAGAAGTGCAAACAAACCGGCATCCCGTCGATGGGCCGGGGCTTCACGGGCGACGGCGGGGCGGCATGGATTGACAGCAGCTTCCGCACCCGCTCGGCGTCCTCGGGCAGCCGATCGGCCAAGCGCTTGGTATCCATCGACCGGCCGAGCTTCGCGACCAGCGCTGCACGCTTGCGCGGGTCGTCGTCCCCCGCCAAGCGATTGAGCGTCGCCAACAGCAACAGCGCCTGCTCGTCATCGACCGGCCACACCACGCACTGCGCGCTGTCGTGGCCCAGCCGGCGAAGGACCAGGACGCGGTGGTGGCCGTCGAGGATCTGGTAGCGGTCCCCGACCGGCCTGACGATCACCGGCGGGTAGCGCCCGGTCTCGCCGATCTGCCTTGCGAGCTTGTCGAGCAGCGCCCCGGGCATCACGTTGCTGTTGTCCGGGTGCGCGTCGAGCAGGGCGATCGGCAGTTGCGCCGGTGCGGTCGTTTCATGTTCCGACATGCGTGTTCTCGTGCAAGTAATAGATCGGCCGGGCGAGCAGACGCTGCTGCGCGGCGCGCAGGGTGTCGCTCAACGCGGGCTCGGTCCTGATCCCTCGCCCCCCCGCGGCGCGGTACCAGCGCGACAGCTCGCGTATCAGCACCGCACGCGTCGGGTTTGGTAACGCCTCGATCTGACCGGCGAGCGCGGCGGGCAGCGCCAAGGCCCGCGGCTCAAACCCCGCGTAGCGCAGCGCGGCGAGCGCACGCTCGTCCACCGGCAGCGGCGGGCGCTCGTACGCGGTCATCCCCGCGCGCTCGAAGAACGGGCTGACCCGGCCCATCACCGCCAGCGCCTCGGTGTAACGCGTCGTCGCCGTCGCCAGCGCGTGCCGGACCAGCCGCACCGCCAGGCCAAGTCCGCGGAAGCGCGGGTCCACGATGACCCGGCTGACGCAGCGCAGCTCAGAATTGAGCATCGCCGAACGCTGCCCGGGCCGCAGGTGCCGGTACCGCCCGCCCAGCGCCGCATCGCGTAGCCGGCAGGACAAAGACGGCAGCGACTCGACCAGCACGGCGATCGGCCGGGGCACGATCGGCCGTGACAGCAAGCGGTCGCCGGCGGTGGGCGTGCGGTCGTCGATCGCGAAGACACGCATCGTCGTCATCGGGTGGCCCGGGCGGTAGTGGTGCTGCTGAAGCGCGAGGTAATCGGCGCGCGTCCCGGCCCTGATCGACAGATCGACGAGCGCATCAGTCGGCGCGACCTCGCCGCGGAATCGTTGGAGCAAGGTAAGCATCGGGCAGATGGTTTCGAGTCGCGGGGGTGATTCAGGCGGGGCGTGTGTAGACCGCGCAACACCCGCCGGGCGCGACCTCGACGAGGACGTCGGGGGCCAGCGGTTCGAGCAGGTCGTCGTGCGCGGTTGCGGCGACGAGGCAGGTATCGGACGATCGGACCCACCGCCCGACGCTGCGCGCAAGCACGCGGGCGGTTGTTCGGTCCAGCGTCGAGCCGAACTCGTCGGCGAGCAGTACCGACCACGCCGAGGCTTGCCGCTCGGCGACGGCCATCGCCTGCGCAAGCTTCAGCCGGTCGCGCTGGCCCTGCGACAGCGCGCCGGGTCGGCGGAGCATCACCGCGGCGTCATTCAGCCCGGCCCGGCTAAGCCAACCGCAAACCTGCTCGATCGACGCGTCGGGCTTGTCGTTTGCCTCGTCGGCTTCGGGTCGCGCGAGCGCTTCGACCAACGCGGCGTCGGGCAATGCCGGCAGCTGATCCACACGCACCAAATCCGGCGACGCCGCGGCATCACGTACTTGCATGTCTTCGATCGCCCGGGCGACCAGGCGCAGCAGCGTCGACTTGCCCCCGCCCGACACGCCGGTGACGAAGACGACGCGCCCCGGGCAAAGGGTCAGTTCGGTCGGCGGAACGACGACCTCGTCGCGATCGCCTTCGAGCGACAGGCCGAACATCGCGGCGACCCGCATCGCGCGCGGGCCTGGCTCGGCGTATGTAGTCACGCGGTGTTGGAGTTGGAGCTTGAGAGAAGCGGGCATGGTCAAGGGGTCAGGCCGTCTCGCCGTGGTTGAGCCGATCGACGCGGGCGAGGGTCTGGAGGGTCGCGCGGTCGCAGCGCACGCGGTGCAGGGTCTTGCCGGTCGCCCGGGCGGTTTCGCGCAGGGACAGGCCGTGGATGAACAGGAGCGTGGCGGTGCGTCGCATCGGCTTGGGCAGGCTGGCCTGGCGGGTGAGGGTGAAGCGGAACTCGGGGCTGGCGAGGCGCTGGGTCAGGCGCTCGATCCGCCGGGCGACAGCGGGGGCGCTGCGTCGGCTTCGGCGGGCGATCTCGGCGACGCTGACACCGTCGGCGTACCGCCGCTCGAGCAGCAACCGGTCCTCGTCGGGCAGGGCCTGGGCGAGGCGCACGATCTGCTCGGGCTTGAATCGGGCGGCCGTGCGGCGGTCGAGGTCGTCGCGCGTGGCCCGGAGAGAAGACAAGGCCATGGATTTGCTCCGGATCGAAACGAAGGGCTTGACGGAATCAATGGTTTGGTATATGTTAGGTATTAAACCGTGTTTCGGGGCTTTTGTCAAGCTTTTTTCACTACGGATTGAACTTTTATGGCCGGCCAACCCGCGACAGACTCGAGCATGGGGGCGCTGCTTCGCCGGCTTCGGCGTGAGCGTGGGTTGACTCTGGCGTGCCTGGCCGATCGGGTGGGGATCACGCCGGGGTATTTGTCGATGATCGAGAACCGTCGGGTGGACAATCCGCCGTCGATGAAGGTGGTGGTGAAGCTCGAGGCGGCGCTGGGGGTGCGTGACGCGCGGTTGTGTCGGGCGGCTCAGTGGGAGCGGACGCCCGGGCCGATCCGCGAGGAGTTGGAGCGTTCGCGTCGGCGCTGGGCCGGTCCCGGCGGGTCGGCCGGCGCGATTGGGCCGGCGGTCGCGCGGGTGCCGTTGATCAACAAGGTCGCGGCAGGCTACCCGACGGGGTTCACCGACCTGGGCTATCCCGCGGGCGTGGGCGACGACGCGGTGCTCGTGCCCGGCTACACCGGGCTGCACGGGGCCAACGACCCCGACGCCTTCGCCGCCACGGTCTGCGGCGACTCGATGCTGCCCGAGTACCGCGCGGGCGACGTCGTCGTCTTCTCGCCCCTGGCCGACGTGGTGGACGGCAGCGACTGCTTCGCCCGGCTGGAGCCGGACCACGAATCGACCTTCAAGCGCGTCTTCTTCGACCACGACGCCGACACCATCCGCCTCGAACCGCTGAACCGGGACTACCCCACCCGCACGGTCGCCCGCGACCAGGTCGCCGGGCTGTTCCGCGCGGTCTGGCGGATGAGCCGGCTGTGAGCACCGGCCGGCTCAACAGGGCGCACCAACGGCCTTGCGCGCACAAGCCGACGCACGCCGTCGACCGGCCGAGCGCAATCCCCGCGCCACCCAGCCGTTCGGGCGGGCGCGACGCGCGCCCGCACCGACGCTTTTTGCGCGCCGGCCGTGCGCGCGGCAACAGGTTAATCTGGATTAACCTCTTTCCGCTTGTTTTGAGCGGTTCTCGCGTTGTTTCGCACGAACCATGGGCGTGATCGGCGGGCACGGTTCATCCCACCGCCGCCGGGGTCGATAGCGCTCTTGCCGGGGGCTCCGCGTAACGAGGCCCCTCCCGATCGAGCAACCGCCCCATGCACAGCCAAGCCGACCAACCGATCCAGACCCTTCGTTTAAGCGAGCGCGACAAGGCCCAGCTGCTCGTCCAGATCGCGGAGCTCTCGCAGCGCGAGACCGAGTCGGACCAGCGCCGGCTGCGGGTCGCCTGCGACCACAACGACGCGGTCTTGTCCCTGCTCGGGCAGACCGGCAGCGTGACCCGGTTCGCCGCGGTGGTCCGCAACATCAGCCGGTGGGGCGTCTCGATCGTGCTGGGCCGGTACGCCTACCCGCGCACAAGGTGCGAGGTGCAGGTCGGCGCGAAGGACGGCACAACCCACACGCGCCTCGGCGAGGTGCGCTACTGCCGGCACATCAAGGGGCTGGTCCACGAGCTGGGGGTCTTGTTCGATCACCCCGTCGACCTGAGCGAGTTCACGATCCTCTCGCCCAACGAAGAGACCCGGCACTTGCAGGAACTGGCGGACGACGCGCCGGCGGGTGAGGCCGAGCAGGTCACCGAGCTGGCCTACCGCGTGCTGGTGGTGGACGACTACGCGAGCGACCGCAAGCTCTACAGCCACTGGCTCGGCCGGGCGGGTATGACCGTCTCGTCGGTCGCCGACAGCGCCAGCGCGCGCGAGCGGGTGGACGAGACGCAGTTCGACCTGATCATCGTCGATGTCCGGCTGAGCCAGGAGAGCGGGGAGGACCTGGTCCGCGCCCTGCGCAGCGCCCAGTTTGTCGCGCCGATCCTGGCGGTCTCGGCGGACGATACGCTGTCGGAGGCGACGTTGATCGACGCGGGGGCGAACCGCTACCTCAACAAGCCGTTCAACGCCGAGACGCTGGTGCGGACCGCGCGCGAGTTGGTGGGCTTTGACAGCGAGGCGCAGAACACGCCGATCTTCTCGGCGTTTACCGGCGACAAGGAGATGCGACCGCTGCTGACCGAGTTCACCCGCGGGCTCTCGGCGAGCATGGACAAGCTGCGCGAGGCCAACGCCCGGCAGGACTACGAGACGCTGGAACAGATCGCCCACGCGCTCAAGGGCGCGGGCAGCGGCTACGGCTTCGACACGGTCACCCGCCACGCCGAACAACTCTTGTTCTCGCTTAACGACAGCGCCGCGGACATCGAGAAGATCAAGCACTCGGCGAACGAGCTGCTCTGCATCCTCAACCGCGTGAAGCTGCGTTGAGCCGTCAGCGCCGGCCACGCTTGGGCGGGCGCTTCTTCATCTTCGAGCCCTTCTTCCGCCGGCCGACCTTGCCCGCCTTGCGGTCTTTGGCTTGCAGCATCGCCTGGTCCTGCGGGGCGCCCCGGCGTTTTTTCTTGCGCGACAGCTTCGTCTTACCATCCTCCTGATGCCGCTTAGGGTTGCGGTCGTCGAGGATCACCAGCTCCATCTGTCGGCGGGGCAGGTCGATGTTCGCCACACGCACCGTGAAACGGTCGCCGATCGCGATCGTCCGGCCCGAGCGCTGCGCGACCAGCGCGCCGGTGTTGGGGTTGAGCTTCCACCGGTCCGCCTTGTCGCCGGGCAGGTCGGCCAAACGGACAAACCCATCCACCAGGTAGCGGTCGATCTCGAGGAACGCGCCCTGGCCCGTCACGCCGGTAACCGTCGCGCCGAAGTCCTCGCCCAAGCGCTCGGCGAGCAGCTGCAGCACGAGGAACTTGCGCAGCTCGCGCTCCGCGTCGGTCGAGTTGCGCTCGGTGTTCGAGCAGTGCCGGCCGATCTCGACCAGCCGCTCTTCGTTCGGCACGCGCTTGTCCTTCGCGGCCTTGCTGCCGACCTGCTTGAGGGCCTTGCCACGCAAGGGCCTGCTCGTGTCGCCGAAGCGCTCGCGCTGCGCATCGAGCACGGCGTTGAGTGCGCGGTGCACGACGAAGTCGGGGTACCGGCGGATCGGGCTGGTGAAGTGCGTGTAGTGCTCGCTGGCGAGCGCGAAGTGGCCGATGGGCGCGGGCGCGTACTCGGCCCGGCTGAGCGTCTTGAGCACCGCCATATGCACCGCGTGCTGCGCGGGCGTGTCGCGCACCTTGTCGAGCAGCCACTGCAATTCTTTACGCGACGGCGTCGAGGGGATGTTGAACCCCGCGACGCGCGCGAAGGTCTTGAGGTCCTTCAGGCCGTGCGCATCCGGGTCGGGGTGGACCCGGCGGATCATCGGGACGCCCATCTCGTGGAACAGCCGCGCCGCCGCCTCGTTCGCCTCGACCATGAACATCTCGATCAGCGTGTGCGTATACGCGTCGTCTTCCGGCTCGGCGTCGATGACGTGACCCGCGTCGTCGAAGACCAGGTCCACCTCCGGCAGCCCGAGCACGATCATGCCCTGGCCGAAGCGTCGCTCGCGGATCGTGCGCGACAGCTGGTTCATCGCCTTGAGCGCCTGGATCAGTTCGCGCGGGTACTTCGCCTCGGACTTGCAGTGCCTGCGCGCCTCGCGGAGGTCGTCGTCGATGAGCGCCTGCGCTTCGAGGTACGTCAGCCGTTTGGCCGAGCGGATCACGGTCTTGGCGAAGCGCTGTTCGAGGACGTGGCCCTTGTCGTCGTATCGGATGAAGACGGACTTGGCGAAGCGGTCCACGCCTTCCTGCAGCGAGCACACGCCGTTGGACAGGACCTCCGGCAGCATGGGGATGACCCGCCTGGGCAGGTAGGTCGAGTTGCCGCGGGCGTAGGCCTCGGTGTCCAGCGGGCCGCCGGGCTCGACGAAGTGGGCGACGTCGGCGATGTGGACGCCGAGTTCCCACGCCGATTCTCCCTTATTTTCAAGGCGTTTAATCGAGATCGCGTCGTCGAAGTCCTTCGCGTCCGGCGGGTCGATCGTGCAGATCAGTTCGTTGCGCAGGTCTTCGCGGTCTTCGGGGATCGCGTCCTCGGTACCTTCCATCTTCTGCGAGGCGGCGCGGGCCTCGTCAACAACCTGCTTGTCGAACTTCTCCGCCAGGCCGTAGGCGCGCATGACCGAGCGGGTCTCGACGTCGGGCAGGCCCGACTCGCCGATGACCTCGACGATGACGCCCTCGGCCAGTTCATTGCGCTTCGCGTCGGGGTAGTCGATGATGTCCACGACGACCTTGTCGCCGAGCTTGGCGTTGGAGGACTCGGCGTCGCGGACGAGGATGGGCTCGGCGATGGCCCGGCCATCGACGTTGACGAGGTAGGTCTTGCCCTTGCGGGTGAGCGTGCCGACGAACTGCCGGTCGGCGCGTTGGAGGACCTCGACGATCACGCCGGTGAACGGCGAGCGGCCCCCGCCGGCCCGGCCTTTTTCCCGGCGGACCTTGGCGCGCACGCGGTCGCCGTCCATCGCGTCCGAGGACTTGCCCGGCGGGATGAACAGGTCGCCGTGCTCGGTCAGCGAATCGGGCACGACGAAGCCGAAGCCGCGCTCGTGCGAGCGGAACCGCCCGACCATCTCGTCGCCCACCGGCGGCAGGCCGATCGTATCGGCGCCGCCGCAGACCAGTTGATCTGCGTCGAGCAGCTTCTGGGCGGCGGCGGAAAAGTCGTCGCGCTGGTCGTCGGGGATCGACAGGTCGTCCATCAACTGCCGAAGCGTCCGAGGCTGGTATCGGCGGTCGGACAGGTGGTCCAGAATACGTCGGGCAAAACGATCGGCCATAGAAGGGAGTTTAGCGGGGGCAAACGCGGCGAACGAGAAAACGATCCGGGCCCGGCCGCAACCCGCCAGCGCTCGCGGGTATGCTAACGCAGAACCCAGACCCTCACCGAAAGACCGACATGGCCAGCGACAAAGACATCCTCGAACAAGCGACCAAACTCGGCGAGATGCTCGCGGAACACGGCACGACGAAAAAGCTCGAGAGCGCGTCCAAGGCCTTCGAGGCCGACGTCAACTCGCAACGCGCTTTGGCCGACTACCAGCGCTTCGCCCAGTCTTTGCAGCAAAAGGCCCAGCAGGGCCAGCCCATCGAGGTCGCGGACAAGCAGAAGCTCGAATCGCTGCAGCAGGCGGTCATCACCAACCCGATGCTCGCGAACATGCAGCGGGCGGAGATGGACTACGTGGACCTGTTGCGCAAGATCGACGCGGCGATCGTCGGTTCGGGCGGCGCGGTCGCGGCGTCGGCGGCGAAACCCGACGCGGGGCAGGGCGGCGCGCCGGGCGCGGGGTCGATCCTCGGGGTTTAAGGATCAGCACACGCACTCAACCTGCTGCAGCGCGTCCCCCGGGCGTGGCCCGGCGGCTGCGACACGCTCCTGTAAACGATCGGCAGCGCGACGCAGCCGCCGCGTCATGTGCGGGGGTCGAGCCGCTCGTTCAAAATGAAATGGATGCCGCGGGTGACCGGCACGGGACGCTGCGCGTCTCCCGCTACACGAATCGGCCCGTTCGTTTACAGCCCGAGGTCTTCGTTCGCCAGGTTGAACGGCGCGGCGCGGAGGATGACCGCCCAGTCGTTGGCCAGCAACCCTTGCACCGCGTCCCAGTTGTCGTCGGCGATCCAGTTGTTGGCCTGGCCCTGGTTGGCGGGGGCGTTCTTGCGGGCACCCGCGGCGACCTGGCCGAGCGCGAAGACGCACTGGCCGAGCATGTTCTTGGCCGGCTCGATATCGCCGTCCTTGATGTCGCCGGCCTTGAGCTGGTTGTGGATCAAGACGGCGTAGCGGAACGCGGCGCGGGTCAGGCCCGTCGCGGACTTCTGGTCGTAGGGCGACTCGATCGCGAGCCTGGACGCGAACGCGCCGATCGCCGACTGCTCCGGGGCATAGGACAAGCTCGGGTCCTGGGCGTGCAGCGCGACGCGCTTGTTCAGTTGGTCGTTCAGCGCCTCGCGGGCCTCGGGGCTGTCCACCGCGAGCAGCACGTTGTACCCCGGCGTGACCACGATCGGGTGCGGGTTCTGGTCGAGCTTGCCAACAACTTGTTTGATGACCGCGTCGAGTTTCTGGCGGAGGTTGGCGGGGGCCTTGCCGGCTTGCTCGCGCGCCTTCCAGGTCTTGACCCGCCCGGCGAGGGCCTCCATCGCCCAGCGCTGCACCGCGACGTTGTCGTCCTCCAGGCCGTTGTCAATCAGGCCTTTGGACTTGTCGTCGGTCATCCGCGCCAGCACGATCTGCGCGCTCATGCGCACCTGCACGCTCTTGTGCGTGATCGCGGGGGTGAGCGGCATGTTCAACGCCTCGGACAGCGCATCGACGAACGCGGGCGTCGCGTTGGGGTTGTTCAGCGCGTCGGTCAGGCGTCGGCGGGCTTCGGAGACCAGCTCCGGGTCCTCGGCCGTCAGCCGCTGGACGTGCGGGGCGACCCACGCGCCGATCTTCGCACGCATGTCCGCGTCGATCTGCTCGGCCCCGATGATGTTCTGGCCCAAGGGCTGGGCCAGAGCGTCCGGGCCCGACGCCCATACGGCGAGCAGGCAGACGGCAGCACACAGCTTTCGACTCACGGCATTCATCACGTGCTGGCTCCACGCGGGTCGGGGGGATTCGATCCGCGTCGGCCCAAACCCACCAGCCGGGCCCGCGGTCATGGCGACAAAAGTAACCGCCGACATCGCGTAAGTCAACGCATCGGCTACGCCTATGACGCCCCGAACCCTCGATGGGCTATCATCTTCCCCTTACGGACTCGCCGACCCGACACGAGAAAACGCCGATGTACCGCTCGATCAAACTCGCCCCGACCTCCGCCCCCGCCGCCGACGCCCTGGTCCTGCTCTGCCCCGCGGGCACCAAGGCCGACGCCGAGGGCCGCTGCCCCGAGCCCGACGCGCTCGCCGCGCTGCTCAAGCAGGCCGACACCGCGCTGAAGCCCGAAGAAACCCGCACGCTGATCCACGCCAAGGCCAGGCCCGGCCGGACGCTCGTCGTCGGCCTGGGCGACAAGAAGGCCGTCACCGCCGACACGCTCCGCCGCGCCGCCGCCGCCGCGCTGCGCCAGCTCGAACCCGCGAAGATCAGGTCCGCCGCGATCCACGCGGTCGACTTGCCCGACGAGCTGGGCGCGCACGCCGTCGGCCGGGCGCTCGCCGACGGCCTGACGCTGGCGAACTTCAACTTCAACGCCTACCTGGGCAAGGCCCAGCGCCCGGACAAACGCCCCAACAAGCCGCCTAGCCTGAAGGTCGTGCTCGACGGCAAGGAGGCGCGTGCCGGATTTAACGACGGGCTGAAGGTCGCCGAGGGCGTGGACACCGCGCGGACGCTCGCGTGCACCCCGCCGAACGTCGCGAACCCCAAGTACGTCGCGAACTACTGCAAGAACCTGGCGAAGAAGGGCACGCTCAAGTGCACGGTGCTCGACGCCCGCCGGGCGAAGGAGCTGAAGATGGGCGGGCTGCTCGCGGTCGGGGCCGGCGGGTCAACGCCGCCTTGCATGGTCGTGCTCGAACACGCCCCGCCGGGCACCAAGAAAGACAAGCCGCTGCTCTTGGTCGGCAAGGGCGTGACCTTCGACACCGGCGGGTACTCGCTCAAGTCCGACGGCGGCAAGGGCATGAAGTACGACAAGTGCGGCGCGATGAACGTCATCGGCGCGATGCAGGCCATCGCCAACCTCAAGATCAAGCGGCGCGTCGTCGGCATCGTCGGCCTGGCGGAGAACATGATCGACCGAGAGGCCTACCGCGTCGACGACATCCTCACGATCTCCAACGGCGTGACCGTCGAGATCACCAACACCGACGCCGAGGGACGCCTCGTCCTCGCCGACTGCCTGGCTTACGGCACGAAAACCTACGACCCCGCCGCCGTGGTGGACTTCGCCACGCTCACCGGCGGGGTGGTCGTCGCGCTGGGTAAAAAGATCGCCGGCGTCTGGGCGACCGACGACGCGTTGCTGAGCAAGCTCGCCGCGGCGGGCGAGGCCGTCGGCGAGCCGGTTTGGCGCCTGCCGCTCAACGACGCCTACCGCCAGATGATGCAGGCCAAGCACGCCGACCTGCACAACTCCGCCCCCGTCCGCGAGGCACACGCCACGCAAGGCGCCGCGTTCCTCAGCTACTTCGTCGGCAAGGACGCGCCCAGGCAGATCCCGACCACGCCCTGGGTCCACGTCGATATCGCCGGCACGTCCAACACCGACGGCGACGTGCTCATGGAAAAAGGCCCGACCGGCTTCGGCGTCCGCCTCGCGACCGAATTGGCCGCCACGCTCTAACCCCAAAAAGGCGCAAGCAACCACACTTGCGGTGCCCGCCCCCGTTCTCGACCCCGGACCGTTGGGGCCTTTTTGCGAGGCTTCGTTTCGATACACGCCCGCGGTTTGGTACGCTTTGGTTCTGACGCGTCCCGGCGGGGGCGGGGCGGGCCGGGTGACATGTGCCGGCCGACGCGATGCTTCTCCTATCACCGAAGGGACCTTGCCATGACTCGCCTGCTCTTGCCGCTTGCCTGCTGCTGCTTTGCCCTCGCCGTGCCCGGCTGCGAGACGACGCCCAAGCCCGAAGACAAGGCCGAGGAGAAATCCAAACGCGTCCAAAACCGCACGGAAAACCGCGTGGACAACGAGGCGGACCGCGCGATCGACCGCGGCGTCGATAACGTCCTCGACGACATCTTCCGCTGAGGCAACCGGGTCGTACCCCCTGCTCGCTGCGCCGCGCGTCTCGCTGTTTGCGTGTTGGACAAGCGGATCACCGCAACAACTCGGCGGTATCATCCCTGCCATGGCCTTCGTGCACAGGGCGTTTGAACAACTCGCGTTGGCCGGGCCGACGACGGGGCCGCACTGGGCGGTGCTCGCGGTGGCGGCGGCGGCGACGCTGGCCTGCGTGGGGCTGCACTACGAGACGATCCGTCTGCTGGTGGTCATGACCCACCGCGGGAAGATCAGGCGCGTCCGGTCGCTCTTGATCCTGGTCGTGCTGATCCTGTTCGTGGCGCACCTGATCGAGGCGTCGATCTTCGCCGGGGCGTACCACCTGCTGTTTGCGATGCACGACTCGGCGATCGGCGAGTTGACCGGGGCCTACGACGGGGGCTTCCCCGATTCGCTGTATTTCTCGCTTTCGGTGTACACGACCGTCGGCTTCGGCGACATCGCGCCGGTCGGGCCGATCCGCCTGCTGGTGGGCATCGAAGCGCTCGCGGGGCTGGTGCTGATCACCTGGTCCGCGTCGTTCACCTTCCTCATCATGCAGCGGATTTTTGCGCGTGATTACCACGACGACGCGTAAACCAGCCCAACACGCCGCGCGCCTTGACGCGTCGCACGATCGGCGACAGGCGTCGGCGGCGGGGCGCAGGCGATCCGCCCAGCAAGGCGGGAAAGATTGAAGCACCCCGAGAGCGGCACGACTCATTCCCATCGCGGCTCCACCCCCATCAGGTGCCGGACAAAGAAGTCCCGGCGGAGCCGCTTGCCGTACGCGCTCTCGCCCGCGCCGTGGCCCTTGCCGGTGAATACCATCAGCTCGAAGTCCTTGTCCGCCTTGATCAGCGCGTCGACGACCTGCATCGTGGACGCCGGGTCCACGTTTCGGTCCAGCTCGCCGACGGTCAGCAGCAGTTTGCCGCCGAGCTTGTGGGCATCGACGGCGTTCGAGCTTGTTTCGTACTGCTCGCCTACCGGCCAGCCCATCCACTGCTCGTTCCACCAGATCTTGTCCATACGGTTGTCGTGGCAGCCGCAGTCCGCCGCGGCGGCCTTGTAAAAGGCCGCGTGGTCGAGCACCGCCCGCATCGCGTTCTGCCCGCCCGCCGACCCGCCGTAGATCCCCACGCGAGCGATGTCCATCCAAGGCCGGTCCTTCGCCGCGGCCTTCATCCACGCGATGCGGTCGGGGAAGCCCGCGTCGCCCAGGTCCTTCCAGCACACGTCGTGGAACGCCTTGCTCCGCTCGCTCGTCCCCATGCCGTCGATCTGGACGACGACGAACCCGAGCTCGGCGAGCTCCATGTTCCGAAGCATCGGGTAGAACCGCTTGGGCACGTGCGCGCCGTGCGGACCCGCGTAAATCTGCTCGATCACGGGGTATTGCTTATCCGGATCGAAGTTCGTCGGCCGGACGATGATGCCGTAGATGTCGGTCTCGCCGTCACGCCCCTTCGCGACGAACCGCTCGGGCGCTTGCCAGCCCGCGTCCACCAGCGCGCTCGCGTCGGCCCGCGCGAGCTCCTTAATCAACGCGCCCGTCTCGGCGTTGCGCAGCTCGTGCACCGGCGGGTGGTCCACCCGCGACCACGTCGTGACGAGATGCTTGCCATCGGGCGAGACCGACAGGTCGGTGTGGTCACCGTTGCCCCGGGTCAACGCCGTGACCTCGCCGGTGTCGAGGTTCGCCTTGCAGTAGTGCCGATAGTACGGGTCCTGCCCTTCGTGGATCCCGCCCGCCCAAAACCACACGGTGCGCGATGGTTCATCCACGCGGTCCACTTCGCGGACGACCCACTCGCCCTTGGTGATCTGCCGCTTGACGCCGCCGGTCTTCCAATCGATGAGGTACAGGTGATTCCACCCGTCTCGCTCGGACATCCAGATCAACTCATCTGTGTCGTCGAGGTAGCGCAGGAACTTCTTGCGCGAGTAGCAGAAGAACGTCTCGGGCGCTTCGGTAACAATCGCCCGCGATTCGCCGGTCTGCGCATCGACCTCGATCACGCGATAAACCTGGTGCCCGCGCTGGTTGTATTCATACGTAAACGCGCTGGAATCTCGCCGCCAACGCACGCCGCGGTTGTCATACGGGTTGGGCGCGAGGTCGTCCGAGACATCGATCGCCTGTTTGGCTGCGATGTCGAAGAGTACCGGCCGGTCGATCGGCACCTGGTCGCCTGGCTTGAGGTAGAAGTAGCTCTGGGTCTTGGGTTGCAGCTGATCGTCCGGGGTGGAATCGACGATCGTGACGAAGCGGTCGTCGCCGGCCTTGCGTTTCATCGCGACGAGCTGGGTTGAATCGGGCGACCAGTAGAACCGGCCGGTGTAGCCGTGGTCGGCGGTGCCGTCGGCGGTCAGACGGATCGCGCCGTCGTCCACAGGCCTGCCGTCTTCGCCTACGGGCTTGATCACGACGTTGCGATCCACGACCTCGGCGGTCCACCGCTTGTCGGGCGATTGCCGGCTCCCGCCTCGATCGCGCCAGCGGTCCCGCCGACTGTTGTCGCGATTGTCTTGCCGCGGCGCGGCTTCGGTTTCGCGGACCTCACCTGTCCCAACCGTATACGCCCATCGCTTTTCGAAGGCGTCGAAAGAAAACGCGCTGGCGTCGGCTTCCACGCGCAGGTTGTCCAGGCGTAGCCGGTCCGCGCCGATGCGTCGGCCGGCCGCTTCGCCGAGCGCCGCCGCCAGACGGGCGTGATCGAACGCGGGTTGTTGTTTGCCGGTCGCCGAATCGACCGCGACCCATCGCATCGCGCCCCGGTCTTCGTCCGTGCGGAACCAGAATGCCTCGCCATCGCCGACCCACACCGGCTCGAGCCGTTGTTGCGTGACCTTGCCGTTGAAGCGCCGCGACAACTCGGCCGAACGCTCGTAGTCGGCCTTCGCGCCCTGGGCGCTGGCCACCGGCCCCGCGGACAACAGCAGGCACAGCATCAAGAACAGTCGAAGCGATCGATAAGAATACATACGTGGTTCCTGCTTCTCATGAGCGCGTGGACGCGAGCCACATCTTCAGCGCCGCGGCGGTCATGCAATTGACGATGTCGTTCTTGGTGGCGCCGGCGCGCCGCGCGGTGAGAACGCCGTAGGGCAGCTGGTCGAGGTCGCCGGGGCCGTGCGCATCGGTGTTGATGGCGAGCTTGACGCCGTGCTCGAGCGCGACGCGGGCGTGCGTGTCGCGCAGGTCCAGCCGCCAGTGGTTCGCGTTTATTTCCAGGGCGATCCCGCGATCTTTCGCCGCTTGACACAACGCCTCGATGTCCGGGCTGAGCCCCTCGCGCCGCAGGACCAGCCGGCCGGTCGGGTGGCCGATCATCGTCACGTACGGGTTCTCGATCGCCTTGAGCAACCGCGCCGTCGCCTTCTTCGGCTCCTGGCTCAGCGCGGCGTGCGGCGAGGCAACCACCACGTCCAACTCGGCGAGCAGTTCATCCGGGTAGTCCAGCGAACCGTCGGCGAGGATGTCCACCTCGCTGCCCGCCAACACGGTGATCTTGTCCTTCAGCTTCTTCGCGACCTTTCGGACTTCCTCGATGTGCTTGACCAGCCGCTTGTCGTCCAGGCCGTTGGCCTGCACCTGCCCCTTGCTGTGGTCGGTGATCGCGACGGTGTGGTGCCCGCGTTCGGCCATGGCCAGCGCGTTCTCCTCGATCGACCACCGCCCGTCGCTCGCGGTCGTGTGCGTGTGCAGGTCGGCCTTGATATCGTTTAACTCGACCAGCGCCGGCAGTTTCCCCTTCTCAGACAAGGCGATCTCGCCGCGGTCCTCGCGCAGCTCCGGGGCGATCCACGCGAGTTTGAGCTTCTCGTAGATGTCCGCCTCGGTCTTCGTCGCGACCCGCTTGCTCTTATCGTCTTTGTCGGCGAGCGCGTACTCGTTGAGCGTGTAGCCCATCGACAACGCCCGCTCGCGCAGCTTGACATTGTGTTCCTTGCTGCCGGTGAAGTACATCAGCGCCGCGCCGTAATCATCAGGATCAACAACGCGCAAGTCCACCTGGATGTGGCGGAAGTCTCCGGTGGACCGGATCGAGGCTTTCGTTTCGCCGTGGCCCAGGACTTCTTCGACCATGGGCAGGCCGACGAACGCGTCCATGATCGTCGAAGCCGCTCGCCGCGTAGCGCCGACCAATAAGTCGATGTCGCCGATCGTTTCCTTGCCGCGCCGCAGCGAACCGGCGTAGTCGATCTGCTGAACGCCCTTGAGCTGTTTGAGTTGCTCGATGATGGCCCCGGCCAACGGCAGCGCGAAGCCGAGGTTGCTGCGTTCGCCCGATTTTTCCGCGAAGGCGATCGATTGACTCAGCTTCTCCAGCTTTTTCTTGCCGAAACCCTTGAGCGATTCGAGCGACCCGTCGACGAGCTGGTCCTTCAGCTGGTCGATCGACTCGATCCCGCCGTCCTTCCAAAGCTGCGCGACGCCCTTGGGCCCCAGGCCCGGGATATCGAGCATCTGCAGCACCCCGGCCGGGACCTCGGCGGCCATCTCCCGGTGTTCCTGCACCACGCCGGTCTTGAGAAACTCCTCGATCTTCTGGGCGATGCCCTTGCCGATGCCGTCCACTTGCAACAGGTCCTGCGGCTCGACGTCGGCGACATCTTTGACCAAATCCTTAAGGACGCGCGACCCCTTTTCCAGCGCGATCGTCTTGAAACGGTTGCCCCCGAGCACCTGGTTGACGTCGGCCATCTGCTGAAAGATCGCGGCGAGCTGAGCGTTGTTGCTGGGCATAGGGGGCATGATAGCTTTCCCGATCCATCGATCCGCAGTGGCACCCGCTGCATCGACAGGGCCATCGAAACCCAAACCGCCGGCTATCTTCCGCTGCAAGCCATACTGGACTTGGCCGACATGCCCGCCAGTTCACCAGTGACCGGAAGCAAGACGGGCGGGGAAAGGGGTCGGGGGCGGGGAAAGGGGTCGGGAGTCGTTTTTGAGTCCATCGGGTTACAATACGGCAGTGCCACAGGATAAAACGACCTCCAACCCCTTTTCAGCGCCAGGAATGAGATATTTAATGTACTTATCCTGCCCTGTAGAAAAGCCCAACGATAGCGATCACCATGATGTTGTGGGCGACCGCCATCAGCCCCATCTCGCGGCGTCGGCCCTGGTAGCTTCGTG
>JBKAGS010000013.1:0-24178 GCA_046290505.1 Phycisphaeraceae bacterium | reverse complement strand
CCGCCCGCACCGGCTCCCACAGATACGTGTAGTCCGTGTCCACCGCCCCGCTCACGACCATGCTCAGGTCCGTGCGGTAGGCCTCGACCAATTCAACCACGCGCACCTCGCGGAAGGTCAGGTCGATCGCCGCCGCCTTGCCCGCCCGACGCAGCAGCAAACGCGCCGTGTCGCCCGGCTTGTACTTCGCCAACAAGCCCGGCAGGCTCTCGGGCGTGACCGGCCGGTCGTCGATCGCGATCAGCGTGTCGCCGACGCGCACGCCCGCGGTTTCGCCGTTGCCCCCGGGGATCGCGACGCCGACCTGCGTGGTGGGCAGGCCTTCTTCGTCGACCACGAACTCGAGGTCCAGGGACACGCGCCGGTCGTCGCCGACCTGCGGCACGGGCTCGAGCCCGACGGACACCGCGCGGACCAGCGCCCGGTATTGGCGGGGCGACAGCGGCTCGGCGTCGCCGATCAGGGCCACGAACCGCTCACGGAGCTTGGCGTAATACGCCGCGAGCTGCGCGTCGCTGAGCCCGGGCGGGGTCGTGTTGAGTTCGTCCACGAACCAGGCCGGCACCGGGTGCACGCCGATGCGCGTCGGCTGCCAGTCGTAAGCGACCACGAGCCGGGGCTTGGCGGGCAGGCCGGTGAACCGGTTGGCGCCCAGCGCCTGCTCGTACACCCTTCGTTGGCGCGCGACCTCGGCCTCCATGATGCTCAGCGCCGACCGCCGGGCGCTGATCTCGGTCTCGATGCGCTTGCGCTCCGCATCGATCTCGGCCTGGGCTTTGGCCAGCACCGCGTCGCGCTGCTTCTCGATCTCCGCGAGCTCTTCATCGAACTCGGACTGCAGCTTCGTTCGGATCGCTTCCTGCTTGGCCAGCACGTCCTGGAGCTGCGCCGCCTCGGTCTCGATCTGCTCGCGCGTCTCCTTGACCAGCAGCTGGTCCGTCTCGACCTGCTCCTGCTTGCGGTTCACGTTCATCGCCAGGAACAGCACGAGCACGAGGAACATCACCAGCGTGCAGAACACCAGGTCGGAGAACGACTCGAAGAAGTTGAACGTCGATTTGCGCTTGGGCAGGATCAGCATGGGTCAGTCATCGTTCGGGTTTCAGCCACGGATGCGCACGGATCGGCACGGAGTCAAGGCATTTTTTACCGCAGAGAACGCGGAGTTCGCGGAGTTAAAACTCGGGTGTGTTTGAATCAATCCTTTGTTCATGCTCGGCGAACTCTGCGCCCTCTGCGGTAACAATGGTTTTCATCCGTACTAATCCATTTAAATCCGTGGCAAAAGCACATCTACTCCAATGCCTCCGGCGCGCTCGCGGGCATCGGTGATTCGACGGGGCGCTGGCCCGCGACCGTCCCGGGCACGGGCACGCCAGGCGGCAGGCCGATGCCCTTCTCGCGCAGCTTCTTCTGGTGCTCCTCGTTGATCCGACCGGCGCGACGCAGGATCGGCAGGATGTAGATCTCGGTCAGCTCGGCGATGTGGCTGACGATGTGCTCGATGTTCGCGTCGACGAGGTTGGAAAGCAGTCGCAGGCACACCCCGCCGAGGATCGCGCCCATGAGCGTGGTGTAGAAGGCGACGCCCATACCGCTGAGCGCCTTGTACACGCCGTCCATCACCGTCCCGTCTTCGCCGGTCATCGCGGTGATGACCTCGCTCAAGCCACCGGCGGACTGGATCAGGCCGATGATCGTGCCGACCAGCCCGAGCGTGACCAGGATCGACGAGCAGAACTCGACGACGCGTGTCTTCGCGAGCAGGCGCGCCTGCAGCAGCGTGACGAGGTTGTCCTGACTGATCGTGCAGTCCCGCCGAAAGATCTCGTGCAGGTTGTCGATGTGGTCGCGGAACAGGCTCGGCTCGGAGCCCTGCAGGAAGACGTAGATGTTGTTGGTCTGGCGCAGCTGGTCGATCTGCTTGTCGGTCAGGCGTGACTGGCGGTGGATGAAGCGCATGTCGAAGAAGTTCTTAACGACCGCGAAGACGAAGATGGCGAGGATGATGATCGAGACGTAGGTCCCGCGCTGGCTGGCGGCCTGCTCGAGGTCGTTTTCGACGGCCTGGACGATGAACCCGCCGGCGACAAGCGCGACCAGCGCCCCCAGCCCCAGCGCGTAGAACACCCACTCGAGCATCGGTCGGCGGGGCTTGCCGCGGTCGACGCGTCGGCTGGCGTGGGTGTCGATGTTGGTCGAGGCCGGGCGGGCCGTTCTCGGCTCGGCCGGGCCCGGCTCGCTGGGCTGGGGGTCACGCATGAGGCGATTATAACGCCAGCCTGCGCAGGGCCCTACGGCGGCCGGCGGTGTCGAAAAACAGGCCTTGGGTCCCGCCAGCCAATGCGCTACAATAAGCTTGGATCACCGGTTGTTCGCAACCCGCCCCGGCGGTCGAACGTATCATCTGTACGTCGGGCGACTCACCGCACGTCTTCTGAATCGCGTCTACGCACCACGCATCCGTCTACAAGGGGTTTGACTTATGTCCGCACTCGTCGTCATCCATGGCAAGGACCGGGGCCGGTTCTTCAACGTCCCCAGGGAGGCCGCGCTCGTGCTGGGCCGTGACGAATCGCTGCTCGCCCGGCTGCACGACCCCAGTGTTTCCCGCCGACACCTCGAGTTCATCCACCACGAGACCGACGGCAAGTGCTACGCCGTGGACCTGCAGTCGCGCAACGGCGCCCGCATCAACCGAGAACGATTGAACCACTCGCAGGAGCTGCGCGACGGCGACATCATCCACTTCGGCCACACGCTGGTCGTCTTCGTCAACAAGACGCTGGACGCGGACAGCCCGATCGGCACGTTCCTCAAGGCGTGCGAGAAGCTCTACGCCGAGGACCTGAAGAAGATACGCGACCACGAGGCGAAACGCGCCGCGGCGAAGGCCGAGGCAAATGAGGGCAGCATGTCCGGACGAACGGGCGTGCTGAACTTCGGGTCGATCTTCGGCAAGAAGGTGACATGAGCGTTTCGCGTTTAGGGCCTGGCGTTTAGCGTCGAACCGAAACCGCACAGGCTTTTGCGACGCTAAACGCTGGACGCGACTTTCATCCCCGCGATCGTCGCGAGCATCGCGTGGACCTGGTCCGGGCCGGGCACGCGGTACTCCGCGTCGGTCGTGCCCGGGCCGACCTTGATGGTCACGGCGCCCGAGTTGCGGTGGCGGAACATCGTCTCGTCGGTCTGGTCGTCGCCGATGCACAGGACCGCGTCGTACTTCGTCTCGTGGATGAAGCGTTCGACGGCCATGCCCTTGTTGATCTGCTGGCTGGAGACCTCGACGATCTTCTTGCCGTGGGCGATCGCGGCGGGGACGTTGGCGATCGCTTCCTTGAGGTGGCCGATGAGTTCGATGGCCTTCCACACGCCGAACTCCGGGTCGGCGGCGCGGTAATGCCAGACCAGGGCCGAGCGCTTCTGCTCGACGTGCGTGCCGGGCGTCGAGGCGGCGTAGAGGTCGAACACCTCGCGCACCGTCGGCATCCAGGACAGGTCCGCGTCGGCGTTGAGCAGCTCGAACGCGTCGCCGCCCGCGCGCTTGAACGCGTACCCGTGCTCGCCGATGAGCGTGAACCCGAACTGCCCGAGGTGTTCTTGGAGGAACTCGCCCTTGCGCCCGCTGACGACGTAGATGTCAAGGTCGTCGCGCTTGTCCAGCTCGGCGAGGGCGTCGAGCAGCACGGGCTGCGGCGTCGCCTCGGCCGGGTCGAGCGTGAAGCCGCGCAGCGTCCCGTCGTAGTCGAGGAACAGCGCCTTTTTCTTGTCCGACGGGGCAAAACGCGCGATCGCCCGGTCGTCGAGCCGCTTGACCGCGTCACGCGGCGGCTGGCTGGTGCTGCTGACCAGCGCGTCGACGAACCGCCTGGCCCACCACTTGCTGTCCTTCTCGATGACCAGCTTGCGCATCGGCTCCATGCGTGAGCGCTTGTGCGCGTCGTCCATGTCCAGCGCCTCGCCCACCGCCCACGCCATGCCGTCCACGTCGTAGGGGTTGACCATCACGGCGTTGAACAGTTCCTGCGCCGCGCCGGCGAACTCCGAGAGGATCAGCACCCCGCCGTGGTCCTGCTGGCAGGCGACGTACTCCTTCGCCACCAGGTTCATGCCATCGACCAGCGGGGTCACCATCGCGACGTCGGCGATCGAGTAGAGCGCGCACAACTCCTCGAACTTCACACCTCGGTTGATAAAGTGCACGGGGATGTTGGTGATCGTCGCGAACTTGCCGTTGATCTGGCTGACCGCGAGCTCGATCGTCTGCTTCAGCTGCGCGTACTCGTCCACGTCTTCGCGCGAAGGCACGGCGATCAGGATGAACTCGACGTCGTCCCGACGATCCGGGTTCGCGTCGAGGTATTTCTCGATCGCCTCGAGTTTCTTGGGGATGCCCTTGGAATAGTCCAGCCGCTCGACGGACAGCACGATCCGCTTGTTCTTGTAATCATTCGACAAGCGGTCTCGGCACTCGCGGAAACGCTCGGATTGCAGCTCCTGCTCGAAGCCGGTCCAGTTGATGCCGATCGGGAAGACGCTGATGTGCGTCTCCGCGTCGTCGTGGCGGATCGTGTAAACGTCCGACTCGCGCCCTGTCAGTCGCAGCACGGCGGATCGGAAGTGCCGCAGGTAACCGAAGGTGTGGAAGCCGATCAGGTCGGCACCGAGCAGCCCTTCGAGCAGCTGGTTGCGCCTGGGGTGGCAGCGGAAGATTTCATACGAAGGGAAGGGCGTGTGCAGGAAGAAGCCGACGCGCAGGTCCGGCCGACGCTCGCGCAGCATCTTGGGCAGGAGCATCAGGTGGTAGTCGTGGACCCAGACCAGGTCGCCCTGTTCCGCGGCGTCGCAGACGACGTCGGCGAAGCAGCCGTTGATTTTTTCGTAGGTCTCCCACCAGTTGTACTGGTACTTGAAGTAGGTGGGGTTGTAGTGCAACAGCGGCCAGAGCGACGAGTTGGAGAAGCCGTGGTAGAAGTCGTCGATCTCGTCGTCGGAGAGGAACACGGGGTGATAGCCGAACTCGTCTTTGAGCCGGGCGGCGATGCCCTGCTTGTCGGCCATGTCCTCGGCGGCCCCGCCAGGCCAGCCGATCCATTGCAGGTCGAAGTCGCCGCCGCCGGACGTCTGCACGCCTTCGAGCGCGGAGACGAGCCCGCCGGAGGATTTGACCAACTCGTTACCGGCGATACGGACGGGCAGGCGGTTCGAGACGTTGATAATGCGTTTGTTAGGCGTTTGACTCATGGGTGCGATGCGGTTGATGTTTGGTTCGAGCGTATAGCATACCGGCAATGACGGACGGTCACGGAAAACACACGCTGCCGGTCCTGCTCACCGACCTCGCGGGCAGGTGCTTCTGGTCGGATCGCCACTGGCCAACGCACGATCGCGGCGGCATGCGGTTGACCGGGCGGGTCGGCTGTTCTTCGCTGCGCCTGCGTTCGAGCGCACCGGGTTACGCGACCGACTGGCACGGCGCGGGTGAGCCGGTACTGGTCCTCGTCCGCCGGGGCGTGCTGCGGATCGAGCTGCGCGACGGCAGCGCGCGGGACTTCGGCCCCGGCGACGCGTTCATCGCCGCAGACGCGGCCGTGCAAAGCGGCGACGCGCTCATACCCGAGGGATGCCCAGAGGGCCACCGCGCCAGGGTCATCGGCGACGCGCCGCTCGAAGCGGTTCACGTCAAGCTCGACCCGGCCGGTCTAAACTCTGACCGATGACCCGGTCGCAGAAAACCCTGCGTTGGCTGGAAATGCTCGCGCTGTTCGTCGGCGGGCCGGTGCTGCTCTGGAAACTGCCGGGCATCCTCGGCGGGCCGGGGCTTTTCTTGTTCCTGATGATCGCGGGTCTGGTATGCGCGATCGGGCTGAGCTTGGACAAGAAGTTCGACCGCAAAAAACTCTGGAACGCCGAGCCGATCCCGCGGGCGATGGGCTGGATGGTGATCCGCTGGCTGATCGCGTGCGTGCTGCTGACGACGCTGTTCGGCCTGTTCGCGGGGTACGAGGTGCCGACGCTGTCGCTCCCCGTGCCCACCGGTCTGTTCGGCATCTTCTACCGCGACGACGTGCCGCGCTTCTTGCCTTTGTTGATCTTCGTGTTTTATCCCTGGGTCTCGGTCTACCCGCAGAACGTCATCTACCGCGCGTTCTTCTGCCAGCGGTACCGCCCGATCCTCGGCGGGGGCTGGGCGCTGATCGTCGTCAACGCCGCGGCGTTCTCCTTCGGCCACGTCATGTTCAACAACTGGGTCGTGCTCGCGCTCACGTTCGTCGGTGGGCTGATCTTCACGCGCACGTACCTCAAGCACCGCTCGCTGCTGCTGGCTACGATCGAGCACGCGATGTACGGGCTGTTCTGTTTTTACCTGGGCGTAGGCGTGTTTCTGCTGCTGGGCGCGTCGGGGTGAGCGCGGTTAGGCGGAGAAGGCGTACAGCAGGGCCACGCCGAGGATCGTGACCAGTGCGCCCAGCACCGCGCGTTTGCTGATGTGCTCGCCCATGAGCGCGACGATGGGGAGGACAAAGAGCGGGCTGAGCGAGAGCAGCGTGCTGGCGACGCCGGCCTTGTCCGCGTGCTTGGCCGAGACCTGCATGAGCCAGATCCCCAGCACCGTGCCGAGCATCATCGCGCCGAGGAACATGATCCAGGCGTGTGTTTTGGACGGGGCGAGGGGGTGGTGGTGCGTTTCGCCGCCGGGGTCTTTGAGCACGTGGTCCAGCCGCAGGCACGCGAGCAGCACCAGCGACCCCGCGGCGAGGCGCAGCCAGGCGCTGGCGGCGGAGGTCATCTCCTCCTGGCGCAGCACGTGGCGCGACATGAGGTAGCCGGTCGCCTGGCACGTCGCGGCGCCGACGCCGTAGAGCACGCCCAGCGCGTCGACGTGCCCGTCGGCCTTGCCGGTGGTGCGCTCGGCGATGACCCAGGTCACCCCGCCGCAGGTCACCGCGATGCCGATGACTTGAGCGGTCGCCAGCGGTTCGCCCATCAGCGCCCACGCGGCGAGCACGGTGATCACCGGGTTGAGCGTGAACAGCAGCAGCATCCGCCGGGCACCCATGCGGTTGAGCCCGGCGAAAAACATCGTGTCGCCCACGCCGATGCCGATCACCCCGCTGAGCGCCATCAGCCCCAGCATGCCCGCGGGCATCGACCACGGCCGGTGCCCCAGCGCCAGCCAATCGACCAGCAGGACCACCCCGAGGATCAGCACCGCGATCAAGCCCTTGGTCATGTTCAGCCGCACCGGCGGCATGATGCGGCCGACCCGGCGGTACAGCACGACCGACACGGCCCAGAACATCGACGCGACCGTCGCCGCGATCAGCCCCAGCGCGGGGTACAGGTTGTCAGACGCGAGTATCACGGCGGGGATCATAGACGCAACGCAACGGGCACACTATGCTGTCCGCTGAACAGCCCCGGCGTCGCATCGACGGGCTTCAACTCGACGCCACCACCACCATGCCTGATCCGAGACTGCGAAGGGAAATCGCCGTGCGTGCCGCGGCGCTGATGTATGCGCGTGAGGAGAGCGAGTATCTGACCGCCAAGCGCAAGGCCGCGAAACAGCTGCGTATCGATTGGAAGCACTCGCCCAAGGATTTGCCGAGCAACGCCGAGGTGCGCGAGCAGGTGCTGCTCTTGGCGGACATGCTCGAGGGCGCGCAGCGCGGCGACGACCTGCGCGACATGCGCCTGCTCGCGCTCAAGACGATGCGCCTGCTCGAACCCTTTCGCCCGAGGCTGATCGGCTCGACGCTAACCGGGCATGTCCGTCAAGGATCGGACATCGACCTGCACGTGTTCACCGACCACCTGCCGGCACTGACCGACACGCTCGACGACCACGCCCTCGCGTACACCACCGAGCACAAGCACGTCGCCAGGCTCGGCCGGTCCACCGTCTACACGCACGTCCACCTGCAGGCACGCTTCCCGATCGAATTGACCGTGTACACCCGCGCCCAGCACCGCACCGTCTTCCGCAGTTCGATCACCGGCAAGCCGATCGAGCGAGCGAATCTCAAACGGCTCGAATCGTTGATCGAGCATTGGTACCCCGACGCGGACATCGACGGCGTCGCGCTCGGACCGATTGACGCCGGGCCGGACCCCGCGCTGCTCAAGCTGCTGCTGCTGCCGCTCGAAGCGGTCCAGCAGAACCCCGCGTACCACCCCGAGGGCGACGCGCTGTACCACAGCCTGCAGGTGTTCGAGCTCGCCCGGGCCGAGCGGCAGTGGGATGTCGAGTTTTGCGCTGCCGCGCTCATGCACGACGTGGGCAAGGCGATCGACCCGGCGGACCACGTCGGCGCGGGCGTCGAAGCGCTCGCGGGCGTCGTGAGTGAGCGCACGCTCGCGCTCGTCGCCCACCACATGGACGCGCACGCCTACCGCGGCGGGACGCTGGGCGCGCGGGCGCGACGCCGGCTCGAAGCGCTCGCCGACTTTGAGGACCTGCTGCTGCTGAGTGAGCTGGACCAGGCCGGGCGACGCCGGGGCGTGCGGGTTTGTACGGCCGACGAGGCGATCGCGTGGCTGTGCGAGGATTCACCGGGGGGTTGAGCGCCGATCACCGGCCGCGTGCGCCGCTTAGATGATCGCCTGCCGCCGAATCGATCGATCGCCACGCTTCTCCGGGCCTATCCTTTTAAGAGAACCGGCGGGCCCAACAGCCATCGTGCCGACGCGCCTCAACAGGCGATTTTGTAAGTCACTGTCAATACAATCATTACAGATTCGGCTTGACAGCGGGCCCCGAACCGGTTCAAGTGTCCGGCCCCCGAGAGGCGATAGACGCCAAGTACGCCCACCACGTGAACCGCGGCCCGCCCGGGCCCGTAGACCCGCACATATGGCCAAAAAGTCCACCAAAAAGAAGACCACCGCCCGCGCCGGCGGCAAACGACGCGGCCCGGACCCCAGGCAGGCCCAGGGCAAGCACCTGGTCATCGTCGAATCGCCCACCAAGGCCAAGACGATCAACAAGTACCTGGGCAACGACTACTTCGTCATGGCCAGCGTCGGCCACATCCGAGACCTGCCGCCGCGCAACCCGACCGGCGTCAAGGCGCCCGTGCCGGGCGTGGACCTCGACAACGACTTCGAGCCCACTTACGAGGTGATGGCGGACTCGAAGAAGACCGTCAGCGAACTGAAACAGGCCGCCAAGCTCGCCGAGGACGTGTGGTTTGCAACCGACCTGGATCGCGAGGGCGAAGCGATCGCCTGGCACGTCGCTCACGCGCTGGGCTACCCGGTCGAAAAAGCCAAACGCGTCGTCTTCAACGCGATCACCAAGAAAGAGATCGAGAGCGCCTTCGGCCGGCCACGCCCGCTCGAGACCAACCGCGTGGACGCCCAGCAGGCTCGGCGGATCCTCGACCGCATCGTCGGCTACCAGGTCTCCCCGCTCTTATGGAAGAAAGTCGCCGGCGGCCTGAGCGCGGGCCGGGTCCAGTCCGTCGCGACCCGCCTGGTCGTCGAACGCGAGCGCGAGATCGAGGCCTTCGTCCCCGACGAGTACTGGAAGCTCGGCGCCGTCTTCGCCACCGACGCGGACCAGGCTGAAAAACTCGGCAAGGCCTGGCGCGCGTTCTTCTACGTCGGCGAAGAAGAAAACCCACGAACGGTCAAAGAACAGAACGCCTGGCTGAGCGAACGCAAGTGCCTGCGCGCGGAGCTGGTCGAGGTCGGCGGCAAGTCGTTCAAGCCCGACAACCGCGACGACGCGCTGAAAGCCGCGCAGGCGCTCGGGTTCTCGCTCGAAGACACCCTCGAGGAGCACGTCGAAGACGCCAAGGGCCCGCAGCAGAACCAGGTCACGTTCCTCGGCGGGATCGGCGACGCGCCCGACTACAAGATCACGAAGATCGAGACCAAGCGCACGACCTCACGCCCGTCCCCGCCGTTCATCACCTCGACGATGCAGCAGCAGGCGTCCACGCGTTTGGGCTTCCAGCTCAAGCGCACGATGCGCGTCGCTCAGCAGCTCTACGAGGGCATCGACCTCAAGGGCGCCCGCGGGCAGACCGGGCTGATCACGTACATGCGGACCGACTCGACGCACCTGTCGGGCGAGGCGTTGTCTGCCTGCCGGTCGCACATCGATTCCAAGCTCGGCAAGCAGTACCTGCCCGACAAGCCGAACTTCTACAAGTCGTCGAACAAGGACGCGCAGGAGGCCCACGAAGCGATCCGCCCGACCGACGTGTCGATCACCCCGCAGTCGATCAAGGGGGCGCTCAGCGACGAGCAGTACAAGCTCTACGACTTGATCTGGCGCCGGTTTGTCGCGTGCCAGATGGTGCCGGCCCAATGGGACTCGACCGCGATCACGATCCACGCCCCCGGGCGCGATGGCACAGACGCGACCTTCCGCGCGACCGGGCGGACACTCGTGTTCGACGGCTTCCTCAAGGTGATGGGCCTGCCGACGTCCGACGACGTGATCCTGCCCCCGCTGAAAGAGCAGCAGCCGGTCGGCCCGTTGGACCTGACGCCGACGCAGCACTTCACGTCGCCCCCGCCGCGTTACAACGAGGCGTCGCTGCAGAAAAAACTCGAGGAAGAAGGCATCGGCCGGCCATCGACCTACGCGGCGATCATCGGCACGATCCAGGACCGCAAGTACGTCGAGACCGTCACGCCGCGCGACCGACGCCTGCGCGCGACCGACCTGGGCAAGGTCGTGACCGACATGCTTGTCAACGCGTTCCCCAAGATCCTCGACGTCGGCTACACGCGCGAGATGGAGGCGCACCTCGACGAGATCGAATCCGAAAACAAGGACTGGCGTAAGACGCTGCACGAGTTCTACGAGCCGTTCAAAGACGCGCTCGAACACGCCCACGAGAACCTCCGCCACGCCAAGGCCGAGACCCAGCCCGCGCCCGATGATCTGACGTGCCCCAAGTGCGGCAGCCCGACCGAGTACAAGTTCGGCAAGAACGGACGGTTCCTCTCGTGCACCGCTTTTAACGTCCCGCCGATCAAGGTCGATGTCCAGGGGCACCCCGGCACGTGGTACCTGCACAAGGCCAAGGGCAAGGCCCGGCCGAAGGTCATGAACCAAGACCAGTCCGACAAGATCAACTGGACCAAGCTGACCAAGGACGACCAGAAAACGTTCCAGACGCTCAGCGACGAGATGCCCGAGCCGTGCACGTACGCCGCGCCGATCGACAAGAACGGCCGGCCGATGGAGCCGGAGCAGACCGACATCCTCTGCCCCGACCCGCCGGTCGGTGACGGCAAGCCGATGATCAAGCGCACCGGTCGGTTCGGCCCGTTCCTCGCCGCGGCGACCTACCCGGACGCGCAGTACATCGTAAAACTGAACGCGAAGACCGGGGCGGTCGAGTTGCCCAAGCCCCCGCCGATGGAGTGCGACATCGCGTGCGACAAGTGCGGCGACGCGAACTACTACGTACGCGACTCCAAACGTGGCTTGTGGCTGAGCTGTTCGCGGTTCCCCAAGTGCCGCGGCCGGGCGGCGTTTAACAAGCTTCCGGAAGAGAAGCAGCAAGAGCTTGAGAAGGCGTGGGCCAGGCACCTGAAGGACAACCCGGTGCCGGACATCCGCACGACGTCGGGCCGGGTGTTGAAGGAGGGCGACGAGTACGTCCCGGTCGTCGCCGGCGAAGACGCGTCGGCGGACAGCGAATCGATGAGCGACGCGGCGTAGGGGTCGCCGGCTTCGTGCTGCTTTCCCGATGTTGCGCGAGCAGGTTCGCGGCAGGCAGCAACGCGCTGCGCACACTTTAAGCAACAACAACCGTTCAATCGGGCCGGATGCGGCCCGGTGGCGTTGGCATACGCTTTGCATTCCACAGCGTCGCAGGCCGTTTGTGTCTGCCCTGCCCCCACCGCCCGTTTGTGGAATCCGCCATGATCGCCACGCTTCAAACCACGACGACCGGAGCCCGCGAATGGGCCCTGCCGATCCACCCGGCCGTCACACTGGAGGGCTGGGCCGGTGCTGCTCACCTCGCGCTGATCGACGGCTTCTTGTCCGGCGAACAAGAAGCCGATCTCATCGAACAACTCCACACCGACCCCGAGGCGATGCGTTTCTACCGCCGGGCCTGCCGGGACGAAACGGAGCTGACCGTGTTGTTCAGCCAGTGGGCCGACCTCGCCTCGCCGGTGTGGTAACGCCGACGCATCCCGCGTGTTCTTCCCGACCGACGCCGCAGCATGGGCTGCGTGATCTTGGGCGTTGTCTTACAATCTCGGCCGACCGAAGCGCTTTCCCCGCGCTCCGCGAGGCTTAGACCATGAACGCACGCGAGATCCGCAAACTCATCTCGGCCGACGACATCCTCGAATGGAGTAAGCCCGTGCGTGGCGGGTGCTGGCAGTGGCAGGGCTCTAAGCACAACGATGGCTACGGCGCCTGGAACACCGGCGGGAAGCAGATCAAAGCCCACCGCGCGTCGTACCTCCTCAGCGTCGGGCCGATCCCCAAAAAGCGCTTCGTCTGCCACAGCTGCGGCAACAAGGCCTGCGTCAACCCCGAGCACCTCGTGCTCGTCGATCACAAAGGCCTGTACCAGCACAACCTCGAGCACGACCACGTCGCCCGCGGTGAACGCAACGGCTTCTCGACGCTGACCGCGAAGAAGGTCCGCCGCATCCGGCGGCTGGCCGCGTCGGGCAAGTACTCGCACCGGCAGATCGGCGAGATGGTCGGCTGCCACCAGACCAACGTCACCCGCATCGTGAACCGCGCGTACTGGGCGCACATCGACTGAGGAAACCTCCCACCATGCCAGACACCAACCACGACGACACCGCCCGGCGGCGCGAGCTGCTCGACGCGCTCGGCCGGCTCTCGGAACTGCACTACCACGAGTTGCTCGTCCTGGTCGTCCTGCTCGGCGCGCAAGGCATCGCCGCGGCGATCAAAGAGAACAACGGCGTCGTCATCGCGTCGATGGTCTGCACGGTCATCGCGCTGGGGGCACAGCTGTGGTTTTACAACGGCCAACTCGCGTCGGTCCGGCTTCGGCTCAAGCCGCTGTTGGACGGCGAAGCCCCGACGCCCGACGCGAAGACGAAACAGGAGCTGGACTGGTTGACGAAGCAGGACCCGCTGCTGGAGCGGGTGAGCGTGTGGGGCCTGTGGCTGGGGGCCGTGCTGTTCGCGGGCGGGTGCTTGGTTTAATGCAGGGTGCGCTATGGCCGGCTCGACCCCAGCCCGGGGAACAGTTCCGGGTCGCTGGGCGTGCTGGGTGACAGCGCGGGGTCCATCAGGCGTGCCGCTGTCTCGCGCCCCTGCATCGGTTTGATTAATACGTCGAACGCGGCACGCACGCGCTCGGGCGTATCGCCGACCTTCGCCAACCGGTTCGCGCTGCGGACCGCTTCGACCGCGTCGCGCAGCTTGACGATGTCCCACCCCGCCGCGGCGGCCTGGTCCTGCAGCACGTTCAGGCACTGGTGGACGCGTTTTTGCTGGTCGCTGGTGAGGGACGTGGTCTTGAGCGTGTGCTCGATGATGCGGGTTTGGAAACCGGCGTGGTAGCTGGCGCGCGACGTTTCGCCGTGGGTGTCGGCGATGGCCTGGCGCGCGTCGGTGACGAGCACCTGCGCGGCGTCGGCGTAGTCCGGCTCGTCGCCGGCGCTGAGCGCCCCGGCCGGGTTGCTGGGCAGCGCGAGCTTGTCGAACGTCGAGCGCAGCGCCTGCACCGATTCGCCGGGCAACCCATCGCCCGCCGTGATGCCGATCAGCGCGCCCGCCGCGGCGTAGCCGGCCTGGTAAGCGTAGACCTTGCGGTATTTGGCCAGTTCCACCTTCTTCATCGCGTCCTGGTACGACCCGAGCGCATCGCGGTACGCGGTTTCGGACTCGGCGTACTGCCCGTCCTCGAACTTGCGCGCCGCCAGTTGCCGGCTGCTGTTCAACCGATCGATCAGGGCCGACGCGTGCTCGCGCAGCGTCTGCTCGGACGGGCCGTTCTCCATCGCCTCGACCAACGCCTGTTGCGCATCGCTGGCCGCGATAGCCTGCATCGTGGTGTCCAGGGCCGACTCGTAGTGCTCCATCGCCTCGCGCAGCGTCGCCCGGGCCTCGGCGTACTGCCCTTCTTCGAGTCGCGCCCGCGCCCGGCCCAGCGCCGCCTCGCCCTTACTCCAGCCGGCCGACCAGGCCTCGGCCCCGGCCGTCTGGGCCCGCGACTGCAGCGCGACGACCTCGCCGAGCAGTTCGTTCACCTCGTCCTTCATCGCCTGGTCCTGCTGCCAGCGGGCGATCTGCGCTTCGGTGTCGTTGACCAGTGCTTGGATCTGGTCGTACTGGTCGTACGCGGTGGCGTTGTCGCCGGCGTCGGCGTAGCGCTTGGCCTGGTCGCTCAGCTGCCGGGCCCGGTCGAGTTCGGCCTTGAACGGCTCGGGGACGCCGGCGTCGCGCAGGTCCGCGAGCGCCGTTATCGCGCGCTGCGCGATCGCCTGAACCTCGGCCTCCGTGCGTGGCGGCAGCTTCGGCTTGTCGTCGTCGCCCTTTTGCTGAACGAGCGGGTCGTCCGCGTCGCCGTCATCACCCGGGCCGCTGGTGATGACGACCAGCAGCCCGATGCCCACGACGCACAAGAGCAGCACGGCCAACGTCATCACGATCGGGTCAGGCCCGGTGCGCTTTTTCCGCCGACGCACGGCCGTGGGCGCATCGCTCTGCCAGAGGTCTTCTGCGAACTCGCCGAGCGGCGATTCGTGGTCGGCGGTCGGTTCGGGTTTGAAGCCCTGCCCCTCGGCCGGCGGCTGTGGCGCGAGCGGTTCGAGCAGGTCCGGATCGACCGTCGTCGAGGCCGGCGGTTTGGGGGGCGCGGGCTTGGGCGGCGGCGAGCCGGTACGCAGCGCGTCGATCTCGGCCTGCACCTGCTGGCGTTCGGCCGGGTCGAGGTACGACAGGCCCAAACGATCCACGGCCTTGGGCAGCGACAGGTCGGTCTGGCAGGCGCCGCAGGTCTCGTCGGTTGTTGAGACGTTTCCGCCGCACGCGTGGCACCGGCCCAGCAGCCGTGACAGGCCCGGGGCCTGGTCGGCGCGCACCCAGAACTGGTGGGTCGTCGGCCCGCGCACGATCGTGTCGGCCTTGACCCGGCCCGACGCGACCTGGTGCCGAAGGATCGTTTCGTTGAACCCAGGCATGAACGGCCGGGCCTCGTCACGGACGAACCACGGGCCCATCGCCAGTTGCGTCGCCTTGCGGCTCAGGGGCTCGAACAGCCCGCCGCACTGGTCGCAGCGCGTGGCGTCGGGCGAGGGCGGGGTGTGGCCGCAGTAGGGGCAAGGCGTGGTGGGCAACGGCGGTCTCCAAGGCGGGCCCGCGCTCGGCGGGCCGGGTTCGACAAAACACGAACACGGCTATGGTCAGTTTCGGCTGTAACCGATAGTATAAGCTAGAGTTCTGTCGATCCCCGATCCACTGTTTGTACTACGGAGTTCATCGATGATAAGCAGCCGACGCTTGAGCGTGCTCGCCGGCTTTCTCGCCGTCGGCCTCGCGTTGATCCCCCCGCAACACGCCGGGGCCCAGGACCAGCGCGAGATCGACATCATCGCACAGATCGGGCAAGAGACGATCGCCCAGCGCCGGGCCGAGGCCGCCGCGGCCGAGGAAGCCGCGCACCAGGCCCGGCTCGAAGAGCAATCGCGCCTGCGCGCGGTGTACCAGCAGTACCTCGGCGACGCGCGGCGCGCGGCGCAGAAGGCGATCAACATCAAGCGAAAGGCCGCCAGCTCCGACCAGGTCGATGCGCTGCGTCGGCAGGCGCGCGTCGTGATCGACGAGGTGGACGACGCCACCAAGCAGCGTGTGCGCAACGAGCTGGACCCGCTGTTCGAAAAGCTCGAGGCCGCGATCTCGCTGACGCCCGACGAACTGCTCGAATCCGACGCCGAACTCGCCGCGCTGCGCAAGCGCGTCGCGCCCGGCGCGGGCAACGACATCGACTGGGTGGACAAGGCGGCGATCCTGTACGCCCTGTGCCCCGACGACAACGCCGCGAAGGTCATCGCCGCGAACATCCCGCTGCGTGAGAAGCTGTCGGCCGACGAGGCGCAGGCGATCGACGAGTGCAACTACCGCCGGCTGTTGCTGGGCCTGAACCCCTTGGCGATCGACATGAAGCTGGTCGAGTGCAGCCGTGACCACAGCAAGGACATGGTGACGCTGGGCTTTTTCGCGCACAACTCACCGGTGGAAGGCAAAGAGACGCCTTGGAAGCGGGCGGAGAACTTCGGCACCAAGGCGTCGGGCGAGAACATCGCCGCGGGGTACAACAACGGCAACGCCGTCACGATGGGCTGGTGGTACAGCCCCGGCCACCTGAAAAACATGATGGGCCGGGGCCACAACCGCATCGGCGTGGGGCAGGAAAAACAGCACTACACGCAGATGTTCGGGCGGTGAGCGGGAGAGGCGATAAGTCTTCGCCCGGGCAAATAGCTTGAACGTCATCGCCAGGATCGACCGATTCGGCTTCGTTCGGCTCCGACTCGTCACGCTGATCGCCCGCCCGGTGGGAAACGTCGTTGCGTAGGGTTATCGCTGGTGAGGGCTGGCCCCATAGGTCCTGCGCACGCTTTTCCCGCGTTTTTTCGACAAAAGCTTGTCCCCGGAGGGTTAAGCCGCATAATCTAAAGACATCAAGGCCCGCTCGGCCGATCCTGTTCAGGGCACACGCCTGCGCCACACCCGTCTTGGAGTTCTCACTTGCTCCGTCCGAACGACCCACCACGCGGCTTCACGCTGATCGAGCTGCTGGTCGTGATCTCGATCATCGCGCTGCTGATGGCGATCCTCCTGCCCGTGCTCGGCGCCGCGCGACGCGACGCACAACTGATCCAGTCGCTGTCGAACCTCCGACAGATCGGCACGGCGTCTACCGCCTACTCCGCGGAGTACAAGGGCGACGTGCCCATCGACGTCGTCACCAACCGCAACGGCGGGGCCGGGTGGTGCACCTGGTCCTTCGGCGGCAAGTTCGCCAGCGATTACTGGGCCCGCCACTACAACGGCCTGTTCGACATCGCCCCGTCCTCGCGCCCGCTCAACGACTACCTCTACCCCGGACAGCTGCACCCGCCCGTCTCCGGCTACGTCGGGCAGAACGGCTTCACGAGGCCGGGCAACGAATCGGAACGCACCGGACTCGAGCTGCCCGTCTTCCAGTCGCCCCGCGACATCGCGACGATGCAGCGCGGCTACCCCAACATCACGCCCGGCGTCTCGTGCTACGACGACATCGGCAACAGCTACCACTACAACGTCAAGTGGTACGACCAGATCCGCGGCGAGATGCGAAGGGCCGGCCAGCGCGGCGGGCTCTCGGGCGCGCTCAACATCGCCAAGGGCTACATGAAAAAGCAGCACCGCATGCAGACCTCGCGATTCGTGCTGTACAACGACCAGGTCCTCGACGCGATCAAGTCGGGCTTCAACAACCGCGGGCTCAGCGTCGTCGACGGCGAGTTCGGCCTGGAGAACCACTCGGCGATGGTCTTCTTCGACGGCCACGCCTCGTTCGAGGAGGTCGTCCCCGGCGCGACCTCCGGCGACAACTACGACCTCGGCTTCGACGAGTGATCAACGGGCGGCGACATGCCGGTCACGAACCAACAACCCGCGCGGGGGTTCACGCTGATCGAGCTGCTGGTCGTCGTCTCGATCATCGCCCTGCTGATCGCGCTGCTGCTGCCGGCGCTGGGCGCGGCGCGCGAGTCGGCGCGGACGATCCAGTGCACCGCCAACACCCGGCAGATCGCGACCGCGTGGACGATGTACCTCGACGAACACGACGAGGTTTTCCCGCCCCTGCAAGGCCACACCCACTGGCTCTACGGCGGGAAGCAGCCGGCGATCGCGCGCGGCACGCACCTGCTCAAGCAGCGCCCGCTCAACCCCTACGTCGGGCTGGACAAGGCCAACTCCAGCGGGCTGGAGACGTTCCGATGCACCGCCGACCGCGACATCCGCAACGGGCAGACCGGCGGCCCGGGCCCGACCAACGGGCACACGACGTACGACTACTACGGCAACAGCTACATGATGAATCATCAGTTGTTGTGGAAGCGGCACCCGATGACGCAACAACTCCTACAGCGCAAGCTGAATGAGGTGCGGCTGCCCTTAAGCCAGGTCGTCGCGTCGGGCGACGTGCAGTGGTACTACGCGGTCAACGACACGCACTGGGACGGGCACTTCCACAACGACCACGACCAGGTCAATCTTTCGTTCCTTGACGGCCACGCCGAGTACGTGCAGCTCGAGCGTGGCGAATCGTTTACTGGTGCGTATTCGTTCCGATTAGACCGACCGGAAACGGGAGAATGAACTGAGAGCGCTTCCAATATTTTTGTAGCGTTTTCAGACGCCTCCCCCTGTGAGGGAGAGGCCGGGAGGGGGATTTCGAACTCGCTACAGACTCAGAAAACGTTCTCCAGCGGGTGCCACTGACAAGGCTGCTTCGAGCCTTGTCAGTGCTTCACGGCAACGCACTGACAAACTCCGCAGACTCCGCTTGTCAGTGGGACCCGTGGAGAGAAATCATGCAAGCTGCTCTATAGAAGCGCGATTGGCGTTTGCGGCGGACGCGTTAGGCCGACTCGGCCATCGTCTTGAACGCGGCCTTCATGCCTTCCATCGTAATGGCGGGCTTGGGCGTGGTCGCGGGCTGGGACTTGTAGGCCTCGAGGTCGCGGGTGCGGACCATGCGGAAGACCCGTCCGTCGGCGGCGCGGAAGGTGTGCAGCGGGACCTTGCCGCTGTTGACCGCGCGGACGACCTGCATCGACGCCATGCCCATCTGCCGGGGCGCTTCGTCGAGCGAGACCGCGTCCCCCAGCCGTTCACGCCACTGCCCCATCGTCATCCGTGCCATCGTTATTGCTCCGTGCGCAACGCATAACCACCCTTGTTTTCGACGCAAATAGGCTGAAAACCCCAGCTTTATGGGCGGGCGCGGTTATCGGGCGTTGGGCGAAGGGGGTGGCACTGACAAGCGGAGCCTGCGTCGCTTGTCAGCGAGGCGGCGTTTCACTGACAAGGCTCAAAGCAGTCTTGTCAATGCCACCCAGTGGAATCACCGAGGCCGCCATCACGCGATAACAACGCAATCGCCCGCTCCGTGATCGTGTCCGCGGACGCGTTGTCGCAGTCGATCCACCGCGCGTCGGTGAACCGCTTGAGCCAGGTCCGCTGCTGCTTGGCGAAACGACGGGTCAGGACTTTCGTTTTCTCGAACGCGTCGTCCAGCGACGCGATCTTGTCGTCGGCCCCTTCCATCCACGCGAGCAGTTGTTTGTACCCCAGCGCCTCGCGCGCCTGGTTCGGCGTCGTCACGCCGGCCTCGGCTTGGATCGGGTCGAAACAGCCTTGCGATTTCAATCGCCTGACCTCGTCGACCAGCGACTCGCCGTTGATGCAAACGGCGTGCGCGATCGCCGGCTCGACCTTGTCGGGGAAGAACATCGCCTTGACGCGCAGGTTGATCCGCGGGTTGATCGACTCGGGGCTCCAGCGCAGGCCGATGAGGTAAGGGGCCGAGGGGCCAAGGGGCGAGTGCGATGCGTCGGCCCCCTCGCCCCTTTTGCCCCTGCCCCCTTCCCGCCACTGCGTCTGGTGTTCACTGATCGGTTTGCCGGTTCGTTCGTGGACCTCCAGGGCCCGGACGATGCGTTGTCGGTCGGCGGGCTTGACGCGGTCGGCGGCGTCGGGGTCGATTTGCTTGAGCCGGCCGTGCAACTCGGCGGTCGCGATGGTGTCGAGCGAAGCGCGGAAGGCGGGGTCCTGGCCCGGGCCGTCGAACAGGCCGTCGATGAGGGCCTTGAGGTAGAGGTTGGTCCCACCTACGATGATGGGCGTCTTCCCGCGTGCCTGGATGTCGGCGATGGTTTGCGTCGCGTGCTGGAGCCAGTCGTGGACGGTGAAGCGCTGCGTCGGCTCGACAAGGTCGATCAGGTGGTGCGGGGCGCGGGCGCGCAGGTCTGCGTCGGGCTTGGCCGTGCCCGCGTCGAGGCGGCGGTAGACCTGGAACGCGTCGGCCCCGACGACCTCGCCGGCCCCGCAACCGGCACCGTCCAAGCGCTCGGCGAGCGCCACCGCCAACGCGCTCTTGCCGCCCGCGGTGGGCCCGAGGATCACGATGGGTCGGTTCGCGGCCACGCCGGGGATTGTAGGGCCACGCCCACGCGCTGCGGGTGCCAAGCGCGATGCGTCAGGTTCCGGGCCCCGCCCCGCACCCGCTGTAAACCCCGCGCTCGGTCTGCTAGGATGCCCGTTTCATCCGTACCACGCCGCACCCGCGACAAACCCTCAAGATCAGCCCGGAAAGCCACGAGATGACCACCCCCGCCCCCGGAAGCAACCGCGCCAGCGACCCGTTCAACGCCAAGAGCACACTCGACACCCCGCTGGGCCAGCGGACGATCTACAGGCTCGACGCCGTGGGCGACGTGTCGAAGCTGCCCGTGTCGATCCGCGTGCTGCTCGAGGCGGTGGTCCGCAACTGCGACGACTACATCGTGACCCAGGACCACATCAAGGCGCTGGCGAACTACAACGCCAAGGACGTCGGCGAAGTCGAGATCCCCTTCAGCCCCGGCCGGGTCGTCTTGCAGGACTTCACCGGCGTCCCGGCCGTCGTGGACCTCGCCGCCATGCGCGCCGGGCTGGTCCGCATGACCGGCAACGAGGCCGACGCCATCAAGGTCAACCCGCTGGTCCAGTGCGACCTCGTGATCGACCACTCCGTTCAGGTCGATGCGTTCGCCTCCGCGACCGCGCTGACGATCAACTCCGAAAAAGAGTTCGAGCGCAACCACGAGCGCTACACCTTCCTCAAGTGGGGCCAGCAGGCCTTCGACAACTTCTCCGTCGTCCCGCCCGCGACCGGCATCGTCCACCAGGTCAACCTCGAATATCTGGCCAAGACCGTCTGGGACAACGGCGAAGCGCTTTACCCCGACTCGCTCGTCGGCACCGATTCGCACACCACCATGATCAACGGCCTGGGCGTCGTCGGATGGGGCGTCGGCGGCATCGAAGCCGAAGCCGTCATGCTCGGCCAACCCATCTACATGCTCATCCCCGAAGTCGTCGGCGTAAAACTCACCGGCAAACTCAACGAGGGCGTCACCGCCACCGACATGGTCCTCCGCGTCACCGAGATGCTCCGCGAGCACGGCGTCGTCGGCAAGTTCGTCGAGTTCTACGGCCCGGGCCTGGACCACATGCCCTTGGCCAACCGCGCGACCATCGCCAACATGGCCCCCGAATACGGCGCGACCATCGGCTTCTTCCCGGTCGACGACGAGACGCTCAAGTACATGCGGCTCACCGGCCGGGACGAAAAACTCATCGACACCGTCGAGCAGTACTGCAAGGCCAACAAGTTCTGGCGCAACGCCGACGACCAGATCGTGTACACCGACGAGCTTCACCTGGACCTCGCCGACGTCGAGCCCTCGCTCGCCGGGCCCAAGCGCCCTCAAGACCGCATCGCGCTCAGCGCCATGCAGGACCAGTGGCGCAACGACCTGACCACCACCTTCGGCAAGCCCGGCGGCGCGAAGGACTCGACCCCCGCGTCCATGACCGCCGAAGGCGGCCCCGCGCTCGAAACAGACACCGCCGTCGCCACCGCCGACCCGGGCTACGACGGCGTCGAAGTCGAGTACGACGGCAAGACCTTCGAACTCAAGCACGGCCACGTCGTCATCGCCGCGATCACCTCCTGCACGAACACGAGTAATCCGGAAGTGATGATCGCCGCGGGCCTCGTCGCGCGAAAGGCCCACGCGCTCGGCCTGACCCGAAAGCCCTGGGTCAAGACCTCGCTCGCCCCCGGCTCCAAGGTCGTCACCGAGTACTACGACAAGTCCGGCCTGACCGGGGACCTCGACGCCCTCGGCTTCCAGACCGTGGGCTACGGCTGCACCACGTGCATCGGCAATTCCGGTCCGTTACCCGATCCCATTTCAGCCGCGATCAACAAAACTGACCTAACAGTTGCTTCAGTTCTTTCAGGAAATAGGAACTTTGAAGGCCGAGTTTCACCGGATGTGCGCGCAAATTACCTCGCCTCCCCCCCGCTCGTCGTCGCGTACGCGATCGCGGGGACGGTCGATATCGACCTGCAGAACGATGCGATCGCGACAGACAAGGATGGCAACGATGTCTTCCTCAAAGACATCTGGCCCACGCAGGACGAAGTTCTCGACCTCGTCCGCTCCTGCGTGACGCGCGAGCAGTTCCTCTCCGAGTACGCCGACGTCTTCAAAGGCTCGGACGAATGGCGCGCCATCGACGCACCCCAAGGCAAGCTGTACGACTGGGACCCCGCCTCCACCTACGTCCAGGAGCCGCCGTTCTTCGAAGGCCTCTCCGCCGACCCACAACCCATAACACCTATCCACGCCGCGCGATGCCTCGCCAAGCTCGGCGACTCGGTCACCACCGACCACATCTCACCCGCCGGCGCCATCAAGTCCAACACCCCCGCCGCACGCTACCTCGACGACAACGGCGTGCCCAAGTCCATGTACAACTCCTTCGGCTCCCGCCGAGGCAACGACCGCGTCATGACACGGGGCACCTTCGCCAACATCCGCGTCAAGAACCAGCTCGCCCCCGGCACCGAAGGCGGCTTCACCGTCGACTTCACCGGCCTGCCCCCGCAAGCTTCGTTCACCCCGCTCCCGGAAGGCTGCCCCGCGACCGGCGTCGGCGACGCCCCCGTCCGCTACATCTACGACGCCGTGCAGAACTACAAGAAAGCCGGTTCCGGGGGAACCCCCCTCGTCGTCCTCGCCGGCGTGGACTACGGCATGGGCTCGTCGCGCGACTGGGCCGCCAAGGGCACGTACCTGCTCAACGTCAAGGCCGTCATCGCCAAGTCCTTCGAACGCATCCACCGCTCCAACCTCGTCGGCATGGGCGTCCTCCCCCTGACCTTCAAAGACGGCCAGGACGCCGAAACCCTCGGCCTCGACGGCACCGAAACCTTCGACATCGCCATCACCGACGACGTCCAACCCCGACAGGACATCCAAGTCACCGCCACCCCCCCGCAAGCCTCAGGCCGCAAGCCGATCACCTTCACCGCCCTCTGCCGCATCGACACCCCCGTCGAAGTCGAGTACTACCGCAACGGCGGCATCCTGCACACGGTGCTGCGGAAGATGGCAAAGAGCTGATTCGCAGAAGTGAGACTAATCTGTTCTACGCAAACTCCAGCCAATCGCTGGGGTTTTTACATGGGTGGCCGTGGCATGCTGTGAGGCATCCCACGGGAGATTCGACAACAGACGGTCACATCGCGCATACTCACGATAGATGATTCGTTCCGTGGGATGGCGTCGCCATGCCACGGCCACACGCCGCGAAGCGTGGCTAGACTCCCACAGGTACTAATCCGATGACAAATCTGAAAACTATTTTCTTTTTCGCTTTGATCGTCTCGGCTGTTGCTGGCGGCTACGTTTTGGGGCAAAACGAGCAGGAAAATGAAGAAATTGCGGAGATCAATAAACCGTTCACACCTTCGCGGCTTGAATGGCTAGTTCTAGAATTGAACGCTAGCCACGGATTCGACGATCTTGACGGAAAACGCGGATTCAAGATTAGCTATGTAGCGACCAAAGACAAAAAAGCAGTGACTGTCTTCGTTCAATACTGGCCCGATTCAGATAGGAAAATGATTCAGGGCTACGTTGACAAGACGATTAAGAACAAGATAATAACAGTCGCGGCGAGTCACGGTTGGCAAGGTTGGATCGAGATCGAAACGCTCTACCACGAACTTTAGTACGAACACGGCGGGTGGCAGGGGCAGAGCCCGCGATGCCCCCCTATGAAGCCGGGTCTGTCAAGGGGCTTTGGCGTTGATCCGTCGGCATGATGGTCCAACCTCCTATTCGAGCTCTCACGCGTACGTCGTTTGCGTGGGCGCGGAAAAGGGGATAAGTACATTATTTGGGCGTGCGCCCAGCTCTTCGCGGTGCTGGTGCTGCGTAAGTTCTTCAAGGCGCGGAAAAGGGGCGCGGAAAAGGCGCGGAAAAGGGGATAAGAAAGGGGATAAGTTGCCCTGTAGAAAAGCCCAACGATAGCGATCACCATGATGTTGTGGGCGACCGCCATCAGCCCCATCTCGCGGCGTCGGCCCTGGTA
>JBKAGS010000012.1:0-25971 GCA_046290505.1 Phycisphaeraceae bacterium | reverse complement strand
CGTGTTGGAGGATTGTCCGGGGGGCGTCCTGATGGCGTCCGGGGGGTGTCGGGGCATCCGGGGCTTTCCCGGGGGCGGGGGTGGGCGGGTGTTGGCCGGCGTGGAACCGCTCCTCCACGCCGGTCCGCACGCCCCGCCCCGGCTTGGTGTACGTTTCGTATCCGGCACCGAGTGATACGCATTCCAAGAAGTTGGTATGCGTGTAAGGATTAATCGCTCCGTGGCGGGGGCCCGTAGCGTGCGGCTGCAAAGCGTACTATCGCCTCACGCAAGCCCGCTGATCCACGCGCCCGGCATCCGCTTGGTGCGATGGGAACGCCTCCTTACTTTTTGGAATGCGTACAAGCCCACGGCGTGCCGGCTTGGGGCACACCGCGGGATCCACAGTCCGCGATGCACGGCACGCAGACGGTGCTGTCATTGAGCTTGTGCCGGCCACTCTGAACCGGTTTGCGACGATGCCACGCAGCTGACGCATATCCCGTCCCGGCACGAACGCCCATCGCACAGCGCAACCCGCCCCGCGCTCGCTTGCCCCCGCGTCCCAACGCCACAATACTGTAAGTGTGAACTTCCTCGCCCACCTCGTTCTCGCCCCGCAGACGCCCGCCGGGCTGGTGGGTTCGATCGCGCCGGACCTGATCCGCGGCCCGCTGCCACGCGACCTGGACCCCGCCGTCGCCCGTGCCGCGGTTGAGCACCAGGCGATCGACCGGTTCACCGACGCGCACTCGGCGTTCCACCGCACCCGCCGGCACCTTGCGGGCCTCGTCGATCCACGGCTGGCCGGCGTCCTCGCCGACGTGCTCTACGACCACGTCCTTGCACACGGCTGGGCCGATTACCGCGAAGACGCGTTCGACGACTTCGTCGGCACCGCCGAACGCACGCTCGACACCCACCACGCACTCATGCCCGAGCCGATGCGCGTCGTCGTCAGCCGCATGATCGACGAGCGGTGGCTGGCCAGCTACGCCGACCCGCGGGGCCTGCGCGAGCGATTTTCCGCGATGTCCCGCCGGCTGACGCGCCGCTTTAACCGACCGATGGACCTGACGCTCACCGTGGACCAGATCGACCGGTCCCGCGACGCGATCGCCGACGACTTCGCCGAGCTCTGGCCCGCCCTGACCCGCCACGTCGCCGACCACCGCCGACACGCCGAATCTGCCCGGCACGCGTCTGAACCGCCGAAGATATGAGCAACACAACAGCCGGCGGCCTACGGACGCCGGACACGAGAACCAAGGCGACGCGCGACCAGCCCCCGCCCTTTAGAACCCACGCGAACAAGACTTGCACGAACCGACATCGCACGCGTTGACAACGCAAAGGTTCTCTCGTCCGGCGTCCGTAGGCCGCCGGCTGTTTCGAGATCATGCAACGAAAACAACCCACACCCACCAGGAGTCTTGCTTGAGACCCACCCGTTTCCCAACAGCTTGCCTCGGCGTCGCCGCCGCCACGCTCTCGCCGATCGTCGCGGCGCAGCACAGCCCCAACGATGTCGACTACGACCGGCAGACCAACCGTCTCATGCTCGCGATGCTGCTCGACGACGATGGCAAGCGTCTGATCGATCCCGACACACTCGACGAAATCAGCGAGCACATCAACGACCACCAAGACCCGCGCCCCGGCACCGTGCGCATCTACTGGGAAAACGACGGCTTCGCCCACGACCCGTTCGACAGCTACGACCGCCACTACACCAACGGCTTCGCCATCGTCCTCGAGCACCAGCCCGCCTGGGCCGACGCGCTGCGGCCCTACATGCCCTTCGCTGAGCTCTTCGCGCAGGCTCACGGCGAGGCCGACACCGGCGCCGGCTACGTCCTCTCGCAACTGCTGTTCACCCCCGACAACCTCTCCGCCACCGCGCCCATCCCCACCGACCAGCCCTACGCGGGCTACCTCTACGGCGGGGTGTTCTGGCAACGACAGGCCGGCTACCGGGGCCGCGACGACGTCGCCGTCTTCGACCACTTCGAGGTCAACGTCGGCGTCGTCGGCGACAGCTCGCTGGGCGAGGACATCCACGAGGGTGTCCACGACCTGGTCAACGGCATCGACCCCAAGGGCTGGGACAACCAGCTCGCCGACGAAGTCACCGGCCAGTTCTACTACCGGCGCAAGTGGCGGATCGACCTCGGCTCGGTCGATCTGCCCTGGCTCGAAGGCCTGGACATGCAGGTCATCCCCCAGGCGGGCCTCGCGCTCGGCAGCGTCTATCGATACGCCGACGCCGCTGCGACGTTCCGCATCGGCTACCAGCTGCCCGACGACTTCGGCCCCGGCCGGATCAACGACCTGCAGTCCGCGTCCGGCGACGCGTACCACAACAACGGCTGGTCGTGGTACGTCTACGGCCGGGTCGGCGGCCGGGCGGTCCAGCACGACCTGTTCCTCGACGGCTCGAACACCGACGACCCGTCGCTGAGCGTCGACAAGGAGCCGCTGGTCGGCGAATTACAAGGCGGCTTCGCCATCAGCTACCGCCCGAACCACAACCATCGTTTCGACCTGACGTGGGGCCTGACGTATACGACCGACACCTTCGACGCCCCCGGCAACCGCGGCACCGACTCCTACGGCACGTTCGTGATCAGCTGGGTCAAGACGTTCTGATCGCGGTGCAAAGACAGGACAACCTCGCTTCGCAGCGGGGTTGTGCGCGAGTCAGATGACGCGAGTCGTGTATCGGGTCAGCCGCGTCGCCGACGGCCGATGAGCAGGCCGCCGATCCCGAGCAAGGCCAGCGACGCCGGTTCGGGGACGACATGCTTGACGATGTCGGCGTCGTGTCCGGAGGTGCCGCCGAAGTAGACGTTGTTGTCGGCATCGAACGCGAGCGCCTGGCTGTCGTCGTTTCGGCCGGTACCGAATTGGGTGATCCAGACCTGATCGCCTTGCGGGGTGGTGGCGAAAAGGGGTCGGGAGTCGTTCATTGCTCGTCCCCCGGGCGTGGCCCGGCGGCTGCGACGTGCTTCTGTTTGCGATCGGCAGCGCGACGCAGCCGCCGCGTCACCACGCGGGGGACAACGCGTCACTTCGCATGCGACTTGGTGGCGAAAAGGGGTCGGCGGGTGGCCGGGGCAGGCGGCTTGGGGATGCCTCGGAACGATCTGTCGTTGACGTGTTCAAAGATGATTCGTCCGGGTCTTCGCGGGCTCAGACGCCGGCCACCCTTTTCGTCAATTCGGGCTTGGGGTGCCTCGTCCCCCGGGCGTGGCCCGGCGGCTGCGACGTGCTTCTGTTTGCGATCGGCAGCGCGACGCAGCCGCCGCGTCACCACGCGGGGGTGGCAGTAAGGGAAAAGGGAAAAGCAAGGGAAAAGGGGTCGGAAGGGAAAAGGGGTCGGGAGTCGTTTTAGTTCTTGCGCCGGTACTCCGCGACGCAGACTGTCGCGAACTTGTGCGCCATGGGCAGCTTCAAGAGCGCGTGGTCGAGCTTGTGCAGCGCAACGGCGAGCGGCCAGCGGTTGGGCCAGAGCCGCCAGACCCGGCTGGTGAGCTGGAAGTACCGGCAGCGCATGGCGTCGAACGGCTCGGCGAAGCGGCGCATGTCCGTGTCGGTCAGCGGGCGCTCGTCGTCGGTCATGTCGTCGATCGCGAGCGGCACGCATCGGCGGGCGAAGCCGAGCAGCTTCGAGTTCAGCACCGGCTCGGCGAAGACCGCGGTGCCGCCGGGCTTGAGCCGGTCGTACACGCGCTGGGCGAGGCTGTCCATGTCCGGCAGGTGGTGCAGCGCGGCGTAGCCGACGATGTGGTCGAAGGTTTCGCCGGCGAACGCGTCGTCGAAGCTGCCGGTGACCTGCGTGGATAAACGGTCGGCGGTGCCGTTGATTTCGCACCGCCGACGCACCATCGCGATCGACTCCGGCGACAGGTCGTAGGCGCTGAGTTGGGCGCCGTTGTGCGTGATGAGCGCCGCGTCGATGCCGTTGCCCGCGGCGATCTCCATGACACGCTTGCCGCGCAGGGGCGACAGCAGGTGGTAGTAGTACTCGCGCGGGAAGATCGTGTTCGCCGGCGGGTCGGTGTAGCGGACCCTGTCGTAGTCGGACAGTTCGCCGACGCCCTGCGCCGCTTCGTCGGCGTAGTGCCGGTCGAAATGCTCACGCTCGCGCGCGAGCAGGGCGGGGTCGATGCCGGTGCCGTGATCGCGGCCTGTTGCGGGGGCATTCGCGGGTTGTAAAAAGGCTTGGGTCATCCGCACGGGTTATCGGCACGCTTGCGTGCCCGGCGCAATCCTTGACTTGGGCCCGTGTTGGACCGAGGATTATCGGAGTGTGCCGGGTCCTTGATGCTTTGAAAGGGATCGATCATGAGGCTGGCGGTCGTCTGGGTGTGCGGTGTGTTGCTCGCGTCTTTGGCGTGGTTCGCGTCGGGGCAGGTGGTCGAAGGGCCGCGTGAGGTCATCGAGGTCGAGGGCTACGCCTTCGCGCTGCTCGAGCCGGATTACGCCGAGTGGACGGTGCAGATCGTGACGCGCGACAAGGCACCGCAAATCGCGCTCGAATTGAACGACGCGTTGATGCAGTCGCTCTTGAAGATCGCCAAGTCGGCGGACGTCGATGAGAAAGACATCACCAAGGGCCGGCCCGCCGTTGAGCAGGTGTTCCGCGAATCGCAAGACGATCGCGCGTTCGGGCCTTACGAAGCAACGAAGGTCCAACGCCAGATCACCTTCGCGATGCACGACCTCGACGCGTTCGAGGACGCGCTGCTCGACATTCACAAGCTCGGCGTCGTGTACCGGGTCCGGTACAAGTCCAGCGCCTACGAGAAGACCGTCGCGCGGGTCAAGCGCGAGGCGCTGCTCGACGCGAAACAACAGGCCCGGGACCAGGCCAAGGCGATCGGCCAGGCCGTCGGCCCGGCGGTGCGTGTCGACGTGGTGCAGGGCTACCTGGGCGGCGGGGGCGGGTTGTTCGGCGACAACGATTGGCGTGACGACTCGGACCCGGGGGCGGCGGGGCCCGACGGCAAGGTCCGCGTCGAGGCCTACGCCGACGCCGAGTTCAAGCTCGAACCCTGAAAGGTGTGACGCGTTGACCAAGCCTCGGCCGGGACCCGTGCTGCCGCGCCGCTCGACGCCGCCGCCGGCGTGGTGGCGGGCGCTGCTGGTGTTGCCGTGCCTGGTGGCGGCCGGCTTCCACGTGAACGCGCAGCCGATCGACCTTCACGTCGTGCGCGACCCGGCGGTGCAGGACTATGATTTTTCTTGGGTGTACTGGTTCGAAACGCAGGGCCAGGCGTACGTGCGCGAGGCGGTGTCGGACCGGCCGCTGCCGTGGGACACGCCCGCGTCGCGCCGGTATCGCGATGAGGCGAAGGCGGCGCTTTTCGACCTGCTCGACGACCGCGACGACGCCGTGCGCGCCGCGGCGGTCGTCGCGCTGGCACGCATGGGACACGAGCCGCTGCTCGATCGGGTGCTGCCCGCGATCGATATCCCCGCCGGCCCCGCCGACGCGCAAGCCGCCGACGACGCCGCATCTACCGGGCCGGCACCCGAACGCTGCCTGCTGCTCGACGTGTCGCTGGACGTGCGATTGTCGGCGTGGATTGCGCTGGGTTTGATCGACAACGAGCGATCGCGTGCCGCGCTGTCGGCCCCGCCGATGGACGACGCGGAAGAACTCGACGTCGCGGCGCAGGCGCTGGCGATCGGCTTGCTGCGCGAGCCCGGCGAGCCGCGCCTGCGCTGGCTGGTCGCCCGGCTGGACGACCCGAAGGCCAGCCCCGAGGTCAAGCGGTGGTGCCTGTGGGCGCTGCGGCAGCACGACGACGCGCGGTTCGACGTGGTCTTTGACGCGGTGCTCGAGAAGTTGCCCAGCACGTTCCTGGTCGGCGAGGTCTTGCTCAACGACGGGTACGTTCGTCGGCGGGGCGGGGCGGTGTGGCTGCGCGAGGTGTTGCTGTACTACCCCGGCGTACGCGATTGGCCGGCGTACCGCTCGCTGTCATTGCTGCCGCCCGGCGGGTACTTCGGCAGCACGCCGCGCCGCCTGGCGATGGAGACGCGCATCGCCGCGTCGCTCTCGCTCGCGCATCAGCCATTCGCCGACCGCGCCGAGGACCGGCGTGACGTCCGCGAGGCGCTACGCCAGCGCATGGTCGCGGGCAACTCGGCCCAGGCGATGGACTTCAACCGCGGGTTCGACACGATCGCTTACGCGATGCACTGCGACGCCTCACGGCAAGACCTCGACCTGTTGTACGACCAGCTGCGCGGGATCACGCTGCTACCCATCGACGACCCGGCGGTGCAGGAAGGCCTGGACCCGGGCGCGACGCCCACGCCCGAGGACCTGCGCACGCGGCAGAGGGACAACGACGTGCGCCCGTACACCGCGATCGCGGTGGGCCTGCTGATCCGCCGCGCGACGCCGGGCACGGCGTTGCACCTGAGCCGGCCGATCGTCGGGCGGCAAGCCATCGAGATCGAACGGCTCAAGCGGCGTTTCGGTGTGCGGCTGATGCGCGCGGTCGCGGATGACGACGAACCGGTCGCGTACCGCGCGGCGTGCGCACTCGCGCTGGGTCTGACCGGCGATGGCCGCTACGCGCAGGAGCTGTCCGCCGAGCTCGCCAGGCTCCGCGCGGGCGACGAGGCGGTGCTGGGCTACGGGTTGCTCGCGCTGGCGCTGCTGGACGAGCCGCGCGCCGCCGTCCCCGCCCGGCGATACGTCACGCGCCCGGGCCCGCTCACGGGCATGGGCGACCGGGTTGGTCGGCGTGCCGCGCTGCAGGCGCTGGGGATCATCGGCGCGGCCGGCGGCGACGATACGGCCGACGCGCTGCAAGGCGGCTGGGGCCGCGACCCCTGGCTGGGCATCCACGCCGCGACCGCCGGCGCCTGGGCCGGGCGGTACGACGCGGTGCCGGCGGTCCTCAAGTCCACTCAGAACGCCTCGGCGAACTGGCGTCTCGCCGCCGCGGTTTCACTCGGCGAAGTGTACGACCGCGACTTCCCCTCGCGCCTCACGCCGATCGCCCAGGGCATCAACCCCACGCTCACCTACCGCCCGCCGGCGCTCGACACGACCGGCGTCGCGGGCCCCGGCGACGCGCCCGCGACCCCGCCCGGCGGCTGGCCGACGACGCGTCTAAACCGGCTGACCCACCCGGCGCTGACGCGGCTGCTGTGGCCCTAATCTGTTTGGATCACAAGGGAAAATCTCACAAACCGATGCTTGACGGGGCCGACCCGCGACTGTTAGATAGTGCGTGTGCGTAAGAATATTCCGGACCGGCACCTCGCCACTTTCAGGGAGCCCCGACATGACCACGACCCGCCCCGTTCGCTCGACCGCCCGGCGCTTGTTGCTCGCCGCCACCTGCGCCCTGGGCGCGTTGCTCGCCGCGCCCGCCACCGAGGCCGCGCCGTACGCGGACGGCATCGACCTGCGCATCTCGCCGGGCGACGAGTACACCCAGCGGTTTTCCTGGCTGCACTGGTGGGAGACCCAGCGCCCTTCGGCCCAGCGCGACAAGGTGCTCGAGTCGCCCGCGGCGTGGTCGATGCAGCGCCTCGCGGCGATCGAGCCGTATCGCGAACGCCTGATCGCGGCGCTCGAGCCGCTGGTCAAAGACACCGACGCCGACCCCTACGCCCGCGCCGGCGCGATCGTCGCGCTCGCGCGGTTGCGGCATGAGAAGCTGCTGGAGCTCCTGGTGTCTGATGATGCGCCCGCGGCCGATTCGCAGCCGCGTCTCGGCCCGAGCGGCCAGAGCTGGCCGGTCGGGTCCGTCGGCGACGAGTCCGTGCGCGTCCGCGTCGCGGGCTGGCTGGCGCTGGGCATCCTCGATACGCCCGAGAGCCGGGCCCGGTTGACCGACGAGTTCGTCTGGGCGGTGACCGTCAACGACGAGGTCGCACGCGTCACCGCCTTCGGCCTGCTCGACAAGCTGAGCAAGGACGAGCGCGACTTCCTGGTCACGACGATGCGCAACAGCAAGGTCGCCGAGGTCCAACGCATGGCGCTGTGGGCGCTCGACCAGCACGACACCCAAGACAACGACCCGATCATGCGCGACGCGGTCCGACAGCTGATCAGCCCGTACTCGGTCGCGCAGGCCCTCCAGGCGACCGGGCCGATGCAGCGTCTGGGCACGTACCCGTTGTTCGAGACGATCCTCGACCGGCCCGACAAGCTCGACGAGATCACCGTCTTCAACCACATCGAACGCGGCACCGTCTGGCAGTCCACCTGCACCTTCGGCGTCAAGCAACAACTCACCGTCTCGGCGCTGCTCGCGCTGACCGAACTCGACCCCGCCACCGGGGACACCGGCCGGGCGCTGCGCAAGGCGCTGGTCGAGCAGGTCGAAGAGGGGCCGGCCACGCCCGACCGCCACGTCCAGCAGATCAAAGACGTCACCGGCCCGGTCGGCAACTACGAACGCGGGCCCGCCGCCCTCGCCCTGGCGATGCAGGCCGACCCGAAGCACGACCTCAACGAGCACATCGACCTGCTCCGAAAGCTGCTCGACGACGGCTACACCAAGGCGGACGTCCTGGTCTGGCAGCGCGACAAGCAGGGCAAGCCGCTTAAGCACCTGGACCCGGTCTTTGTCGAGGAACAACTCAACCAACGCTCGCACCCCGCGCGCGGCTACGCCGCGGTCGCGCTCGGCCTGATCCTGCAACGCACCAACCCCGACACCCAACTGGGCCAACAGCGGCCCATCGCCTTGCGCACCAAGGGCCAGCTCAACAACGTCGTCGGCGACATCAGCCGAACACTCATCAAGGAGCTGAACGACCGCAGCGGCCACACCGACGTCCGCAGCGGCTGCGCGATCGCGATGGGCCTGAGCGGTTACGACCGGTTCCGCGCGCCGCTGCACGAGGCGCTCAAGACATTGGATGCGGGCGATGCCGCGCTCTACGGCTACATCGTCGAAGCGCTCGCCATGCTCGACGACCCCGACGCGCCCGCGCTCGCCGAGAAGTACCTCCGCACGAACACCACGATCAAGCACGAGAACGACCGGCTGGCCCGCCGGGCGCTCGCCTCGGCGCTCGTGTTCTCCAACGACACGCCCGACGACATCGACAAGCTGATCCAACAGGCCTGGCCCAACGACCCGTGGGTCGGCATCGAGCTCGCGCGGGCCTCGGCGGCGCGCGGCGGGGGCGAGATGATCGGCTACCTGCTCGATCAACTCGAAAGCCCCGAGCACCAGGCCGCCGCCGCGATCTGCCTCGCCGACGTCGTCGATCCCTACGGCCCGTGGGCGCTGTCGCCGCTCACCGACGACATGAACTACACGCTCGACTTCCGAACGCCCGTGGACGTCGGCTGGAACCCGTACAAGCCCGGCGACCAGGAGCCGCTGCCCACGCGCGTCGTGCCCGGGTTCGAGAACGCCTACCTCATGCACGTCCTGCTCATGGAGCGACTGCCCGCCGGCAACAACCTCGTCATCGTCAACGATGACTCCAACGGCGGCGAAGGCGTCATGTTCCGCCCGACCCGCCAGCAGGCGATCCGCTGAACCTGTCAGCCCGGCATACCCCGAACCACCCGCGGCCAACGCCCGCGGGTTTTCTTTTTCGCGTCCTGATCGCTTGGTCAGATCGCCGGCGCCTACTGGTCGTTGATCGATCTTTAGACGCCTTATGCCAGTCCCGATTTGAATTGGTGTTCGAATCGACCAATGGCACGCATCAAGTTGTAGAGCGGTCCGCCCCCGCGTCGTGACGCGGCGGCTACGTCGCGCTGCAGGCCGTTCAATGGTGTGTGTCGTCGCGGCCGGGCCACGCCTAGGTTGTCGTGCGGGGTAATGAATAAAATGAGATTGCGCCTAATCTGTTTGTATCACAAGAGAAAATAATCGATAGAAGGTGCTTGACGCGACCGATCTCTACTGGTCAGATGGTACCCGTGCGTAGGATTTCCGGACCGACATGTCACCGCTCGCCAGGGAGTTTTTCATGACTACGAACCGCCCGACGCCGACACGCGTTCGACGGGTGCTCGCCTGTTTGATTTGCGCCGTGTCCGCGCTGCTCGCCCCGCACTCGGCGAGGGCGCAGCAGCCGACCAAGGGCATCGACCTGGACATCTCGCCCGGCGACGTTTACTCGCAGCGGTTCTCGTGGCTGCACTGGTGGGAGACGCAGCGCGCGTCGTACCAGCGCTTCGATTCCGTCGATGCGCGGGCGCGTTGGTCGTTCCAGCGGCTCAACGCCGTCGAGCCGCACCGGCAAGCCGTGATCGACAAGCTGGTGCCGATCCTCAAGGACGCCGACGCCGACCCTTACACCAAGGCCGGCGCGGTCGTGGCGCTGGCCCGGCTGCGTTACGACAAGCTGCTCGAGCTGATCGTGGCGGACGCGCCGCTGTCGTCGTCGCACGAGCAGATCCTCGGCCCCGAGGGCGAGCCCTGGCCGCTGGGCCTGGTCGGCGACGGGCAGGTGCGCGTCCGCGTCGCGGGCTGGCTGGCGCTGGGCCTGCTCGACACGCCCGAGAGCCGGGCGAAGCTGACCGACGAGTTCTTGTGGGCGGTGATGCCCGACGACCAGATCGCGCGGGTCGCCGCGTTTGGCTTGCTGTCGAAGCTGACCGACGCGGAGCGGCAGTTCCTGGTGATGAAGATGCGCAACAGCGAGGTCGCCGAGGTCCAGCGGATGGCGCTGTGGGCGCTTCAGCAGCACGACACGCAGGCGAACGACCGGATCATGGGCCAGGCGATCGAAGAACTGCTCAGCCCGTACTCGGTGTCGCAGGCGCTCATGTCCAAGCCAACGATGCGACGGCACAAGCCCTACGGCCTGCTGACGAACGTGATCGAGCACCAGGACCAGCTCGCGGGGCTGACCGTGTTCCGCACGATCAGCGAGGGCACGGTCTGGCAGTCGCCGGTCGCGTTCGACGTCAGCAAGCAGCTGAGCGTGTCGGCGATGCTGGCGCTGATGGAGATGCCCCCGGCCCCGGGCAAGCAGGGCCTGGCGCTCAACAAGGCGCTGCGACGGGCCGTGCTCGAAGGCCCCGCGGAGCCGAGCAAGCACGACGAGGGGGTGCCGCCCGAGTTCATCGCGCTGCGCGTGGCGAACTACGAGCGCGGCCCGGCGGCGCTCGCGCTGGCGATGCAGGCCACGCCCGACGGCGACCTCAACGACAACCTCGATGCGCTGGTCGATCTGATCCAGGGCAAGACGACCGCCAAGGTGTACCGCTTCGCCAGCGATCAGGGATCGTTTGTCAGCCATCGCGCCAAGGTCGTGTCCGACACCAAGTACCTCGAGCAGAAAGAGCACCCCGCGCGCGGGTACGCCGCGGTCGCGATGGGGCTGATGCTGCAACGGATGAACGAAGACACCAGGCTCGGCCGGGAACGCCCGCTGTCGCTGAACGCGTCGGGGCGGTGGAACCACGCGGTCGGCAAGCTCAGTCGGCCTTTGACCCGCGCGCTCGAGAACAAGTACGAGCGGACCGACGTCCGCTGCGCCGCGGCGATCGGCATGGGCCTGAGCGGCTTCGACGGCTTCCGCGAGCCGCTGCACGAGGCGCTGCAAAACCTGGACGCCGGCGAAGAAGCGCTCTACGGCTACATCGTCGAGGCGCTCGCGATGCTCGACGACCCCGAAGCGCCCGCGCTCGCCGAGAAGTACCTCACCCAGATCACCGAGGTCCGAAGCGACAACGACCCGCTCGCCCGCCGAGCGCTCGCCTCGGCGCTCGTCTTCTCCGGCGACACGCCCGCGACGATCGATGATGTCATCGCCGACGCCTGGGGCCACGACCCGTACGTCGGCCTCGCGCTCGCCAAGGCCTCGGCGGTCCGCGGCAACGGCAAGCTCATCGGGGTCCTGCTCGAGCGCCTCGACGACCCGGCCTACGCCACCGCCGCGGCGATGTCGCTCGCCGAACTGGTGGACATGGAAGACCCCTGGCGGCTCTCGCCGCTGACCGACGGCATGAACTACACGCTCGACTACCGCACGCCCGCGCAGGCGTCGGGCAGCGTGTATTACGGCGACAACCCGCCGAGCAGCCCCAACACGCCCTCGACCCCCGAGCCGCTGCCCACGCGCCTCGTTGCCGGCTTCGACAACCCCTACCTCATGCACGCGCTGCTCACGCGCAGACTGCCCACCACCACGACCGGTTCATCGGTCACCAGCGTGCTGGACAACGACGACAGCAACGGCAACGGGTCCTTCCTGTTCGGGCCGCAGCCGAAGCAAGAGGACGCGCAGTGACTGAATGACCCGGGCCGTAGCCGCCGGACTACGAGCGGGAGACGAGCCGTAACACGCCCACGAGCGCGCGGTGGGGTGATCGCGTTGACGCGTCTGCGATGCGTTGTTCCCCGCGTGGTGACGCGGCGGCTACGTCGCGCTGCGGATCGTAGACCGAGGTGTGTCGTCGCCGCCGGGCCACGCCCGGGGGTCGGGCGGTCGCACCGACGAGCTCCGCGGACTCCGCTTGTCAGTGGCATTCTTTGCGCGTGATTGAACGGATTACTTCGCCCGGTAGCGCTCGCCGTCCTTGATGACGCCGAGCTTGTTCGCCGCGCGGTGCTCGAGCACGTGGTACACGGTTTCGACCGCGTCGGGCTCGCCGATCGCGCCCGCGACCTCTTCGGTGCTGAACAGCCGGTCCGGCGCTTCGGCCAACGCGGCGAGCACCTTCGCCTGCACCGCGAGCACCACGCCCGCCGCCTTCTTGCCCGCCTCGACGCCCGGCTGGTGGTACGCGTTGATGTTCACCAGCTCCGCGTACAAACCCACGGCCCGCTCGTACAGCGCGATCACCGCGCCAAGCGATCGCGCGTCCAGCTTGTCCAGTGTCAGCGTCAAACTCGCCCGGCCCGACTCGTAGAGCGCCTGCCGCGTGCCCTGCCAGAACCCGCTGAGGTAGTCCCCGCTCGTCACGCCCGGCTCGACCTCGATCGGCGCCTTGCCCGGCTTGCCCGTCAGCGCGGCGTCCTGCAGCACGACCAGGAACGTCGCGAAGAAGTTGTTCAACCCGTCGCGCAGCTGCTGGACGTAGGCGTGCTGGTCGGTCGAGCCCTTGTTGCCGTACACCGCGATGCCCTGGTTGACCTTCTTGCCGTCGAGGTCCAGCTCCTTGCCCAGCGACTCCATCACAAGCTGTTGGAGGTAGCGCGACAGCAGCAGCAGCCTGTCTTTGTAAGGCAGCACGACCATGTCTTTCGCGCCCTTGCCCTTGGTCTCGAAGTGCCACATGAGCGCGAGCATCGCGGCGGGGTTCTCGCGCGTGGTCTTGCTGCGGGTGACGCGGTCCATCTCCGCCGCGCCTTCGAGCAGCGCGTCGGTGTCCAGGCCCTGCAGCGCCGCGGGCAAGAGGCCGACCGCGCTCATCACGCTGGTGCGCCCGCCGACCCAGTCCCACATCGGGAAACGCTTGAGCCACTTGTTCTTCTTCGCGTACTGGTCGAGCTTGGAGTCTTCGCCGGTGATCGCGACGGCGTGCCGGCCGAAGGTGAGCCCGAGCTTCTTATAGGCCGCTTGGGTCTCGAGCATGCCGTTGCGCGTCTCGGGCGTCCCGCCGGACTTGGACACGACGAGCACGAGCGTGCTCTTGAGCCGGCTGCGGAGTGACTTGAGCGTGCGCTCGATGCCGTCGGGGTCGGTGTTGTCCATGAAGTGGACGCGCATCTTGTCGCGCCCGGTGCCCAGGCAGTCGGCGACGAGCTGGGGCCCGAGCGCCGACCCGCCGATGCCGACCACGAGCACGTCGGTGAACTTGCGCGACAGCTGCGGGCTGACCTTGGCGCTGTGGACGCTCGTGGCGAAGGTCTTGATCGCGCGGATCGTCTTGGTGATCGACTTGCCGATGTCGTCGCTGGGCGCGAGCGAGGGGTTGCGCAGCCAGTAGTGCCCGACCATCCGGCCCTCGTCGGGGTTGGCGATCTCGCCGGCCTCGAGCCCGTTCATCGCGTCGTAGGCCCGCTCGATCGCGGGCCGCATCTTCTTCATGAACGCGGGGGTGAATCGGACACGCGAGACGTCGAGCGACAGGCCCAGCGTCGGGCAGTCGCAGAGGTTTTGCTGGTAGCGTCGCCAGAGTTGTTGGCCGGTCATGGGTGGGGTGTCCTGTCGATGTTGGCGATGTTCGTGTCGTGTTGTAAATCAAAGGATGGGATGGATGGGAGGGCGAGGCTCCCGCCGAGCCGCATGTTCCAGATGATCCCCGGCTCGGCGGGAGCCTCGCCCTCCCCGGGAATCGAGCGTGCTCGAATCAGTTATTGAAGTCTTCGAACGGCAGGATGTCCGCCTCGTTGCCGGGCCTGACCAGCAGGCGGTGGCGGCGCTGGGTCGCGGGGTCGTACAACTCGGCGAGGACCAGCGGCTGGGTCTGGTCGGGGTTGAGGAAGGTGCCGACGGGGTAGGGCTCCTTGAAACGGTTGACGAAGTCGGTCAGCTTGCGCACGTTGTCCGTGCCGATCAGGATCGTGCCGCTGTCGGCGACGTACTGGCCGTTGAGCCAGAGCTGCATCCCCGAGACGCTGTTGGCCGTGCGGTTGACCAGTCGCAGGTCGTTGCCGCTGCGTACGAGGTAGATGTCCAGGTGGTCCTTGTCGCCGTGGGCCTGGTGCGGCGCATCGGCGGGGTAGTCCAGCCTGGACAGGCGGTCCACGGTCTGCGGCGGGGCGGTCGTGTCGCGCAGCGTCGAGCAGCCGACGCAGGCGAGCAAGCCAATGAGCGACAGCAGCACACAAGCCGATCTCATGCCGTACACCATCGCCCCCACCGCGAGGTGGGGGTTCAAGTGAGGCTGCGGCCGAACCCCCACCTCGCGGTGGGGGCTGTTGATGCGTTGATTGAAACGAGGTGCGTGCTTGCGAAGTCGCGTGCTCATGGCACGTATAATGACCGTGATGCTGACCCTCGGCAAACCGGGCAAGCGCTACACGCCCATCCAGATCGACGCGCCGTTCTACCAGGCGGGCCTCGCCGGCTACTCCGACGCCGCGATGCGCCTGGTCGCGCGCCGCCACGGATGCCCCTACTGCATCACCGAGGCCATGCTCGACCACTTCCTCATCCAGGGCGGCAAGGCCCTGGAACACGCCAGGCTCAAGCCCGGCGACCACGGCCCGGACGCGCCGCTGTGCGGCCAGCTCATGGGCAGCCACCCGGCCGACATCGCCCAGGGCGCGAAGATCCTCGTCGACCTAGGCTACGACGTCGTCGACGTCAACCTCGCCTGCCCGGTCAAGAAGATCAAGAAGAAGGCCCGCGGCGGGCACCTGCTCTCGGCCCCCGACGAGGCGATCGCCATCCTCGAAAAGGTGTCAGACACCGTTTCCGACGACGTGCCCATGACCGTCAAGCTCCGGCGTAGTTACGACGACACGCCAGAGATGACCGCCAACTTCCAGCGCATCCTCCAGGCCGTGATCGACCTCGGGTACAGCGGCGCGACCGTCCACAGCCGGACCGTCCAGCAGAAGTACATCGGCCCGGGGAGTTGGGACGAGCTAAGGCAGATCGTCGAGCACTTCGGCTTACGCCGAGGGAATCTCGAATCTCGAATCGATCATCTCGAATCTGACAATCCGAGATCCGAGATCCGAGATTCGAGCTTCACCCTCGGCGGCTCGGGCGACATCTGGCAGGCGCCCGACGTCTTCCGCATGATCGAACAGACCGGCGTGCACTGGGTCTCCGTCGCCCGCGGCTGCATCGGCAACCCCTGGTTCTTCCAGCAGGCCCGCGCGCTGATGCGCGGTGACCGTGATGCCGCCCGCACCAGCCCGACGATCTTCCAGCAGCGCGACGTCCTGCTCGAACACTTCCAGATCAGCGCCCAGCTGCACGGCGAACACATGGCCGGGCGCATGATGCGCAAGTTCGGCATCAAGTTCTCCCGACACCACCCGCGCGGCGACGAGGTGAAAAAGCGCTTCATCTTGACCAAAGACCTCGCCGACTGGCAGCGCGTGCTCGACCGGTGGTACGCCGAGGACGGCCCGGGCGCGCCCTACGACGCGACGGTCCCCGACGAAGCGGAGCACGTCGAGTGCGGTGAGCCGATCGGAGCGGGTTGATGCGTATTGTGCTCTTCGGCGACATCCACTTCTACCGCCTGTGGCTCGCGCCCTGGCACTTGCTGTCCAAGCGTTTGCTCGGGCAGACCAACCTGCTGCTCAACCGCCGCAAGACGTTTCGGCACGGGCTTCTCGCGGGGATGATCGATGAGGCGATCGCGCTGCACCCGGACCTGTGTTTGTTGAGCGGCGACCTGACGACGACGGCGCTCAAGCAGGAGTTTGTGGACGTCGCCAAGGCGTTGTCCCCGTTGACCGACAAGCTGCCGACGGTGCTGGTGCCGGGCAACCACGACCGGTACACGTTCGCCGCGTCGCGTTCGAAGCGGATCGACCGGATGCTCGACAAGCTGGTGCCGGACGCGTTCCCGCACACGCGCGAACTGACCGACCGCTGGCGTTTGCTCGCGCTCGACGGCGCGGTCCCGCGGTTCTACAACGCGCGCGGCCGGCTGGGCAGGACGCAGTTCAAGGCGGCCAGCGAATACCTCGCGTCGCTCGACGAAACCCTGGGCGTGGTCGTGCTCTGTCACTACCCCTGCGCCCTGCCCAGCGGTGTCCACGAGCACGACTCGCACGCGCTCGAAGAAAGAGATCAGCTCCGCGCGGTGCTCGAGCAGTGCAAGGCCCGGGTCGTTTACCTGCACGGCCACATCCACAAGCCCTGGCACCACGAACCGGGCGACGGCTCGGGCGTGCCGTTCACCTGCATCGACGCGGGCGCACCGTGCATGACCAGCGGCGACGACCCCGACGGCCAAGGCTTTTACGAGATCGAGCTGCCCGACGATCCGCGCGACGCGCTGGCGGTCAAGCACCACGCACCATAGCGAATCGGATTGCACAAACGGATGTAGCCGCCGCGCAACGCGCGGGGGTTGAGTAAGCGCTCAACGTCTCAAAGCCCTTCGATCGCGCCATCATCAACACGCTCTTGCGGTCGACCCCCGGGCGTTGCCCGGCGGCTGCGTCATCGCATTCGATTGCCGCCTGTTCGTCACCCCCGCCCCGCGTTGCTACAATCGTTTTCACCACGCCACCCAACGAGGGCCGACGCCATGATCCGATCGTGCTTGCTCCTGCTGACCGCCGCGCTGCTGCTGACCGGCTGCAACAACCCGACGTACATCAACGTGCCCAACGACGGCAGTGACCTGGCGATCAACGACCCGAACCAGCTGACCGTCATCAAGATCGAGAAGCGCGCGCTCCAGCACCTGCTCGCCCAGTCGCCGATCCCCGGGGACGTCGGCGTGCGTTTCCCCGCAGGCACGACCGACCGCGTCGCGATGTCGATCGTCGCCGAGCTGCCCGACAACGTCTTCGCCGAGGGCATGACGCCCAGCGACGAGTACGCGCTCGTCGAGGTCCGCGAGATCAGCGCCCGAGGCGGCCTGGCCCGCGTGGACGTGATCCGGCCCGGGTCGCTGCGCCCGCGCGAGTTCGTCGAGGTCCACCTCGCGTGGGACTTCTTCGACGGCTGGGTCGTCGAGCGCACCCAGACCCGCAACTTCCAGATCGAACGCCTCGACCCGGGCCTGCTCGTGGCACCCGGTGCCGGCCAGACCCCACCGAAGTACGAGGAAGTGAAGCCGGCCGACGAGACGCCGGTTGAGCCTTCGACCGGTTTGACTGACCAGCCGGGTGAGCCCCAGGCCGCCGAATAAAACCCCCGACCACCCCCGACCGATTGATTCATCATGACCTGGACCCTCAGCGCGTTTGCCGACGAAGCCGCCGACAGCGCCGACGATCAGATCGCCGCGCTCACGCAAGCAAACATCAATCACGTTGACCTGCGCACGGTAGACGGGATTAACATTGTTGAGTTGCCGTTCAGGCACGCCGAACAAGTCAAGCAGAAGCTCGACGACGCGGGCATCGAAGTCGGCATGTACGGCTCACCGATCGGCAAGACCGACATCAGCGACCCGGTCGAGATCGAGCTGGAGCGCATCGACCACCTCGGCGAGATGCACAAGGTCTTCCACGCGACCAACGTCCGCATGTTCAGCTTCTACAACAAGCCCGGCCTGCCGCGGCAGGCGTGGAAAGCGCAGGCGTTCGACAAGCTCAAGCGCATGATCGACCGCGCGAATTACCACGGCCTGGTGCTGTACCACGAGAACGAGACCGAGGTCTACGGCGACCACCCCGACCAGGTCGAGGAGCTCGCCGAGCTGCGCGGCGACGGCTTCAAGCTCATCTACGACTTCGCCAACTACCTGCGCACCGGGGCCGAGCCGTGGGCGAACTGGCAGCGGCTCAAGCCGATCACCGATGCGCTGCACTTCAAGGACCAGAAGCGCAGCGGCGACCACGTACCGATCGGCCGGGGCGACACGATGGCGAACGAGATCCTCGCCGACGCGGTGAAGACCGGCTGGTCGGGCCCATGCACCCTCGAGCCGCACCTGTTCATGTCCGACGCGGTCTTGGCGACCAACGTGCACGGCCGGGGCGACACGTCGCTGCAAGGCAAGTCGCGCGAGGAGCTGTTCCAGATCGCCGCAGTCGCGGCGCGCGAACTGATGCGGGACGCGGGGGCAGAGGTTTGACGCCGTCGTTGTTTCAATCGCCCGCATCGGTCCGCTGCGTGGCAAAGCTCCTTCACCTTCCGTCCGCGCAGCGGTTCGCTGCGGGCGTTTGGCCAGGGCGTTAATCATGAATCGCCGCCCGCGGTTTGATCGGACGGTCAGGCGATCGCCGCGTTTTTTCGTTGCCTGCCGTCGCGATCGGGCGATGATCCGGCTATGGTGTTGTGTGCGGTCGATCCGCCGACCCTCAGGGAGCCACGCCGATGCTTGTGAAACGATCCGCTCTCGCCGTCCTGCTCGCGACGCTGCCCGCGGTGTCGCACGTCGCTCAAGACGCGAACGACGTAGCCGACGAGCCGGCCGAGGTGACCATCGGCGAGCAAGGCTCGGCGCAGGACCCGCTGTCGGGCAGGGATGAGGGACTCGCCGTCGAGCCGCAGCGCGCGCCCGCGGTGCACCAGGTCGAGGGGATCCTCGGCGTGCCGGCGCTCAGCGTGAAGATCGACCCGCGCACGCTCGGGGTCGCGCCCGGCGAGCCGCTGCCCGCGCTGCGGCGCGAGGGCGAAGCGATCCGCAAACGCGACGGTAAGCTGCGCCCCACCGCCGACCACGGCTACGCCGTCTTTATCCTCGACGCCGACCCCGAGGCCGGCGACGACAAGCCGCTCGCGATGGTCCTCGCGCCGTGCATGGCCCTCGAAGCGATGGAACGCCTGCAGGAAAGCCGCGGCGACCGCCTGCGCTTCACCATCACCGGCGAAGTCCACACCTACCGCGGGGTCAACTACCTCCTGCCCACCGCCCAGCCCAAGCCCTGGCTGATCGAAGAAGCAGCAGGCGCGCAGCACGAGGCAGACAACGACGCGCCGCCCGATCCCCAAGACGCGACCGCCCCGGCCGAAGACCCGGCTACGCCCGATACGACCGGCGACCCGCAGGCCAACGACCCGAGCAAGCCCGACGCGGCCGGCGACGAGCCCGGCGCGACACCCTCGGCGGAGCAGGTGCTCGAAGAACTGCTCAAGCAGCGCCGCGATGCGCCGACACCGGGCGCGGCCGGCGGCACCGACGACGCGCCCCGGCTGGACCCGGTGGCCACGCCGCGCCTGCTCGCCGACCCGCTGCTCGAGAGCCTGGACCCCAACCAGCCGCAGGCGGAACTGAAGAAGGAAGGCGCGTTCCTCATCGCCCGCACCGGGCGGCTCATCCGCACGTCCGACGGCGCCCACGCGCTGTTTGTCCTCGACGCCGACGACCCGACCGCGCCCGAGCCGCCGATGATCATGCAGGCCTGCAAGCTGCTGGAAACGATGGAACAGACCGTCCGAGAGCAGGGCGACGACGTCCCGTTCGTCGTCACCGGACAGGTCTTCGTCTACCGCGGGGCGAACTACCTGCTGCCCACCATCGTCAAGCGCGCGTTCGAGAACGGCAACCTCGAATAGCAACCCATGCAGACCCTCACCGTCCAGACCCGGCAGCGCGACCAGATGGTCGAGATCACCAGCGAGGTCCAGCGCGTCGTCGCCGACGCGGGCCTGGTCGATGGGCACGCCTTGGTGTACATCCCGCACACGACCGCGGGCGTGACGATCAACGAGAACGCGGACCCGGACGTGGTCCACGACACGCTCAAGCGGCTGGACAAGATGGTGCCCTGGCGCGAGCCGTTCGATCAGCACGCGGAGGGCAACAGCGCGTCGCACGTCAAGGCGTCGATGATGGGCAGCAGCGTGACCGTGATCGTCCGAGAGGGCCGGCTGCTACTGGGCCGGTGGCAGGGCGTGTGGTTCTGCGAGTTCGACGGGCCACGCACGCGCCGCGTATGGGTGTCGACGACTGGCTAACGGAAGCGCAACACAAGTTTAGCGGGCGACGCGCAGCGTCCCATGTCGGGGCCGCGGCGGAATGACGCGACTCCTCGGCACCCGCTAGACAACAAAATCTGCCGGTCACGCCGTGTTTATACCCCCCCCCAACAAACCCCCGCTTCCGAAGCGACAACGGGGCGGAGGGGAGAAAGCACATCCGGGAAAGCGGGAACTGCAGCGATAGAAGACTTACCCCACTTCAATCATGATTGTGCGCGAGAACTGAACACGAATCAAGCGCAACGCTACCACGAATCACAGAAAATTTTCATACCGAGGCAAACTTAAGCCTAACGATAAACAAAACCGCGCACCCGGGGACAGGTGATCAGCCCAGGCGCTCGGCCGCAAGCAACGCCGCGCCGATCGGCCCCGCGTTGTCCTCCAGCGCGCTGGGCACGATCGCGGTGTCCCGCAGCGCCGCGGGGAACACGTGCTTCTCGAATGACGCGCGGATCAGCTTCATCCACGGCTTGCCCAGCGCCTCGGTCGCGCCCCCGCCTACGACGACGCACGGCAGGCTCAGCAGCGTCACCGCGTTGGCGATCGCCATGCCCACGTACCGCGCCGCGTCGGTGATCACCTCGACCGCCAGCGCGTCGTCCTTCTCAAACGCCTGGGCGAGGATCTTCGAGCGGATCTTCGACAAATCGCCGTCGACCAGCTCCGGGACGATGCTGTCGTAATTCGACTCGATCAGGTGCTGGAGGTTGCGGACGATGTTGGTCCGGCTGGCCATGTCTTCGACCGTGCGGTGGCCCAGCGCGCCCCGGCCGGCGATGACGGTGTGGCCGATCTCGCCCGCGGTGTGGTTCGTGCCGTGGTAGATCTTCCCGCCCAGCACCAGCCCCGCGCCCACGCCCGTGCCGACGAAGATCGCCATCTGCTCGTCGTGCCCCTTGCCCGCGCCCGCCTTGTACTCGCCCCACGCGCCGACGTTCACGTCGTTATCCACCGTCACGTCGAACGCGAAACGCTTGGAGAGTTCATCGCGCAGCGGGAACTTGTCCCAGCCAAGATTAGGCGCACGCAGCACGACGCCGGTCTCGATGTCGATCGCGCCCGGGGCGCCGATGCCCAGCCCGCTGATGTCCTCGGGCTTGAGTTTCGCCTGGTCGATGAGCTTGTTGCACAGCTTCTCGATCCGGCCGAGCACGGCGTCGGCGCCGTCCTTCGCCTTGGTCTTCGTGCCGTCGCGCACGACGACCTTGTTGTCCGTCGGGTCGTAGATCGCCGCCTGGATGTTGGTGCCGCCCAGGTCGATGCCGAAGTAGAGCTTGGAGTTCTTGGCCATGGCTGTAGTTTTCGGGGTTTGGTTTTGAACCGCCAAGGCGCAAAGGACGCCAAGGAAGGCAGATCTAGTTTGGCTGTGTCAACTCAAGTTTAATACCACTTTGAAGCTGGATAACGGCACGGATGCCCCACGGTGATTCTTTTGGAGCGAGCTTGGTTTCGGCCCCAATCTTATTGGCTTCTTTCATCGCCGTGTGGATGTCCAAAACAGTTAAACCCAAACGTGTATGGGTTGGTGGATTGGTGGCTGATGCAGGATAAATCTCCAGGCAGAGGTCATCCATTTCACATGCATCATGGATAGGTCCGCTGCCGTGCCGATGCTCTTTGAAGACTAAGCCAAAGGCACTCCATTCATTCCGTAACTGGTCTCGATTCTCGGTATAGAGCACAATAAGATTGAAGCTTGCTTTCATCGTGCCTGATTGCCTTCCTTGGCGAACTTGGCGCCTTGGCGGTTCAAAAACGAACTATGAAAGTGCTGGTCGTATCTGCCCGTGATTCGTCTCGCGTTCGTACAGCCGGGCGATGCGGAGCAGGCGTTGTTCGTCGAAGGCTTTGCCCAAGAGTTGGACGCCGACGGGTAGTTGCTTGCCGTCTTCTTTCGCGAAGCCGCCGGGCAGGGAGATGCCGGGGATGCCGGCGAGGTTGGCGGTGACGGTGTAGATGTCGTTCATGTACATCGCCAGCGGGTCGTCGGCTTTTTCGCCGATCCGAAACGCCGGGCCGGTCGTCGTCGGGCACAGGATCGCGTCGCAGCTTTGGAACGCGGTGTCGAAGTCGCCGGCGATGAGGCGTCTTGTCCGCAGCGCGAGGTCGTAGTACTTCTCGTCGTAGCCGGACGACAGCGCGTAGGTGCCCAGCACGATGCGGCGCTTCACTTCGTCGCCGAAGCCCTCGGCCCGCGACTGGCAGTACAAATGATGGATCGGGTTTTCGCCGGCCGGCGCGGGTGTTTGCGTGCGGTGGCCGAAGTGCACGCCGTCGTACCGCGCGAGGTTGCTCGAGCACTCGGCGGTCGCGACGATGTAGTAGCACGGGATGCCGTGCTCGGTGTGCGGCAGGTCCACTTCAACAATCTCGGCACCCAACGACTTGTACACGTCGAGCGCCTCTTTGAACGCCTGGGTGACCGCCGGCTCGTTCGCGCCTTCCCGAAGGTACTGCTTGGCGATGCCGATGCGTAATTTGCCGCCCCCGGAGGCCAAGGCGTCGAGCCCGCTGTCGACGTCGTGCAGATCATCGGGCACGTCGATCGCGGCGCTGGTCGAGTCGCGGGGGTCCTTGCCGAACATGACCTGGCAGAGCAGGGCGGTGTCGGCGACGGTGTGGCTGAACGTACCGATCTGGTCGAGCGAGGAGGCGAAGGCGACGAGCCCCCAGCGCGAGACCCGGCCGTAGGTCGGCTTGAACCCGACGACGCCGGTGATCGACGCGGGCTGGCGGATCGACCCGCCGGTGTCCGAGCCGAGGGTCGCGGCGGCGAGGTCGGCGGCCATCGCGCAACTGGACCCGCCCGACGAGCCGCCCGGCACGCGCCGGGTGTCCCACGGGTTTTTCGTCACGCCGAACGCCGAGTTCTCGGTGGACGAGCCCATCGCGAACTCGTCCATGTTCGTCTTGCCGAGGATGACCGCGCCCTCGTCTTCGAGCCGCTGAATCGCGGTGGCGGTGAAGGGTGAGCGGTAGTGTTCGAGCATCCTGGACGAGCACGCCGTGGTGCCTTCGCGGTGGCACATGCAGTCCTTGATCGCGATGGGCACGCCCGCGAGCTTGCCGGTGACCTCGCCCTTGTCCACGGCGTGGGCGCGTGTGAGCGCGTAGTCGCCGATGACCTCGCGGTAGGCGTTGAAGGGCGTGTTGTAATGGTCGATGCGTTCGAGGTAAGCGCGCGTCACGTCCACGGCCGACAACTTCTTGTCGGCGATCGCGTCGCGCAGTTCGGTCAATGTGGTTTGGGTTACGTCCATCTTCATTCTTAACTCCCCTCCCTCGAGGGAGGGGGGTTCAAGCAAGCGTTCCGTTTAAGCCCCGCCCCCGTCGCCGAGCACCTTGGGCACCTTGAAGAACGGCTCGTCTTTGTCCGGCGCGTTGGCGAGGGCGGACGGGACCGACATGCCCGGCGTTTCTTGGTCCTCGCGGAAGACGTTGAGCTGGTCCAGCGCGTGGGGCATGGGCTTGACGTTCTCGACGTCGAGTTGTTTGAGCTGATCGATCGCGCCCAGGACGTCGCCGAGCTGGCTGGCGAAGCGGGCGGCCTGGTCGTCGGTGAGGTTTAACCTGGCTAGCCTGGCGACCTCGCGGACGGTCTCTTTGCTGATGGGGTGGGCCATGGCGGGCAGGATACCCGCGTCGGCGCATGGCGGGCAAACGCGTCTGTGTGTCGCGCTGGCTTGGGCGTGGTTTGTGTGGGATTTGTTGTCGTCAATCTGCCGGTCGGTGTGATATAAGTGTGGGGTCCGATTCACCACTGGGGCCGGGGCGCGTCATGCCTGACCAAGCGAAGATCTCGTTTCACTGTGAGTCCTGCGGCAAGGCGTACCGCGTGGCCGCCGAGCTCGCCGGTCGCGGCGCGAAGTGCAAGGCCTGCGGCGCGAAGATGCGCGTGCCCAAGCCCGCCCCGGCCGACGATGACGACGAAGTCTTTTCGATCGACGAGCTCGAAGCGATGGGCGACGGCCCGGCCGAGCCCGCCCGGCCGGACGAGGTCTTCTCGATGGACGACCTCGCGCAGCTCGCCGACGAGCCGCCGACGCCGACGAGCGCGCCGACCGCGCCCGCCTCCGCGTCGCCCGCCGGCGAGACGAACATGCTCGAAGCCGCCGCGGCCGTGGTCCCGTTGGCGCCTTCGGCCCGTGCCGGCAAACGCCAATCGAGCAAGCAGAACCCCGTCGCCGCGCTGCACGACATGTGGCAGGCGTTCACGACCGCGCCACAGTCCGGCTCCGGCGGCAAGCAGTTGCCCAAGGTCCGGCACGTGAGCATGGGCGGGGTGTTCCTGGTGATCGGCGCGGTGTTGTTGCTGGTCTTCAGCGGCTTCCGCGTGCCGATGGACAAGGTCGCCGAGGCGCGATCGATGGTCAAGGAGTGGCCGGTCGAACCGGTTGACGCGGCGGACCCCGCGGGCATGGTGACGCTCGGCATCCTGGCCGGCCTGGTTGGGCTTGGCATGATCGGCCGGCGGCTGTTCCTGCCCCGCCAGGAACAGGAATCCCCCCTGGTGCTGATCGCGTTCTACGCCCTCACGGCGCTGCTGGTCGCCGGCTCGCTGTTCGTGCTCATCGGCGGGGGCGAAGTGGTCAAGGGCGTCGCGCAACTCGGCGGGCTGGGAATCGTCATCGGTGTCGCGGCCTTCGGCGTCTGGATGCTCCACCGCCTGACGATGGACGGCGACGGCACGGCGATCTGGCTCATCATCCTGCCCGCCATCGCCGCGCCCATCTGCCACCTCATCTTTGTTCTCGCGGCCATGTCCGACGCGCCCGCGCAGGCCTGGGAACAGTTCCCCTGGGACATGTACCTGCTCTCGTTGTTCGGCGTCGCCATCGCGATGGTCTTGATGGGCGGGGCGATCAGCTTCATGCTGCTGCTCGTCACGCCGCTGTTGCTGCTGGGCTTGGTCAGCCGACAGGGCATCCTCGCATCCTTCGGCGGCTCGGACCTGGTCATCGGCGGGATGGTGCTCGCCTGCTACCTGCTGCTGGTCACCACGCGATGGAAGATCATCTTCAAACCCGTCGCCTGGCAGTTCGTGCTCATCCTGATCGGCGGGAACCTGATGGCGAACTTTTACAATTACCACGCTCATCAAGCCGTGCTTGCCGAGGCCGAGCCGTTGATGGAAAAAGACACCGGCAAGTCGCTCACCGAACGGCTGCGCGAACGCGGCCTGATCGGCCCGGGCGTCGAAGCGAGCCGGCAGCCGTATCAAAACTCGTCCTTCTTCACCAACAAGAAAGACCTGGACGTGGTGTATCTCAGCGACGGCGGGGTGATCATCAACCCGTTTGAGCCGAAAGAAGACGATGAGAACGGGCCCCAGGCACCGGACACGCCCGGGCCGAGCCGCCCCAAGCCCCCTGTCCAGACCCCGCCCCAGCCGATCTTCACCCAGTTCGTCCTGCCGCGCGGCACCGAGCGGCTGCCCTCGCGTGACACCGCCTGGCTGCCCTACGACCCGCCGACGCTGGACGTCAAGCCCAACCAGACCGTCGAATGCTGGGGCTACCGGCT
>JBKAGS010000011.1:0-30952 GCA_046290505.1 Phycisphaeraceae bacterium | reverse complement strand
TGGCTAAATAAGCCTGAAGCGTAAAAAAGCGAAGGCAGCAGTATCAAATGTGGTACTGCTGCCTTTTTTGCCCCCGGCGTGACTGCGAGCGGGCACGCCGGGGGCGTGGGCGGGTGGTGGGTGCGTGCGCGCTGTTTGTGCGCGCGGGGGGTTGGAACCGCGGTGGCGTGGCGGGAGGGCAGTGATTCCGATTATTGGGCGTGCGCACGGTTTGGCGAGGGATTAGCGGTGGACGCCGGCTTCGCGGTGTTTGAGGCGGTATTGGCGGGGGGTGAGGGTTTCGACGCGTTCGAAGGTTTGGTAGAGCTGGCGGGCGCCGGCGAGGCCGACCTCCTCGGCGATGGTCTCGATGGTGTAGTCGGTCTCGATGAGCAGGCGTTTGATGTGGCGGACGCGGACGCGTTGGACCTCTTCGCGGATGGACCGTCGCAGGTGCTTGGTGAAGGCGCGTTTGAGGCCCGGCCGGGTCAGGCGGGTGGCCTGGACGACGTCGTCCACGCCGATGGGTCGGTGGTAGTGGTCGGCGATGAATCGGACGGCCTTGGCGACCTCGGGGTGGTCGCATGCGACGACGTCGGTGCTCTTTCGGGTGACGACGCCGTCGGTGGGGAAGGGCGTGAGGCCGGTGGGCGCGGGCTGTCCGTCCATGATGGCGTCGAGCATTTCGCAGGCGTGGTAGGCCCAGGCCTCCATGTCCAGCGCGACGCTGGAGAGCGGGACGCTGAGCGACTCGCAGACGAGGGTGTTGTTGTTGATGCCGAGCACGGCGACGTCTTCGGGGACGTTCAGGCCGACGCGTTGGCAGGCTTCGAGGACCTTGAGGCCCCACTCGTCGGAGAAGCACAGGACCCCGAGCGGTCGGGGGAGGTTGCGCAGGTGTTCGCCGAGCTGTTGGGCGGCCTGTTGCCAGTTGATTTTTTCGTCGCCCGTGGTGAAGGCGGGGATTTGGTGGACGTCGTGCCCCTCGTCGGCCATGGTCTTGGCGAAGGCGTGTTGGCGGTAGCGGATGGGCGGGGCGGGGTCGTCGGGGAAGAAGGCGAAGTGGTGCAGGCCGCGTTCGTAGAAGTGTTGGCGGGCGTGGCGGGCGATGTCGTGGGGGTCGAACTCGAGCGAGGGCAGGCCGATGTCCCGGCCGAAGACGCTGAGATCGACGGCGGGGAGGCCGAGGTCGCGGACGAAGTGGAGGTAGTTGGGGTGGAGCCTGGTGCAGCCGAGCTTGCAGAGGATGCCGTCGCCCTGCCAGCCGTGGGCGAACTCTTGTGATTGGGCCATGGTGGCGTCGAGGTGCCAGCCGTTTTCGAGGGCGTAGCGTGTAGCGCCGCGGTGGGCGCGGTGGTCATACCAGGCGAGGGCGAGCAGGACCGACCGCCGGGGCGTTTCGGCGGCACGGGCTTGCTCGGGGCGGTCGGCGGCTTTCGTGGGCATGGGTCGGGTTGGGCCCTTGGCCTGTTGTTGGGGCATGGCGGTCTAAATTAGCATGAATCTCAACCAAAATGACATTTTGGCGATCCAATTTCCGCCTATAGTGTGAATAGAGGGGTTCTGGCCCCGCAGGCGTGTTCTCGCGCGCTGCGGGCACGATGTGTGATCAATGGTCCCGATGGGCGAGGGGTGCCGGCGGGATGGAACTGACGATAGGAAGCCGTATGCAGACGCTGATCAACAACCCGCGACGCGGCCTTGGCCGGTTGTGGCCCTCAGTGATCGGGCTGGTGGTGCTCGCTTGCGCCGGGCTGCTGTTGCTGGGGCAGGTCCACGCCGAGCCCGGCGCGTCTTCGGGCGACCGGGCGGAGCGGGGTGTGAGCGCCGCGACGGCCAACGCCGACCCGGACGCGTTGACGTTCTTCGAGGATCAGGTCCGCCCGATCCTTGAGCAGCGGTGCGTCCGGTGTCACGGCGGGGAGAAGGTCGAGGGCGAGTTGAACTTCGCGACGCGCGACCTGTTCCTCAAGGGCGGGATCAGCGGCGGGACGATCGACTGGGAGAACCACACCAAGAGCCTGTTCGTCCGCGCGATCAGCTACAGCGACATCGATTACGAGATGCCGCCGACGGGCAAGATGCCCGAGAAGGAGATCGAGACGCTGACCAAGTGGGTCGCGATGGGCCTGCCCTGGACGCCGGGCGAGCAGGGCCAGCTCGCCAAGCCCGAGGGCGGGGGCGAGCATCACGACGGGCCGTTGACGATCGAGGAGGGCAAGGACTACTGGGCGTACAAGCCGTTGGTCCAGCCGGCGGTGCCGAGCGTGGACGACCCGGCGTGGTCGGAGAACCCGATCGACGCGTTTATCTACACGAAGCTCGCCGAGCACGGCCTGAAGCCGAACCACGAGGCGGACCGCGTCACGCTGATCCGCCGGGCGAGCTACAACCTCACCGGCTTGCCGCCGACGCCCGAGGAGATCGAGGCGTTCGTCAACGACGACCGGCCCGGCGCGTGGGAGCGGGTCATCGACCGGCTGCTCGCCTCGCCGCACTACGGCGAGCAGTGGGCCCGGCACTGGATGGACATCGCGCGCTACGCCGAGACCAACGGCTACGAGCGCGACGGCAAGAAGCGCAACATCTGGCGCTACCGCGACTACCTCATCCGCTCGTTCAACGACGACAAGCCGTACGACCGGTTCGTCAAAGAACACGTGGCGGGCGACCTGTTGCCGGACCGCGACGCGGAGTCGTACATCGCGACCGGTTTCAACCGGCTGCAGATCTGGGACGACGAGCCGACGGACCGCGTGCAGGCCCGGGCGGACTACATCGCCGACATCGTGGACACGACCAGCGGCGCGTTCCTCGCGACGACGATGGGCTGTGCCCGCTGCCACGACCACAAGAAGGACCCGATCCACCAGGACGACTACTACGCGCTCTACGCGTTCTACAACAACATCCAGGAGATGGTGCGCGGGCGTGAGGACGTCATTTCGAAGGATCTGCGCGACGTGCCGCGCAGCGACGAGCAGCGCCGGGCGATCGAGCAGTGGGAAGCCCGCGTCGCGGAACTGCGCGCGTCGGTCGCGAAGACCGAGTCGGCCTTCCAACAGAAGGTCACGGGCGACTTCAAGGACAACGACTTCGTCGCGATCGCGCCCGACAGCCGGGACCAGCCCCAGCCCTGGCGCTACGCGACGTCGGACCCCGGCAAGGGCTGGCACGTCCAGCAGTTCGACGATTCGGCGTGGCCGACCGCCAAGGGCGGCTTCGCCTCGGGCGTCGACAAGCCCTACTTCCCCAACGAATGGGACACCGACGCGATCTACCTTCGGCGGAACTTCCGCCTGACCGAGATCCCCTCGTTCTTCTTCTTCTCGACCGCGCACCAAGGCGGCATCGAGGTCTACATCAACGGCATCAAGGTCCACGATGGCCCGAAGCCGACGGGCCCGAACCACGTCCGCGTGCAGTTCCGCTCGCAGGCGCTCGACGCGCTGGTCGTCGGTTCTAATTCGCTGGCCATCAAGGTCACCAAGGCGCGCGGCAAGCAGCGTTACGTGGACTTCGGCGTCTACGCCGGCGTCGTCGAGCCGCGCGTCGCGCTGCTCGCGGCGCTCGACACCACCGGCGAACAGGTGCTGGGCAAAGAGGCGTTCGACGCGTACAAGTCGGACAAGTCCGACCTCGAGAAGCTGCTCGCTAAGCCGGTCGCCCGGCCCTACCCGGCGCTCGTGCTCAACGAGCAGGGGCGCGATGCGCCGACCCAGCACGTCCACGAGCGCGGCAGCGCCCACTCGCCCGGCGACCGGGTCCCGCCACGCTTCCCCAAGGTGCTCGGCGGCGAAGTCCCCGACATCCCCGAGCTGCCCGCCGAACTCAACGCCACCGGCCAGCGCCTCGTGCTCGCGCACTGGTTAGCCAGCGACGACAACCCGCTGACCGCGCGGGTGATGATCAACCGGATCTGGCACCACCAGTTCGGCCGGGGCATCGTCCGCACGACCAGCGACTTCGGCCAGCTCGGCGAACGGCCGACGCACCCCGAGCTGCTCAACTACCTCGCCGCCGAGTTCGTCAAACGCGGCTGGTCCATCAAGGCGATGCAGAAGCTCATCATGACCAGCAAGGCGTACCGGATGTCCTCGTCCGCGCACGCGTTGGGCATGGACAAGGACCCGGGCAACAACCTGTTCTGGCGGTTCGACATGCGTCGGCTCACGGCCGAGGAGTTCCGCGATTCGCTGCTGGCGGTCAACGGCTCGCTCAACCCCAAGCAGTTCGGCCCGAGCATCTACACGAAGATCCCCGACGAGGTGCTCGCGACCGCGTCGCGCCCCGACCAGGCCTGGGGCCGGTCCTCGGAAGAGGAGCGTGACCGGCGCAGCGTGTACATCTTCGTCAAGCGTTCGCTGCGTGAGCCGTTGCTGTTGTCGCTGGACCAGGCGGAGACGGACACGCCCTGCCCGGTGCGGTTCACGACGACGGTGCCGACGCAGACGCTGATCACGCTCAACAGCGAAACGATGCAGGAAGAAGCGCGGGTGTTTGCCGGCCGGCTGATCGACCAGGCCGGTGCCGACCTGGAGGATCAGGTGCGTCTTGGTCTGCGTCTGGTGCTCTGCCGAGCGCCGGACGACGCGCAGGTCGCCGAACACGTCGCCTTCGTCGAGCGGATGAAGCGGGAGCACGGCCTGGACCGCGAGCACGCGCTCAAGGTCTTCTGCCTGGTGTTGTACAACCTCAACGAGTTTGTTTACCTCGACTAAGCCGCTCGCGGCTTAGCACGCATCAGTAAGAAAAGGAGTCAGTGATGACTGATTCGAAACAGCGTAAAGACTTCTGCGGCCGGACCCGCCGCGAGTTCATGTGGCAGATGGGCGGGGGCTTCGGCGCGGTCGCGCTCGCGAGCATGCTCGGCCCCGAGTGGCTGAGCAAGCAGGCGGTCGCCGCGGACGGCTCGGCGTACGAGAACCCGCTCGCGCCCAAGCCGCCGGTGCTCCCGGCCAAGGCCAAGAGCGTGATCTTTTTGTTCATGTACGGCGGGCCGAGCCACATCGACACCTTCGACTACAAGCCGAAGATGTACGGCATGGACGGCAAGACGATCGAGGTGAAAACCTTCGGCCGCGGCGGGCACCGCAACCAGGGCCGGATCGTCGAGCCCCGCTGGAAGTTCAAGCAGTATGGCGAGTGCGGCAAGTACGTCTCGGACCTGTTCCCCAACGTCGCGCAGCACGTGGACGACCTCGCGTTTATCCACTCGATGTACGCCGACTCGCCTTTGCACGGCAGCGCGCTATTGATGATGAACTGCGGGCGGATCTTGTCCGGCTACCCGTCGCTGGGGTCTTGGGTGAACTACGGGCTTGGCACGGAGAACCAGAACCTGCCGGGCTACGTGGTGATGCTCGACGAAAGCGGCGGGCCGATCAGCGGCGCGAAGAACTGGACCAGCGGGTTCATGCCCGCGAGCTACCAGGGCTGCGTCGTCAACGCGACGGGCACGCCGATCCTCTCGCTGGATTCGCCCAAGGGCGTGACGCGCGAGATGCAGCGGGCGATGATCGACCACCTCAACGCGCAGAACCAGCACCACGCCGCGAGCCGGGCGGACAACTCGAACCTCGCCGCGCGGATCAACAGCTTCGAGCTGGCCTACCGCATGCAGGCCGAGGCGCCCGAGGCCGTCGCCATCGACGACGAGGACGAGAAGACCAAGCAGATGTACGGCATCGATCGCAAGGAGACGCGCGAGTACGGGCGCAAGTGTTTGCTCGCGCGTCGGCTGGTCGAGCGCGGCGTGCGGTTCGTGCAGGTCTATTCCGGCGGGGCGCACAACGACCACAACTGGGACGCGCACGGCGACCTGGAAGACAACCACAACAAGCACGCGGGCGCGACCGATCAGCCCATCGCCGCGCTGCTCAGCGACCTCAAGCGCCGCGGCATGTTGGACGAGACGCTGGTGGTCTGGGGCGGCGAGTTCGGCCGACAACCCACCGCCGAGTACGCCCAGGGCAGCGGCCGCGACCACAACAGCTACGGCTTCACGATGTGGATGGCCGGCGGGGGGATCAAGGGCGGCGTGAGCGTCGGCGAGACCGACGAGCTGGGCAGCCGGGCGATCACCGACCGCTTCCACGTCAAGAACCTGCACGCGACGATCCTGCGCCAGCTGGGCCACGACCCCAACGCGCTGACGTACTTCTACAACGGCCTGGACCACAAGCTGGTCGGCGTCGAAGGCGCCGAGCCGATCCACCAGATCATCTGAGCCTTTATTGGATGGCTGAAACGCAACGATCTCTAGCCCCCGCCGCGAGGTGGGGGTTTTTGGTTCAACGCCATCGAACCCCCACCTCGCGGCGGGGGCTAATGAAAATGCGGCTCTTTAGTATGATGCACCGGGTTTTGCCGTAAGCGAGGAACGCCAGCGATGGACAGGCTGAGGTGGGGCATCATCGGGACGGGCGCCATCGCGAGCGACTTCGCCAAGGCGTTGAAAGGCTCGGACAAGTGTGTGGTCGTCAACGCCGTGGGCTCGTCGCTGGCCAAGTCCGACGTGTTCGCCGAGGCGTTCGGCTTGGCGCACAGTTCCGCTTCGATCGATGCGCTACTCGGCGACGACGGGGTGGACGCGGTCTACATCGCCACGCCGCACCCGATGCACGAACAGCAAGCGCTCGCGGCGATCGACGCGGGCAAGGCGGTGCTTTGCGAGAAGCCGATCACCGTCGATGCGGCCGGTGCCGAGCGTGTCATCGGCGCGGCGCGCGACACGGGCGTGTTCCTGATGGAGGCATACATGTACCGCTGCCACCCGCTGATCGCCGAGGTGCTCGAGAAGCTCGAGGCCGGCGTGATCGGCGAGGTCCGCCACGTCCGCGCCGACTTCGGCTTCTACATGCCGCGACAGCCCGAACACCGCCTGTTCAGCCCCGCGCTTGCCGGCGGGGGGATCCTCGACGTCGGCGGCTACCCCGCGTCGTTCGCCCGTCTGATCGCCGGCGTCGTCAACGGCACGCCTTTCGACGAGCCGACCGACCTCCAGGCGACCGGCACGATCGGGCCGACGGGCGTCGATGAGCTCGCTGTCGCGCAGCTGCGCTTCGCGACCGGCATGACGGCCCAGCTCACCTGCGCGGTGCACCACGACGTCGGCACCGGCGCGTGGGTCTTCGGCGACGGGGGCGTGCTGCATTTGCCCGACCCGTGGATCCCTCAAAGCGACCGCCACGGCCTGACCACCGGCTACACCGTCACGCGGAACGGCCGGCCGCCCGAGTCGTACACCGTCAGCACCGACCGCGCGGTGTACGCGATCGAGGCGCACACCGCCGCGGACGCGATCCGCGACGGCGCGCTCCAAGTGCCCCGGCCGGGGATGTCGTGGGACGACACGCTGGGCAACATGCGCCTGCTCGACGCGTGGCGCAACCAAGTCGGCGTCGAGGTCGCGACGCAGGCGTAAGCCACGCGGGTCTCGGACGCCGACGTAGGATCCCGGTCGCGACCGGGTCGAACTGAATACACGCCAACCGAGGACCGCCGACGATGATACGCGCCCTGCTCTTGTGCCTGCTTGCGCTTTATACGTCCGCTTCGTTCGCCGGCGAGGTCCACGTCTCAACGCTCGGCGACGACGCGAACCCCGGCACGGCCGACCGCCCGTGCAAAACGCTGCACCGCGCCCAGGCAGTCGTGCGTCGGCACCGCGCCGCGGGAGCCAACGAGCCGATCGATGTCCTCATCCACCCCGGCCGGTACGAACTGGATCGCCCGCTGGTGCTCGGCCCGCGGGACTCGGGCTCGGCCGACGCCCCGGTCACCTGGCGCGCCGCCGACCCGGACGACAAGCCGCGGATCAGCGCCGGCCGGCGCATCACGGGCCAGTGGCGGCCCAGCGACAGGCCGGGCGTCTGGTTCATCGACGTGCCGGGCACGAAACGCGACGACGACGGCGGGGGCTGGAACTTCCGCCAACTCTTCGTCGACGGCGAGCGCGCGACACGCGCACGCTTCCCCAACAAAGACGCGGACAACCCGTTCATGTACGCGGATGAACGCAACAACGGGGCCAAGGACCACGTCACGATCAGCCCGGCACTCGTCAAGCAGGCGTGGTCCGGCGAAACCGACGCGCAGATCAACCTCGTCGTTGACTGGCTGTTCTTCAACCAGTGGAACACCCTCGCCTCGATCGACAAGCGGGCGGGCAAGCTCACGTTCACCGACGACGAGCGTCACGGCAGGGTCTTTAAGAACAACTGGTTCTACATCGAAGGTTTCTTCGCCGAACTCGACCAGCCCGGCGAGTGGTACCTCGATCGTCAGCTCGGCCGGCTGTATTACATGCCCGAGCCGGGCCGGGACCCCAACGCGATGCGCTTCGTCGCGCCGCGCCTGGACCGGCTGATCCACGTCAGGGGCGACGTCAACCGGGGCACGCTTGTCCGGCACGTGCGCTTCGACGGGCTCGAGCTGCGCCACACCGCGTTCACGCTCGGACACATCGCGCCGCGCGTCCACACCGACGCCGCGATCCGCTTCGAGAACACGCACGACTGCGCGGTGACGAACTGCGTCTTCGAGAACATCGGCGGCTACGCGATGTGGCTGCACCTGGACTGCCAGCGCAACACCTTCAGCGACAACGCCGTGCGGGACTCGGGCGGCGGCGGGGTGCTGCTCACCGGCGCGCGCCTGTCCTACATGGACGACTCAAAAATCTACACGCCCGGCGAAGCGGCCTCCAAGGTCGCGCCCGTCCTCAACCGCATCACCCACAACACCGTCAAGCACTGCGGACGCATCCGGTACTACGGCGGGGGTGTGCACCTCGACTCGCGACCCGCCAACATGTCCATGCTCCCGGGCAACCTCATCGCCCACAACCACTTCGAAGACCTCTCGCGCAACGGCGTGTTCGCCTTCCGCAACCAGGGCGGCAACGTCGTCGCGTACAACCACATCCACGACGCGATGCAGACCACCATCGACGGCGCGTGCATCCACTTCGCGACCATGAACCGCCTGAGCGCGCCCAACACCATCGCCCACAACTGGCTCTACGACGTCTGGGGTTTCCGCTACCTGCCGAACCGCGAGCCGAGGCGGGTGCTGGCCAACGGCGTGTTCCTCGACTGGGACACGAGCAACACGACCGTCGCGAACAACTACGTCTACAACTCGGGTGGCGAGCCGATCAAAACGATCTGGGAGAACTGGGACCTCACCGTCGAGAACAACCACACGTCGGACACGCGGATCGTCCCGCCCTTCATCGATCAACTCGGCCCGGGCGGCGACGCGGCCAACGACATCGACCTCGCGTCACGAAAACTCGTCGGCGGGGTGATCCATTACACCGATGATGCGAACACCAAACGACAAGGCGGCTGGCAACGCCAGCAGATCGGCGGGCAGGGCAAGCTGTTCACCTACCACCTGATCAAGGCCGGGCCCGGCGACGCGGCGCAAATCCAATACACCCTGCCGATCACGCGGACCGGCAGATACCAGGTCTCGCTCATTTACAAGCCCGGCAAAGACAACGCGACCAACGCGCGCGTGCGGGTCCACCACGCGGGCGGTGTGGATGAGCGGGCTTGGGACATGACCAAGGGCAACAGGCACGGCTTCGCCGTCGAACTGGGCACTTACAAGTTCGAGCGGGACGGCCCGGCGAGCGTGACGATCTCGACCCAAGACGCCGACGGTTGGGTCATCGCCGACTCGGTGGGGTACGTGTTGCAGCCGGGCGGAGAATGAACCAGCCGGTCGTGAACCCTGACCGCTCTACAACCGGACGAGCGCGATTCGTGCGTTGATCCGCACACGCCAAACAGGATCGGTATAAGGTGTCGATGGGCCGCCCGTTCCACCGCAACCGAGGGATTGATCGATGCGCCGTTTCTGCCTGATCTTCCGCCTGATCGCCTGCCTCGCCCTGTTCGTCGCGCTGCCCGCGATGGCGCACGACCAACGGCCCAACGTCATCCTCATTATGACGGACGACCAGGGCTACGGCGACATCGCGGCGCACGGCAACCCCGTCATCCAGACGCCGAACATGGATCAGCTCCACAGCGAGTCCATCCGCCTGACCGACTACCACACCGACCCGACCTGCTCGCCGACCCGCGCGGCCCTGCTCACCGGGCGCTACGCGACGCGCACCGGGGTCTGGCACACGATCAACGGCCGATCGCTCCTGCACCCCGACGAGTACACCCTCGCCGAGTACTTCAAGGACAACGGCTACCGCACGGGCATGTTCGGCAAGTGGCACCTGGGCGCGAACGCGCCGCTGCGCCCGATGGACCAGGGCTTTGACCACTGCGTCTGGTCGCCCGGCGGGGCGGTCAACCAGGGCGCGAACCGGCTGGGCAATGACTGCTTCGACGACACCTACAAGGTCAACGACAAGTGGCAGAAGTTCCCCGGCTACCACACGGATGTCTGGTATCGCGAGGCGATGAAGTTCATCGCGGACACCGATACGCACGGCGGCGAGCCGTTCTTCGTCTACCTGCCGACGACCGCGGTGCACGACCCCTGGAACATCGAGGACGAGAAGGCGAAGGTGTACCTTGACAAGGGCGTGCCGCCGACGATGGCGAAGTTCTACGCGATGATCACGAACATCGACGACAACCTCGGCAAGCTCCGCAAGTTTCTTGATGACAAGGGCCTCGCTGAAAACACGATCCTGATCTACACGACCGACAACGGCACGACCGCGGGCTGGATCGACCGCAAGAGCGATTTCAAATACTTCGGCGCGGGCATGCGCGGGTGGAAGGGCTCGCACTACGACGGCGGGCACCGCGTGCCGTTCTTCCTGCATTGGCCCAAGGGCGGTTTAGATCAAGGGCGTGATGTTGGCCTGCAACTGGCGCACCTCGATGTCATGCCGACGCTTGGTGAGATGTGCGGTCTTGACCCGATCGCCAACGACAAGCTGCGCGGCCCGATCGATGGGCGTTCGTTTCGTCCCTGGCTCTACCCCAGTGCGCCTGCGTTTGAACCCCGAACCCTCTTTGTCCACGTTCAGCGCAAGCACACCCCGCCGAAGTGGGACAAGTCCGTCGCGATGACCGAGCGCTGGCGGCTGGTGGAAGGCAAAGAACTCTACGACATCCAACAGGACCCCGGCCAAGAGAACGATATCGCCGCCGACCACCCCGGCGTCGTCAAACAACTGCGCGCCGACTACGAGACGTGGTGGGCCTCGCTCGAGCCGTCGCTCGGCCAGGTCGTGCGCTTCGATCTTGGCGGGGTTCAGAACCCGACGACGCTGATGAGCCACGACTGGTTCATGCAGCCGGGCGAGGGCGACTCGGCGTGGCACCACGCGCACGTGCAGCGAAACGAGCCGCGCCAAGGCGCGTTCGCCGTGGACATCGTCGAGGCGGGGACGTACCGCGTCACCCCCATGCGTTGGCCGGCGTACGTGGACAAGCCGTCGGGCTGCGTGTCTGCGCGCGTCGAGGTTCGGTACGCCGGCGCGGTGAAGACCACGGTTCACAACACGATCGAGCTGGACCCGGACACGCCCGCGTCGGCGTTGACGCTCGACCTGCCCGCGGGGCCGGCGATGCTCAAGGCAACGCTGACCCGGGCCGACGGCGAGGTGTTCGGCGCGTACTACCTCCGGGTCGAGCGCGTCGCGCCCGACGAACGCTGAGCGCTCGCGCCAAGCGCGTGGGTCTTGGCGCATGTCGCCAGCCGCTGGCACGCCCGCGCCCGACGCGTGCCGGCGCCGACCAGGCGGACGTGATTCTGACCACGCCGGCCTTGTCCCGAGGCCGGCGAAGAATTATGTTGGACGTGCTGAAAGATTCGTTCTCGTCTCAGGTATCTACTGAGGATTGATCAGGGACATCTACACACGGGGCTTGTGTTCCGCACGCCGGCGTCGGCGCGCGGTCATGTGCGCCCCCCACTCAGGAAGGATAAGGCGATGACTGAGCGTTTTTCACGGCGGAGTCTGGTGCGGGCGTTGGGTACGGGGCGTTGGGGCGCGGCCGCGGTCGCCGCGGGTGTCGCGCTGGGCTCGGCGTCGCCCGCGAGCGCCATCAACCGCAGCTGGGACGACGCGGGCGGGTCGGCGAGCAAGCTGTGGTCGGACTTCGGCAACTGGAGCCCGGACGGCAACCCGTCGGGCGACGACCTGTTCATCGGCAACTTCGGCTCCGCGCAAAACGACACCACGCTCCTGGACCAGTCGTACACGATCAGCTCGCTGACGCTGACCAACGGCGCCGACGTCGTCACCAGCTCGGATAACGGCGCGACCAACGACTTCCAGCTCACCGTCACCGGGACCACGTCGATCACCGGCTCGGGCACCACGTTCTTCGTCATCGGCGCCGACGGCGACGGGCTGGACACCGAGGTCCTGAACATCAACGCCGGCGGGACGCTCAACCTCAACTCCACCACCGCCCAGGGCACCGCCGTCACCAACATCCGCACCGTCGGCGGCCGGCTGAACAACAACACCGGCGGCACGATCATCGGCACCGGCCGGATCGACTTCGACGCCAACCAGGCCGTCGCGACCACCGTGTTCACCAACAACGGGACCATCACCGCGAACACCACCCCCGCGCTCATCTTCGGCGCACCCGCGGCCGGGACGCTGCGCATCAACGACCTGAACGACCCCGAGGCCCGCTTCGACTGGGACGGCACGGCCCCGGTCAACGCGGTGATCAACGTCAACGGCAACCAGACCCTGGACGTGGACATGTCCACCGGCGGCGACGCGTGGTCGGGCGAGATGAACCTGTTCACCGGCTCGACGCTGGACATGCGCGACACGTGGTCCATGGACTCGGGCACGATCAACGTCAACACCGCGGCCTTCGGCCTGATCATCATCGGCCAGGACCCCAACCCCGGGGCCGCGGCCACCATCGCCGGCGCGAACTGGACGATGAGCGGCGGGACGATCAACATCGAGGACAGCTGGGACTCGCTCGAATTGGACTCCCAGCTCGTCGCGTCCGGCGGGACGATCAACAACGAGGGACACCTCATCTTCAACGGCGGGGCGACGATCCAGTCCGGCGTCGACTTCAACATGACCGGCTCGGGCGCCAGGCTCACCGTCAACGGGCAGGCGGTCAACATCGACACCCCCGACTTCAACCTCGACGGCAACGGCATCAACGGCTCGAACGTCACGACGATCACCAACGGCGGGATCCTGGACCTGGACCTGGGCGCGGGCGCCGACGAGAACTTCGACCACGACATCGTCTTCAACGGCGGGGGCGAGCTGGACGTCACCACCGCGGACAACGACTGGGGCATCAACACCAGCGGCACGATCACCGCGCAGGGCGGCGGCACCGCCAACGTCAACGGCGAAGCGCTGGACCTCTTCGGCGACGTGACCGTGACCGGCAACACGCGCCTGAACGTCAACGCGGTGACCACGACCAACGCCTCGACGAGCTTCGCTATCGCCGCGGGCTCGTCGGTCAATATGGGCAACGTGACGTACAACGGCGGCACGTACACCGGCGACGGCACGCTGTTCGCCGGCACCAAGACGATCAGCGCGCCGACGACCTTCAACGTCGCCGTGCTCGACCTCGACGACGGCAACAGCGTCATCAACGCCAACCTCACCATCAACGCCGATCAGATCGACAGCAGCGGCGACGGCATCGACGGCACGCACACTATCGCCAACGACGCCGTGCTCACCGTCAACATCAGCGGCGGGGGCAGCTACCGCCTGGACAACACGCTGACGTACGACGGCGACGCGAGCGAGAACACCTTCCTCGCCGGCTCGCGGATGACCACCCTGAGCACCAGCACGATCAACATCAACGGCGACGGCGCGAGCGCGGCGGTGCTGGACCTGGCCGGCACGGTGAACATCAACACCGCCAGCGACGGCTTCCGACTCGCCGGCGGCAACACGACCCCGGGCCAGACCAACACGATCAGCGGCGGGACGATCAACGGGCCCGGCGAGCTTCGGGCGCTCACGGGCACGGCGCTGCGCGGCAACGGCACCATCAACGCGCCGATCGACTTCGACGGCACCTCGCAGCTCATCGCCGAGGGCGGCACGCTCACCGTCGCCGGCAACATCATCGACGTCGGCACGATCGGCACGGTCACCGGCGGCACGCTCAACGTGACCTCCGCCTGGAACACCGCGCCGGCCCTGACCGTCCGTCTCGACGGCGGCACGATCAGCGGCGCGACGATCACCAACGACGAACTCAGCGGGATCGAAGGCGAGGGCCTGGTCACCGCACGCGTGATCAACAACACCATCCTCGAAGCCGACAGCGGCGGCGAGCTGCTGTTCAACAATACGATCAGCGACTGGGACGGCGTGGGCAACACCGGCGAGCTGCGCGCGACCGGCGCCGGCAGCGTGCTCCGCCTGGACGACAGCTCGACGTTCCTGTTCAACGGCACGGTCACCGCGCAAGTCGGCGGGACCGTGTTCGCCGACACCTTCGAGCTCGAGTTCGACCCCGGCTCGACGCTGAACCTCTTGAGCGGCGGCACCTACCGCTCGACCAACGCGACCGACATCGGCGGCACGGTCGTGGTCAGCGGCGTGCCCAGCACGATGAACATCAGCGGGACCACCGTCTTCGAGAACGGCAGCAACACGACGCTCAACGGCGACCTGCAGCTGGACAACACCGTAACGAACATCGAATCCGGCGCAACCTTCTCGGGCGCCGGCCGGCTGTTCAACGCCAACGGCCGGACCACCCGGCTGCTCAACAACGCCGACGTCGGCGTGCTGCTCCAGAACCTCGGCGACCTGGAGCTGGGCACCGGCGCGACTGCCGCGCGCGGCGACGTGCAGGACTACGTCCAGACCGCGTCGGGCTCGACCAACATCGATATCGGCGGCACGGGCATCGGCCAGTTCGACCGCCTGTTCGTCTCGGGCAACGCCCAACTCGCCGGCGACATCGACCTGAGCCTGATCGGCGGGTACGTGCCCAATCTGCTCGACCAGGTCACGGTCATCAACGCGTCCGGCGGGCTGATCGGCACGTTCGACACGGTGACCGGCGTCATCTACGCCCCCGGCCGAGCGCTCGCCGTCACCTACGACGCCAACAGCGTCTTCGTCACCGCGACCCTGCCCGGCGACACCGACCTGGACGGCGACGTGGACGACACCGACCTGGGCACCAGCTTCGCCAATTACACCGGCCCCGGCGGCAGCGGCAAGGGCTGGGCCGACGGCGACTTCGACGGCGACGGCGACGTGGACGACAGCGACCTGGGCTCGGCGTTCTCCGGCTACACCGGCCCGCTGGGGCCCGCGGCCGTGCCCGAGCCCACCAGCCTCGCGCTCGTCGGCCTCGGCGGGCTGATGCTCGCGCGACGACGCCGGCCCGCGTGACCCCCACGACGTCGATCAGCCACCCCCGGCCGGCCACCGCGCAAATGCGGCGGCCGGCCTTTTTCTTGTCCGGATGGGTGGCCGGGGTGGAGGCTCTGCGACCCCCCGGAACAACGCCTCGTAGGCACATCAAGCGCAGTTTGTTCCGGGGGCTCGCGCACTCGACCCCGGTCACGCATCCGTTGTGTCGTCAGATGCGATTGCCCTGCGGCGGCCGGCCTTTTTCTTGTCCGGGCTGTCATACCCGGGTACGATCGCTTTTCTAACTTGTTGATGACCACGCTGCCGAGGCGTGATCTGCTGCCTGATGGATAACGACTTGGAGATTCGCCGATGACCGCTGCCCGCACGCCGATCACCCGCCGACAGTTTGTTGCCTCCGCCGCCGCCGCGGCCGTCGCCCCGACGATGCTGACCAACGTGTCACGCGCGCAAACCTCGGCGAACCAGACATTGGGCATCGCGTGGATCGGCGCGGGCAAGCGCGGGCGGACGGTGATGCAGAACTACTTCCTGCGCGACAAGCGCTTCCGCTGCGTGGGGATCGCCGAGGTGGACAAGACCCGGCGGGAGTACAACGCGGCGTTCGTGAACCGGATCAACCAGAGCAACGACTGCTTCACAACGCCGGACTACCGCGAGCTGCTCGAGCGCAAGGACGTCGATGTCGTGGTCATCGCCACGCCCGACCACTGGCACACGATCCCGGCGATGCACGCGGCGCTGGCGGGCAAGCACGTCTTCTGCGAGAAGCCGTTGACGCTGAACATCCGCGAGTCGGAGTTTGTCATCAAGGCGGCGCGCAAGACCAACATCAAGTTCCAGACCGGCAGCCAGCAGCGCACCGAGTTCGGCGGCAAGTTCATCACCGCCTGCGAGTACGTGCTCAACGGGCGCATCGGCAAGTGCGACTTCGTCGAGGTCTCCACCGGCGACCCCGCGGTGCCGTGCGACCTGCCCGGCGAAGAGATGGAGCCCGGGCTGGACTGGGACCGCTGGCTGGGCCCGGCGCCCCAGCGCCCGTACAACTCGGTCCTCAGCCCGCGCGGCGTGCACAACCACTTCCCGCAGTGGCGTCGGTACGAAGAGTACGCCGGCGGCATCCTCGCGGACATGGGCGCGCACATGTTCGACATCGCCCAGTGGGGCCTGGCCAAGGACCGCGAGAGCCCGGTCACGATCATCCCCCCGAACGACGAGAAGGCGATCCGCGGCACGAAGATGGTCTACGCCGACGGCAAGACCATCCAGCACATCGGCGGGCGCGGCCACTCGGTCACGTTCGTCGGCGAGCTGGGCAAGATCTACGTCGACCGCGGCCGGGTGACCTCCGAGCCCGCGTCGATCCTCGAAACGCCCCTGACCGACAGCGACCTCAGGCTGCCGCGCACCGATGGGAATCACGGCACGAACTTCGCCGACGCGATCGGCACCGACCGGCAGCCGATCTGCGACGTCGAGGTCGGCTCGCGCACCGCGGTGCTGTGCCACCTGGCGAACATCAGCTACGACGTCCGCGAGACGCTGACCTTCGACCCCAACCGGTGGCGCTTCGCCGGCAGCGAGGCGGCGAACGAGCGCCTGGACTACGCCGAGCGCCGCGCGGGGTACGAACTGCCCAAGATCGACTGACCTGGATTCGTTCGGGGGACAAGGGCGACCGGTGGCCGGGGCGGAGGCTTGTAAGTCGTGTGGCTCCCCTCGGGGGCCCGCAAGCTCGACCCGGGCCACCCACCGATTTTCCCCGCAACAGCTTGATAAGCCCGTGATTCGTGCGAGAATAAGTAGCGCGGGTCCGCGTTTGATCGTCCCGCCTGCATGGAACCCTTGCGCGGTGACCGCATGCCTATCCAACGCCTGTCCATCTGGTTCGCTTCGTTGCTCATCGGCATGGCCGGCGCCTCTGTGGCGTCTGCTGAAGACGCGGCACCTCCCGCGTTTACCCCTGAACAACTCGCGTTTTTCGAGACCAAGATCCGCCCGGTGCTGGCGGACAACTGCTACCAGTGCCACTCGCACGAGGCGGAACCGCTCAAGGGCGGTTTTTACCTCGACAGCCGGGCGGGCATCCTCGACGCGGCGCTCGCCGAGCCGGGCGACCTCAAGGCCAGCCTGATCATCGAGGCGGTGCACTACAAAGACCCTGCCAACCAGATGCCGCCTGCCGGGAAGCTGCCCGACGCGGTGATCAAGGACCTGGAGCGGTGGGTCGAGATGGGCCTGCCCTGGCCGGACGAGGCGCTGCCGGGCAAGGCCGAGGTGTTCGACCTCGAAGCGCGTCGGGCGGCGCACTGGGCGTGGCAAGCGCCCAAGCGGTCCGCGCCCCTGCCGGGCGTTGCGGGCCCGGTCGCCGGCACGAACCCGATCGACCTGTTCCTCGAATCGCGGCTGGCGAAGGAAGGGCTCGAGCCCGGCCCCCCCGCCGACCGCGCGACGCTGATCCGCCGAGTCACCTTCGACCTCACCGGCCTGCCGCCGACGCCCGAGGAGGTCGACGCGTTCGTGAACGACCCGTCGCCCGACGCGTACGAGAAGCGGGTCGATCGTTTGCTCGACTCGCCGCGCTTCGGCGAGAAGTGGGCCCGGCACTGGCTGGACCTGGTCCGCTACGCCGAGAGCTACGGCCACGAGTTCGACTACAGCATCCCGCACGCCTGGAAGTACCGCGACTACGTCATCCGCGCGCTCAACGACGACGTGCCCTACGACCGGTTCGTCAAGGAGCACCTCGCCGGCGACCTGATCGAGCCGCGCCTCCACCCCGAGACGAAGGTCAACGAGGCGGTCAAGGCGACCGGCTTCTGGTACCTGCACGAGCAGACCCACGCGCCCACCGACGTCCGCCAGCACGAGTCGGACCGCATCGACAACCAGATCGACGTGGTGAGCAAGACGTTCCAGGCGATGACCGTGGCGTGCGCGCGCTGCCACGACCACAAGTTCGACGCGATCAGCGAGCGGGACTACTACGCCATGGCCGGCTTCCTGCAGAGCTCGCGCCAGCACCAGGCCTACCTCGACCCGGGTGGGAAGATCGCCGACGCGGTGACGAAGGTCAAGCAGGTTGTTGTGCAAGGTCAGGCCGCGTTCGAGGCGCTGGGTGCCGAGCCGTTGAAGCCGACGACGGTTGAACACAAGGACTCGCGCCTGTTCGAAGACTTCAACGCCGGCGATTACGCCGGCTGGTTCACGACCGGCTGGGCGTGGGGCGAGAAACCGACCGTGCCCGGCCAGTGGGACCCGACCCGCGGCGAGGCCGCGTCCACGCTGCCCGGCGTCGCGCACAGCGGGCTGCTCGGCGACCAGGCCGTCGGCGCGCTGCGCAGCCCCGAGTTCGATTTCAACGAACGCAAGGTCTTCGTCCGCGTCAAGGGCAAGGGCAGCCTGCACCTGATCATCGACGGCTACACGGTCTATCGCTTCAACCGGCTGCTGTTCGAGGGCATCGAAGCCAACGTCGACACCAAGGGCAAGTGGCAGTGGGTCGTGCTCTCGCCCAGGCGCGATTTCTACGCGGGCAACGGCAACCACCGCGCGCACCTGCTCGCCATCGACGATCACAAGGACGCGCACCTGATGATCGACGAGGTCCGTTTCGGCGACGCCGGCGCCCCGCCCGACCTCCAGACCCCCCTGCCCGCGTCCGTCTCGCCCAGCGACGACGCGCGCTTCGCAGCGCTCAACGACCGTTTCGACGCGGCGGCGAAATCGATGCCCCAGCCCGAGCGCGTGCTCGCGATCACCGACGGCACGGGCGAGGACAGCTACGTCCACCGCCGCGGCACCTGGCGAAGCGTCGGCGACACCGTGCCCCGCCGAAACCTCACCGCGCTCGGCGGCGGAGACGCGCCCGCGCTCGGCACCGACGACGGCAGCGGCCGACGCCGATACGCCGAGGCGCTCGTCGCCCCGGACAACCCGCTGACCGCACGCGTGCAGGTCAACCGGCTCTGGCACCACCTCTTTGGCCGAGGGATCGTGCCGACGGTGGACAACTTCGGCTACCTCGGCATCGAGCCGAGCCACCGCGAGCTGCTCGACCACCTCGCAGTCGTTTTCGTTGAGGACGACGCGTGGTCGAACAAGGCGATGATCAAGCGGATCGTGATGAGCCGGGCGTACCGCCGCGCGAGCGACCGCACCGACCCGGCCGCGGAATCGAAGGACCCGACCAACGTGCTCTTGCACCGCCAGAACATCCGCCGTCTCGACGCCGAGCCGATCCGCGATTCGATCCTCTTCGTCGCCGGCTCGCTGAACGAGCAGCGCTTCGGCCCGCCGGTCGGCGTGCACCTCACGCAGTTCATGCAGGGCCGGGGCCGGCCCAAGTCCGGCCCGCTGGACGGCAACGGCCGACGCAGCATCTACACCAGCGTCCGCCGCAACTTCCTGTCGCCGATGATGCTCACCTTCGACGCGCCGATCCCCTTCAGCACCGTCGGCGCCCGCAACGTCACCAACGTCCCGGCCCAGGCGCTGACGCTCATGAACGACCCGTTCGTCCACGACCAGGCCAACAAGTGGGCCAAGCGCCTCGTCAACGACCAGCGCGCCACGCCCGAAGACCGCATCGACGCGATGTTCCAAACGGCGCTCGGCCGGGCGCCGCTGCCGCAGGAGCGCGACGCCGCGGTGGCGTTCGTGAATCAACAGGCCGACGCGCTCGGCGTGAAGCAAGACAACCTCATGAAAGACGAACGCCCCTGGCGCGAGCTGTGCCACGCCGTATTCAACCTCAAGGGATTCATTTACGTCCGCTAGGATCCAGCCATGAGCCACCACTGCAACCGCTACATCCCAAAACCGATCACCCGCCGGGACATGCTCGTGCGATGCGCGTCGGGTTTCGGCGGGGTCGCGCTCGCCGGGCTCATGTCCGGGCGGTCCTTCGGCGAAACGCTCGGCCAGCTCGCGCCCGACAACCCCCTCGCGCCCCGCCCCGGGCACCACACCGCCAAGGCCAAGCGCGTCATCTTCCTGTACATGGACGGCGCGCCCTCGCAGATCGACACCTTCGATTACAAGCCCGACCTCATCAAGCACAACGGCAAGAACCCGCGCGAGATCATCGGCAAGCTCGAGCCCACGCAGTTCGACAACATCGGCACGCTCCTCCAGTCGCCCTGGGCCTTCAAGCAGTACGGCCAGAGCGGCGCGTGGGTCAGCGACCTGTTCCCCCACGTCGCCGAGTGCGTCGACGACCTCGCCTTCGTCAAGTCGATGACCAGCAAGTTCCCCGAGCACACCTCGGCGAACTACTTCCTGCACACCGGCCACGGCATCCAGGGCCGACCGTCGATGGGCGCGTGGCTCGGCTACGGCCTGGGCAGCGAGAACGACGCGCTGCCCGGCTTCGTCGTGCTCAACGGCGGGCTCATCCCGCCCGGCGGGCTGGACAACTTCAACTCCGGCTTCCTCCCCGCGTCCTACCAGGGCTCGGTCTTCGCGCCCGGCGACAACCCGCTGGCCAACACCCGCCCGCGCGAACAATCCCCCGACGCCCAACGACACAAGCTCGACCTCATCGGCGCGATCGACCAGGCCATGATCCAGGCCGTCGGCGGCGACGACGCGCTCGAATCCGCGGTCAACAACTACGAGACCGCCTACCGCATGCAGCGCGCCGTCCCCGAGCTCGCCGACATCGCCGACGAAAGCGACGAGGTCAAAGCGATGTACGGCGTGGACCACAAGAACAAGCCCACCGCCATCTTCGGTCGGCAATGCCTGCTCGCCCGACGACTGGCCGAACGCGGCGTCCGCTTCATCGAGCTGACCTGCCCGAGCGTCGGCACCGACCGGTGGGACCAGCACGGCGACCTGAAGGGCGGGCACGAACGCAACGCGCTCGCCGTCGATCAGCCCATCGCCGCGCTCATCAAAGACCTCAAGCGCACCGGCCTGCTCGACGAGACGCTGGTCGTCTGGGGCGGCGAGTTCGGCCGAACCCCCTTTGCGCAAGGCAAAAACGGCCGGGACCACAACCCCCACGGCTTCACGATGTGGATGGCCGGCGGGGGGATCAAGGGCGGCACGAGCGTCGGCCTGACCGACGAGTTCGGCTACAAGGTCGTCCAGGACCGCTACGAGATCCACGACCTGCACGCCACCATGCTCCACCTCATGGGCATCGACCACGAACGGCTGACCTACCGATTCTCCGGCCGGGACATCCGACTCACCGACGTGCACGGCCGGCTGATCAAGCCGATCCTGGCGTGAGCCAACACAACAGGTGGGACAGGCATTCCTGCCTGTCGATCGGCACAGCCGTATGGTCAATCGCTCAGTCCTACGGCCTGTGACAGGCAGGAATGCCTGTCCTACCGATTCTTCGTTTCGCGCGTTAAGATATATCGATCACATACGGGCCATTAAGATGAAGCGATTGGCAATTCTTTTCGCTTTGCTCGGGCTGCTCGTGACGGTCTCCCGCGCTCACGCCGAACTCGACCAACCCTGGCCCCGCCATACCATCGACAACCGCTCGCGCGGGGCCGACGGCGTGCGCCTCGCCGACGCGAACGGCGACGGGCTGCAAGACATCGTCACCGGCTGGGAAGAGGCCGGCGTCGTCCGGCTGTACCTCAACCCCGGGCCAGACAAATCAAAAGACAAGTGGCCGGCGGTCACCGTCGGCAAAGCCGGTAACGTCGAAGACGCGGTCATGGTGGACCTCGACCAAGACGGCGCGATCGACGTCGTGTCGAGCTGCGAGGGCAAGACCAAAACGATGTACGTGCACTGGGGGCCGAAGGACAAGAGCAAGCTGCTCGACGAAGGCGCGTGGGCGACCGAGGCGATCCCCGCGACGGCGGGGCTGCAGCAGTGGATGTACTGCCTGCCGATGCAGGTGGATGCCCGACGCGGTGTTGACCTGGTCGTTGGCTCGAAAAACAAGGGGGCGTCGGTCGGCTGGCTCGAATCGCCGGCAAATCCGCGTGACCTGAAAACGTGGACGTACCACAAGATTTGCAACGCGGGCTGGATCATGTCTTTGGAACCGGCATTCGATCCCGACGTTGCACCGGCAACGATTCTGGTGACGGATCGGAAAGGCGAGCATCGCGGTACCTACCTCATGCGTTTCACCAGGAGCGGTGCCCAGCCCGAGTGGCATCAAACCACGATCGAACTCGGTCAAGCCGAGTACATGTTTGCTTCTTACAACAGGACCGGGAGGCGGCTGGCGGTGGCGACAAGAGACGGGGCCATCAGAGTTTTCGATCGTTTGAATGCTTTTTCTGCTGCGGAGAGCGGGAAACGGTTCGATGTCACCGGCGTCCCCAACCCCTTCAACATCACGCACGGCAAGGCGGTCGCGTGGGGCAAGATCGACGAAGACGAACACGCCGACCTCGTCGTCAGCTTCAACACCCAGGGCCAGCATGGCAAGCCCGGCGTCTCGTGGATCAAGGTCGATCCGGACAAGGACCCCAAGGACTGGCGGGCGTTTAACATCGCCGGGCTCGAAGGCAAGAAGTTCGACCGCATCGAACTGATCGACCTCGACAACGACGGCGACCTCGACGTCCTGACCTGCGAAGAGGCGGACAACCTCGGCGTGGTCTGGTACGAGAACCCGCGCGGCCCGCGCGCGGACAACCCATAAAAAAACCGAGGCATCACGCCTCGGTTTGTGTTTCGCTGCGAGCGCCCGGCGATCAGGGCATGGTGTATTCGGTCAGCTTCAGGTTGCGGTTTTCCAGCCAGATCATCGCCCAGTCGTCGTGGATCTGACGGGTGTAGTTGTGGCGATGGCGGGAGGTGAAGTTCTTGAACTGCTCTTCCGACATCGCGGTGGAGTGCAGTTCGGGCGTCCAGTCCGAGCGCAGGTCGGCGGAGTCGAAGTCCGATTCGCACCCGCCGGCGAGCAGCGTGAGGGCGAACAAACCGGTGGCGAGCAACAGGGATCGGGTCGAGCGGATCATGTCGGCTTCCTTACTGCAGGGATGGAACCTCGTGATTGTCGCGTGAACGGGGGTCGGTGTCAAACCCTAAATCGCGCGCCGGCAAGACTTTTCGTGCCGACGGCGTCTGGCCCGGCACCGGACGCGGTTTCATCGATCGTGGGGCGGGGGGCCGGTCGCCGGCACGGATGACTCGGCCGGCTTGTCCTCGGCCGGCTCGGCCGCATCCTCGGCGGGCTTGGGCTTTTCGGGACGCAGCCGCAGCGTCACCTTCGTGCCCACCTTCGGGATCGCGTCGGTGTTCGGGGCCCAGACCTTGTCGTGGCTCGAGTTGTCTTGCGTCATCGTGTTGTCCAGCGTCAGCAGGTCGTCGCCGAAGTTCACCAGCGACACGACCGAGCCGTTGACGTCGGCCAGGTACAGCGGCTTGCCCTCGTAACTGGTCTGCACCGAGCCGGCGAACAGCCAGGTGTGGCCCTTCATCTTCTTGCCGGTCTTGTTGTCCTTGACCCACTCGTTGGCGGGCGTCTGCTTCTCCTCGCCGTCGATCGTCTGGACGACGTAGACCTTGACCTTCGGCCCGCTCGCGGGGACCAGCTTGGGCGGGTCCACGTTCATGTCGTACGACAGCGGCTTGCCCGGCTCCAGGCCCAGCAGCAGCAGGCCCAGGTGCATGGTGGAGGGCTGCGCGTCGATGACGAGGATCGACTCGTGCTCGCGCGTGTCTTTCGTGCAGGCAAACATCTCGAGGAACTCGCCGACGCGCAGGCAGACCTTCGCCTCGACATCGACGTAGTGCCCCTCGCGGTGGATCGTGACGCCGTTGTCCTGCCTGTTCACCTCCGCGATCGCCGCGGACAGGGCGTCTTTCGGCTCGGCGGGGCGCTCGGGCGCGTCGTCGTCGGGTGCCGCGTCGTCCGCGGCGCGCACGAGCGTCGGCGAGACCTGCAAAGCCAGCAGCAGGGCGAGGGCGGTCATCCAGAGAAGTCGCATGGGTTTACTCCGTACGGGGCGCGGCGGGCTCTATCATACGGGCCGTGCGCGTGCCCGCGTGCAACCGATGCAGCGATTGATGGATTTTGAGATCACCCGACGATGCCCGACGAGAAGAAAGACGCAAGCGGGGCCCGGCCCGATACGCCGCCGACGTACGAGCCGCTGGAGCCAGACCGGCTGACCTGGGCCGTGCTGCTGGCCAAGTGGACCGAGTTCGCCCGCGCGGGCGTCGCGCTGCCCGAGTCGGGCGAGGCGGGCCGGGTCCGCCGATCGGTGACGGACATCATCGCGCTCCAGGCGGTGTGGTTCGCGCTTCGGCAGTTGGACGAGCTTGACCGCTCCGAGCGGGCCCTGGGCCTGGACCGCGCGGGCGTGTTGATCGACCGACACGCCTCGGCCATCGCCGACCGCTTCGCCGACCAGCCCGTGCCCGACGAGCTGCAGGACCTGGTCGCCGACGTCCGGGCCGAATACGCGAACCAGAAATCGCGGTAAACCAGCGACTTTGACGGCGACGGGCAACGGGGCGTCGAGTCAGGCCATGCGCGCTGCTTGATTCAGTGCTAGACACGCTTAGAACGCTGTGCGTCTTTCTGGCACACGTATCCAGTGACTCATGAGCAGGGGGACAGGCACGAATGTCTATCCCCCTGTCAGAAAAGACGCCAGCCGCTTTAGCGGGTGAACGGCCACGTGCGCGCGACACGGCGTCATGGACGCGCTACCGCGCTTGCAATCGCGCATCGAGCCGCTGCGCGATCGCGTCGGGCGAATGCAGGGCACCCGCGGGCCTGGGGTTTTCGTCGTTGAACACGCGCAGCCGATCGGCCGACAACGCCCGGTACCACGACTCGTCGATCTCGCCTTGTTCGTTGAGCACGGCCGAGAGGTCGAGTTCGAAATGCCCGGCGATGAAGCGATACGCCGCGGCGCGTTTGCTCGGGCCGTAGTCGTGGCCTTCCTTTTCAAAGTGGGCGTTTTCGACGTTGGCCCGGGCGTCGTAATAGCCGTAGATCCGTCGGATATAGGGCAACTCGACGGTCGGCGTGTCTTTCGTCCAGTCTCGGCCGTTGGAGACGAGCAACAGGGGCTTGGGCGCGAAGCAGGCGGCGAACTCGACGTTGTTGGTCTCGATGTCGCCGTGGACGTGGATCGGCGCGCCCGATTCGCAGACGCACCCGCCGAAGAAGTGGGCGCTGACCTGGCAGACGGGCATGGACAGGTCGACGCGGTCGTCGATCGCGCTGAGCAGAAAGGTTTGCGTCCCCCCGCCGGAGCACCCGGTGACGGCGAGGCGGTCGTTGTCGATGCGCGGCAGGGTCGATAGGAAGTCGAGCGCGCGCAGGCTGTTCCACGTTTGCAGCCGCAGCGCTTCTTTGGTCCTGTGCTCGATCTGATTCGACTCGGCGTAACCGACCATGTCGTACGCGAAGACCACGCAGCCCATCCGTGCAAACGCGGCGGAGCGGGCCTGAACCTGATCGTCGTAGCGCTTGTCTTTCTTGTGGCCGTGCGGGCAGAGCACGCCGGGGACCGGTCCGCTCGCCTCGGGGTCGAATCCCTCGGGCAGATAGAGGTTGCCGCAGAGCCAGAAGCCCTCGAGTGTTTCGATCGCGACGTTCTCGACGCTATACCCATCGAGCGTCTTCTTGTCGCGCCGGATGACGGTCATCGGCCCGCGGTCATCGGGCAAAGGCGAGAGCCGGGCGCCATCGAGGATGCCCCGGCGGATCGCGTGACGACGGGCTTCCCAGCTCGCGCGGTCGTGGTGCGTCTTGCCCAGGCGATCGAGCACCGCCTTGGCCTGGTCCGGGCGATAGCACTGGCCGACCATGAGCACGACGCCGTCCTTCTCCTGCCGGCCCGCGGACACCGGCGTTGCAACCACACTCACCATCAAGGCGGCCAGGCACCATCGCGTCAGATCAACCATCGCGTACCTCGCTGTTCGAGCACGACGACCAGTATACGACCAGGCCCCCGCGTATGACCTCCCGCCCGGTGGCCCTCTGTGGCCAACCCGCGCATCGCCTAAAATCCCGCCATGGCCGACGAACAGAAAATCATTTACACGATGATCGATGTGACCAAAGAGCACGACCGCAAGGTCGTCCTCAAGAACATCAATCTCTCGTATTACTACGGCGCGAAGATCGGCGTCCTGGGCCTCAACGGGGCCGGCAAGTCCACCCTCCTCCGCATCCTCGCCGGGCAGGACACGCAGTTCGACGGCAAGACCGTGCTCCAGCCCGGCCACACCGTCGGCTTCCTCGAACAGGAACCCAAACTCGACCCCGAGCAGACCGTCAAAGAAGCGGTCATGGAAGCGGCGCAGGACGTCTACGACCTGCTCGCCGAGTTCGACGAGATCAATGCGAAGTTCGCCGAGGAAATGTCCGACGCGCAGATGGACAAGCTGCTGGCCCGGCAGGCGACGGTGCAGGACAAGCTCGAACACATGGGCGCGTGGGAGATCGACTCCAAACTCGAACAGGCCATGGACGCGCTGCGCTGCCCGCCCGAAGACGCGAAGATCGGCCCCTTGTCCGGCGGGGAAAAGCGCCGCGTCGCGCTCTGCCGGCTGCTGCTCAAACAGCCCGACGTCCTCCTGCTCGACGAACCGACCAACCACCTCGACGCCGACTCGGTCGGCTGGCTCGAGCGCCACCTCGACCAGTACCCCGGCACGGTCATCGCCGTCACCCACGACCGCTACTTCCTCGACAACGTCGCGGGCTGGATCCTCGAACTGGACCGCGGCAAGGGCATCCCGTGGGAAGGCAACTACTCGTCCTGGCTGGAACAGAAAGACAAACGCCTGGCGACCGAGGCGAAACAGGACGAGCAGACGCGCAAGCATCTTCAACATGAGTTGGAATGGATCCGCAAGAACCCCGCCGGCCGACAGGCGAAGAACAAGGCCCGCATCCAGCGCTACGAAGACCTCTACGAGCAGCAGCAGAACAACCAATCGACCGAGATCGACATCTACATCCCGCCCGGCCCGCGCCTGGGCAACACCGTCATCAAGGCCAAGGGCGTCTCCAAGGCCTACGGCGACCGGCTGCTGTTCGAAGACATGAACTTCGAGCTCCCCGCCGGCGGCATCGTCGGCGTCATCGGGCCCAACGGCGCGGGCAAGACCACCCTCTTCCGCATGATCACCGGCAGCGAAACACCCGACGCCGGCGAACTGGTCGTCGGCGACACCGTCAAGCTCGCCTACGTCGAACAGTCCCGCGAAACCCTCGACGACTCGCTCGACGTCTGGGAAGCGATCTCCGGCGGGAAAGAAGAAATCGTCCTGGGCAAACGAAAAATGCACTCGCGCGGCTACGTCGCCAAGTTCTCTTTCCTCGGCACCGACCAATCCCAAAAAGTCGGCACGCTCTCCGGCGGGCAACGCAACCGCGTCCACCTCGCCCGCATGTTGAAGGAAGACTTCAACGTCCTGCTGCTCGACGAACCGACCAACGACCTGGACGTCAAGACCATCCGAGCGCTCGAAGAAGCGCTCGAAAACTTCGCCGGCTGCGCCGTCATCATCAGCCACGACCGCTGGTTCCTCGACCGCATGGCGACGCACATCCTCGCGTTCGAGGGCGACTCCACCGTGCGCTTCTACGAGGGCAACTACCAGGCCTACGAAGCGGATCGCAAGAAACGCCTGGGCATCGACGCCGACCAACCGCACCGGATCAAGTACCGCAAGTTGACGCGGGGGTAACTGTTTAGCGGGCGACGCGAAGCGTCCCGTTCGAATGGTCATTCACTGATACCGGGACGCTTCGCGTCGCCCGCTAAACACTAAGCCAACCATCATGTCCAACAACCCCATCCTCGGCACCGGCGGGCTGCACCACGTCGCGATCCGCACCGATGACCTGGACAAGTCCGTCGCCTTCTACACCGGCGTGCTGGGCATGAAGGTCGTCGTCGCGTTTAAGCCCGACGAGCGCCGGTTTGCGCAGCTCGACGCGGGCGACGGCTCGATCGTGGAACTGATGCAGGACGACCAGCCCATCGAAGCGCCGGCCGAGCGCGGGGTACACTGGCACTTCGCGCTGCGCACGACGCGGATCGAGGCGGTGATGGCGCGCGTCGAAGAGGCGGGCATGGCGGTGACCGTGCCGACCAAGTCGGTGACGCTGACCAACACCGCGACCGACCCGCCGAGCCCGCTGCCGGTCAAGGTCGCGTTCTTCATCGGGCCCAGCGGCGAGGTGGTCGAGCTGTTCCAGACCGAGCAGGCGTGACCCGCGGTGTGACGCGCCGCCGTCAAGTGCTATCCTGTATCGCAACGACTTGATCCACCGCCACGTTATCGAGGTGAAAGATGAGCCAGCACCCGTCGGACATGGAGATGAGCCAGGCCTACGCCCCCCGCCCGCCGAAGCAAAAAGGCTGGTTCGCCCGCAACTGGTTCTGGTTCATCCCGCTGGTCGTGCTGCTGCCGATCCTCTGCTGCTGCGGCGGCGGGGCCTGGCTGGTGTCGTTCGGCGTCGGGGAGATCATGGACACCGGGGCCTACAAAGACACCCTCGCCGACATGGAAAACAACCCCGAGGTCCAGCAGGCCATCGGCACACCCATCGACGCCCCCGACGGGTTCATGGACATCGTCGCCATGGAAGAACAGGGCGGCACGATCAACCTCACCGGCACCGGCTCGCAACTGATCTTCGACGCCCGGGTCCCCGTCTCCGGGCCCAGCGGCAGCGGCACCCTCATCATCGACGCCGAGAGCAACGACGGCGGCAACACCTGGGCCTACAAAGACCGCTACCTCGAAGTCGATGGCACCGGCGACATCATCGACCTGATGCCCAACGCCCCGTAAAGATGCACACCAAGCTCAGCGTCAACGTGAACAAGGTCGCGCTGCTGCGCAACCAGCGCGCGGTCGGCGTCCCGTCGGTCGTCGGCTGCTCGGTCGCGGCGCTCAAGGCCGGGGCGCACGGGATCACCGTCCACCCCCGGCCCGACGGCCGACACATCCGCACGCACGACGTCGATGAACTGAGCGAACTGCTCAAGTCGCCCGAATGGAACGGCCGGGAGTTCAACATCGAGGGCAACCCGCTGGACTTCGGCGGCGGGCACCTCATGCCCATCCTCCAGCGCGTCAAGCCCACGCAGGCCACGCTCGTGCCCGACGACCCGACACAAAACACCTCCGACCACGGCTGGGACGTCGTGAAACACCTCGACACGCTCAAGCTGATCGTGAAGGAATTGAAGGAGTTGGGCTGCCGGGTGAGCTTGTTTTTGGACCCCGACCCGGAGATGGCCAAGCGCGCCGCGGACACGGGTGCCGACCGCATCGAGCTCTACACCGAGAGCTACGCCGTGGCGTACGAGCAAGGCGGCGCCGCGCTGGAGTCGAGCGTCGAGGCGTTTCAGAAGACCGCCGAGGCCGCGGCGGGCGTCGGCCTGGGCGTCAACGCCGGGCACGATTTGAACCTCGAGAATCTCCCGCGTTTCGTGACGATCCCGAACGTGCTGGAGGTCTCCATCGGCCACGCCCTGATCGCGGACGCGCTGATGATGGGGATGGGCGAAGCGGTGAAGGCTTATCTAGAGGCGTGTAGCCAATGTTGAGTATCTAAAAGATGTACGTGCTGTTAGTCTCGTATCTTAGCTGATGGCATTACTGACGAATTGGATTGCTGATGCATAGGTATTCAATAGATTGGCTCCCGGGCGGCAAATCGTATAATTCACTCTTCGATTCGATTCAAGTGACCGAAGGGGTTCTCGACGCTATTTCAGATATTAGCCGCAATCACCTCATCTATGCGAAGCAAGGTTATTTCCAAGGTGGTCTGAGAACAGCACCAGATAGTTTTAAGCAAGTTATTAAGTGCTACATCGATGATCGCACTTCTGGACAACCGATTGAGCACCTCGGTTGTATCAGAGACATGCTCGACTGCATGATCACAACGATTGGTGATTGGAAAGATATAGACAGCCGAGCAAGAGTCTGCCGCGAATTGTTCGATATCGTGCTTACGCTACACAATTACGCGCTTTATGAGCGGTGCGTCAATTGTCGGGCGGAGTTTACTTTTCTGTGCCTGCTTGCAGAGAATGATGCCTGGTTTTGGCGCGAAAAAGGACAGTACGAAAAAGCACATCATGGGCTATATGCAATCATTGATATCATTGAAAACATCGACGAAGCCAAGTGGGCAGAGAGTCTCGTTGGGGCGGGCCCTGACATGGTTGGTGGCAGGAAGCTTTTCTGGCATGGGTATGGTGAACGGCAGGACGATGAACCAGGATTAGATTTATCAAAACTAAGTCCATGGGTGTCCTACGCCAACCCCCTTGTATTGGATCAAGCGACAATTGATCGGGTTCACAGCATGATGGCGAAAATTGCTTCCGTATGCGGAACCCGGAAAAGGACATGACGTCGCATGCCTGGGACAAACCGTAGTAATGCCCAGGTCGATTTATGGAACGTTTGGTATCGACTACAGCCGGGGCTTCGCTTTGCTCAGCCCAAGCCATCGGCCAAACAAATCGGGATCGGAAAAGGGGATGGGATCGGAAAAGGGGATGAGTACATTTAGCCAAGCGGGTGGCCGTGGTGGGATCGGAAAAGGGATCGGAAAAGGGGATGAGTTGCCCTGTAGAAAACCTTATCGGCCTGCCGATTCGTAGGGCATGAGCCGTACCAGCAAGTCGCCGTTGTCTG
>JBKAGS010000010.1:0-34170 GCA_046290505.1 Phycisphaeraceae bacterium | reverse complement strand
CACCATCTGGTTCTGAGAAAAGTTCACCATCTGCTCGTGGATGGTCACGAAGTAGTCCTCGATCTGGCCCTTGCGGCTGTCACGGATCGCAGAGAGGGTGGTGGATTCGTAGTCGTGCAACGCGAGCGAGCTGCGCCAGGTCGCGATCGACCCGACCGCGAGCGTCGCGCCCAGGCCGATGAACAGGCCCAGCGCGATCACCTTGTTGCGAAGGGTCAGTCGGCTGCGGAACACAAACGCCGCGACCACCAGCCCGGCCAGGAGGCCCGTCAGTGCGATACCGGTCCAGATCAACATGCTGATTCTCCCTAGATCAGGCTTCCGACCGGTCAGGCCAAGCGCGGCATCGGTCTGGGTTAACCTATCGACGTTTTGGGGGGGCGAGATGATCGAACGGTCAAATCGGCCGGCGCACGCCCTAGAAAAGCCCGCTTTTTCGCCGTTACAATGCGCCCATGGCGATGCACAAGCCCGGCCAAGGCAAAAAAGTCGTCCTCGCGATGTCGGGCGGGGTCGATTCCTCCGCCGCCGCCGCCCTGCTGAAAGAGGACGGGTACGAGGTGGTGGGCTGTTTTATGCGCCTGGGCAGCGAGGACCCGGACGAGATCGCCGAGGGCTACGACAACCTCGCGGCGCCAAGCTGTGACGTGGGTGCTAAGCCGCGAGCGGCGCGGAAGCACAAGCAGGGCTGCTGCTCGGTCAACGACGCGGCGGACGCGCGTCTCGTCGCCGCGACGCTCGGCATCCCGTTTTACGTGGTCAACTTCCGCAAAGACTTCGGGCGGATCATGGACTACTTCGTCGCCGAGTACAACGCCGGCCGAACGCCCAACCCCTGCGTCCGCTGCAACGACTGGCTGAAGTTCGGCAAGCTGCACGCCTACGCGAAGTCAATCGACGCCGACTACGTCGCCACCGGCCACTACGCGCGGACCGATCTGTCCGACCCGGATCAGCCGAAGCTGCTTCGCGGCGTGGACACCGCTAAAGACCAATCCTACGTGCTCTTCGGCAGCCCGCGCGACCAGCTCGCCCACATGTTGTTGCCGATCGGTCATCTGCAAAAGTCGGTGACGCGCCAGATCGCCGAGGCCCACCACCTGCCGGTCTTTAATAAGCCCGACAGCCAGGAGATCTGCTTCGTCCCGGACAACGACTACGCCAGGCTCGTCGAGCGCCGGACCGAGGGCGGGTTTTCGCGGGGCAAGGTCCTCGACGCACAGGGCAACCAGGTCGGCGAACACGAAGGCCACCAGCACTTCACGCTCGGCCAACGCCGGGGCATCGGCGTGGCGCTCGGCTACCCGATCTACGTCGTCGATAAAGACCCGCAAGGCAACACCATCACCGTCGGGCAGAAAGACGACCTCATGTCCGTTGGCCTGACCGCGGGGCAGACCAACTGGCTCGTCGATCCGCCCGCCGGCTGGGTGCGCTGCCAGGCCAAGGTCCGCTACAACTCCCAGCCCGTGGCCGCGCGGGTCCGATCGCTCGTCGCCGAGGACGGCAGCGACGCCCTGGAAGTGCGGTTCGACGAGCCCGTCGAGGCCGTCACCCCCGGCCAGGCCGTCGTGTGCTACGGCGAAGTCGGCGGCCCGCTGGAACAAACCGTGCTCGGCGGGGGTTGGATCGATGAGGCCCTCCGCGCCTAAACTGATAACTACCAGGCCCATCCGCACAGGAAACCCACATGAAGACGCTCGCCGCCACCGCCCTGACCCTCTGCCTCGTACTCGTCGGCTGCGCCGACTCGGCCGGGCCCGAGCCCGACGCCTCGCTGTTCACCGAGGCGAACACCGCGACCGCCAAGGTCGATGGCATGACCTGCTCGGCGTGCGAGGGCGCGGTCTGCTCGGCGATCGAGGAGGTCGAGGGCGTCGAGGCCGTGACCGCCGACGCCGGCACCGGGCAAGTCAAGATCGCGATCAAGGACGGCGCGACGCTCGACACCAAGGCGGTCGAACAAGCGGTGGCCAAAGCGGACTTCAAGTTCCAATCGCTGACCCTGCCCGAGCCGCCGAAAGACGACGCGTCTCAAGCCGAACAGCCGGGACAAGACGAGCCGGCCTCGGAATAAGCCGCGCAAGCCGCTAACATGATCTGACCGGATGCTCAAGACCCGCCTCATCCTGCTGCTGCTGATCGCGCTCCAGCCCGCGTCGCTGGTGGGGTTGAGCGCGCACGCACAGCTCGCGGGGGGCGACAAGCCGCCTTGCTGCGAGGTGGTGTGCTGCCCGCCGGGCCAGTGCGATTGCGAGATGCTGCCAGCCCCGAGCCGTGCCCCCGCGATCCCCGCCGAGGAACGCGACGCGACGCGCCCGCTCTGTTTGATTCAGCGTGCTCTTCCCGGCGTGGTTTTTGCGGACCAGGGGCCGGGCTCGATTCATCGATATGTAGCGCTGCCCGCCCCGCCGTTGGCGGTGGCTCGGCGTCTTTCGCTCCTTTGTTTGTGGTTGACTTAGTTGGGTATCCGTTGTTGCGCTGCGCGCGTTGCGTGGCGGACGATCGTTATGAAACACCCGACCCATTCCAACCCAAACAAAGGACCCAAGACATGAAACGTTCCACGCTGTTTGTTGCGAGCGCGCTGTGCGCTCTCTCCCTGGCCACCTTCGCCGGCTGCGCATCAACCGGCGGGCCGAAGCAGGCCTTGCTCGACCCCAGCGACGCCGACGCGTCGGTGCAGGTTTCGGGCATGAGTTGCCCGCAGTGCGCCAACAACATCAAGCTGATCCTCGACGACGCCGAGGGCGTCGAGAACTCGCGTGTCGATCTCGGCAGCGGCCGGGTCTTCATCGACTTCTCGCAGGGCGGTGCGCTGACCGACGCCCAGATCGAGCAGCTGATCAAGGACGCGGGCTTCACGCCCGGCGAGGTCGAACAGGTGAAGAAGGAGACGCCATGAGTTTCTCCAAATCCTTGATGCCGTCCGCGGTGTGCGTATGCCTGTTCGCATCCGGCCCGCTTGCCAGTGCGCAGGAAGTGCTCTACACGCCCTCGGCGACCTCGCCGGGCAAGGGCATCTTCGCGACCCGGCACAACGTGTCGTTCGAAACGCTCGACGGCGTCCGGCCCGACGGCGCGTTCGGCGTCGATCAGTACACGATCGACAACGCCATCGCCTACGGCATCACCGCCGACCTCACGTTCATGATGCACTTCCCGTTGACCTACCGCGACTTCTCCGAGCCGGCGACGAGCAACAGCGAGTCGTTCGGCCTCGAGGACATGCGCGCGATGTTCAAGTACCGCTTCTACCAGGACGACCCGGGCAACATCGACACCCTGCGCATCTCCGCGATGGGCGGCGTCGAGCTGCCCAGCTACGACGACGGGCTGTCCAGCGACTCGTTCGACCCGTTCGTCGGCGTCGCGCTGACGATGATCGAGGGGCGGCACGGCGTGGGCGCCCACGCGATGTACAAGTGGAACACCGGCGACGAGGACTACGCGATCGACTTCGCCGACGGCAGCGCCGACGCGATCCGCCTCGACGGCTCGTACCTCTACCGCATCGACCCGGTCGAGTACACCCTCGAGACGACCAAGTCCACCTACGTCATGGTCGAGTTGAACAACCGCTACGAGACCAACGGCGACTTCGAGACGCTGCTTTCCCCGGGCATCCTGATCGAGGCCCAGAGTTGGGCGGCGGAGATCGCGGTGCGCATCCCGATCGCGCAGGAACTGGACCACCGCGCCGAACTCGACTGGGCGCTGACGGTCGGCCTGCGGTTTACGTACTGACCGCTGATCGAGTAGCTGGCATGATTTCTCTCCACGGGTGCCGCTGACAGGCGGAGTCTTCTGCGGAGCTTGTCAGTGCGTTGCCGCGAATCACTGACAAGGCTCAAAGCGGCCTTGTCAGTGGCACCCACTGGAGCATGTTGTTGCACGCTGCTCTAACCGCCCCGCCGAGATGCGCTCGGCGGGGCTTTCTGTTGCGCGTTGCGCTCGGTTGATGGGGTGGGGCACACAAACACCGCCGATCCAACTACAATCCCGCCATGCCCGACACGGACGCCGCGCAGCTCGACACGCTCCTCACCGACCTGGGCATCCGCCACGAGATGGATGCGCCGCTGGGGCCGTTGACGTGGTACAACGTCGGCGGCCACGCGCCGTGCCTCGCGCACCCCGCGTCGACCGCGCAATTATCGGAGCTGGTTGTGCGCTGCCGGGACCTGAAGGTGCCGATGCGGGTCCTGGGCAGCGGCGCGAACCTGCTGGTCCGCGAGCCGGGCGTGCGGGGGGTGGTCATCCGGTTGGACGACCCCGCGTGGTCGCAGATGCAGGTCGAGGGCAACGTCGTCAGCGTCGGCGCGGGCTACGGCCTGATGCGGCTGGTCGCGGAGACGGCGCGGCTCGGGCTCGACGGGCTCGCGCAGGTCGCGGGCATCCCCGCGTCGATCGGCGGGGCGATCCGCATGAACGCGGGCGGGACCTACGGCGACGTCGGCCAGGCGGTCAAACGCGTGCAGGTCATGTCCGGCACCGGCCAGGTCTACTACCGCGACGCCGACGACCTCGAGTTTACGTACCGCCACGTCAACATCGACGCGCCCTTCATCCTCGGCGCCGAGTTCGAGCTCACGCCGACGGACCCGAAGGAGCTGAGCAAGCGCGTTAAAGAGATCTACTTCTACAAGACCAACAGCCAGCCCTTCGCCGACAAGTCCAGCGGCTGCTGCTTCAAGAACCCCCAGCCAGACGACGCGGGCTACGACGGCCGGCCCGCGGGCATGATCATCGACCAGGCGGGCTTAAAGGGCCACCGCATCGGCACGGCGGTCGTCTCCGAGGTCCACGCGAACTTCATCGTCGCGGACAAGAAAGACGCGCAGGCCGAGGATGTGTACAAGCTGATCTGCCACGTCGAGCAGGTGGTGCAAGAAAAGTTCGGGATCAAGCTGACGCGTGAAGTGGTGGTTTGGCCTTGACTAATTTGATGGTATTGCTCTGACGCAACCCCCGGGCGTGGCCCGGCGGCTGTTTTCTAATGCTCGATCTTGGCGTGAGAGTAGCCGCCGCGTCACTGCGCGGGGGGCATACCCACCTTAGGACTTATCGATCACCTTCCGCTTAATCGGCCAAGCGATCGCGACCGCGGCGAGAAGCAGCGACACGGCCCCGCCGAAGGACGCGATAGCCCAGGGCGTCGACTGTTCGATCGCGGCCCAGACGCCCAGGCCGGTGAGGCCGAGCATGGCGAACGCCGTGCCGAACAGCGCGACGTAGCGTTGCAGTGGGCGGTGCTGGATGAGGTAGCCCCAGGCGAACTTGGTGAACCCGAGCGTGCAGAGTCCCGCGATCGCGGCGGGCCACCACTTGGTCAGGACCAGCGCGCCGACCAGCGCGGCGAGCGACAGCACCCCCGGCCACACGAGCCCGACGCCCAACCGCACCGGCGGCGGGGTGTGGGACTGGGCTTGTCTCGCGCGGAGCTTGGCCTTGGGCGCGACGTGGAAGGTCGCGGTGGCCTTGCCGACCTTGCGTTCTTTTTCGTCCTTGTGTCGGACGGCCTGGACGACGAGCATCTCGACGGTGACGTTGAACTCGAGCTTGTGTTTTTTCAGCTCGGCGATGTCGTCGATCGGCGTGACGCGGTAGATCGCCGGGCCGACGCAGGGCAGGCGGAACTTGTAGTGCAGCTCTTTGCAGACGACCGTGTAGTCCGGGCCGACCTGGTTGAAGATGTACATGCCCCCGGCGACCTCGGAGTTGCCCAGGAGCGCGGCCCCGGCCATGGCGTTGTACCAGTTCTTGTTGAACGTGGTGAACGGGACCACGACCTCGTACCCCCCGTCGGTGGTCTGCTGGCCGAGCTTGATCCCCGAGCGGTAGGCCAGCGGCAGGAACACCCACGCCAGCAGCCGGTGCCAGCGGTTCGACTCGGTCGATTTCTCGGTCAGCCAGTTCTCGAACCGGCGGTACTGCTTGCCGAACCAGCCCGTCGGCGGGTCGCCGGCCAGGAGCATGTCCGACGTGATCACCGGCCGATCGACCGACTCGCCAGCCGAGTCGGCGGTCGTTGTCGTGTCGCTCGTCGTGTCGTTGTTCGAGATGGCGGTCGCTTCGTGGGCCATCGGATACGTATTGTAGGCGATAGGCAAGGCAGGTGAAACACAACGAGCCGCGACCGTGAGGGAGCGGTCCAAACCTGTGTTGGCTGATGCAAGGCAAACTCGTTAAGGCCTGAAGCAAACCGCTCCCTCACGGTCGCGGCTCGTTAAGGCCTGTGAAGTCAAGGTCAAGGCCTGAAGCAAACCGCTCCCTCACGGTCGCGGCTCGTTAAGGCCTGTGAAGTCTTCACCGGAACGGCTGATTCGGGCGGTAGCCCGGCTCTTCGTCGTCCGTGTCGTCTTCCGCGTCGGCGTCTTGGCGCTCCTCGATCCACGCCTGCTGGATCGCCTCGAGCAACTGCTCGTTCACCGACTGGCCCGGCTCGGGCTTAAAGCCCTCGAGCGATTCGACCATCGCGCGCAGGTCCGTGAACTTCACGGTGAGCGGGTCGTCCCCCGGCCGCTGCTCGGCGAGCTGATACGCGATCTCGTCGATGTCGGTCCAGGAGAAGTGCATGTCGCATCACACTCGAGGTAGGACAGGCATTCCTGCCTGTCGATCGGCGCAGCCGAATGGTTTTGTCGATTCAGGTCTTCGACCTGACTGACAGGCAGGAATGCCTGTCCTACCAACATTACGAATTACTGCAGATTCACCGGCATCACCACGTACAAGAAGTTCGGCCCGGTCCGCAGCACGCCCGGCTTGTTCGCGGCCTTCATCTCCAGGTACACCTCGTTCTCGTCCACGACCTTGAGCGCATCGAGCAGGTACGCGGGGTTGAAGCCGATCTCGACCGGTTCGCCGTCGTAAGCGGGCAGGTCGACCTTGATCTCCGCCTCGCCCATCTCGGGGGCCCGGCTGGTGATCGTCAGGCCGTCGCCGTTGAACGCCATGCGGACGCCCTTGGATTCCTCGTTGGTCAAGAGCCCCGCGCGGCGGACGGCAGAGATGTAGACGTCCGTCGGCAGCGTCGCCTTCTTGTCGCCGTCCTTGGGGATCACGTCCTTGTAAGGCGGGAAGTTGCCTTCAACCAAATTCGATGCGAGCACCGCGGTGTCGGTCGCGAACAGGACCTGGCTGTCGGCGACCTTGACGCGAACGGTCTGCTCGGCGTCGTCGAACAGCCGCAGCAACAGGTTGAGCGCCTTGGTCGGGATGATGGCGTTGCGGTCGGCGTCCTGCAGGCTCTTGCACTTGCCCTTCGCGAGCGCGAGGCGGTGGCCGTCGGTCGCGACGACGGTGAGGTCCTTGTTGTGGCGTTCAAGCAGGACGCCGTTGATCGCGTAACGCGAGTTCTCGCGGGCGGTGGCGAAGAGCGTCTGCGCGATGAGCTTGTGCAGGTCGCCGGCGGGCAGCTCGAAGTCCGCATCAGCGGGGAACTCGGGCACGTCCGGGAAGTCGCCGACGGGGTAGCCGAGCAGCTTGAACGTCGAGTCCTGGCCCTTGATCGTGGTCGTCTCGTCCTTGGTGCTGATGGTCAGCGTCGGGTCGATCGACTCGCGGGTGATCTGCTGGAGTTTGTCGGCGGGGATCAGCGCGTCGCCGGCGTCCTGCACCTCGACGCGGGGGGTGGAGATGCGGATCGAGACCTCGGTGTCGGTGGCCGAGAGCGTGAGCGCATCGTCCTTGGCCGAGGCGAGGACGCAGCGCAGCGCCGGCTTGGGCGTGCGTGCGACGACGACGCCCGCGACGAGATTGAGCGATTCGACCAGGGCCCCACGATCACAAATAACCTTCATCATCCAAATCCTTTATCTGCTTTTGACCCCGCACTTTAATGCGTCGGCGGGGCCACGGCAAAACGGGGGGCGGGCGGACTGGGGTGGGGACAGGGCCGGGGCTTGCACAGGCAGGTTTTGCACCGGCTATCCACGATACCGACCCGAAAGCAGAAGCCCACGCTTTGAAAGCGTGGGCTTCAAACATAAGGAGAAAAGCCAATGGACCTGTCGGACGGACCTGTCGGACTCAGACCGCCCCGCGCAGGGCATCGACGGCCTGGTGGGTGTCTTCGAGCGAGTCGCCGACGAGGTAGTAGATCAGCCCGCCGCTGCGCCAGACGATGACGGGGTGGTCGAGGGTTTTGCCTGCTTCGACGTAGACGCGGTCGGGCTCGATGTTGTCCAGCCGGCCGTCGTCGGGCGCGAGCCAGAGGCTGATCGCCCGGCCGGGGTCGTCGTGGTGGCGGTAGACGATGTGGACCGAGCCGGAGCCGGGGATGCCGCACACGCCGGTGAGTTGGTAGCCGTACCCGACGCCGGAGAGGTTGAGCTTCATGCCGTCGGCGGAGGTCTTGAAGTAGTCGGCGAGCTTGACCGGCAGCTGTTCGAGGTCGCCCGGTTCGCCGAACGCGTCGTGGTTTTGGAGGATGTCGGGTTTCTCGGCGCAGTCGAAGTGGCGTGAATCGAACCGCTCGACGTCGCTGACGCTCAGCAGCGACGCGACGCCCGCCGACGCGCCCGGGCCGGTGTCGCCGGCCTGCATGAACAGGACAGTCGCCGCGATGAGCAGCACGGCGGCGACGGCCGTGGGTGCCCACCGGCCGAGGCGCGCGAGCACCGGCGGGCCGTGGTAGGCACCGCGGGGCGTCGCGTTGTTTGTGGGCATAAGCTTGGGCGTATCGGTTTGCGCGGGCTCCTCGACGTTGAGCGAACGCAGCTTCGCCGCGAGCTCGGCCGGGCAGCGCGTGTCTGGGCCGTCCATGGCCTTGGCGCAGGCGTCCTTGAGCCGTTGGTGGTGGGCGATCTTGCCCGCGGCCTGCGCGTCCTGGGCAATCTGGGCAAGCGCCTCGGGGTTGTTGCGCAGGTCCAATTCGCCGTCGGCCAGGGCGGCGATCAACGCGTCGATCGATTGGGGGGTGTCGTTGCGGTCCATCATTGCGTTGTGAAAAGTGTTGGTCTTCCGTCCCGGCAGGCCGACGCCCACGCCCCGCCTGCTCCGTGTTGAACCGCGATGGGCCTGGTATTGTTCCATCGCGGCGTCTGAAAAAACCGGCTAGTCCGTGGCCATGCCGTGCTCCTGCGCCAGGTCGGCGAGCTTGTCGGTCAGGATCCCGCGTGCCCGGTACAGCCGGCTCATCACCGTGCCCAGCGCGACGCCCAGCACGTCCGCGACCTCGCGGTACTTCAGCCCTTCGACGGCCCAGAGCAGCAGCACCTCGCGGTAGTGGTCGGGCAGGTCGTCGATGGCGTGCTTGAGCCGGTCATCGACCTGTTCCCAGTCCAGGTGCTCGAGGTCCCAGGCCGGCGGCGGGCTGTCGATCTCGCCGTCGACCCCGCCCGCGGCCTCGTTGATGACCTCGTCGCCGAGCGTGGGCTCGCGTTTTTTCTTCTTGATCTTGGTGTAGAAGTTGTTGTGCAGGATCTTGAACAGCCACGGCCGGACGCCGTGCCCGCGCAGCTCGAATCGGTCTTCGGACTTAAACGCCTTGAGGTAGGTTTCCTGCACGAGGTCCGACGCGTCGTCGGGGTTGCGCGCCAGGTGCATGGCCATGCGATAGACGCTGTCCATCTCCGCGAGCGCGAGTTCTCTGAATGCGGTGGATTCCACGGCGTCGGCGTCCCTCGAATCGATCACGCCAGTTTAGCGACGCGATCCGGTGCGGGCAGAACAGAGTGTTTGCTGACATTATTCCCGGGCCAGGCACCCTGCTCTCTGACACAATAGCCCCCCGCCCCCGGGTGGGGGTTCACGAGCGCTCGAACCCCCGCCTCGAGGCGGGGGCGATTGAAAAACCTAAAGAAACAAACAATGACAAACCAAACCCAACCCATCCAACACGCCGTCCTGCTCTACGCGATGGAGGACGAGGCCCTGCCGCTGATCCGCGGGCTGGCACTCACAGACAAGCAGTTCCTCGCCCCGCCCATGCCGATGCGCTGGTACGACGGCGAGGTCAACGGCCTGCGCGTGGACGTCGTCGTGATGGGCAGCGATCGGCGGTTCGGCGTGGACTGCATCGGCACCCAGCCCGCGGCGGTCGCGGCGCAGCTCGCGCTGCAACAGCTCGAGCCCGACCTGCTGATCAACGCCGGGACCTGCGGCGGATTCATCAAGCGCGGCGGGCAGATCGGCAAGGTCTACCTCACCGGCGGGCCGTTCTACTTCCACGACCGGCGGGTCCCGCTCGCGCCCTTTGAGCCCTACGCCGACGGCGGTTGGCGGCTGTGCGACGTCGCATCGTGGGCCGACGCGCTGGGCCTCGAACAAGGCGTGGTCAGCTCGGGCAACAGCCTGGACATGAACGCCGACGACGCCGAGCGCATCGAGCGTGCCGGGACGCACGCGAAGGACATGGAAGCCGCGGCGATCGCCTGGGTCGCCGACCAGCACCAGACGCCGATGTGCGCGGTGAAGGCAGTCACCGACCTGGTCGATGGCGAGCACCCCACGCACGAGGAGTTCGAACGCCACTTGCACACCGCGAGCGAGGCGCTCAGCGAGGCGGTCGAACGGCTGCTTAGGCTCATCGCGCAGCGCGCGTGATCGGGGGCTGGGGGAGGGTGCCGAGTCGCCTTGTTCTTTGCTTAGAGCAACGTGCATCTTTTCTCGCCTGGCTCGGGCTCTTTCTCCCTTTTAGGGAGAAGGCGGGGGATGAGGGTCGGGCGTTGAGCGGACCGCGGCTTGTTCTCGATGTCTCTGGGTTTATCACGCTGGACCCTCACCCCAACCCTCTCCCTGAAAGGGAGAGGGAGCCGAAACCGCAATGCCACAAATGGTGCAAGATGCTATAGAACACGGGCGGTTCGACACCCCTTCCCGGCCTCCCCCTCGGAGGGGGAGGGGTTTCAAAGCCGCTACGAAGAAAGTGAAACCGCCCTAAGCCGATGTTCACAAGCCGATCCACGCACTCACTTTCCAGGACACCAAGGTCGCCACCATGAAACGCCCACACCTAGCCTGCTTCTTACTGCTGTTGGTTGCTTCGCACCTCGCGCCGGTCTCCGCACGAGATGCGCCGGCTGACGAAGACCAACCCAAGGCACCGCTGACGCCGCTCGCCATCGGCAACGTGTGGGTCTACGAGAACGCGGACGACGGCGTGACCGTCACCGAAACGATCGCCGGCGTCGTTTACTTCGACGACCAACCCTGGTACCTGGTCCGTTCGGCCGAGCGCCCGAGCGATGGGGCCGACGACGCCCAGCCGGCCTTTGTCTGGGAGAGCTGGCTCGCGCACGTCGATGGGGCCGACACGCTGGCGCTGACTGAGTTGGACCCGGACACCGGCACGCTGAGGCTGTCCGAGCCTTCCGCCGACTTCCGTTACCCCGTTGCGAAGGGCGACACCTACCGCCCGGTCGAGAAGGACGCGTCCAGGACGGTGCATGTCGTGGGCGTGGACGTGCCGATCAAGACCAAGGCGGGCGATTTCAAGTGCATCGCCTACCGCGAAGACCACGCCGACGAAGCCGACGTGACGATCACCACGTACCTCGCCCCGGGCGTCGGCGTGGTGCGGATCGCGACCGAGATCGACGGCGAGGTCTCGCACGCGGACCTGATCAAGTTCACCCGGGCCCAGCGGTAGTCGCGTCGCGTCGTCGGCCAAGCGTGAGCCAGCCGGCGCACACCAGCCACGCCGAGCCGGCGGGCTCCGGCACGGTTGACGCCGGCGACAGCGGCCCGGTGTAGCCTGCGAACGCGGTGCCCAGGTCCGCGTCGTCCACGTCGCCGTCGCCGTTGACATCGCCCTGCGCGCCGGTCTTCGGGCCGGGCTCGAAGATAAAAGGCCCGGTGTAGTTGGCGAACTGTGTGCCCAGGTCCGCGTCGTCGATGTCGCCGTCGCCATCGGTGTCGCCGGGGAACACGAGCTTGGCGAGGATCGCGTCGAATCGGCTCAGCGGCGCGCCTTGTGCGGGGGCGCTGGTTTCGCCGGTGACGTAGAGGTGGCCGAGGTCGTCGACCGCGATGCCGTAGCCGTTGTCGATGTATTGCGACCCGAACTGCTGGTGCCAGAGCACGTTCCCGTCGGGGTCCATCTTGGTGACCAGGACCTCGCCGATGCCGAACCGTGACGGGCCGAGGTTGCCGGTGACCTTGCCGGTGGCGTAGAGGTTGCCCTGCGTGTCGTGGGTGATGGCGTGGTAGAGGTCCGATCCCGACACGCCGACCTGCGTCGTCCACTGCACGACGCCGTCGGTGTTGACCTTGGTCACGATGCCATCCAGGCTCCCGCCGCTGGGCCCACCGAGGCTGCCGCGGCTGTAGCCGGCGACGAAGGCGTCGCCCGTTGGCCCCACCGTCACGCCCAGGCCCTGGTCGTCCGCGGACGTGCCCCACTGCGTGGACCAGAGCACCTGGCCGCCGGGATCGATCTTAGACAAGAACAGGTCGCTGCTGCCGGGGTTGACGGCGGCGAGGTCGCCCTGGGTCCGGCCGGCGATGAAGGCGTTACCCGCGGCATCGACCGCGACGCCGAAGCTCAGGTCGGCCGCCGGCGTCCCGACGTGGCGTGTCCACTGCTCGACGCCGCTGGGGTCGAACTTGGTCAGGAACGCGCCCCAGTTGCCGGGGTTCGGGCCGTCCAGGTCCCCGCCGGTGTAGCCGGTGAGGTACGCGTTGCCCAGCGCATCGACGGCGACGCCCTCGCCGTAGTCGCGTGTCCCGCTATCGATCTGCCGCGACCAGAGCACGCCGCCGTCCGGGTCGAACTTGGTCAAAAACGCGTTCTCGAACTGCGTGTTCTGCGACGCCACGCCGTCGGTGGTCGTGCCCGCGACGAAGAGGTTGCCCAGCGTGTCGCTGGTCACCGATTTGCCCTGCTCGTAGCCCGCGCTGCCCAGCGTCTTGGACCAGATCACCGACCCGCTCGGCGAGATCTTCCTGAGGAAATAGTCGGTCTCGTTGGTGTTGGGCAGGTTACGGACGCCGGGGGTCTCGCCCGTGTCGTACGCAAACCCGCCCGGCCCGACCGTCACGCCGTAGCCCCGGTCGTTCTTGTCGATCACGCCGGTCTGCTCATCCCAAAGCAGCGCGAACGGCTCCTCCGCGAACGCAATCGGAGCGGCGCTCAACGCCATGCCAAACGCGATTCCACACACTCGGGGCCGGGTCATGATTCGCCTCCGGAACGCTCGTTCTCCCTCGACACAACGCGTCTTACAGTAGCAAGGATGGATGCACGAAACCAGAAAAACCCCGCCGAGGAGCGGGGCCGGTGGCGTCGTTGATTGGGGCTAAAGTCAGGCCGGCTCGCCGGGCTTGTCTTTGTTCTTGCGTTTTTCGTCGGCCAGTTCGCTGCGGTTGATGGGCGTATCGCGGGGGAAGTCGAAGGCGAGGCGGACCTTGTCGCCGTGGATCTGGACGACGCGGATCAGGCCCAGCGGGTGGTCCGGGTCGCCGATGATGACTTCTTCGCCGACGCGTCGAGTGAGTGCGAGCATGGGTTCGTCCTTGTTCCGTTTGCGATCGCGCCTCGGCGCACGTCGGGTCCCGCCGCGTTCCCGGACGAGCCCCAACTCTTTGTCGGTTGGGCAGACATCCGCCGACAAATGACGGCGGTTCAGCGTGCTCGCCTCGCTTATTGGACCTCGCCGGCCGGGTTAGTGGACCCAACGCCCGGGCGCGGATCAGTGGACCTGCTCGACGCCGGTGACGCCCGGCACCTTCTCGATCAGGTTGCGCTCGATGCCCATCTGCAGCGTCATCGTGCTCGACGGGCAACCGACGCAAGCGCCCAGCAGCTTGATGAGCACCGTGCCGTCGCTGCGGATGCCGACCAGCTCGAGGTCCCCGCCGTCGGACTGGATCGCCGGGCGGATCCGTTCGAGCACCGCGGTGACCTGGGGCTCCAACGTGTTGGTGGGTTCGGGGCTGGCGGGCGTCATCTCGGTTCTCGGTCGTGACGGGTTCAAGTCGGCGAGGGATACGGCATCATAGGCCGGGTCTTCGCCGTAAACAATCGGGCCGAGCGAGGGGTTGCGAGCCACGCCGGCGTGGCGCGCTGGGCGGCCGTGGTGACGGGCGGGCGTGGTGGAGCCAAAGCGACCTCACGGCCACGCGGCCGGACACCCCGTCCCCGACACACCGACGCGTATGCCCGCGCTACCGTCTTAAACCCGACTCAAACCCGACGCCCTCGGCGTACGAGCGCGACGCCGATCAGCAGACCGGCCACGCCCGCGGGCTCGGGCACGGCGGGGGGCGACAGCGGGCCGGTGTAACCGGCGAACGCGGTGCCCAGGTCCGCGTCGTCCACGTCGCCATCGCCGTCGGTGTCGCCCTGCGCCGCGCCCATGCCGGCGACACCGCCGATCGGGCCGCTGTAGTGCGCGAAGGCGGTACCCAGGTCCGCGTCATCGATGTCGCCGTCGCCGTCCGTGTCGCCCGGCATCGGGTCGGGCCCGTCGGGGATCAGCGCGAGGTTGGCGTACCCGGGCGTGTACACGTACCGGTGCGCGGGGGTCGCGGCGTCGAACTGGTTGTTCGTATCCGGCTCGCCGACGTGCAGCACCGACAGGTCGATCGCCTGGCCTTGCACCGCGCCGCGCCCGATGACGCTCGCCTGGTCGGTGTCCGCCACGCGCTGCGTCACGTCCACGCCCAGCGTCGCGCCGATCAGCGACAGGTCGTAGCCGCTGTTCGCATACGTCGAGGCGCTCAGGCCCTCGCCCATCACGACCCAGTCCACCACCGCCAACGGGTCGTAGCCCGCGGGCTGATCGAACGGCCGCTGGAACACGTCGAGATCGACGATGCCCTGCATCAGCACGACCAGCCGGGCGAAGTTCAGGTTCAGCGTCGCGGTCGGCGGCGTCGGCGACAACGACGCCAGCGGGATCGCCGGCACTTGCCCGCCGGGCCACGCCGTGTCGCTCACCAGCGCCACACCGTTCGTGCCCACCCCCGCCGACAGCGGCGCGACGCTCATCACCCGGCCGAAGCTGGAAAACCGGAACGGGCTCGCGTCCATCACCACCAGCGTGTAGTCCTCGCCCGGCCCGATCGCCGACACCTCGACCGCGTCCCCCGCCGGGCTATCGAGGTCGATCTCGCTGATAAACGCGGCCCCCGCGGGCGCGGCCAACAAACACGCGATCACACCGAAGACACAAGCAACGGCGCGCGATCGAACCGCGGACAAGACGGTAGCTGAATAGTGCCGGATCACGGCAAGAAGTGTAGCGGGAACCGCCGTAATTGAAAAGGGTTCAGTTCAACAATCCGACCATGCGGGTAAGGTTAAACCGATCATGCGTGGCCCGGTGTTTCACAAGTGGTCATTCCAAATAAGCCAACGCCCTATTCTCGTGGCCGGCCCCAGCCGCCGTCGCTCGCGGCGAACAAACCGAACACGAACCAATAGTCCGAGTCGCGCGACCGGCCGGAGACGACGTTGCCCGCTTCGTCGGTGGTCAGTTCGAACCAGCGGGTCCGGGTTTCCCACCGCTCGGGCACGACGTAGGATCGCTCACGGTACGTGTCTCCGTGCCACTTGCCGACGGTCTCGGTGTATTGCGGGTGGAACGTGCGGTCGATAGATTCCCACGTATACGTCCGGCGCCCGGCCGTCACAGGCGTTTCGGTGGACTCGTGCATATCCGACCAATACTGCGTCGGCAGGTTCTTGAAACCGCCAACCGCGTCGACGCTGCGCGACGTGCCCGGCGGGCCCCACTGCTCGACGACTTCGTGGATCGAGTGACCCCGCCATGAGTTGACGACGTAACCGGTCGTACAACCGCCCAACAAAACAGTGCATGCGATTGCGATAGGGAGGTAGAAACTCGGTCGGTGCATGGCGTGGCCCCGGCGGTGTCGAATTGCGCAATGCGGTCAGCGGTCAGCACACGAATCTAACGCTTCGATTCGCTACGTACAAGTATTAAAAGTGTGATTTTAAAAATAATACGCCTACGTGATATTGTATGCGCTCGGTGCAGTTGCGCAAGAATCAACGGCGGCCGTAGAGGCCGCCGTTGACGAAAGAAGCAACGTGTATACGCGTTGGGCCGTGGCTGATCAGCGCGTCACCGGCGCCTGAGCCGGGGCGGGCTCGAACAGGTGCGCCAGCTTGATCGATGCGGGGACGAAGGCGTCGCGGGTGTCGTGCTGGCCGCAGCCGCAGGCGGCGAAGGGGTCCGAGCCGGGAACGCCGGGCACGTAGATGAACGCGAGCGGCTCGAACTTGTCCAGCTCGCGGACCGACACCGCGTCCTTGGTCGGGAAGTCGTCGGGGACCGGCTGGGTGACCTTGCCGGTCGCGAGCCACTCGACGCTTCGGGTGAAGATGGTTTGGAACCCGGCGCACTTGAGCGCCGGGGCGTCCTTGTCGTTCTTCCACCAGTGGCCCATGACGTTGGTCATGACCAGGCCTTCGCCGAAAGGGATGGTCCAGACGACCGCTTCGTGCTTGCCGGTGCCGCCGGTGTTCTTGTCCGAGTAGGCGGTGAGCAGGACGGTCATGTTTTCCGCCGGCCCGCGCTGGCCGTGGTACAGCTCGTCGACGTTGTGCATCCACTGGTCGGGCAGGCCCTGGAAGACGGGGTGGTCGTTGTCGCGGGTATCGACGAGGTAGCTGTGCTTTCGGCCGTGGCCGGCGCCGGGGCCCTCGCCTTTGTCTTCGACGACCTTGTTGCCCTGGTCGTCGAAGTAGACGCGTTTGCCGTAGTTGTTGCCGCGCCACAGCAGGCCGATCATCTGTTCGTAGGCGTCCCAGCCCTGAAAGGCGTTGTTGCCCGCGTGGAACGAGAACGCCTTGCCGCCGTCGGCGATGTACGTCTCGAAATTGTCCTGCACGCGCTTGGGCAGCATGTCGCCGTTGCGGATCTTGTTGTTGTAGTTGATGACGACCACGTGGTAGTCGGCGAAGGTCGGGTTAAACGCGGCCCACTTCTGCGCCTTGTCCGGGTCGTTCGCATCGGGCGTCTGGATGATCGTGGTATCAAACAGCCCGGCGTTGTCGAGGATGTTCTTCAACACCGGCGTGTCCATCATCCACCCATGGTTGTTCTGGCCGGTCAGGATGGCGACCTTGATCTTCTTGCCCTCGGCCTGGGGGTGATCGTCGGCGACCGCGGCGGCGGGCGTCAAGACGCACAGGGCCAGCGCGAGCAGCGGGGCGAAAGCGGATCGCAGGGTTGTCATCGGGCGTTCCTCTCGGTTGGATGGCATGGGACAGACGCTTGATTCGGCCGCATTGTACGCGCGAATGGCGGGAAACCCGTGGCGGGCCGGGCGACCCGAAGGGCAATCGCATCTGACCAAACGGCGGTGCGTGCCCGCCCGCCGATGCAAATCCGCGTCACCAGCGAACCGCACCGATCCCCCAGGCGTCTAGATTCACGATGCAGACCAAACGTTTCATCATCGCCCTGGCGCTTCTCGGACTCACCGCCTGCCAAGGCAACACCACGGGCAGTCAACAGGGCGCTAAGCCTCTAGACAGCATTGACTTAACCCGATTGGCGTTTCATCACCAGGCCGAAACGCGCAAGCAGCGGCGATCCTCAGACGACACCTTCATCCCGCCGGGGACGCCCGTCGCGATCACCGGCGTCTGCGAGCTGGCCCGGGATGAGCCGCTATTCAGGATTGAATACCCGGCCGAAGCCGCCCACGCGTTCCCGGAAAAGGGCAGGACATTCCGTGCTCACCTCTACACGCACCCCGAACTCACGCAGATGAAGCAGGGCCAGAAGTACCTGGTCAAAGGCACCATCGCGGGCGGCCAGGAGACGATGTGTTACGGGGCGTATTTCATCGAGGTCCAGAGCTACACCGCCATCGATTGATCGACCCCGAGTGCATCGGCCCGCCGACGACGTCGCCGGCCACCCCTGCCGCGGTACGCGCGCTTCCGCTCGTGCTCAAACCCCACGGGCTTGGCGACCTCCCGGCCATACAACAGCCCGCCGCTGAGGTGCGTGACCAGGTCGTTCCAGCCGGTCGCGTTGGTCATCGTCGTCCGCCGAATCCGCCAGCAACGCTCGCACGCCAGGCTCCGCCTCCCCGCCCACCGGTCCATCACGCCCGGCAACCACCGGCCGCTGAGCCCCTCAACGTCCAGGCCGTCTTCGATCCCCAAAGCCCGCCCGATCGTCCACGCCGGCAGCGGGGCGTAAAGCACCTGCACCCGCCGGCCGCAGCCTGCGCCCGTGGCCACCAAACCCGGGCAGCGCCACCACCACCCGCGGAAGCGCTCGCCTTCGTTTCGATACCCGATCCACCGCGGCTCGCGCACCACGCCCTGCTCGAACCCCTGCGGGATCCGCTCGGCCAGCGTCATCCACGCCAGCCCCCACCACGCGCTCGGCGGCCGGCCGCGCGACGCCCCCGGGTCCAACGCCCCGTCACACCACACCACCGGCGTCTCCATCCCGCTGTTTCGCCCCAGCGACCGCTGCGGCTCGAATCGCACGCCCAGCGGATGCTCCGCCGTCGGCTGGTGCTCGCTCCACACCAGCCGATCATCCAGCCCGCCGGCCTTGCCCGCCTCGGCCCGCGCCGCGCGCGTCCTCCCCGACCGAACCGGCATCCACGACCGCAGCGCCTCCTTGTGCTTGCCCAAACGATCCGCCGCGACGTCGATCGGCACGCCCGGGTAAGGCAGAAACACCGGCCCCCCCAGCCCGCGCAGCGACCCGCCGTCCAAAACGATTTCGTGCGTCAACCGTGCGCGCACCGCCGCGGGATCGTCCGCCGAGGCGAACGTGTCCAGCCGGGTGTCCGACGCCCGCACCGCGACGCACCACGCCCGGTTGGGCCGGTCAAAAGTCCTTCCCGCCGCAACGCGATCGTATCGCCGCCGCGCCTCGCGCGGGTCGCGCCGGCACCGCTCAAACACCCGGTTCCACGCCATCAACAGGTTGTGATCCAGCTCGTCCATCACCTAGGGAGCGATGAACGGGTTTGTGCGCACAGACAGCGTTTGAAGTGGAAAAACGATGGGCGAATAATCTATCGGTCGGGTGTTTCCCAGACAATCTCTTTGCCCACATACTGCTCGCCGAAAAAGTTTCGGATGAGGTCTTCGCGCTCGCCATCGAGATGCAGGCATGCTTGCTCGTGGGGGCGCTCACTTGTCCCAAAGACCTGGTGCTTGGTTGGCCTGTCCCTGAGTTGTCGCAGGGTATCGCCCCAGGTTTTGGGTGCTTGCGCATCGAGGATTTCGAGCAATCGAGGGAGTCGGGCGTAGATGGATTGCAGATCGCCTTGGTTCGCCCTCAAGTCGTACCACATCAACGCGTTTCGGAAGATCATGCCCGCGACGTTGGGGGCGAACCAGTAGCCCTCGCCGCCGTGCATTGCGGCGATGATCGGCAACTCGCCATCTTTAGGCTGCTCGTTGGTCAGCCAACAATAGGGCTCCCCCGCCCCGTTGTAGGCCAGGGGCACCAACCCGTCGATCGGGTTCGTAAAGTCCTGCCACGCGAAGCCGGCGAGTTCCCGGAGCGACATCATGTCTCCATCTGCGAGCCGCAACGGCTGATTGAGCGTACCCGCCTCAGCAAGCGCGCAGTAAGACGGTGGCAGCGTAAATCCAAACCTCGACTCGATCTGATGGAGTACAGGCATTGTGGAGATCACTTCGTCTCGTTCCGCGGGACGGCTGCGCCATGCAACGGCGGGTGGCAGGGGCAGAGTCTTCGATGCCCCGGAACGAATCACCTGGGTTAGGTCAATCGTAGTTTGTTCCGGGTCTTCGCAGACTCAGACGCCGGCCACCCGGGCGTGCGATGTGTTGGCTTGGGTGGCAGGGGCAGGCGGCTTGGGGATGATCCAGATTCGGAGGGCGGCGCGGTGGGGCATTGGACGCCTGTGGTGGTTGGCTGAGTTCGGCTTCGCCGATCGACAGGCAGCAATGCCTGTCCTACCGGTTGCTATACCACGCCTGCGCTGCCTGTGAGGATCGGGCTGTCCACGTACTCACGGGGGTCGGTGACGATGCCGGTGAGGGCGCTGGCGGCGGCGGTGAGGGGGGAGGCGAGGTAGACGCCGGCTTCTTTGTGGCCCATTCGGCCAGGGAAGTTGCGATTCGTGGTGCTGATGCAGTTGATGGGTTCGTTGAGTCGGCCGAAGGTGTCGGCGGGGCCGCCGAGGCAGGCGGCGCAGGAGGCGGCACCGATGAGGCAGCCTGCGTCTTCGAGGGCCTGGTAGACGGAGGTGGTGGCGCGTTTGTCGGACGAGCCGCGCGTGTCAGCAAGCGGTCCGGATGCGTTGCCCGCTCGCTCACGGTCGCGGCTCGTTGAGGCAATGGGTTCGCCGTAGAGGTTGAGTTCGAGCATGTCCTTGTGGACCTCGGTGGAGCCGGGGACGACGAAGGTGGGGATCTTGACCTCGTTGCCGAAGAGGATGTTGGCGGCGAAGATCATGTCGGTGATCTTGCCGCCGGTGCACGAGCCGATGTAGGCGCGGTCGAGCTTGGTGTTTTGTTGTTGGAGCTCGCGGGCGGTCTTGGTGTTGTCGGGGGAGTGGGGTGCGGCGACGAGGGGCTCGAAGTTGCCCAGGTCCCAGGTCTGTTCGTAGTCGTAGGTGCAGCCTTGGTCTTCGGTGTAGACGGTCCAGTCGGGTCGGTTGGAGCGGGCGCGGACGTAGTCGAGGGTTTTTTCGTCGACGTCGCAGATGCCGTTCTTGCCGCCGGCCTCGATGGCCATGTTGGTGAGGGTCATGCGGTCTTCGAGGGAGAGCGAGGAAATCCCAGACCCTGCAAAATACATCGCCTTGTAGGTGGCGCCGGCGAAGCCGATGTCGCCGATGACGGCGAGGATGAGGTCCTTTGCGGTAAGGTAGGGGGGGATGTCGCCGTGGAAGTTGAAGCGCATGGTGGGCGGGACCTTGAGCCATGTCTTGCCGGTGCCCATGGTGAAGGCGGCGTCGGTGTTGCCGACGCCCGAGGCGAACTGTCCGAAGGCGCCCGCGGTGCAGGTGTGGCTGTCGGTGCCGAGCATGATCTCGCCGGGCCGGCAGTGTCCTTCTTCGGGCAGCGCTTTGTGACAGACGCCTTTGTAGGAGGTTTTGGTGGGGTCGCGGTAGGGGTTGGGCATGCCCGAGGCTTCGTCGGTGTCCAAGAAATCTGGATCGTAGTAATAGCGGATTCCTTGTTCTTTAACGAAATCGCGGAGGATCTGAACGTTGCGGTGACACTTGCCATCGGCGGTGAAGATGTAGTGGTCGGGGATGATGGGGATGCGGGTGTTGTCCCAGACCTTGGCGTCCTGGCCGAACTCTTTTTTGAAGATGCCGATCGTGCCGGGGCCGCAGACATCATGCGTCATTAGTACGTCTACGTAACACCAAACATTCTCGCCGGGAACGACCACGTCTTTACCGGCGTGGGCGGCGAGGATCTTCTCGGTCATCGTCATCTTGCGGGCCATCTCGAACTCCAAAGCGTGGTTGCGTGCAATCCCACATGATAGCACCGCCGAGGCCCGGCACGCGGGCGACGCCGCGGCCGATCCGCCGAGGCCCGCTGTTGCCGTACGGTGTACGGAAACCGATTGACGGCCCCGCGCCCACCGGCTATCGTCCGGCGATGCGTCTACCCCACACCCCGTTGTTTCGCCGCTGTACCGCCGCGCTGCTCGCCGCGGCGTGCGCTTGCCCGCTGACCGGTTGCCAGCTGGGCACGCCGCGCGTCTCCGCCGCGGAGCTGCGTCATTCCCTGCTCGCCGACCACCGCGCCAAGCTTGAGGGCCGGGCCGAGGCCGTGCGCGCCGAGCCCCGCCCCAGCGAGTTCGAGCGCTCGCTCGAGCGCATCCTGGAGAAGGCCCGGGCCGACGGCATCCAATTGCCCGAAGGCCGACGGACCGTCGAAGACACCATCCGCGCCGCCGACGAAATCAGCGGCGCCCAGGCCTACCGCGACACCGAGCTGGACGTCGGCAGCGACCTGGTCACCGGCGAACAAGCCCCGGCCGTCTCGATCGACCTGCGCTCGGCGATCCGCAAAGCCATCGCGCACAACCTCGACTTGACCCTCGCCCGGCTCAACCCGCAGATCAGCGCCCAGCAGGTCACCCAGGCCAACGCCGCGTTCGACACCGTCCTCTTCGCGGGCGGCGACTGGGGCAAGCTCGACACCCCGCGCCCGCCCGGCGTGATCCCCGGGCTCTCCGGCGACCAGCAGTCCGAGACACTCCAGCTCCGCACCGGCATCCGCCAACAGTTCGACACCGGGGCGCAGCTCATCGCCCAGGCGCAAGTCGAACGCTCCTGGCAAAACCCCTCGTTCTTCGGCGTCAACCGGTTCTACGACGCCGATGTCCTGGTCCAACTCACCCAGCCGCTTTTGCGCGGCTTCGGCACGGACGTGAACCGGGCGAACATCGAGCTGGCCCAGATCGCCGAGCGCGCCGAATGGGAGAACCTGCGTTCGACGATGCTCGACCTGGCCGTCGCCATCGAGCAGGCGTATTGGCAGCTCGTCGGTGCGCGCCAGACGCTGTTGATCCAGCAGCGGCTTTACGAACGCACGATCAAGATGCGCGACAAGCTCGAGCCGCGATTCGGGTTTGACCTGTTGCTCGCCGATCTCAACGAGATCAACGCCCGGATCGACCAGCGTTACGCGGACGTGCTGCGTGCCCGGCAGAACGTGCGTTCGCTGTCGGACCGGCTCAAGCGGCTGATCAACGACCCGGACCTGCCGGTGATCGGCGAGACGGTCCTCGCGCCGACCGACACGCCCGCCGACGCCGAGGTGTCGTTCAGCCTGCTGGACGAGGTGACGACGGCGTTGCAGGCGCGCCCGGAAATCGAGACCGCGCTGTTGCAGATCGAAGACGCCGACGTCCGCCGGGTCGTCGCGGACAACCAGCAGCTGCCGATCCTCAACCTCACGGCGTCGGCGACGCTCAACGGCCTGGACGTCAACGACCCGGGCGACGCGCTGGGCAACACGACGGACCTGGACTACATCGACTACGCGCTGGGCGTCGAGTTTGAACGGCCGTGGGGCAACCGCGCCGCGCGCTCGCTCTTCGAGCAGCGCACGCTCGAGCGTCAACGTGCGCTGGAGAACTACCGCCTGCAGGCGCAGATCGTCACGCTCGAGGTGAAGGACGCGCTGCGCAGCGTAGACACGAACTACCGGCTGATCGCGACGACGCGTTCGCAACGCCGCGCGTCGGTCTTGTCGCTGGAAGTCGCCGATATCCAGCTCGAGCGTGGCGGTCAGAACGCCGCGGAGGGCTTCACGACGCGCGTCGACCGTGTCTTGGCGCGTCAGGACGCGCTGGCCCAGGCCGAGCTCGCGGAGGTGCAGGCGCTCAGCGATTACATGATCGCGATCAGCGAGCTTCGCCGCGCGACCGGGACGAGCCTGGAGCGGGCGGGGGTGCAGATCAAAGAGCAACCGGGGCGGTGATTCGGCCGCCCCTAAGGGCCCGCCTGCTCGAGACGGGCCCGCGATCGGACTGATGTGAACGGATCGCCCTGCTGCACGGTTGATCACGCGCCCGTGTCAGGCGCGGGCGTGCTCCGACAGGACAATCGTTGAATCACCTTCGCCTGCGAGCGACAACCAGGGCACCGATGCCGACCAGCGCCAGACTCGTCGGTTCGGGGATCGAGATGGTGTCGATGACGACCTGGTCCAGCCGGCCGGGCACCTCGACTTGGATCACTTCCCAGTCGGGGTTGGGTTCGATCACGCCGTTCCACTTTTCGTAGAACACGGTCGGATCGTTGGGCCCGGTGGGTGTGAAGACCTGCTGCGCGGTGATGTCGATGAAGCCGCCGGCGAACGGGTCGGCATCGACGATCTCGACGCGCGACGGTCCGGGCTGCTGCCCCTGCGGGACCGAGTAGGTGATCTGGACCTGGATGAGTTTGAGCGGCAGGTTGTCGATGACGTTGGGAACAAAGATGTCGTACTTCTGTCCGTCGGGCTGGGTGAACTGCATCATGCCGATGATTTGGGCGCCCCCGCCGGGCTGGACCGGCCCGCTCGGCCCGTCGGGGTCGCCTTGGTAAGGCGGAAACCCGCCGGGGCCGAATGATTCTCCGATCTTTTCGAGCGGGGCGATGGGGTCGGAGCGATCGAACTCGGTTGTAAACGAGTTCGGCTGGCCGCGGTAGGGCGCGGGCATGAGGTCGTCCGCGAAACAAAAAACGGGCAATAACAAGGTCGATAGCAACCCGATGAATAGCGGTGAACGCTTAGACATTGCTGATCTCCGATACGCGTCATGCGTGCTGAATCGCAACTGACCCACCCCGACTACGCCGCCGGAGTCGTATCCTCCGGTGTATCAAAGCGAGCCTTGTCTACCAAGGGTTTCGTGAGAATCGGGCAAGAATACAACGATGACGTGATACGGGAATGGGGGAGGAAAGCGGATGCGTCGATTGGATGGCCGCTCCGCACTGGTCTGCCGCCGCCGATGAAGTCGCCGCGGCGGTGATTAACTAGCCTTGACGCGTTCGATGTCGGCACCGAGCCCTTGGAGTGTTTTTTCCATCTCCTGGTAGCCGCGGTCCAGGTGGTAGACGCGGTTGATGATCGTTTGGCCGCGGGCGGCGAGGCCGGCGATCACCAGGCCCGCCGAGGCGCGCAGGTCGCTGGCCATGACCGGGGCGCCGAAGAGCTGGCGCGTGCCGGTGATGACGGCGGAGTTGCCGACGCGCGTGATGTTCGCGCCCATGCGCAGCAGCTCGGCGACGTGCAGGAAGCGGTCGGGGAAGATCTTCTCGGTGACGATCGCGTTGCCGTCGCTGAGGGTCAACAGCGCCATGAGTTGAGCCTGCAGGTCGGTCGGGAAGCCGGGGTGTGGCTGGGTGACGACCTGGACGGGGTTGAAGACGCGCGGGGTGACGACGCGGACGGTGTCGCGCAGGCCGGGCTGGGTGGCGGGCGATCCCATAGAATCGCCGCGCGACTCTGTGGGCTTGGCGTTTAAGAATTCGAGCTGGATGCCCATGTCTTCGAGGCGGTCGATGGCGGCGAGGAGGGTGTCGGTGGGGAAGTTTTCGAGGGTGACGTCCCCGCCGGTGATCGCGGCGGCCATGACGTAGGTGCCCGCCTCGATGCGGTCGGGCAGGACGGTGTGCTCGGCGCCGTGGAGCTTGTCGACGCCCTCGATGGTGATGCGCGGGGTGCCGGCGCCGGTGATCTTCGCGCCCATCTTGTTCAAGAGCACGCAGAGGTCGGTGATCTCGGGCTCGCAGGCGGCGGACTCGATGACGGTGGTGCCCTCGGCGAGGACGGCGGCGCACAGGACGTTGGCGGTGCCGAGCACGGTCGAGCCGTTGGGCCCGCCGAGGAACAGCGTGGTGCCCTGGAGTCGGCCGGAGGCGGGCGGCTTGGCGATGATGTAGCCCGTGTCGAGGGTGATCTCGGCGCCGAGGGCGCGCAGGCCGCGGATGTGCAGGTCGACGGGTCGATCGCCGATCGCGCAGCCGCCGGGCAGGGAGACGCGGGCCTCGCCCCGCGCGGCGAGCAGGGGCCCGAGCACGCAGATGCCGGCGCGCATCTTGCGGACGATCTCGTAGTGGGCGAGGGTTTTGTCGTTGTAGGCGGTGGTGATGGTGAGGGATTGGGCGGGGGCGGGGATGCAAGGGTGATCGGGGCTCGATCCTCTGGCCCGGCGGGGGGCGTTGCGGGGTTGGGGACCGCGACGGGTTTTTTGATCAGTTCGGTGAGGCCGGCGTATCGGGGGTCGGTAGGCTTGCCGGGGGTGGCGAGGGCGGGTTGGGGGGTGGGGGTCGGTGCGCCTCGATCCGGGCCTTCGCTTCGCTCAGGGCCGGCTTCTTGGCGGGTGGAGGCGCTTGCGAACTGCAGGCCGAGGGAGGCGAGCAGTTCCTGCATGGCCCGGATGTCGGAGAGGTTGGGCACGCCGTGGAGCGTGACGGGCTCGGTGGTGAGCAGGCAGGCGGCCATGAGCGGCAGCGCGGCGTTCTTGGAGCCATTGATGCGGACGGTGCCGCGGAGGGGTTTGCCGCCGTTGATTTGGAATGCGTCCATGCGTGTAGGGGGTTCGGATTTGGGGGTTGGGTTTTGGGGCGAGGCATACGCGAGCAAAATAGCTTCGCAATCCCAACAGCCATCGGCAACTTCAATTGCTCGGCATGACTCAACCTAACCGAACATGGTACAACCTGAAACGGCTGGGCAACCCCCGCTTACTGACCCAAAATCCCAACCCCCAAATCCTAACTCCCACCTATGGACCTGCACACCCTCATCCGCGACATCGCCGATTACCCCAAGCCCGGGATCGTGTTCAAGGACATCTCGCCGCTGCTCAAAAGCCCCGCGGGGTTGGCCATGGCGGTCGAGCAGATGGCCAACCCGTACCGCGGGATGGGCGTCGAGCTGGTGTGCGGGGCCGAGTCGCGCGGGTTTATCTTCGGCACCGCGATCGCCCAGGCCCTCTCCGCCGGCTTCGTGCCCATCCGCAAGCCCGGCAAGCTGCCCTACGACACCCACGCGATGGAGTACGACCTCGAGTACGGCACCGACACGCTCGAGATCCACACCGACGCGGTCAAGCCCGGCCAAAAAGTCCTCATGGTCGATGACCTGTTAGCCACCGGCGGGACGATGCAGGCCTGCTGCGAACTGGTCAACAAGCTCGGCGGCGAGATCGTCGGCGTCACCGTGCTCATCGAGCTGTCCTTCCTCCAGGGACGCGCGAAGCTCAACCCGTACGGCGAGGCGCACGCGGTCTTAACTTATTAAGTTGTTTTCGTAGGACAGGCATTCCTGCCTGTCGTTGGGCGCTGCCCAAGCCGATCAGGCCTACCGCCTGTGACAGGCAGGAATGCCTGTCCTACGGTTCAATCTATCGCACGGACGCAAACGATCAGCCGGCATAATTCCATCCAGACCTACTGGGACCGCTCGCAGTGGCCGCTGCAGTCGCTGTACTTTTTGCTGCCGCTGCTCGTGCTCTACGAGATCGGCGCGGTCATGCTGCTCAGCGACACGCAGCTCACCGCCAACCGCCTGCTCGGGCAGTTCTTCGCGGTCTTCGGCGTCACGGGCGTGCACCTGCCGGCGATCGCGGTCGTCGCCTCGCTGCTGGGCATGCACCTGGCGCGCAAGAAAGACCCGTGGACGCCCGAGCCCAAGCTGTACCTGGTCATGCTCGGCGAGTCGGTGTTCCTCGCGCTGCCACTGTTTATCCTCGCCACCGTGCTCGTGCGCGAGCCGGTCGTCGGCGCATCATTGACCAGCGGGCAGTGGGCGGACCTGAAGCAGAAACTCGTCATCGCGCTGGGCGCGGGGATCTACGAGGAGCTGTTGTTCCGGATGCTGGCGATCGCGCTGATCCACCTGATCGCGAGGGACCTGCTGTCGCTACCCGAGGAGGTCTGCACGGTGTCCGCGGTGGCGTTGTCGTCGTTGGGGTTCGCGGCGATCCACTTCATCGGCGGGCACAACCCGTTCTCGATGGGCAAGATGCTGTTCTACACCGTCGCGGGGGTGTATTTCGCGGCGATTTATCTTGGCCGGGGCTTCGGCATCGTGGTCGCGGTGCACGCGTTGTACGACGTGTTGGTGTTCACCAAAGCGGCGATGAGCTGAGGTGGGTTCGATCGTGAATCAAATGAAGACACCCCGGCCGTCTCGCTGTAGCGAGACAGGCCGACCCACCAATTCCCGAAACCCGGATCGCCCGGTCGTCGTCTGTTAAACTGGAAGGCTCGGCCGATGCCGATCCGCTTTGAACCCGACACCCAGGACCCCGGGAAGGAACCGATTGATGACACGCCCCCGCCGAATGATGACCTGCCTCTTCGCCGCCGCCTTGCTAGGGATCGCGTTTGCCGGCTTCGGCGTCTCGCAGCTCCAGGCCCAGCCCAAGGCCAAGGCCGACAAGACCGCCGTCGCCGTGGTCAACGTCGCCGAGCTCATCAACAAGTGCGACAAGAACCAGGCCTTCCAGGCCGAGATCCAGAAGCGTAACGGCCGGCTGCAGCAGGAAGCCAAGGAGAAGCAGGATAAGATCAACCTGATGAAGCTGGACCTGGACGCGATCCCCAACGCGCAGGACCGGGCGAAGAAGGAGCGCGAGATCATCGAGGCGATCGCCGAGTTCCGCGCCTGGCAGCAGATCCAGCAGGAGGTGCTCGTGCGCGACCAGCGTCTGAACCTCATCGAGCTGTACGGCGACATCGACAAGACCGTCGCCGTCGTCGCCGAGCGCGAGGGCTACGACCTCGTCCTGTTCTCCACGCCCACGCCCGACTTCGAGCAGCTCAACCCCGAGCAGCTGTTGCAGGTCATCGGCAACCGCCGGGTGATCTACCAGACCGACAAGGTGGACCTGACCAAGGTCGTGCTCGAGCAGATGAACCTGGACCACCTCAACGACGGCAACTAAGCGGCGCGACGCGCTTGCCCCAAGGCCCGCGGCGGCCCCGGGGGCCTTGCCGTGACCGCAACACAACCTATCGAGAAGGAACAGCGGTGTCGCACACGACCCAAGCGATCGCGGACTATGTGGACGGCCGGCTCCTGGGCCCGGGCGACCTGGCGCTCGGCTCGCTCGCGGAGATCGACCTGGCACAGCAGGGCCAACTCACGTTCATCGGCACGGCGAAGTACGCCCACAAGTGGGCGGACAGCAAGGCGTCGGCCGCGTTGGTCGGCAGCGATATCGAGCTCGAGCCGGGCGACGGCAGGGCGCTGATCGTCGTCGACAACGCCGACCTGGCGATGGCGAAAGTCCTGGCGATGTACGCCCCGCCCAAGCCCCGGCCGCCCAAGGGCGTGCACCCCTCGGCCCTGGTCGCCGAGACCGCCACGATCGGCGAGGGCTGCCGGATCGGGCCCAACTGCGTCATCAAGCCCGGCGTGACGATCGGCAAGAACACCACGCTCCACGCCGGGGCGATCCTCTTCGACAACGCCCGCGTCGGCGACGACTGCGAGATCTGGGCCAACGTCGTCGTCCGAGACCACTGCACGATCGGCGACCGCTGCATCCTGCACCCGGGCGCGGTCATCGGCGCAGACGGCTTCGGCTTCCGTGCCGACACGACCGGCCCAGCCCCCAAGCTCATCAAGGTCCCGCAGATCGGCGTCGTGCGCATCGGCAACGACTGCGAGATCGGCGCCAACTCCGCCATCGACCGCGCCAAGTTCGACGCCACCGTCCTCGGCGACCACTGCAAGCTCGACAACCTCGTCCAGATCGGCCACAACTGCCGGCTGGGCAACATGGTCGTCATCTCCGGCTGCGTCGGCATCGGCGGGTCGTGCACGATCGGCGACGGGACGCTCATCGGCGGCAAGGCCATGCTCAAGGACCACGTCCACGTCGGACGCGGCTGCCAGATCGCCGGCGGCGCCGCGGTCATCAACGACATCCCCGACGGCGAGGCCTGGGGCGGCTACCCCGCCGCGCCGCTGAAAGAAAAAATCCGCGAAGAACTGGCCATCAAGAAACTGCCCGACATGATGAAGCAGGTCCGAAAGGTATTGAAAGACCTTTGATCCGGCTTGAGGCCTGTGTCCTGAGGCTTGTATCAATCCAATCCTCAAACCACAAGCCTTCAAGCCACAGGACACAGGCCTTCAAGCCACAGGCCTCACGACACAAGCCTCCAGCCAACGCACATGCAGCCCCAGCAGACCCTCGACAAACCGGTCACGATCCAAGGCCCCGGGCTGTTCAACCCACAGGTCGTCAACCTCACGTTCAAGCCCGCGCCGGCGAACCACGGCATCGTCTTCGTCCGAACCGACCTCAAGGGCGAGGCCATCCCCGCCCTCGTCTCGCGCGTCGTCAAGCGCCCCCGCCGATCCGCCATCAAACAGGGCGAGGCCAGCGTCGATACCGTCGAGCACCTGCTCTCCGCCGCCGCCGCGCTGCGTCTGGACAACCTGCTGATCGAGATCGACGGGCCCGAGGTGCCGGTGATGGACGGCTCGGCCCTGCCGTTCTACGACGCGCTCAGCTCCGCGGGCATCGTCGCCAACGACGCGATGCGCAAGCCCCTGGTCATCAACGAGCCGGTCATCGTCCGCGACGGCGACTCGGTCGTCGCCGCCACCCCCAGCGACGAGCCGGAGATGACGCTGCTGTACGAGCTGGACTACGGCGAAGGGCCGATCGGCCGACAGCTGGTCAGCTTCGACTTCAACAAGGACGACTACGCCAGGCAGATCGCCCCCAGCCGAACGTTCTCGACCCAGGCCGAGGCCGAGCAGGCCAAGGCCGCCGGGCTTTTTCCCCACCTGACCGAGGACGACGCGCTGGTCATCGGGACCGACGGCAAGCCGCTGGGCAACAACCATTTCCGCTTCGACGACGAGCCGGTGCGGCACAAGATGCTCGATCTCATCGGCGACCTGTACCTGCTGGGCGCGCCGATCCGCGGCCGGATCGTCGCGTACAAGTCCGGCCACGCGCTCAACCAGCTGCTGGTCAAAAAACTCATCGGCCAGCACCGCCGACAATCCCTCAACGAGATGGGCCGGTCCGCCGAGGCCCTGGACATCCGCGGGCTGTTCCGCATGATGCCCCACCGCTACCCGATGCTGCTGGTCGACCGCGTCGTCGAGCTCGACGGCGAGCGGCGCGCGGTCGGCATCAAGAACGTCACCATCAACGAGCCGTTCTTCCAGGGCCACTACCCCAACACGCCCATCATGCCCGGCGTGCTCGTCGTCGAAGCGATGGCGCAATTGTCCGGCGTGCTCATCGGCCAGTCGCTCAGCCAAGTCGGCAAGCTACCGGTGCTGCTGTCGCTGGACCGCGTCAAGCTCCGCAAGCCCGTCACGCCCGGCGATCAATTGTTCCTCGAAGCCGAGGCCGTGAAGATCCGCGCCCGCATCGCACACATGCGCTGCCGGGCCTACGTCGGCGAAGAACTCGCGGCGGAAGCCGAGGTGAAGTTCATGATGGTGGACGACGACCAGGAATAAGCCAAGTTTGATTTGGTGAAGTATGAAGTGCGAAGCGGCAAGGCATTTGAACCGGGAAACTCCATACTTCTTACTTCACCAAATCACCAAATGAAATGCCCACGATCCATCCCACCGCCATCATCGAACGCGGCGCGACCCTCGGCGAGGGCGTCGCCATCGGGCCCTATTGCCACGTCGGGTCGGCGGTCACCATCGACGACGGCACCGAGCTGCGATCCAACGTCTGCGTCTACGGCAACACGTCGATCGGCGAGCAGTGCGTCGTCTGGCCCGGCGCGGTGCTCGGCGGCGACCCGCAGGACCTCAAGTTCGCCGGCGAAGACTCGCGCCTGACCATCGGCGACCGCAACGAGATCCGCGAGCACGTCACGATCCACAAGGGCACCGACGCGGACACGGGCGTCACGACGATCGGCGACGACAACCTCATCATGGCCTACGCCCACATCGCCCACGACTGCGTGATCGGCAACCACGTCATCATCACCAATGCGGTTCAGCTCGCCGGGCACGTGCTGGTCGAGGACCACGCCGCGATCGGCGGGTCGAGCGCGGTGCACCACTTCGTCACGATCGGGGCCTACGCCTTCGTCGCCGGGATGACACGCGTGGTCCACGACGTGCCGCCTTTCATGTTCGTCGAGGGCAACCCCGCGAAGGTCCGCGCGGTGAACAGCGTCGCCGTGCAGCGCCACGGGCTGGGCACCGACGCCTTGCACGCGCTCAAGCACGCCTGGCGGCTGCTTTACAAGAACATCGCCGAGGGCGAGGGCATCGGCCACACCGACGCCGCGCTCACCGAGCTCAAGTCGGCGTACCCCGACCAGCCGCAGGTCCAGCGCGTGATCGCCTCGGTCCAGCGCTCCACCACCGGGACCTTCGGCCGGTACCGCGAGTCGCTCCGCCGGGACGAGAAGCTGAAGAACCCGGTCAAGTAAGCCCCGCCGCCCGTCTCGGCAGGAGCCTCGCCCACCCATCCAATCCAAATCCATCTGGCATGTCCAGCGTCTTGAAGCGGCCTGCTCGAGCGGTTTCATTTTCTTCGTAGCGGCGAATCACCCTCTTCCCTTGAGGGAGGGGCTGGGGGAGGGTGCCGAGTCGCCTTGTTTTTTCTTAGAACACCGGCGGTTCGACACCCCCTCCCGGCCTCCCCCTCGGAGGGGCAGGGGTTTCAAAGCCGCTACGAAGAAAGCGAAACCGCTCTAAACCTCGGAAACGAGGTTTTTTTCACAATCTTCGTGAAAAATTAGAAATGTTACGCTATGGTGAGGCGATTATTAAGAACGTGTTAGGTTCGCGAGGAACATGTGGAGAAGAGAACATGCGGGGAAGACTGCGCATCGATCACCTAAAGCGTTTCCTGGTCGCCTCGATCGCGGGGTTGGTGCTGCTGCACCTGGTCGGCCAGATCAGCGCACACTTGCTCGGCCGTGGTCGGCTGATGGGGTTCGTGGGGATGTTCCGCCTGCAAAGCGAGCACAACGCCCCGACGTATTTCAGCGGGTGGCTGCTGGGGTTGTCCGCGCTGCTGCTGTTGCTGATCGGCTGCCACGTGGCCGGGCGATCGGTCAAGCGGGCGGTGCCCTGGTTCGGCTTGTGCGCGGTGTTCGGCTACCTCGCTTGTGACGAGCTGCTGTCGATCCACGAACGCTTCCACTTCCTCGGCGAGTCGATGTCCGCGTTCGACGCGCTGAATTACAAGTGGGTCGTCATGGGCGGCCTGCTCGTGCTCGCGGTCGTCGCGCTGTTCTCCCGCTTCTGGTGGAACCTGCCGCACCCGACACGCTATTGGTTCGCGGTCGCGGCGGGCGTCTACGTGGCGGGCGCGATCGGCGTCGAGACGCTGTGCGGGCTCTACGCCAAGGCGCACAGCGAGGACTTCGCGTACGCGTTGCTGACCGCTGTGGAAGAAGGCATGGAGATGGCGGGCATCGCGTGCTTCATCGTCGCGCTGGCCCGGTACATCCAGCCGCGCTTCGAGCCGTTGGGCATCGCGCTCGTCACCGAACCGACCGCCGGCGTCCGCGAGCGTGGCATGGCCCATCCCGCCCGGCCGGCATCGGCCGCGCTCGACTCCGGGCTCGGCCGGGCCAAGCGCGTCGCCTGAGCGCCAGGGGTCCGGCGTCATGCGCGCTCCGACACCCGCTGCCAAGCGGCGCGCGTCGGCGTATCATCTGGCCATGACCGTTCAGGCAAACAGCGTCCTCGTCACCGGCGTCGCCGGGCTCGTCGGCTCGCACCTCGCGGAGGTCCTGCTCGATCAGGGCCGACGGGTCGTCGGCATCGACAACTTCAACGACTACTACAGCGTCCAGCAGAAGCGCGCGAACGTCGCGGGGTTCAAGGACCACGAGCGTTTCACGATGTGCGAGACCGACATCCGCGACGCGGACGCGATCAGCGCGATCTTCGCCGAGCACAAGCCGGGCGCCGTCGCCCACCTCGCCGCGATGGCGAACGTGCGCTACTCCATCGGCCGGGCCCCGCTGTACACCGACGTCAACATCGTCGGCAGCGTCAACCTGCTCGAAGCGGCGAAGGCCAATGCGTGTGGCAACTTCGTCTTCGCCTCGACCTCCAGCGCCTACGGCCACACGAAGCAGCTGCCCTTCACCGAGACCGACCCGTCTAACGCCCCGCTCTCGGCGTACCCGGCGTCGAAAAAAGCCATCGAGCTGATGGGCTACACCTACCACAACCTGCACGGGATGAACTTCACCGGCGTGCGGTTCTTCAGCGTCTACGGCCCGCGCGCCCGGCCGGACATGATGCCCTTCATGGTCACCGACCGCGTCTACCGCGGCGAAACGATCACGCTGTTCAACGCCGGGCAGATGAAGCGCGACTGGACGTTCGTTGATGACATCGTGCAGGGCGTCGCGCTCGCGCTCGACAAGCCATTGGGCTACGAGATCGTCAACCTCGGCCGGGGCGAGCCGGTGCTCATGGCCGACTTCGTGACGATCATCGAGGAACTGGTGGGCAAGCAGGCGATCCTCGAAACGCCCGACGCCCCGCCGAGCGAGCCGGCGATCACGTTCGCGAATATCGACAAGGCGCGCTCGCTGTTGGGGTACAACCCGCAGACGCCGGTGCGCGACGGGCTGTCGAAGCTGTGGGATTGGTACCAGGAGCAGTACGGGAAGTGATCGATCGCTCGGCCTGCCTTGCCCCCTCTCCCTCCCAGGGAGAGGGTTGGGGTGAGGGTCCAGCGCTGTATTCACTGTGAAGTACAGAACATGCCGCGGTCTGCTGAACGCCCCCCCCACACCCCCGCC
>JBKAGS010000009.1:0-39720 GCA_046290505.1 Phycisphaeraceae bacterium | reverse complement strand
CCACGACACCAACAGGATCGCGCTCGACTCGGGAATCAAACCCCGCCCCCGCGCGTTTCGTAACCGTATCGACGCCGATCGCGCCTCAACCGGATACGATTTGACCATGCCCGACGCCGCGAACAAGACGCACCTGCAATGCCTCCAGGTCTGGGGCGGGACCGAGGCCGCCGACCAGGCCCTGGCGATGACCGGGCTGGACGGCTACCTCTACGCCCGCCCGCACCGAGGCGCCAAGCGCGGCGGGGACGTCTATTACATCTCCTCGTGCGCGTCGGGCCGGATCACCCGCGCCATCCTCGCCGACGTCGCAGGCCACGGCAGTCAGGTCGCCGAGACCGCCCAGGACCTGCGTTCGATCATGCAGCGGTACGTTAATTTCACCAGCCAGCAGCGGTTTATGCGGGCGATGAACCAGAAGTTCGCCGAGATCACCGAGGACGGCCGGTTCGCGACGACCGTGGCGATGAGCTTCTTTGCGCCGACGCGCAAGCTCTCGCTCTCCAACGCCGGGCACCCCGCGCCGATCTGGTACCGCGCCAAGGACAAGCAGTGGATCGTGCTCGGCATCGACCCGACCGACGACACGGCCGACGTCTCGGTGGACCTGCCCTTCGGCATCGAGACCGACGCGGGCTACCAGCAGGTCGATGTCGCCTTCCACCCCGGCGACCTGCTGCTGCTCTACACCGATGCCCTCATCGAATCACGCGACGCCCAGGGCAACATGCTCGGCGTCCGCGGCCTGGCCGACCGGCTCAACACCCTGGGCGAGCACGCGCCCGCACGGCTCATCCCCGCGCTCGTTCAATGCTTGACCGAAGACGACCAGCACGACCTCACCGACGACGACGTCACCGTCCTGCTGCTCGCGGCCAACGGCATCAAGGGCGAATGGCGAAAGACGCTGATGGGTCCGATCAACGTCGTCCGCGGCATGCTCAAAGGCGTGCCCGTCGGCGCGGGATGAAGCCCGTCGAATCACACACAAACAATCGGTCGAAATATAGCGCTCCATCCGATCTCGCAACATTGTCAGCACGCTCGGCGTCCGCTCTGCCGGCTTTGACTTCGACCGCCCCGCTTTCGAGCTTTGGTGAAGATTGGCCGGGCGATGCGGTCCTTGGTCGACCCGCCGGGGTTCAGGTACTTGAGCTCGGCGAACACGCGCGGCCCGCCGGGCTCAAGCCCGACGCGCGTCAACGGCGTGGGTGGCCAGTCGTCGAGGTGGCGGTTGGTGTCCGGGGTAGGGCAAGGGCTTGGTATGGATGAGAGTGGTAGGACAGGCATTCTTGCCTGTCGATGCGGCGCAGCCGCAATCCGCGTAAGTTCGGGCTTTCGGCCAGAGACAGGCAGAAATGCCTGTCCTACCTTAAAACACCAGCCAGCGCCAACGGCAGCGCCGCCTCAACCTTCACCTTCACGATCGAGCCGATCAGCGACGGGTCGCCGTCGAAAAAGGTGATGAGGTCGCCGTCGGTTCGGCCGGAGAGTTGCATCGTTTCGTCCGATTGACTTGACGAGCCGCGACCGTCAGGACTAGACGAGCCGCGACCGTCAGGGAGCGGTCCAGAACCACTCGCCGATTCTTCCAAACCGACCGCTCCCTCACGGTCGCGGCTCGTTAAGGCAGTTGCTTTTCGCGTCTTCTGCGACACGCCTTCAACAAACACGTCGACGGTCTGGCCGACGTAGCCGTCGTGGATTTCCTGGCTGATCTGGGCCTGCAGCGCGAGCAGGTCGTTGTTGCGGTGGCGTTTGACCTCGTCGGGCACGTCCTCGGGCAGGCGGTCATACGCGGCGGTGCCGGGCCGGGGCGAGTACTTGAAGATGAAGCTGTTCTTGTACCGGGCGAACGCGAGCAGGTCTCGCGTTTGCTGGTAGTCGGCGTCGGTCTCGCCGGGGAAACCGACGATGATATCGGTCGCCAGCGTAACCCCCGGAATCATGGCCTTGGCGCGTTCGATCAGTTCACGATACTGCTCGACGCGGTACCCGCGGTTCATCTTCGCGAGCACGCGGTTGCTGCCGCTCTGCACGGGCAGGTGCAGGTACCGGCAGATGCGCGGGCTGTCGGCGATGACCTGCAGGATGTCGTCGCCGAAGTCGCGCGGCAGGGACGTGACGAAACGCAGCCGCTGAATGGCCGGGACCTCTTCGTGCACGCGGTGTAGCAGGTCGGCGAAGCTGGTGGTCGAATCGTTGAAGCTTGGCGAAGGTCCGCCGGTGCCCTTGTTCGGGCTGATGACCGTGCCGACTTGCGGTTGCCAGACGCCGTCGATTTGCTGGGCGGCGCTGTGGTCGTAGTGGTAGTGGTTGACGGTTTGTCCGAGGAGTGTGACCTCGATGACGCCGTGGTCCGCGAGCTTTTTGACCTCGTCCACGATGTGGTCGGGGTGTCGGTGGACCTCGGCGCCGCGGGTGTTGGGCACGACGCAGTAAGTGCAGAGCTTGTTGCAGCCGCGCGTGATGCGGACGTAGGCGGACCTGCCCGCCCCCGGCAGGTGTTCGCCCGGCAGTGACGCATCCGAAGCGTTGAAGCTGCGCGACAGGTCGATGAGTTCGAGCTTGTCACTCGCGGCGCTGAGGGTGGCGCTTCGGCGGTGCGTGTTGCCCTGCAGCGCGACGGTTTGCGGCCCCGCATGTGGATGCGGGGCCGCGCTTTGAATGATCTCCGCGTCGGGCTCCGCATTCACATGCGGAGCGATTGCGGCCTTGGTCTTGAACGCGTTGTCGATCAGCATCGGGACTTTGTCGAGTTCCCCGGGCCCGCAGAGCAGGTCGATCTGCGGGTGGCGTTTGATCATGTCGGTGCCGTCGCGTTCGGCCATGCAGCCGATGACGCCGAGCACGACACCGGGGCGTTCGCGCTTGTGTTTGCCGACGAGCCCGACGCGGGACCAGACCTTGTTCTCCGCCTGTTCGCGGACCGAGCAGGTGTTGTAGAGCACGACGTCGGCCGACTTCCAGTCATCCGTAAACCGATAGCCCAGCCCGCGGAGCTGGCTGACGACAAGCTGCGAATCAAGCACGTTCATCTGGCAGCCGAACGTCTCGAGGTAGACGCTCGGGCCGTTGCCGGTGTGCGCGGACGGGTCGCCCAGCGGCGAGCCCTCGGCGTCGATGCCGCAGCCGGCGGCCGGTGTCGGCGGGACGAGTTGGGTGAGTTTGAGGTCGGGCATGTCGGGCCGGGCATGATAGCGGATCGGGTCTGGATCCCGGGCATCAATGCCGTTCAGGGGGATCGATGTTCCCGCTCTTGTCAGATTCGCCGGTTCGGATTATCCTGTAAGCTGCTGAAAGCACCGGGCCTACGGCGATCGTGCGTGTGTGCGATGGCCCCGCCCGACTCAACATGCCCCGCAGGAGCCCGCGATGGCGAAGATGTTCTACACGCTTCAGGAAGCGGCCGAGAAGCTCGGCGTCGACGAACAGGCGGTCAAAGACATGGCCGCCCGCAACGAGCTGCAGCAGTTCCGCGACGGCGACAAGCTGATGTTCAAGCGCGACCAGATCGACGCCAAGTCCGCGAATAGTGCGTCGGACAGCGCGATCAGCCTCGCCGACTCGACGATCGAAGACGCCATCGACCTCAAGGACGAGACCGCCGCCGCGGCCCCGGCCGAGAACCCCAACGAAGCGACGGGCATCAGCGTGTTCGACGCCGGCGAAGTCGACGCCGCCGACCCGCTCGCCCAGACCCAGGTCACCGGGCCGATGATCGACGACGAAGAGCTCGCGCTCGAATCGGTCGGCTCGGGCTCGGGCCTTTTGGACCTCACCCGCGAATCCGACGACACGTCGCTGGGTGCCGAGCTGCTCGACGAGATCTACCCCGGCGGGGACACCGGCACGGGCACGGGCATCTCGATGGAGTCCGCGGTCGGCTCGTCCGGCGTGTTCGACGGCGCGATCTCGATGGAGACCGGCGCGTCCGGGCCGTCGGGCCTGGAAAACCTCAGCGCCGGCACCCCCGCCGCTGCCCCCCAGACCATGGCCGCCGCGCCGCAGACGTCCGGTGCCGTGTACGCCGAGCCCGACGACCCCGCAGGCAGCTGGTTCGGTGCCGGGATGCTTTTTGGCGTCATGCTCGCGCTGATCGTCGGCCTGCTCGCGATCGTCCCGGCGCTCGTCGGCGTCGAAGGCACCGTCACCGAGGCGCTCTACGCTAAAGACGGCGGCACCTACAGCCCGACCAACGTCTACGCCGTCGCGGGCGGCCTGTTCGTCGTCAGCCTCGCGCTCGGCGGGATCGGGTTTGTCGTCGGCAAATCACGCTGACACAGCGAGGTTTAAACATACAAACTGATCGCCGGCCTGCCACAGGCCGGTTTTTTTCTCGCATCTTTTTTGCGTGATGGACCGCGCTCACGCCCACGGCGACGGCGACGGCCGATACCATGCCCGCGATCAGGCGTTTCGTCCATGCTCAGCAAACACGCCAAGCCCGAGTGCATCACCATCGCCGCCGTCGGCTTCATGCTCAGCGTGGCCGTCGTGCTCGTCGGCGCTTGGTGGCTGTTGAGTGCCACGCTGCCGGCGACGGTCGCGTTGTTGCTGTTCTTCCGCGACCCCGAACGCCGAACCCCGACGCAGCGCGGCGTGATGGTCGCGCCGGCGTGTGGTCGGATCAGCTCGATCCACGAGGTCGAGTACTTCGAGCCGCTCGATGGCCCGGCCGTGTGCGTGCGTATCTTCCTCAGCGTCTTCGACGTCCACATCAACTACAGCCCCTACCACACCGCGGTCCAGTCCATCACGCACACGCCCGGCGAGCACAAGAACGCGCTCAGCCCCGAGTCGGCCGAGGACAACGAAAACAACCTGCTCGTCCTGACGCACCCCAACCGCCGGTACAAGATGGCGGCGGTCCGGCAGGTCGCCGGGCTCCTCGCGCGGACGATCGTCTGCCACGTCCACGAAGACCAGGTCCTGCAACGCGGCCAGCGCATCGGCCTGATCAAGCTCGGCTCAACGACCGAGCTCTACATCGCCAAGGACCTGTCGCCGAGGCTGCAGGTCAAGGCGAAGCAGAAGGTTGTCGGCGGCGTGACGGTGATTGCGCAGGTCACGCCGAAGGAAGGCGCGGCGATCATCGCGAGGCCTCAGGACAAACCCGAGGCGGTTGGAGAGGCGGACGATTCGGATCAAGGCGACGATTGACGTTGGCAAATTGCCGCGACGCGACGCAGGCGAGTCGTGATGAACGTGTCATGCTTTGCCTGCGACGCGTCGCGGCTATCTCAAGATACGGATCTGAATGGGTCGGAATGATTCACGCTATTCGCGTCCCAGCCGAATGACCTCGCGGTAGTTGTCCCGGAAAAACGCGCGCCAGCGGACGCGCTTGGCGTCGAGGTCGCCGATGGCCTTGAGTTGTTGCGCGAAGCCCGCGAGCACGGCGACAACCTCGCTGTGACGCGGGTGGTCGGGGTCGCTGTGGATCGCCTGCCAGTGTTGTTCGAGCGCCGCGTCCGGCCAGGTCAGCGTCAGCGCTTCGGGCAGCGCGAAAAACGCCTGTTCCATCTCCGCGAGGTTCGGGTGCTTGTTCTCACGCGCCTCGGCCAGCGCCTCCCACGCGAGCACGAGGTCCTCGTGCACGTCGATCGCCATCGCCCGCGTCACCGGCGCGACCATGCCGAAATAGTCCGGCGTGCCCGGCGGGAACGGCACCGCGGTCGGGAACGGGTCCAGTTCTTGGTCCACCCACGACTTCCTGTTGTCCCGCGTGTACAAGTCGGCGCGGATCGGCTGGCGACGCAGCTCATACTTGTCCGGACGGGTCAGGCCATCGTCGGCACCCGACTTGGCGCGTTGCCAGAGCGACTGCGCCTCGGGCGTGAGCAGCCAGGCGATGAACGCGCGGGCGAGGTCGGGGCTCGGCGCGCCACGCAGCAGCGTGATCGGGTCGGCGGTCGTCGCGGTCATGCTCCGGCCGTTCTCGATCGGGTCGGCGTAGCCCATGCGGTTCTTGCCGACGGCCCCGGCCTGGTACCGGCCATAAAAATCAATGCACATGCCCGCCGCCGCGTCGCCGCGCGAGACGTCTACCGGCACGCGGTCCGAGCTGGTCGCGAAGTACCGAGCGTTGGCGTACACCATCCGCAGCGTCATCCACCCCCGCGTCCAGCCCTCGCGTTTGAGGATCGTGTTGAACGTCGCGGCGATCGAGCCGGAGTGCCCGGGGTCGGCCAGCGCGACCCAGCCGCGCAGCTTCGGGTCGGCGAGGTCGGACCAGGTCGTGGGCTGGTCGATGCCGAGGATCTTCAGCGCGTCGTTGTTGTAAACGATGCCGAAGCTCGAGAGCGTCACGCCGGTCCACGCGACGACCTCGACGGCTTGGCCGTTCTCGTTGAAGGTTTTGCGTTCGACCAGTTTCTCCCCACCGATGACTTCATCGGGGAACACGGCGTCGAAAAGCGCTTGATCGATCTGCGGGTCCATCACGATGCGGTAGGCGGTCTCGTTGCCGTCGTCGTCCTTGGTCTTGACGCCGTCGGCGATCTTGCCGTGGTCGTAGTCGCCGCCGCCGAAGAAAAGGTCCACGCCGATGCCCTTGGTTTCCAGTTCGCCCGCGTCGATGAGTTTGTTGTACTGGCTGAGGATGCTCTTGCGGATGTCGCTGGTCCCGCCGGGGGTGCGCCAATCGAAGACGACTTCGGGCAGGCCTTGCTCGCGCCGGTGGTCGTTGTAGGCGTGTTCGATCTCGTGGCGGATCTGCTCGTTGTGCGGGGTGTAGACGACCAGGCGCGGCGCGTCGTCGGGCGCGTTGGCCCCGCCGTCGGCCGGCCGCAGGAGGATCGGCACGCCGACGATCGCGACAAGCAGCGCAATGATGACGATCTTGGGCAGGTGCTCACGCATGACGATCTAGTTTAGTCGTTCTCGCGCCAGCCGTGCCGCGGCCTGTTCGAGCAGTTCCCCGGTACGCCGGATCGACTCGGCGGGGTCGAGCCCTTCGCCGATGACGATGATGTCTGACAGGCCGTGATCGAGCATACGCTCCGCGCCTTCGCCGACGCTGCCGACGAGCGCGACGCAGGGCACGCCCGCGGCCTTCGCGCGCTTCGCCACGGCCATCACGGCCTTGCCGCTGAGCGACTGCGCGTCGAGCCGGCCCTCGCCGGTGATGATGAGGTCGGCGTCCTTGATACGCTCGTCGAAATGGATCGTGTCGAGCACGAGTTCGGCGCCCGGGACCAGCTCGGCCCCGAGCATCGCGACCAGCCCCCCGCCGACGCCGCCCGCCGCGCCGGCGCCGGGCAGGTGCTCGACATCGACGCCGAGTTGTTCACGCCAGAGCCGGGCGATGTGCCGAAGGCCGGCGTCGAGTTGTTCGACCTGTTCGGGCGTCGCGCCTTTTTGCGGGGCGTAGACGTGTGCCGCGCCGTTGGGGCCGGCGAGCGGGTTGTCGACGTCGCAGGCGACTTTGATTTGAACTGATTTGTGCGCCGCCTCGTTGAGCAAGCAGCTGCTCGTATCAATCGTGCCGACTTGCGAAAGGTACTTGCCGGGCATGCCGGTCTTATTGAACAGCTGGCCGCACGTGTCATAGAACAGAACCTGCAGCGCGAACGCGATCCCCATCGCCGCGTCGTTGGTGGCGCTGCCGCCGATGCCCAGCAGGATTTGTGTCGCGCCCGCCTGGATCGCTTCGCGCATCAACCAACCCGTTCCATAGGTGTGGGTCTTGGTGGGGTCGCGTTTGGCTGGCTTCACCAGTTCGAGGCCGGACGCGGTGGCGAGTTCAATGACGGCGGTCGTTGCTGCTTGACCGTCATCGTCGTGAAGCATGTACCAAGCCGCTTCGATTCGTTTACCCAGCGGGCTAGTAGTCTTCGTCACGTACTCGATTGCGGCGGGATGGCGACTGATGATCGCGTTTGTAAACCCTTCGCCGCCGTCGGAAACCGGTAGTTGGTCGATCTCGGCATTCGAACGAATCGATCGCAAGCCGACTGCGATGTGCTGCGAGGCTTCGCTTGCGCGCATCGCGTCTTTGAAACTGTCGGGCGCGACCACGATTTTCATACCGCTATGTTAATTCTTGTCTCTGTTAAAAGCATTCAGGGGGACAGGCATGTCGTGGCATTGTTTGGTTTACATAGCTTGATCATGGGGGTTGGCATTACACTGCATCGATGGAGACGGATGATCAAGCCCTCACCATGATGCGACTCGCGATCAAGCAGGCCGAGCAAGCGGCCCAGGTCGGCGAGGTGCCGATCGGCGCGGTGGTGTATCGCGGCGGCGAGGTCCTCGCCCAGGCCCACAATATGCGCGAGCACTGGGCGGACCCCACCGCACACGCCGAGCTGATCGCGCTGCGCGCAGCGGCGAAAAAACTCGGCACCTGGCGGCTGGACGGCTGCCGGCTGGCGGTGACGCTCGAGCCGTGCCCGATGTGCGCCGGCGCGCTGGTGAACAGCCGGCTCGAGGCCGTCGTCTTCGGCGTCGCCGACCCGAAGATGGGCTGCGTCCAGACCCTGCACCACCTGCTGGACACCGAGGCGTTCAACCACCGCGTCGCGTGGCAGGGGGGCTTGCTGAAGGACGAATGCTTAGTGCTGTTGCAGGCGTTTTTCAGGGCCAGGCGTGGCAAGGACCGGCCGCCCAAACCAACCGCGGAAAGCATCGACCCCTAGCCCCCATCGCCAGATGGGGGTTCGAGTCCGAGTGGGCTAATAACCCCCATCTGGCGATGGGGGCTGACGGCGTTGTCAAAATGGGCAAGACGAGTGACTTCATGCAACCCGCAGACGACATGCCGGTACCCCCATGCGTGACGGCCATGACCGCCAGCGACGTGCCGGTAGCGGGCTGCGACGACGGGTCGCTGGCGGCGCGGGTCGCGTCGGGCGATCGGTCGGCGGCGGAGGCGTTGGTCCGTCGGCACCAGGCCGCGGTCCGCGGGTTTCTGCGGGCGGTGTGCTACGACCGCCAGGCGATCGACGACCTGGCCCAGGAGACCTTCCTGCGGGCAATCAAGCACGCCGGTCGGTTTGATCCCAAGTACCCGATGCGCGGCTGGCTGCTGACCATCGCCCGCCGGCTCTCGATCAACCACGGCGACAAGCAAAAACGCCGAAGACCCCAGCCCGGCGTCGAACTCAACCAAATGCCCCAGCAAACCAACCACGCACCCAGCAACCAACTGGAACAGGACGAACAGCACGAACTGACCCGCGACGCGCTCAACCACGCCATGCAACAACTCAGCGAGCCGCAGCGCGTGACGATCGCGATGCACTACCAGCAGGGCCTCGCGCTGGACGAGATCGCGGGCTTGCTGGCGATGCCCGTCGGCACGGTGAAGAGCCACCTGTACCGCGGGCGTCAGCGGATGCGCGAATTGCTACAACCCCAGGCCGAGAGGCTTTTGCCATGAGCGAAGACAAAGACATTGCAGGAATCGATGAACTGCCCCCGCTCGACGACTTCGAGCGTGTGTGGACGGGCCAGTTGTCCGAGCCGGACGCCGAGTGGTCGCGCTCGGCCGAGGTGTTCGTCCAGGGCGTGCTCGATCGGCGCGACGCCGATGCACAGCGGCCCGCGATCGTCGGCCGTCTCGGCTTTGGCGCGGCGTCCTTCGCCGCCGCGGCCGCGGTGCTGATCGCAGCGGTGATCGGCTGGTACGTCGTGACCGGCAACGGCCCGGCGACCGACGGCACGGCGCAAATCGCCGAGAACGACGAGCCCGATCCCCCCAGCGGCACGCACCACGCCGGCCAAAACGACGAAGACGCCGGCCCGCCGCAACCCGACGCCGGCCCGCGGGTAGTTCCGGTCGATCCCGCAAAGATCCAACTCGGCCGGATGATCGCCCAGACCCAGTCCACCGTCACCAAGCCCGCGAGCAACCTGACCCAGACCGTGACGCAGACCCCGCAGGCCCTGACGATGGACAAGCTGCTGGACCTGATCAAGAGCCCGGTGCCCGATCTAAGCGAGATCCTCGCCCCGCTCAAGCCGGCCGACGACCAGCAAAGCCGGGCCTGAGCGTCCGTCTCCGCGACTCACATAAAACCGACCCACACCACGCAACCCTTGGGGAACTTGAAATGAAACGCCTGACTGATCTACGCAAGCCCTTCGTCGCCGCCTTGGCGCTCGCCTGCACGCTGATGATGACCATGAGCGTGTCGGCCCAGTCGCCCGCCGTGCTCGCCCCGGCGGACACCGCGGTCTTCGTCCACATCCACAAGCCCGCCGACTGGTTCGGCGACCTCACGCAGGGGCCGCTGGGCGAGAAGATGCGCAAGCAGATCGAGACACAGGAAGGCTCGGGCGACCTGCTCGCGGCCCTGGGCATGAACCTCGACCAGTTCATGGACGCCTACTTCGGGCAGGACGTCGTCGTCCTCGGGCCCGGCGGGGACGCGGACGGCGTCATCTTCACCAAGGTCTCCAAGGCCAACCGCGAGCACGCCATCGACAGCCTGTTCCTCAAGGCCAACGGCGACCTCGCCGGCCACCCGGTCTACGTCGGGGCCGACGGCGAAGGCTACTTCGTCATGATGAACGACTGGGTTGTGATGTGCGACCTCAACGCCGTCGAGTACCTCGAATCCATCCTCAAGCAGGGCCCCAACGCCCAGCGCCTGGCCGACACCGAGTTCTACGCGAAGTGGACCAAGGAACTGCCCGCCGACCGGTCGATGACCGCGCTGATCTACGAGAACGAAGACTCGCAGCACGCGCTGGGCGTGGTCCGCAAGGGCAAGGGCATGGACGCGACGTACCTGGGCACCTCGCCGGACTTCGACGAATTGATGAGCATGCTCGGCGAAACCAGCGTCGCCGAGTTCGGCCCGCTGCCGTCGGACACGATCGCGGCGATGTCGTTCAACATCACCGCCACCGACGAGGTCAAGCAGCAGTTCCAGGGGTTGGACATGTTCCTGGGCGGCAAGACGTTCGCCAAGGACGTGCTGCCCAAGCTCGACCCGCCGACGCTGATGTTCCTCGGCTCGGTCGCGGGCGACGCGGTGGAGCCGGACGTCAGCGTGGACGTCCCGGTCGTCGGCCTGGCGATGAAAATGAACGACGACAGCGTCGCGGCGGACCTGGACCAGCTCTTTAACAGCCTGGTGCTGATCGCGAACATCTCGGTCGCGCAGTTCGAGGCCGGCGCGGTCCCGCAGCGCACCGCGACGTACAAGGGCGCGTCGTTCAAGGTCGCCGAGGTCGGCAAGCCGATCGCCCAGGGCCTGGAGTTCCCCGAGCTCGCGCCGATCCAGATCGTCTACGGCCGGGTCGGCGAGTACTACGTCGTCTGCACGCAGGAGCAGTTCTTCAAGAAGTGCGCCGACGCGAACGCCGGCGGCAAGCCGATGCGCATCGAGGTCGAGGGCCCGGCCCACCGCCTGGCCAAGACGCCGGTGCTCGCGATGACCGCCCGGCCCGACGGGTTCGGCAGCCTGCTGCTGTCTTGGGGCAAGATGCTCGAGGCCAAGGGCCTGCCCGACGCGCTGGGCGCGGACGAAGTGATGCCCGCCGACCTCGACACGCTCTTCGACGTGGTCACGATGCTCCAGCAGTATTCGCGGATGAAGGTGCAGGTCTGGAGCGGCGACGACGGACTGGTCATCGGCCGAGCCCAGCTCACCGCGCCGCAGTAAATCACGTATACACCCGTGCCGACAGGCATGAGCTGTAGGGGGATAACCCCGCGTCCGCGCGGGGTTTTCTATTGCGCACCGCAAGGCGTTTGCGGGCGTGGCGCTCTATACTCGCACCATGCCTGCAGACCCCCACGACACCCCACCGAGGCCCAAGAAGATCGGCCTGTTCCCCGGCACGTTCGACCCGATCACCAACGGTCACCTGGACATCATCAAAAGGGGACAGTCCCTATTTGACAAGCTGATCGTCGCGATCGGCACCAACCCCGCCAAACGCGCGATCTTTACCCTCGACGAGCGCAGAGCGATTATCGGCGAGCTCGTCGCCGAGCACTGCGGACCGCAGGTCGAGGTCGATTCGTTCGAGGGCCTGACCGTGGACTACGCCCGGTCGGTCGGCGCGACCGCGATCTTGCGCGGGTTGCGCAACGTCACGGACCTGAACTTCGAGTTCCAGCTCGCGCTGACCAACCGCGCGATCGCCGAGATCGAGACCGTCTTCGTCATGTCCGGCGAGGCGTACGGCTTTACCAGCTCGACGCTGATCAAACAGATCGCAGCGGGCGGCGAGATCGACCGCCTGCACCCGCTGCTGCCTGCCAACGTGCTCAAGCGCCTCAAACAGAAAAAAACCGAACTCGGCGGCACGCTGCCCTGGCAGCACATCGATCACCTGACCGGGGAGTGATGGGGGATGAACAAGTCGCATCTGTGAATCCTGATGCGTGCCGCTAGAGTGTGTGCCGTGTCGTGTTGCGCGGCGTATCGCCGTGAACCATCCGCCATCCGTCATCCGCCATCAAACCATGGACTACCGCGTTATCAGCATCGGTGCGCTGAGCATCAACGACCTCTGGGACAAGCACGGCCCCCCCGGCAAGGCCCACACCGCGCACGCCACGACCACGCTGATCCGCAGCGGCGACAAGCGCATCCTCGTCGACCCCGCCCTGCCCGCGCAGGTCCTCGTGCCGCGTCTGGCCGAGCGCAGCGGGCTCGAGCCAGACGACATCACCGACGTCTTCCTGACCAGCTTCCGCCCGGCGCACCGGTACGGCCTGGCCGGGTTCCCCAACGCGCGCTGGCTGATCAGCGAGCAGGAGCGCGAGGTCGTCGGCCGGGAACTGCTCGCACGCTTCGAGCAGGAAGAAGGCGACGAAGACATCCGTGAGCTGCTCAAGCAGGAGATCGCGATCCTGCAGAAGTGCAAGGCCGCGCCGGACACGCTGGCGGACCAGGTGGATTTGTTCCCCTCGCCGGGCTTTACACCGGGCACCTGCGGGCTGCTCTTAAGCCACAACCAATCGACGACGGTGGTCGCGGGCGACGCGGTCCCGACGATCGAGCACCTCGAGCACGCGCGCGTGCTCAAGGGCTGCTTCGACACCAAGCAGGCGCAGGACTCGCTGCGTGAAGTCATCGAGGTCGCGGACATGATCGTGTGCGGGCACGACAACGCGGTGGTGAATCCGATGCGCGGGCCGTTTTAGACAATGCCGCAAAACGCGGTTGCTTCGGCCATCTCGTTTAAGCGAGATGGCCGCGCGCTCTGCGATTTCAACGCTCAGGCCACCGCGCGATCCGGTCCGCGTGCAGGCTGTGCCGTAAGACGTGCTGGGCGTTGAGCCTGTCGTTGGTTTCGTACCAGTGCTCGGCGGCCTCGGGGGATCGGCCGTAACGCATGTGCCTTTCGATGATCCATCGCTTAGCGCGCGGCATCGGTGTGTCGATCCAAACGGTCAGCTCGCTCAGCTCGCCGATCGCGTTCCACGGGATCGTCTCAAGCAGCAGGTAGTTGCCCTCGGTCACAACCCATCGTGTGCGCCCGCCCGCGGTGTGTTCGGGCTTGCCGGTGTAGACCGCCTCATCGCGGTCGCGGTCGAACACGGGCACGGCGGCCGTGCGCCCCGCGTCGCGCAGGCGGTGCAGGAGTTTGACGTAGCCCTGACCGTCGAAGGTCAGTGGCGCGCCCTTGCGCTGGCGAAGGCCGAGCCTGTCCAACTCGTCGTTAGGCAGGTGGAACCCGTCCATCGGGAACAGCAGCGCGCTGCCCGGGGTGTTTCGGTTCAGTCGGTTGACGATCGCCCGGGCGAGCGTGCTCTTGCCGCTGCCCGGGACGCCGGCGATGGCAAGGACCGCGCGTGCGGCCGGGTCGGTCGCACGCCGGACCAGCTCGCCTGACAACGCCGCGACGCCCGCGTCGTCCAGCGTGACGATCGGCGGGGGCGGGTTCGGCTTGGGCGTGAGCGGCATGACCGCAGTGTATCGACACCGCGCGACGCCTTGCCGGTACACTCGGGCCATGCCCATCACGACCCCCGAGTCCGTCATCGACCTGCTGCAGGCGATGGTCCGGGTCGACACCGTCAACACCGCGCTCAGCGGCAGGCCCGAGGCCGAGGGCGAACTCGTCGATCTGCTCGCCCGGTTTGCAGGCCGCTGGATGCTCGAGGTTGAACTCTTGCCCGTCCAGCGCCAGGCCGATCAGTTGCTGTTGACCCTGCGTGTCGGAGCGGACCGGCCGTGGGTCTTGTTCGATAGCCACCTCGATACCGTCGCGGTGGACAACATGACGATCGACCCGTTCGGCGGCGAGCTGACAGACGGCAAGGTCTTGGGCCGGGGCGCGTGCGACACCAAGGGCACGGGCGCGGCGATGCTCTGGGCCCTGCGCGAGTACGCCCAGCGGACCGAGCGCCCGAACAACGTCGCGCTGCTGTTCAGCGTCGATGAAGAGATCGCGATGAAGGGCATCCAGAGCTTCGTCGATCGCGACCTGCCTCGGCTGGGCTTTTCGCCCAGCCTTGCGGTCGTTGGCGAGCCGACCGAGCACATCCCGGTCATCGCGCACAACGGCTGCGTGCGCTGGACGATCGAAACATACGGCAAGGCGGCGCACTCGGCGGTGCCCTGGGAAGGCCACTCGGCGATCAACGACATGGTCAAAGCTTTGTCGCTGCTGCAGTCCGAGTACATCGACAAGCTCGACGCCGAGCACCACCTGACCGGACGGGCGGTGGCGAGCGTGAACGTCCTGCACGGCGGCAGCGCGCCGAACATCGTCGCCGAGCATTGTGCTTGCGAGGTCGATCGCCGGCTCGTGCCCGGCGAAGACCCGCAGGCCGTGCTGACTACGGTCGCGGCGTTGCTGGATCGGTTGAAGCAAGACGACGAGCGATTCGATTACGCCCAGACGCTGAAGGTCGCCCACCCGCCGCTCTTGCCCGAGTCGAGCGCCGCGGTCTTGCCCTTGGTCAAGCAGGTCTTGAATGACTGCGGCGTGCGCAGGCCCGCGGTCGGCGCGCCCTTCGCCACCCACGCCGGGTACCTGGCGAAAGCCGGCCTGCCGACGCTCGTGCTCGGCCCGGGCAGCCCGTACCCCGCGCACACCAAGGACGAGTGGGTGTCGATCGACGAGGTCGAGCTGGGCGTGACGGTGTACGGCGAACTCATGGCGGCCGTCTTTGATGAAACGGCGTAAGGCGATCCAATGAAGCGTTCGGGAGTACAACCGATACGGTACTGGCTGGCGTTGTGCTGGGCGTTGTTGTTCACGACGAGCGCGTGGCCCGGCCCGCCGAGCGCCACGAAGGCCGTTCTGTCCGATTACGTGTCCGTGGTCGATGAACCCTTGCAGCGCGGCACGTGTTACGTGAACGCGACGATTAACGGGCACGAACTCACGCTGCTGGTCGATACCGGTTTCGGTTTAGAGTTGTTGCTGACCGAAGAAGCGTCGGCGAAGCTGGGGCTTCAACTCAGGCCGTCCGATCTCGAGCGCATCGCGGGCTCCGCCGACGTCGTGTTCGAAACCGCGGAGTCGGGTCCTGAATCGCCAACGCTGGCGGTCCAGGCGTTCGTCTACGACTTCCCGGGCAAGGCGCCCTTCGACGGCATCCTCGGATGGAAGCTGCTCCGCCACGCGGTGTGGGAGTTCGATTACCCCGGCAAGCGTCACGCGTTTCACGGCGAACTGCCCGGCGAAGTCCGCGAGCAATGGGTGTCGTTCCCGCTCGATCAACAACACGTCGGCGGCAACCTCGCGATCACTGTGCCGGTCGATGGGTTCGATCGTAAAGTCATTGTCGATACCGGCGCGTCGGTCGGGCTCGCGCTGAACGCGAACCTCTGGCGCAAGTGGCTGACCGAGCATCAACCGAGATGGTTGACCGTCCAGGCGGGGATGAGCCCGGGGACAGCGGGCATGATCCACGTCACGCCGGTCGCGGTGGACGACAACGCGCGGATCGGCGACTTCGAACTGGGCAAGGTCGTGGTCACCAAGTCCTTCTTCGAAGTCAACCTCGGCGGCGACCGCATCAACCTGCCCTACGTCATCGGCACCGACGCGCTGCGGCACCGACGCGTGTTCTTCGACGGCCCGGGCCAGCGCGTGTACTTCGGCCCGCTGGGCGGGGCCAACGGCGAGCTGCCGGTCATCAACCGCGCGCAGGCGACTTTCGCGCCCACCGAGGTCGAGAGCGGCCTGCTGATGGCTTACGTCCTGGAAGGCGGCGTCGCGCACCGCGCGGGGCTGCGCGACGGGGATCGGCTGCTGGAGATCGACGGCGTCGACAAGCGCGAGTGGTACAAATCCTTCAACAAGGGCAAGCGCAATTCGTTCGAAGCCGGTCCGGGCACGCGCGTCAAGGTGCTGGTGCTGCGCGAGGGCGAGCAACGCGAGATCGAGGTCACGCTCGGCCGGTCCCCGCTGGACGATGACGCGCCGGGCGAAGGGCCTTAAACTGTCGGGCCCGACTCGCTCCAGACCAGAGGCCGACGCATGCCCGACACCCCGCCCGCGCAACAGATCAACAAGTACTCGTCCCGCATCACCCAGCCCAAGAGCCAGGGCGCCAGCCAGGCGATGCTGCTGGCGACCGGCATCTCGCCCGACGACCTGAACAAGCCGCAGGTCGGCATCGGCTCGTGCTGGTACGCGGGCAACCCCTGCAACATGCACCTCAATGACCTGGCGATCAAGGTCGAGGAAGGCGTCAAGGCGGCGCAGATGGTGCCGATGCGCTTCAACACCATCGGCGTTTCCGACGGCATCTCGATGGGCACCGACGGCATGTCGTTCTCGCTGCAGTCGCGCGACCTCATCGCCGACTCGATCGAGACGATCATGGGCGCACAGTGGTACGACGCGCTCGTCGCCCTGCCCGGGTGCGACAAGAACATGCCCGGCGTGGTCATCGCGATGGGCCGGCTCAACCGCCCCGCCATCATGGTCTACGGCGGGACGATCAAGCCCGGCTGCGCGACGATCAAGGGCCAAGAAGAAAAGCTCGACGTGGTCAGCGCGTTCCAGTCCTACGGCCAGTCGATCGCCGGGACGATCACCGAACAAGAGCGTCAGACCATCGTCGCCAAGAGCTGCCCGGGCGCGGGTGCCTGCGGCGGGATGTACACCGCGAACACGATGGCCAGCGCGATCGAGATGCTCGGCCTGTCCCTGCCCTACTCGTCGTGTACCCCTGCCGAAGACGGCCTGAAAGAAGACGAGTGCATCCGAGCCGGCAAACGCATCCTCGGCATGTTGCAAGAAGACCTCAAGCCACGCGATATCGTCACGCGACAGTCGTTCGAGAACGCGATGGTACTCATCACCGTGCTCGGCGGATCGACCAACGCGGTGCTGCACCTGATCGCGATGGCGGATGCGTTCGATATCGCATTGTCGATCGACGACTTCTTGGCCGTGAGCAACCGCGTGCCGCTGTTGGCGGACCTCAAGCCGTCGGGCAAGTACGTGATGGAGGACCTGCACAAGGTCGGCGGCGTGCCGGGCGTGATCAAGTACCTGCTCGAGGAAGGCTTGATCGATGGTTCTCAGAAAACCGTCACCGGCAAATCGGTCGCCGAAAACGCAGAAGCCGCTCACCCGCTTGGCAGCGACCAGGACATCATCCACCCGATCGACGCGCCCTTAAAAGCCAGGGGCCACATCTCAATCCTCAAGGGCAACCTCGCGCCCGGCGGCGCGGTGGGCAAGATCACCGGCAAGCAGGGGCTGCGGTTCACCGGCCCGGCGCGCGTGTTCGACTGCGAGGAAGACATGATCGCCGGGCTCGAAGCAGGCAGGATCAAGTCCGGCGACGTGATCGTGATCCGATACGAAGGGCCCAGGGGCGGGCCGGGCATGCCCGAGATGCTCACGCCGACCAGCGCGCTGGCGGGCGCGGGCTTCCTCGACGACGTGGCGCTGATCACCGACGGGCGGTTCTCCGGCGGCAGCCACGGCTTCATCATCGGTCACGTCGTGCCCGAGGCGCAGGAAGGCGGCCCAATCGCGCTCGTGCAGGACGGCGATACGATCACGATCGACGACGAAACGCACGAGATCAGCGTTGCGCTCGGCGACGACGAACTCGCGAAGCGCCAAGCCGCGTGGAAACAGCCGCCCTACAAGGCCAAGCGCGGCACGCTGTGGAAGTACATCAAGACCGTGCAAGACGCGTCGCACGGCTGCGTGACCGATGGCTGAGCCGGCCCCGAGTGCGACGAGTTGGGGCGGCGACGAAGGGGTCGGCCCCTCGGCGGTGATCGTCGCGCAATCCAACGCGTCCGACCAAGCCCTGTTGGACGCTTGCGAACAGGCGCGCTCGGCGGGTGTGACGATCCAAATCGTGGCGACCGCGTCCGCGGACCAGACCGCGGGCGTGCTGGACCAATTGCGCGGCGAGGGCGTGACGAACATCGTCGCGGCGGGCGGCGACGGCATGGTCAGCGGCGTCGCCGCGGCGCTGGCCGGGCACGACCGGCAAGCGGGCGAAGGGCCGTGCATGGGCGTGCTGCCGATGGGAACGGGCAACGATTTTGCGACCGCGTGCGGCGTGCCGACCGACGACCCGGCCCGCGCGTTGCGCCTCGCGCTGAGCGCCCCGCCGAGACACGTTGACCTGGGCTTCGCGAACGACAGGCCTTTCATCAACATGTGCACGATGGGCGTGCCCGCGGAGCTGAGTGCCGAGATCGACCCGGATATGAAACAACGCTTTGGGCGGCTGGCGTACGCGTGCTTCGGCGTGATGCGTATCGGCCGGGCCCGGGCCGTCGAACTCGAGGTCACCGCGGGTGATTGGTCATGGGCCGGCCCTTGCCTGGGCGTGATGGTCGCCAACGGGCGCGAGACCGGCGGCGGGTTCACCGTGGCATCCGAAGCGCTACTCAACGACGGCCGGCTCGACGGGCTGATCGTCCCCGACTTGCCGTTGAAGGACTGGCTGACACTCGCCATCGACATGCGTGCCGCCCAGGTCGAGCCGAAACTGGACGAGTTGCCGGCCTGGCAAGGCGACCGGGCGACGCTGCGCTTCGCCGAACCGGTGCAGTTCACCCTCGACGGCGAGCCGGACCAGGAAGGGTCGATCCAGTTCCGCGTCGCGCGGGACGCTTTGCGTATGCGACTGCCTTTCGAAGCGCCGCTCGCGGAATCCGTTTGAAGCAACCGCACACAGAGAATGGCGATTCGCTGTGAGCCTGACCGCCCACCAGATCAGTCCTGTCGCATCGCGCTCGACGACGAACTGGCCCAGCGTCAGGCCGCGTCGAAACAGCCGTCTGGCAAGACCAGACGCGGCACGTTGTAAGAGTCACGCAAGCCCGTTCAGGACGCGCCGCACGGCCGGGAACCGATAGCTGAACCGGGCACGGGCATGTGACCCGGCTGGCCGCGTGCAATAACCCGTTGTTTGCAACCGGTCACATGCCCGCGGGTAGTTTCAACCGGCCGCGATTCCGTAGACTCACAACACCCCTTGAGAGCCAAGATGCGTCGCCGACCCCTTTGGACACCACGATCCGTCGCTCACCGTGTGAGGCAGGTACGCGTCGTCGCGCGATGGATCATTGCGGTCGCGGTGGTGACGGCTGGGGGTTGCGCACAGACACAAGCAACGAACCGCAACGGCTTCAACGGCCCGAACGTGAGCGCGGACCTCGTTTCGATCGATGGCGACACGATCGCTTGGCCCAGACCCGCCGATGCACAACCGCTAGTCATGCTGTTTATTTCGCGTGACTGCCCGATCGCCAACGGTTACGCGCCACAGATCAACCGGCTGGTCGCGGATTACGAGGGGCGCGGCGTTTTATTTGTCCTTGTCCACCCCGAGCGGGGAATCGACGCGCCAACGGCCAGGCGACACGCCGAGGACTACGGCTTGTCATGCCCGATCGTGATCGATGGCGAGCACCGCCTGGTCAAGGACACCGGCGTCAAGATCACGCCCGAGGCGGCGCTGGTCACCGCCGGCGGCACGGTCGCCTACCGCGGGCGCATCGACGACCGGTACGCGGGCATCGGCGTGCGACGCACGGTGTCACGCACCAGCGACCTGCGCGACGCGATCGAAGATGTGCTCGCGGGTCGGCCCGTCCGGGTCCCGCGCACCCAGGCCGTCGGTTGCCTGATCGAGTCGGCCCCCGAACGATAGCCCCGGACCACCCCGCTTACGCCACGAAGGGACCCGAACGATGCGACACGCATGGCGAAACTTGATCGTGACCGGCGCACCGGCCGTCGCCTTGATCACCGCCTCCCTGCTTGGCGGGCAGGCCGATCGCCCGGCGTCGCACGCGAAGTCGGCGGCGATCGTACCGGCGGCCCAACCCGCCCAGGCGGCACGCGACGCGGATGCAGCCCCCACGTTCGCGGCCGACGTGGCCCCGATCATTTACGAGCACTGCGTGGTCTGCCACCGGCCCGGCCAGATCGCGCCCTTCCCGCTGACCAGCTACCGGGAAGTCGCACGGCGTGCCAGGCAGATCGCCCTGGTCGCCGAAGAGCGCATCATGCCGCCTTGGAAGCCGCGGGAGGGCTGGAATCACTTCCAGGACGAGCGCCGCCTGACCGACGCGCAGATCGACACGCTGGTGCGCTGGGCGGAGGCGGGCCGGCCCGAGGGCGATCGGGACAAGACGCCGGCGCTGCCGCAATTCAAGGAAGGCTGGCAGCTCGGCGAGCCGGACATCGTCCTGACGATGGACCGGGCGATCGAGGTGCCGGCGGAGGGCGAGGATTTGTACATGCACTTCGTGTTCCCGATCGAGATGGACACGCGAGAACTGTACGTGCGTGGCGTCGAGGTCAGGCCCGGCAACCTGCGCGTCGCGCACCACGCCGTAGGGCTCTTGGACCGCAGCGGCAAGGCGCGGCGTCTCGACGCGGCTTACCCGGGCCCGGGCTACTTGCGTTTCGGCGACCCGGGCTTCACGCCGATTGGCATGACGCCGGGGTATGTGCCCGGCCAGACCCCGCGACTGTTTAAAGAAGGCGCAGCGATCAAGATCACGCGCGGCACCGACTTCGTCCTGCAGGTTCACTACCACCCCAGCGGCAAGGTCGAGCGCGACCAGACCCAGGTGGGCCTGTACCTGACCGACCGGCCGCCGACCCGCAAGGTCATGGGCGTGCTGATGGGCTCTGAAGACATCGACATCCCCGCGAACGATGACACGTACAAGGTCTACGACCGCTTCACGCTCCCGGTTGCGATGCGGGCGGACCACATCTGGGCGCACATGCATCTGATCGGCAAAGACATCAAGGTGTGGGCCGAATTGCCCAACGGCGAGGTGAAGAAGCTGCTCTGGATCGACGACTGGGACTTCCGCTGGCAAGACACCTACCTGTTCGACGAGCCGATCGACCTGCCAGCCCAGACGGTCCTGCGTGCCGAGTGGCGTTACGACAACACCGCCGACAACCCGCGCAACCCACACCACCCGCCGCAGCGCGTGACCCACGGGCAGAACAGCACCGACGAGATGGCGGGCATCTGGTTGGGCGGTGAGCTGAACAACGAGTTGGACCGGGTGATCCTCTTGGGCGCAAACATCGGCCACTACATGCAACTGACCAAGGACGACCCGCAACACCACGAGCGCCGACGGGAGCGCCTGATGCGGACGAGCACGCCGCCCGCGACGGGGGACGAAGCGGACTGAGCCGACGCGGGCGTCACAGGCGTCGTCGCGTGCGGGTGTCCGACTCGCGTCCGGCGATGTCGTGTAGGCTAATGGCGTCCATGAGCAAGCCCGACCAACCCGCCGGCCCGCACCCGATCCTCGTGGCCGAGACCGACGCGCCGATGCCGCGGCAGTGGCTCAGCGGGTCGCTGAAGTACGCCGACTTCAAGCCGCTGACCGAGGGCGGCACCGCCGAGCTGCAGACCTGCCTCGATAAGAACCTGCACCGGGTGGTGGTTTACAAGACGCTGCACCCGCACCTGCAGGATTCGGAACTCGAGACGGCGCGATTCCTGCGGGAGGCGCGTGTCACCGCGATGATCCCCCACCCCGGCACCGTGCCGGTCTACGAGTTGGGCCGGGACCGCTCGGGCGTGCTGTTTTTCACTATGAAAAAGCTCGAAGGCCGGGACCTGCGGTCGATCCTCATGGCGGTGTCGGCGCGGGACAAGGCGGTCCTCGCCGACTACCCGGTACACCGGCTGGTGGACGTGCTGATCCAGGCGTGCCAGACGGTCGCGTACGCGCACGCGCAGGGCGTGATCCACCGCGACCTCAAGCCGGCAAACATCCTGGTCGGGGCGTTTGGCGAGGTGACGGTGCTGGACTGGGGCCTGGCGAAGGTGCGTGGCGAGCAGCCGTCGTCGCAGGTCGAGGAGGCGGTCGATATCGAGGCGACGGGCAAGCGGGCGGTGTCGATGGAGCTGACCCAACCGGGCCGGCGCTATGGCACGCCGTTGTACATGTCGCCGGAGCAGGCTCGCGGTGACGACGCGCTGGACGAGCGGACGGACGTGTACAACCTCGGGTCGATCCTGTTCGAGGTGTTGACGGACAAGAACCTGGTGTGGGGCAACGACGTGGAGGAGGTGCTGGAGCAGGTGCTCGAGCGCCCGACGCCGATCCCCAGCGCGGTCGCCGGGTCGCGCAAGGTCTCGCCGGAACTCGAGGCGATCTGCTTGAAGGCGCTCGAGAAAGACCCGGCGGACCGCTACGCGTCGGTCACGGCCTTGATGGATGACTTGCAGGCGTACCGCGCGGGCGAGGCCATTTCGGTGTACCACCCCGGCGTGCTGACCCGGCTGATCCGCTGGCGGGCGCGCAACGCGATGCCGGTGGCGGCGGTGGGCTCGGCGATCGTCGGAGCGCTGGCCGGGGCGCTGCTGTGTTGGCTGGCGTTGAGCGCGCTGTAAAAAAACGCCGGGAACTTTGATCGTCCCCGTGGCCGCCGGCCGATAAGTCCGGTAACCGGGGCTTGACGGGCAAGCCCGCACACGGCACACTAGAAATACAACCCAAGTTCACAGGGAGGTGGACTTCAATGGACGCAGGAAGCAATCCAACCCACGCCTTTCAGCCCTCGACCCAGCCCAGCCGGCGCCTGACCCACCCCGGGTTCGTGATGCCCGGCCAGCCGGCGAGCCACGCCCAGCCCAACGCGTACGACGCCCCGCCGGTGAAGACGCCGACGTGCCTGGACCGCTCGCAGATCCTCGACGCGACCGCACGGGTCCTGCGTGAGAAGGGCTACGACGGCACGACGATCCGCACGATCGCGAAGCAGCTGGACTGCGCGGTGGGTTCGATCTACCGCTACTTCAAGGACAAGCGGCAGCTGCTCGACGCGGTCTGCCAGCGGCGGTTCGACGCCGTCGCCGAGCACGCCGAGCTGCTCAGCCCGATCCGCAAGACGGTGGTGATGTACGCCCGCGTCGCCGCCGAGCAGCCCGAGCAGTACCGGCTGATGTTCTGGCTGGCGTCGATCGGCAAGCAGCAGCAGTCCGAGGCGTTGCCCGCGATCGTCCGCCGAATCCTCGCCGGCTGGACCGAGTCGTTGCACGACCAGGCGAAGGCCCGCCGGACCTGGGCGACGCTGCACGGCGCGGTGATGCTGGGGCTGTCGCCCGAGCAGATCGTCACGCTGCTGGACCTGCCGACCGATACCGCCGGCCTCGCGCAACCCTCGGACTTCGACGCCCACGCCGAGCCCGCCGCCGCGGCACTCAAGCTGGCCGACTCCGAGGCCGATGCGGCCTATTGAGTCGCTTACGCCTTGTCGCTCTCAACGCAGCGCAGGTCTTCGGGCCTGCGCTGTTTTTGAATACAACGCGGAGGAGCTCCCGCTCATTTGACGCGTGCAAGCGCGATTTGCATGATTGTTCGTTCGGGGTGCCGCCGACATGCGGAGTCCTCGGAGCTCGTCCGTGCGATGGCAGATGCTGAGTCTGAGCGCTGACACACGGACAAGGCTCAAAGCCGCCTTGTCCGTGCCACCCGCAGAATGAAGTGGAAGCAATCGCTGCCACGTTCGCCTTCAATCCCATGCCTATCCGATTCCAAGACGACACGCTGGTCATCGATTGCCCGGCCAAGCTCAACCTCACGCTCGCCGTCGCCCCCCCACGCGGCGACGGGCTGCACCCGATCGCGAGCCTGATGGTGGCGCTGGGATTCGGCGATACGCTGACGCTGCGCCCGCTGGCCGCGGGCCCGAGCCGGTTTACGCGTCGATTCGCCGAGGACGCGCCCAAGCCCCAGCCGATCGACTGGCCGGTCGAGCGCGACCTGGCGTACCGCGCCCACGCGCTCGTTGAAGAGGAAGTCGGCGACGCGTTGCCGGTCCAGTGCGTGATCGACAAGCGCATCCCGGCGGGCGCGGGGCTGGGCGGGGGGTCGTCGAACGCGGCGGCCATGATTGTCGGGCTCTACACGCTCTTCGACCTGCCGATCGATGACGACGACCGGATTCTTGACATAGCGCAGAAACTGGGCGCGGACGTGTGCTTCCTGGTCGAAGCGCTGCTCGGCCAGCCGGCGGCTTTGGTGACGGGCGTGGGCGAGGTGATCGAGCCGATCGACATCGCCGAGAGGTTCGACCTCGTGCTGGTGTTCCCCGACGGCGTGTGCCCGACGGCGGAGGTCTACGCCGCGTTCGACGCGGGCCTGCCGGCCGGCGCGACGGCGGACCTCGACGCCTGCGTCGCCGGGTGGGCGGAGGCGGAATCGATGCCCGCTGCGCACAACGACCTACAGCGGGCGGCCGAGTCGGTCTGCCCCGCGATCGCCAAGGCCCGCGGCACCCTCGAAGCGATGGGCCTGTCGCCGCGGCTCACCGGCTCGGGCTCGGCGTTGTTCGTGCTCGCCGACGACGCGGAAGGCGCCCGTTTGATCGCCGACCATGCCCGCGCCGCGGGTCTCGCTGCGGCCGCGACGGGCTATGATGACGTCGATATCCTCGCCTGAATCGCGTATGATCGGAGGATAATGCATCGCCTCGGCGAGCGTCCACTCACGTGCCGAGCCTCGACTTTCAAACTCCCCAGCGAGACTTTCCATGCTTAAGCGTCTGATCTCCCTTGATTCGCGCCGCTGCCTGCCTGCCCTGCTCTTCGCCACGACCGTCGCAGCCGCGGGGTGCGGTGACGACGGCGGTTCGGCCAAGGCCCCGGCCACGAGCGCCGGCGTCGCGACGATCGTCAATGCCGCGGCCCCCAACCCCCCCGCGCTCCCCAAGCTCAAGCCCGAGCCGACGGCCCCGGACAACCCCCGTGCCGCCAAGAACATCGAAGTGAAAGACGGCTTCCAGGTCGAACTGCTCTACGAGATCGACAAGCCCAGCCAGGGCTCGTGGGTCGCGCTGTGCAAGGGCCCGAACGGCACGCTCTTCGCCACCGACCAGTACAACAAGGAAGGCCAGGCGCTCTATCAGATCACGCCCCCAGCGATCGGTGACTACGACGCGCAGACCAAGATCACCGCGCACCCCGTCAAGCTCAACGGCGCGCAGGGCCTGTACTACGGCTTCGGTGCGCTGTACGTCATGGAGTCGGGCCGGGGTAACGGCCTGATGCGCGTCACCGACTCGGACGGCGACGGGCTGCTGGACAAGAAAGAGCAGATCCTGAACATCTACGGCGGCGGCGAGCACGGCACGCACGCGATCGTACCCACCGCCGACGGCAAGGCGATGTACATCGTTGCCGGCAACATGAGCCCGCTGCCCAAGGTTGACAAGAGCCGCGTCCCGCTGGGCTTTGGCGCCAAGGTCGACGAGAACGGCCTGCAACTGGGCCTGTGGGACGAGGACCAGACCCTTAAGCGCGAGCCCGACGGCCGGGGCCACGCCTCGCGCGTCATGGCACCCGGCGGGTGGATCTGCAAGATCGACCCCGATGGCAGCAACCTCACCCTCATCAGCCAGGGCTACCGCAACGCCTACGACGTCGCGGTCATGCCCAACGGCGAACTGTTCACCTACGACTCGGACATGGAGTGGGACCTCGGCCTGCCGTGGTACCGCCCGACCCGCGTCAACCACGCCGTCAGCGGCTCGGAGTTCGGCTGGCGTAACGGCAGCGGCAAGTGGCCGACGTATTTCGAGGACTCGCTCGCCTCGGTCGTGGACATCGGCCCCGGCTCGCCCGTCGGCGTGCTGTTCGGCACCGGCGCGAAGTTCCCCACCGCCTACCAGTCCGCCCTGTTCCTCCTGGACTGGACCTACGGCACGATCTACGCCGTCCACATGACCCCCGACGGCGCGAGCTACACCGGCGTGACCGAGCCGTTCCTCTACGGCAAGCCCCTCCCGTTAACCGACGCCGCGATCGGCGACGACGGCGCGATGTACTTTACGACCGGCGGACGACGCGGCGACTCCAAGCTGTACCGCGTCGTGTACTACGGCGTCAACGACACCGCCGCCCCGCCCAAGCAAGAACTCAACGACGCGGCCAAGCTCCGCCGCCAGATCGAGACCCTCCACGTCCAGGACCCGCCCGCCGACAAAATCGACTTCATCTGGGAAATGCTCGACCGTGACGACCGGCACATCCGCTTCGCCGCCCGCGTCGCGCTCGAGCACCAACCCATCGAGCGCTACCTCGACAGGGCCAAGGCCGAGAAGGACCCGATGACCCGCACCGCGGCGGGCCTGGCGCTGGCGCGACACCGACACAACGCCGCGTCAGAAGTCCTTCTGGGCGTCGACCTTGCCGAGGAAGACGACACGACCAAGCTCGCCTGGCTCCGCGCGGTGGGCGTGCTCTTCGCCCGAAGCGGCAACCCCGGCGAGGCGGCCACCAAGCAGTACCTTGACAAGCTCGCCGGCCTCGTGCCCAGCGATAACGTCTACATCAACACCGAACTCGTCCGCCTGCGCGTCTTCCTCGAAGACCCGACGGTCATCAAGTTCGCCCTCGACCTGATGAACAAGGTCTCGACGCCGACCCCGCCCTGGATGGACCTCGCGGCCAAAAACGACCGCTACGGCGCCGCGATCATCAAGATGCGCGACAACCCCCCGCCGTCGGTCCAGTTCGGCATCGCCTTCATGCTGCGTAACATCAAGGACGGCTGGACGATGACCGACCGCCAGGCCTACTTCAGCTGGCTGAACCGCGCCGAGGCGGCGGGCGGCGGCAACTCGTACGAGAACTACCTCAAGAACGTCCGCAACCAGGCCATCGCCACCCTCACCGAGACCGAGAAGAAGACGCTCGGCCCGCTGCTCGAGCCGCTGCCCAAAAACGATAATTACCCCAAGCTGGTCGAGCCCAAGGGCCCGGGCCGGACCTGGACCACGCCCATGGCGACCAAGCTCGTGGAAGCCCGGCTCAAGCCCGGCACGCGCAGCTACGACCGCGGGGCCGGCCTGTACCAGTCCACCCTCTGCGTCCAGTGCCACCGCGTCAACGACTTCGGCGGCCAGATCGGACCGGACCTCACCACCGCCGTCAACAAGTTCAGCGTCAAGGACATGCTGCTGCACACGATCGAGCCGAGCTTCGAGGTCTCCGAGCAGTACGCCCTGTCGATCGTGACCAAGAAGGACGGCGAGAAGGTCATCGGCCGGGTCCTCGAGAAGACCGCAGAGGTCGTGAAGGTCCAGCCCAACGTGCTGGCGAAAGAAACCATCGACGTGCCCGTCGGCCAGGTGGCGAAGATCGAAGACGCGCCGACCTCGGCCATGCCCCAGGGCCTGGTCAACCCGCTGAGCGCCGACGAACTCACCGACCTCATCGCCTTCATCATGTCCAAGGGCGACCCCGAGCACGAGTATTTCAAGAAGAAACAGTAGGCACCGCCCACCCGACCACCAAACCCCAACAACACCGCCGACCTCGGCGGTGTTGTTCGCTAGTCCATCGCGCGCCGCCATTTGCCCGATCGCACAACCACGGGCGATGCCTGACGCATCGATGGACGGCGTGTCTGGCGATGAACGGCGGCGCATGCAAAAGCCCGGCATCAAGGCTGCCGGGCTTCATGCGGGCCATGGCGAAGGCTTGTCTGCGGCACACGCAAAGCCTTGCCAAACAAGAAAGTGGAGCCGGGGGGAGTCGAACCCCCGTCCCGATACAGTCGGACTTGGGCTTCTACACGTTTAGCTTGTCATCAAGTCTCGCCCGCGCGTCGGAGACAAGCAGCCTCCGCGCGAGCCAGCCTGAGTGAGTTTTAACCCGCGGACGCTAAGGCGTCGTCCTTGGGCGAGTCGGCTAGTCGTTCGCCTACCCTCGGCCACCGACGAGCGGTGAGTAGACGTTGCTACGCAATTGCTTACGCAGCGAGGCGGGCCGGCGCGAAGCCGATCCGACCAGCGATATCAGAAGATTCGTTGGCATTTATGGTTTTGTGCGTTGTTTTACGAGGCCTACGCACACCTCGACGTGCGACCACAAGACCTTCCCTGTCCGGTCGATACCAGTCGGCCCCGTTGTCAAAGAGCGGCGGCGGTTTGCCCCATCACAAGCATCATTATAGCTGACGATCTTCCACCGGGCCGGGATTCGATCACCCAGTTTCGCCAAGTTGACAACCGAGACGTTTCAGAACCCACTTGGAGCCCGTGGCGTGCCACCATCAGGGCAAGTCGCTGGCTTGGTTGGCTGTCTCATCATGGGATGGCTTTGATCGGGCGTTTCAACCCCCAAATCCGTTAGACATCCCCCAAACGTGTGATATGCTTCAATCCATCAGCAAGGATGGAGAACGACCGCATGGTGGGCTGGCTTTACATCGACGACAACGTGGCGGCCCCGATCCGGGTGCTCGAGATCGACGAGCGGACGGGCCTGATCAGCATCGAGATCGCGGCGAAGTTCGTGCCGAACCGGGCGGACTTGCGAGGCAGCACGGTCGTTGAACACCGCGGGTGGAAACGGCGAAGGCAGGTGCGTTGTTTGGGGGCCGAGCAGATCGGTTCGGAGTTGATGATCGAAGCGGTGGACGTCGGGACGGCCGAGCCGGAGGAGGCGGCCGACCCACGCGGGGTTGCGGAGGACTGGCTGATCGTCAACGGGAACGCGTGCTGCCGGGTCAACGGGCTGCGGATCGGAAGCAGCCCCGGCTCGCTGGCGCAGCACTGCTTGTTCCGCGTGCCGCTGTCGGACTGGCGCGATCTGCGCATCGGAGAAGAGGCGGCGCTCGCGTCGGTCGGCGTCCGGCCCAGTGAGGTGGACGCCTGCGACGGCTCGATCACCCCGCTGCTGCACGCCGCGCGCGACCGCGGCCCCGGCGACCCGGAGCCGACGGTCGATATCGTCCGCCTGCGCGAGCGGCTGCGCTACCGCGTCGGGCCGCTCGCGACCGACTGGGGCGACGACTGCACGCTGGTCGTCTGCCGGGTGCACGGTGTCGGCGAACTGACGCCCAGCGACAAGCCCGCCGAGACCGAGCCGGCCGAGCGCCCACATGCTGAGCGCGTCTGACGCGCGATCCGTCCGATCGAGAGTTGATTCGAGCTTGCACCGCGTCGTTGGTTTTGCGGAGCGGCTGTGGTACGGTCTGTGCATGTGTGGATCGTGACGCCGCACGCCCCGCCGACCCTTCGCTTGCATCCGCTTGGAGACGCACACGATGAATCGATTGCCGATCGTACGACTCGCCCTGGCCGCTTGTTTGCTGTTCGCAGTGACACCGCCTGCGCACGCCGCCGACGGCCGGCCGAACATCATCCTCATCATGTGCGACGACATGGGCTATTCCGACATCGGATGCTACGGCGGAGAAATCGCTACGCCCAACCTCGACAAGCTCGCGGACAACGGCCTGCGCTTCCGGCAGTTCTACAACAACGCCAAGTGCGAACACACCCGCGCCTCGCTCATCACCGGCCACTGGTGGCACCACGTCGGCGCGTCGGCCAGCGTGATCTACAAAGGCAAGACGTTCGGCGAGCGCATGCGCGAGGCGGGCTACCGCACGCTCATGGCCGGCAAGTGGCACGCCGGGCAAACGCCCTACCAGCGCGGCTTCGACCGGTACTTCGGCCTGACCGACGGCTGCTGCAACTTCTGGAACCCGGGCAAAGCCCGCCCCGGCGAACCGGAGCCCGCCAAGAAACGCGTCCGCCGATGGGCGATCGACGGCGAGGCGTTCAAGCCCTTCACGCCCGACGACAAAGACTTCTACACCACCGACGCGTTCACGGATTACGCGCTGCGCTACCTCGACGAATACAAAGACGATGACAAGCCGTTCTTCCTCTACCTCGCGTACACCGCGCCACACTACCCGCTGCACGCGTCCGAACAAGACGTCGCCAAGTACCGCGGCAAGTACGCCGGGGTCGGCTGGGACAAGCTGCGCGAGGTGCGCTTCGCCCGGCAGAAACAGCTCGGCGTGCACACGCCCAACACCAAGCTCTCGCCGCGGGACGACGGCATCCCCGCGTGGGAAGACGTCAAGGCGCAAGACCGCGACTGGTGGGACCTGCGCATGGCGACGTACGCCGCGATGATCGATCGGATGGACCGTAACATCGGCCGGCTACTCGACAAGCTCGAAGAAACCGGCGAGGCGGACAACACCATCATCTTCTTCCTGTCGGACAACGGCGCGGAAGCGGACTCGGCGGATCGGTCGAGCGTGAAAGGCACGATGCCCTGGGAAGTGACCAGCTACCTGACGCAGGGCAAGCCCTGGGCGAACGCGAGCAACACGCCGTTCCGCAAGTACAAGACGACGCCGTACGAGGGCGGCACACGCACGCCGATGATCGCGTATTGGCCGGGCAAGGCGCCCGAGGGCAAGTGGACCGACCGCGTCGGGCACCTGATCGATTTCATGCCGACGATGCTCGAACTCGCCGGACTCGACACCCCCGACACCCTGCCCGGGCAATCGCTCGTGCCAACACTCAAAGGCGAAACGACAAGGCGAAGTGAGCCGCTGTTTTGGCGGTACGGCGGCGACGCGATCCGCGAGGGCGACTGGAAAGCCATCCGCCGCGGCCGCAACGGCGCCTGGCAGCTGTTCAACCTCGCCGACGACCCGACCGAGATGAACGACCTCGCCCTCGCGCAGCCCGAACGCGTCGAGGCGATGTCGGCGAAGTGGGACGCGTGGTGGCAGGACAAGGGGAGCGTCGCGCCTTACCAAGCGAAGTAATGAATACGCATTCTATTTTGGCTGTTCACCCTGCCCGCTTGGCCCGCGGGCGTGGCCCGGCGGCTACGACACGCTTCTGTTCACGATCAGCAGCGCGACGTAACCGCCGCGTCACCACGCGGGGGCAAACCGCTCTACAACGCGACACGTGTTATGGGGCAGTTCTGCGCGAGTTCAAAACAGGATCGGTATAAGGCACGATCGCGGCGCACGAAAAAACCCGCCGAGGGATCGGCGGGTCAAGTGCCCGTGACAGGATTCGAACCTGTACTCCCTTGCGGGAACTGCCACCTGAAGACAGCGCGTCTGCCAGTTCCGCCACACGGGCGTGGGGATCGCGTAGTGTAGCTTCACCGGCTAAGGCGTCAAGCCAGTTGCAATAGCGTGATGTTCGTATTTGAGTAGATGCAAAGCTCGCCCGCGATCTCGAGCCCGTGCCGCACGATCTCGCTCGGGCCCTGCTCGGTGTGGGCCAAGAGCGCCCGGGCCGCGGCGGTTGCGAACGTGCCGCCCGAGCCGATGCCGATCACCCCGTCGCTCGGCTCGATCACGTCGCCCGTGCCCGACACCAGCAGCGAGACCTCGGCGTCGGCGACGACCAGCAGCGATTCGAGCCGGCGTAGCGCCCGGTCGGTCCGCCACTGCTTGGCCAACTCGACCGCGGCCTTCTTGACATTCTGCGGCGAGTCCTGGAGGTGGCGCTGGAAGCGTTCGAGCAGCGCGAAGGCGTCCGCCGCGGCGCCCGCGAAGCCGACGAGCACGCCCTTGCCGCCGGCCCCGAAGTCGTCGAGCTTGCGGACCTTGACCGCGTCGGCCTTGGCCACGGCGTTGTTCATCGTGACCTGCCCGTCGCCCGCGATCGCGACCTGCTCGCCCCGGCGGACGCACAAGACCGTCGTGCTGCGGATTTCCAAATCGTTTCGTCGTCTCGGCATGACCCGTATTGTAGGGCTAAGCTCTGCCCATGGACGCGAACGACGCCGGCCACATCCCCGTCTTGCTGAACGAGGTTCTGTGCTACTTTGACCTTGACGGCGCTCGGCCGGGCCTGCGTGTGCTTGATTGCACGCTCGGCCGAGGCGGGCACGCCGAGCGGATCATCCCGCTTATCGGCCCGGGTGGGGTGTACATCGGCCTGGACTTGGACGCGGCCAACCTCGCCTACGCCGGCGACCGGCTCAAGCCGATCGCCGAGCGGGCCGGGGTCGCGTTGCACCTGGTCAATCAGAGTTTTGCCGCCGCGTCGAGCGTGCTGCGCGAGCTGGGCTTCGACGGTGTTGACCGCGTGTTGGCTGACCTCGGCTTCGCGTCCAACCAAGTCGATGACCCCTCGCGTGGGCTGTCGTTCAAGCACGACGGGCCGCTGGACATGCGGCTGGACCAAGCCAACCCGACGACGGCGGCGGACCTGGTCAATCGCTTAGGCGAACAAGAGCTGGCGGACGTGATCTTCCGGTTCGGGGAGGAGCGCCTGAGCCGAAGAATCGCCCGGAAAATTGTGCAAGCACGCGATGAACGGCCGATCTCAACTACGTCCGAGCTGGCCGGGATTTGTCGCCGCGCCTACGGGCCCAGGGGTTCTGGCCGGATCGACCCGGCGACGCGGACCTTCCAAGCCCTGCGGATCGCGGTGAATGGCGAGCTCGACGCGTTGGACGCACTGCTCGGGCGGCTGCCAAGACTGGTCGCCGAGGGCGGGCTGGTCGGGGTGATCAGCTTCCACTCGCTGGAAGACCGGCCGGTCAAGCGGGCCCTGCTCGACGCCGAGCGGCGCGACGAACTGGAACGGGTGACGCGCAAGCCCGTCACCGCCACCGATACGGAGCAGGCGCAAAACCCACGCAGCCGAAGCGCCAAACTCAGGGTCGCAAGGAGGCCCGGCCCACCGGCCAGAGGCAGGAACAAAAACCCGGCCGACCGACGCCCACGCGAAACGGATGAAACGGTATAGTCCTTTCACCGTCACGGAAGACGGCGGCCCAACCACGGATGAACAGGCATGGCGCGCGAAACGAAAGTTGGCTTAATTGTTGGACTCGGACTGATCCTCTTCGTCGGGATGATGGTCTCCGAATATTTCGTGGACGGCTCGGACGAGCAGGAACTGGCCGCGACCGACTTCGCCGACTTCAACGCCAACACAACCAACCAGACCCAGCTCGTACCCACGCGCGACCGCGTCGTCGTGCAGGAACAGGAGACCGACCCCGCCCGCCTCGCCGCGACGATCTCGGACCGCTGGGCGCCACGCAACGACGGGCAAGACCCGCGCGCCGGCGTGGATACCCCGCTCACCGAGCCGCCGTTCCGCGAGATGACGATCGGCCCGCTGCCGCCGGGCGTCGATGACACCACGCCGATCGCGGTCGCGCCCTACAACCCGCCAGGCAACCCCATCGGCGTCGAGCCGTTGGACGACCCGGCGCTCGCCGCGGGCCACCAGATCTCGCCCGAGCGCTTCGGCCCGGGCATCGACGACCTCGACAACGTCGTCCGCATCGCCTTGCCCGAAGAGCCCGTCATCCGCCCCCAGCCCCGGCAGGTCACCCACACCGTCGCCAGCGGCCAGACACTCAGCGAGATCGCGCGCAAGCACTACGACGGCGACGCGAACATGTGGCGCTCGATCCGCGACGCGAACCCCGGCAAGGTCGGGCCCAACGGCGAGGTCGTCGAGGGCGCCGAACTGGTCATCCCCAAACGCAGCGCGATGGCGACCGACCCCGGCGTCGAGCTGTCCGAACGCGCCGTCGGCGAAGCGACCCGCCCGATCAAACAGCGCGTCCGGCTGATCAAAGTCAAGGAAGGCGAAACGCTCAGCGAGATCGCGTACGAGTACCTGGGCGCGGGCAACAAGTGGCCGCAGATTATGGCGGTCAACAGCGACGTGCTGGACAAGCCAGAGCAGCTGCGGGCCGGCATGACGCTGCGCATCCCCGCCGAGGAACAAGCACGCCTGGTCGAAGAGGCCAACCAAGCGCTCGCGGCCGGCGGCGAGAGGGCCCCGACGCGCGAAGCGGCCCCTGGGCCGCGCGGGCGGACCTACACCGTCAAGTCGGGCGACAGCCTGTCGCTGATCGCCAACAAACAGCTGGGCAGCACCGAGCGGTACAAGGACATCTTCGAGGCCAACCGCGATAAGCTCAAGAGCGCCGACGACATCCGGGTCGGCATGGTGCTGGTGCTGCCCGATCGCTAAGCGTGTCCAAGCCGGACGCGTCCCGTTTGCCGACTCGATTTTCTTAGATGGGTGGGCGTCTCGTCCGCCGATCAATCCGGACCTTTGCCGATGACCCTCCGCTACCTCGCCGTTGTCTTGCTGTTGACCGCGATCGGCGCGGGGCTGCTGGGTCTGCGCCAGCAGCAGTTGGGGGACAAGCACGCCATCGCCGAACATCACGCTCAGATGAAGCGCGACCGCGAGGCGATCAAGGACCTGCAGGTGCGCATCGCCAAGCGGACGACACCCCAGTCGCTGCAGGACGCGGTCGATCGGGCCCGGCTGGACCTCGAGCCGATTACCCGTGGGCCGGAACCGGCCGCGCCTGAGCCCGACGGCGAGCAACAAGACCAAGAGCAAGACCCACGCGATGGCTGATGACCACGACAATAAGCCCGCGTCGGCCAACCGACCCGGCCCGTTCCGCATCACCGACTTCAAGCCCAGGCCGGCCGAGGAGGTCGAACGCCGCCGCGAGCGCCGGCTGCTGTGGACCGGGCGCTTCATCGTCGTCGCGCTGACCGTCACGCTGCTGGGTTTGCTCGGCCGGGTGTACCAGCTCCAGGCCTACCCCGACCAGCAGATCGTCGCGCTGCAGGACTCGCAGGTCGGCACCGCCGAACTCGCCGCGATGCGTGGCGGGATGGTGGACCGCACCGGGCGCGTCCTCGCCGCGACGCGCGTGGGCCACCGCCTGTTCTGCGACCCCTTATTCATCGAAGACCGCACGATCTTCGCCGAGACGATCGCGTATTCGCTGGGCTACAACCCGGTCGAGATCGACAAGAAGCTGTCGGGGAGAAGCCACCTGCGCTATGTGCTGCTCGACGACCGGATGGATGACGAGCAGGTCGAGAAGTTCAAAGCGCTCGACCTGCCGGGCGTGTACATCGAGCCGACGGTCGTGCGCGACTACCCGCAAGGCTCATTGGCGGGGACGCTGATCGGGTTCGTCGGGCGCGACGGCGACGGGCTGGAAGGCCTCGAGCGGCACTGGGAAGACCGCCTGCACGCCAAGCCGGGCAAGTACGAGTTCATGCGCGACTTCAAACGCCGACGCATGTGGGTGCAGGGCGAGGGCTACGTGCCGTTCGAGGACGGCGAAAACGTGCGCCTGTCGATCGACGCGTACATCCAGCGTGTCGCCGAGGAACAACTCGCCGCGACGATTAAGCAGTTCAACGCCGACTCGGGCCAGATCATCGTCATGCAGCCGAACACCGGCGAGATCCTCGCGATCGCCACGTTCCCCAGCTACAGCCCGGCGAGCTTCCAGGACGTCAACGACGAGCAGCGCCGCAACCGCCCGGTCACCGACGTGTTCGAACCCGGCTCGATCTTTAAGCCCTTCGTCTGGGCCGCGCTCACGGAGAAGGGCGTCATCCGGCCGGGCGACAAGATCGACACGACGACCAGCGGCGCTTGGCGGATGGACAACGGCCGGACACTGCACGACGTGCACGGCAAGGGGTCAATCACCTGGCACGAGATCCTCAAGTACTCGTCGAACATCGGCATGGCCAAGGCCGCGCAACAGGTGACGGTTCAGGAACTCTTCGAGATGATCCGTTCGTTCGGTTTCGGTCAACCGACGGGTATCGACCTGCCCGGCGAGGTCGGCGGGCTGCTGACGATGCACGAGCACGCGGGGGCGCGGTCGTACTCGCAGGGCTCGTGGCCGATGGGACAGGAGATCGGCGTGACGGGCGTGCAGATGGTCCGGGCGATGTGTGTCCTGGCTAACGGCGGGGTCATGGTCGACCCGCGGATCGAGGCCTACCGCCCCGCCGACGACGAGCAGCCCGCGGTCCCGCCACAACGCGTGATCAGCAAGCGCACCGCCGACGCCGCGCTCTTCGCGATGCGCGACGCCGTACTCGACGGCACGGGCAAGAAAGCCAACTCGCCCTACTACGATATCTTCGGCAAGACGGGCACGGCCGAACTGCCCAACCTGGAAACCGGCGGCTACCACAAGAACCGCTACATGTCCTCGTTCCTCGGCGGCGCGCCGGTCGACCAGCCGCGACTCGTCGTCGGCTGCTTCATCCGCGACCCGGACCGCTCCATCGGGCACTACGGCGGCATCGTCTCCGCGCCCGCGGTCCGCAACGTCATCGAACGCTCGCTGGTCTACCTCGGCGTCCCGGCTAACGAAGGCACCGATCCCAGCGAACTTTCGATCGAGCGCTACGAGATCGTGCAATAGGCGAAGCGGCACCATCATTCATCCATCACGAGCCCGCAGCTATCAGCTGCGGGGATACACGTCTATTGCTTCGCGGCGCAGCTGTTAGATCAGCTTGCATGATTTCTCTCCGCGGGTGCCACTGACAAGCGGACTCTGCGGAGCTTGTCAGTGCGTTGTCGTGAAGCACTGACAAGGCTCCAGGCAGCCTTGTCAGTGGCACCCACTGGAGAATGTTTTTGCACACTGATCGAGCTACGGGCTATTCAAGGTGCGTATCTTGTTTGTCCCGGCGACGCGTTGCGTCGCGACTATTTCCTTACACTATGCGGCTGACCAACCGTCAACGTACTTAGGAAACCCGCCTTGAAACGCACGCCTTTCTACAATTACCACAAAGAACACGACGCCAAGTTCGTTGACTTCGCCGGGTGGGAGATGCCCATCCGCTACGGCTCGATCATCGAAGAGCACCACCAGTGCCGCAACAGCGGCGCGGTATTCGATGTCTCGCACATGGGCCGGATCCGCATCTCCGGCCGGCACGCGCGCAAGCTGCTCGAAACGCTGTTGACGCGTAAAGTCAGCGACATGCAGGTCGGCCAGGCGCGTTACGCTCTGATCTGCAACGAGCGAGGCGGGGTCCTCGACGACATCCTCGTCTACAAGTTCAACGATGACTGGATGCTGGTTGTGAATGCCAGCAACCGCGAGAAGGTCCTCACGCACATCGACGCGGTCGCCAAGCAGTTCGATTACACGGCCAAGGTGGATGACCAGACCGAATCGACCGCGATGATCGCGGTGCAAGGCCCGCGTGTGATGGAGCGCATCGGCGCGTTTTCCAAGGAAGTGCCGACGCTCAAGAACTACCGCTTCTGTGAAAAGAACCTGATGATCCTGAAGATGATCATCTCGCGCACCGGGTACACCGGTGAGGACGGGGTCGAGGTCATCCTCGGCGCGAAGATGGCGTCGATGGCGATCAAGCTGCTCCTGAAAGACAAGGGCGAGGGCGTCGTCAAGCCCGCGGGCCTGGGCGCACGTGATACGCTGCGCATCGAGGCGGGCATGCCGCTGTATGGCCACGAGCTGGACGAAGACACCGACCCGCTGTCGGCCGGGCTCAAGTTCGCCGTGTCGCTGGACAAGGACAAGACCGACGACGGCCCGGCGATCCCGCGTTTCATCGGCCAGGACGCGCTGGAAAAGATCGCGGCCGACGGCCCGCCCAAGCAACTCATCGGCCTGACGGTCGACGGCAAACGCACACCGCGCCAAGGCGCGGAGGTCGTCCACGACGGCAGCACGATCGGTACGGTCACGTCCGGCTGCATGAGCCCGACGCTCGGCGTGCCGATCGCGATGGCGTACATCACGCCCGGCGCGGTGAGCGAAGGCGACGCCGTGGGCATCCCGATGGGCAGCGGCGAGGTGGTCGGGCGGGTCTGCAAGCCGCCGTTTTACAAGCGGCCCAAGGCGTGATGCGCCGCGTCGCTCCCGGCTGTATGCCCCGGGCCGCAACCGCGTCTGTTCACACGAAGACTCAACGGAGATGCCCGAGATGTCCAGACCGCTTGCCGCTGTTGCCCTGATGATCGCCGTCGTATGGATCGCCCCGCCGACCGCCGGCCACAGCGGGCACGACCGCGACGATGATCGGGCTACGCACGCCGACGCCCCCGCGCAGCAGCCGGTCGATGTCCCGCGGGCCCGCCGCACGAGCCCGGGCAAGGGCAAGCCGCCACACGCCACCGCCGAGGCGTACCGGTCCGACGAGGTGCTCGGCTGGTCGCTGAAGGTCCACCGGGACCTGGTCGCCGACGAAGCACTGCACGAAGAAGTCCGCGGCGAGATCTACCATCAGTTGTACCGCATCACGAAGGTCCTGCCGGCGGACAAGGTCGAACTGCTCAAGCAGGTCCCGATCTGGGTCGAGCTGCGCAACCCCTACAGCAGCGCGTGCCAGTACCACCCCAGCCGCGAATGGCTGGAGGGCAACGGATACATCCCCGAGAAGGCCAAGTGCGTCGAGATCAGCAGCGCCCGCGGGTTCCTGCGTGCCTCGCGCGGCGGACAACCCTACGTCATGCTGCACGAACTGGCCCACGCGTATCACGACCAGCACCTGGGCTTCGACCACGCCGGGATCGCTGAGGCGTACAAGGCCGCCCGCGACTCGGGCAGCTACGACGAGGTGCTGCACGTCGGTGGACGCTCCGTCCGCGCTTACGCGATGACCGACCACAAGGAGTACTTCGCCGAGGCAACCGAAGCGTACTTCGGCACCAACGACCACTACCCGTTCGTCCGCGCCGAGCTGAAGCAGCACGACCCGGTGATGTTCGAGGTGGTGAAAGCCGCATGGGGCAAGCGATAAAGCGTGAGCCGCGGCGTCGTGCGGCGCTGGGACGCGGTGAAGCTTGATGAGCCGACGCAGCGCGCGGGCGGGTCGCTGCGGGAGACTGCTAGCCGCGCTGTGCCCAGCGCAGCAGGTCGAGGTCTTCGCCGATGAGGTGCAAGCGGAGCAACTGCAAGGCGCACTTGGCCGATCGGTCGCGGATCGTCTCGCGGTCGCCGGCGAGGTTCGCTAACCGTGTCTCGCAGCGCACCGTGCTGCCGTCGCGCCAGGCCAGGCCGATCCACACGGTGCCGACGGGTTTGGCGTCGGTCCCGCCGCCCGGGCCGGCGACGCCGGAGGTGGACAGCGCGGTGTCGGCCCCGCTTCGCTCGATCGCGCCGCGGGCCATCGCCTCGACGACCTGCCGGCTGACCGCGCCGAGTTGGTCGATCAATGGGTTGGGCACGCCGAGCTGCGCGGTCTTGATCGCGTTGGCGTAAGCCACCCAGCCGCCGAGGACCGCGGCGCTCGAGCCGGGCACGTCGGTGAGCATCGCCGCGATCAGCCCACCGGTACACGACTCGGCGGTCGCGACGGTCGCCCCTTTTTCGATCAGCAACTGGACCACGGCCTGCTGCAGCGTGTCTTCATCGACGCCAAACGCGAGCGGGGCCACGTGGGCGTTGACCTGTTTGATCGTCGCATCGAGCATCGCCCGGGCCTTCGCCGGGTCGTCCGACTCGCTGCGGACGCGGACGCAGACGTAGCCGTTGGACACGGTCGTGCCGACGACGGGGTTGCGGTCGCGGGCCATGAGCGGGCCGAGGCGCTCGGCGACGTCGGACTCGCCGCTGCCGAAGGTGTTGACCTTGGCGGTGAGGATCGTGCGCGCGGTGCCGACGTGCGACTTGATCGCCGGCTCGATGTCGCGCTCGTACATCGCTTGCATCTCGCGCGGCACGCCGGGTGTCACGAAGACACAGCC
>JBKAGS010000008.1:0-40808 GCA_046290505.1 Phycisphaeraceae bacterium | reverse complement strand
CAGATCGCCGCGGTGACCCGCCAGACGTCCGACGGCACGAACCAGGCCGCCCAGGCCGCGACCCAGCTCAGCCAACGCGCCGAGACGCTGCAACGGCTGGTCGGGCAGTTCAAAACGGCGTGAGGCCGATCGCCTGAATCAAGCCGCTCCCCAGTCTTGCCCGCGCCCGGCCCTCCCCCGCGCGCGGGCTTTTATGGTGTTGCGCTGTCGCGGAGATCGCGGGCTTGGGCGTCGAGGTGTTGGTAGAGCTCGGCGGTCCACCCCGGCATCGACTCACTCGGCGTCAACGGCTTATCCGCCGGGTCGTGCGGCAGCAGCAGGACCGAGACGTTGTCCAGGCCGGCCTTGTGGACGAGCACGAAAAGCTCTTCGATCGCCTCGTCGCCCATCGCCAGGCAGCCGACCGACGCGGCCTTGCCGTGGATGAAGATGTTCGTGCCGGGCTTGTCCCGGCCGTCTTCCTCGGCGCGGGCCCGGTCAAACGCGTTCGGATAGTCGAGCTTCATCGACAGGTGGTAGCGGCTGTTGGGGTTGAGTGACTCGACGCGGTAGACGCCTTCGGGCACCTGCTTGTCACCCTCGCGCAGCTTGGGACCGGCGACGCCGCTGGCGGCGCGGACGTCGTAGCGGTGGATGCGCACCCAGCCCTGGCCGCAATCGCGGTTGCGCGCCCACAGCTCGAGCGTTTTTTCTTCTTTCAGTCCGACGAGCGCCAGTTCGTCGGGCGGGTAGGCGACCTGTACGGCGTGGAACCTCGGCCGGAGCCGCGCCTCGGCGTTGGGCGCGTAGCGATCGACGGCCTGCTCGACCGTGCGCCCGCCGGCGAGCTTGGTGTAGAGCGGCTGCCACAGCGGCCGGCCGAAGGGCAACAGCAGCGCGGCGGACGCCGAGAGGAAAAGCGCAGCGCAGATCGATGCTGTGTGCTTTCGGGTCATACGGTTGGCCGGGCCGGTTACGGCGACGCGACGCCGACGATTTCTTTGTCCATCAGCCTGACCAGGTCGTCTTGCAGGGCGCGGACGGTGAGGGCCGAGACGTTGCGTGCGGTGCCCAGGCCGTGGCCGTTGACGAGGATGGAGAAGGCGAGGACGCGGGCGGTGTCGCCCGGGCCTGCGTCGGGGTAGACGAGGTAGCCGGACAGCGTGGACACGTGGTTGATCGTGCCGGTCTTGGCGTAGAGATCGGCGGTGAGGTCGCCCTCGTCGGCGAGGCGTTCGCGCAGCGAGCCGCGTTGTCCGGGGCGGGCGAGCGAGGCGAGGAAGGGTCGGAAGTTCTCGCCGGTCGCCTGGACGCGCAGGACCTCGACCAGCGCGCGGGCGCTCATGCGGTTGTCGCGCGAGAGGCCCGAGCCGTCAGCGAGCTGGATCGACGCGGCGAGCGACGGGTCCGCGATGTGGTTGGCGAGGTAGCCGCGGACCGCGGCCGCGCCGTTCTCGAAGCTGCCGGGCGCGCCGGTGGATTGGTGTCCCATGCGCTTCAACAGCGCCTCGGCGTAGAGGTTCATCGACGCCTGGTTCGTGCGGTTGAGCACGGCCTGCAGCGTGGTGTTGACCTTGTGCAGGACGCGTCCCTCGGCCAGTCGTTGGTCTGCGGCGGGGCGGACGACCTCGCCCACCGTCACACCGCGCTTGGCCAGTTCCTGCTTGAACAGCTCGCCGAACACCATCGCCGGGTCGTGCATTGCGACGTCCTGGGTCTGCGGGTTGCTGACGGTGCCGCGGAAGACGATCTTGTTCGACTCGGGCGCGGTGATGATGTCCCACTGGTCGGACCGCCCGGTGACCAGGCGCATCTCGGTCTGGACGAGCGCCTTGCCGTAGGGGTAGATCGACAGGCGCGCGTCCTGCCCGGTGCGTGTGGGCGAGGCGGTGACGCGGAAGCAGTTGTCGAAGAAGTTGAGCCCGGAGACCTGCGCGCAGTACCAGCGGTGCAGCTGACGCCTGGGCCAGGTCGGGTGGACGCGTTGGTCCGGGCCGTTCTCGAAGATGCGGTCGTCGACGACGATCTGCCCGAAGTGGTCCAGCCCGGTCTTCTCGACCGCGTCGAGCCACCAACCGATCATCTGGTCGACGTTGTAGCCGGCGTCTTCGAGCACGCGCGGCGCGCCGAACGCCGGGTCCCCGTCGCCGACGATGACCAGCGCGGGCAGGCCGTCGCCCTTGGGCGCTTCTTTCACGCCCAACAGCTTGAGCCGGGTCGAGAAGGTGAAGTCCTTGCCGAGCACCTCGAGCGCCGCGGCGGTCGTGACGAGCTTCATGTTCGACGCGGGGATCATCTCCCGGTCCGGCTCGATTTCCACGAGCGTGTCGCGCCGCCCGACGTCCACCACGCAGATCGACACCCGCGTCCCGCGCAGGTCCGCGCCGGCCAGGCGGTTGAGCAGCGCCGACTCCATCTCCGCCATCGCAGGCGGCGCGATAAGCAACAGCGTCGCGAGCGCACCGAACAGCGTGCTGAACAGAGCGGTCCGGTCCCGTCGCGTGCGTCGAATATGCGTCACGTCTTCAATCCTTTGCGGTCAGTGGCCCGAATGATCTTATCGTCACGCCGGGGTTGGAAGGTGCATTGTTCGCTGATCGTTGTTCGATCGGCCACACATCGACTCGGCACGTAGCCGCCGGGCAACGCCCGGGGGTCGAAGGACGCGGTGGTTCGTATCCATATGGAATGAGCGCGTCGCCCGTCATCAAAACCGATCGGGCTTCATCATGGGCGGGAAGCCCATCCGACCCGAGGCAAAGCAAGCCACCGCTTGAATACAACTCACGCTGGACACGTCTAGATAAATGCAACTGATGCGCCTGAGCGGGTTCGACCCCCGGGCGTTGCCCGGCGGCTACGCGACGACGCATCGCGGGGTTGATTCTAGGTTCTGTCGGAAAACACGATTGGTAGGACAGGCATTCCTGCCTGTCACGAATCGTTGAGCGTTTGAGACAGGCAGGAATGCCTGTCCTACCTGTTGTCGAGGTTTTCCGACAGAGCCTAGTGCCTTACCCCAACATCGACTCATACTCGCGCGCATAGGCGCCGTGCATGCGGTCGGCGGTAAAACGCTCGAGCAGGCGTTGCCGACCGGCCCTGCCCAGCGTGTCGGCCTGGCGGGTGTCGATCAGTAGACGCACGAGGTGCTCGGCGAGCCGGCCCGCGTCGCCCCGCGGCGCGAGCAGCCCCGTCTCGCCGTCCGCCACCACCTCGGGGTTGCCGCCGACGCGGGTCGCGACGACCGGCCGGGCCGCGGCCATGGCTTCGAGCAGCGTGACCGACACGCCCTCGCTCAGCGACGTGAGCAGGCACAGGTCCGCGGCGGGGATCAGGCCGCGCGCGTCGTCGATCACGCCGGTGAACCGCACCGCGTCGGCGATGCCCAGGTCGTCGGCGCGGCGCTGCATCTTGCTCCGCTCCTCGCCGTCGCCGATCAACACCAGCAGCGCGTCGGGGCGTTGGGCGTGGACCTTGGCCCAGGCATCCAGCGCGGTGCCGTGGTCTTTCACCGGGTGGAAGCGCGCGACCTGCATGGCGACGGGCCGGTCCGCGTCGAGGCCCAGCGCGTCGCGGGCGCGGTGCCGGTCGGCGGCCGTCGGCGCTTCGCCGGGCGCGATGCCGTTGTAGATGACGTCCACGCGTCGCTCGGGCAGGCCCTCGTTGCGCACCAGCGCCTCGCGCACGAACGCGCCGACCGCCGTGACGCGGTCGCGCTCCGTGAGCAGCAGCTTGTTCGCCAGCACCCGCCGCGTCGAGCGCGTGTCGGGGTAGTGTCGGCCGTGCTCGGTGAAGAGGATCGGCGGGTCGCCGCGACGCCTGAGCCGGCCGCGCGACAACGCGCTGTAGAAGAACGGCGTGTACTGGTGCGCATGCACGAGCGCGACATCGTTCGCGATCAGCCGGCGACGCAAACGCTTGCCCAGCGCGAAATCGACGCCCGGCTTTCGGCCAAGCTCCTCTACGACAAACCCCTCGGCCGACAACTCGCCCGCCAACGGCCCGAGCCCGTCGAGGCAGAGGAAGACAAACGCGAACCGATCCCGCAGCGCCCGGCTCAACCCCGCGGCGAGCACCTCGGCCCCCGCCCGATCCAGGCGGTGCAACACGTGCGCGATCACAGGGCGGTCGGCCGGCATGAGGTGATTGTCGGCGATCGCGGGCGTTCTTGCGCGGGTATTACGCCTTGACGTTTCGGAGTCTGGACAATCGCATTTGGCCCGTATCGGTTCGGGTAGCCGGGGTCGAGTCCGCGAGCCCCAGGAACGAAGGGTGATGGATGCACAAGAGAGGCGTTGTTCCGGGGGGTCGCAAAGCCTCCACCCCGGCCACCCATCAACTTGCGCCGGATGCGAGAGCGCAGGCCGTTGCGTATGAAGGCTTGGTCGATCCGTTGCTCGGCGTTATGCTTGGGTCCGACCTGAACATCACACCGGGAACCCCGCCATGTTTAACCACGCCCGCCAAGCCCGCCGCTCCGCCGGCTTCTCGTTGACCGACCTGATGATCGTGACGGTCGTTATCGTGGGCGTGCTCGCGATGCAGCTGCCGACCGACGCCGCGTCGCGACGCACCGCCAAACGGATGCAGAACTCGACGCAGCTGCGCGGGATCCACCAGGGGCTGGTGACGTTCGCGAACTCGAACAAGAACAATTTCGCCGGGCTGAACAGCCGAGGCGAGACCCTGCCGGACAACGACCGCAACACCGGCAGCAGCGGCGACGGCGAGTTCGTGCAGGCGCGGTACTGGATCATGCTCCGCGGCGATTTCTTCACGCCCGAGTACGCGATCAGCCCGAGCGAGACCGCGAAGGTGACCGAGTACGAGCCGGGCTTGGACAACATCGCGGCGCCTGTGCAGTGGAACGACAGGGTCAAGCACTATTCGTACGCGATGCTCGACATCCGCGAGGCGTCGCCCGGCCGGCGGGCCGAGTGGAAGCAGACGCTCAACAGCCAGTCGATCGTCCTCACCGACCGCAACGCCGGCCACGACGCGGGCGAACGCGTGGCCAGCATCCACACCGACGGCGAAGGCGAGTGGCGCGGCAGCGTGCTGTGGAACGACAACCACGTCGCGTTCGACAACCAGCACGACTACTTCGCGACCAAGTACGGCGCCGGCGCGCTGCTGCAAAAAGAAGGCGCGGACTGGGGCGACGGCTACGACAACCTGTTCAGCAGCGAGAACGACGGCAACGATAAGGCCGGCAACGACGCGCTGATGCTGATCGCCGACAAGGACGTCGTGCACGACAAGGAATAAGTTGCTTGTGTGAAGCGGGCGACGCGCAGCGTCCCGTGCGAACCACGACAACCCCCATTTGAACGGGACGCTCCGCGTCGGCGGGTCGCGTTATTTCCCCGCCGCGATGATCTTCAACCCGTTCGCATCGAAGCGCACGCGTGGGTGGTTGGCGCTGTCGCCGAAGTGGAAGTCGGCGAGGTAGCTGCTCGCCGCCGCGCCGGTGACGTCGTGCAGCGCGGCGAGCAGGCGCTGGCCCTCCCTGCCGCGGCCGGTGACGCACTGGCGCAACTCGATCTCCGCGTCGTCGGCGAGGTAGGGGCGCAGTCTTGCGAGTTGTCGGCGCTGGTAGTCGGAGAGCTTGCCGTCGAAGACGCAGTCGTCCAGCGTCCCGCCGAAGGCCGCGCAGCCGGGCAGCCCGGCGTGGCCGGCGATGACCAGGTGGCGGATCGGCTTGCCTTGTTCCCGGGCTTGCGTGATCGCGTGGTCCACGAGGTCTTGCAGCGACTCGGCCTCGCGCGGCAGGCCTTCCCACAGCCGGTCGATCCGCGTCATCGCGTCGATGCCTTGGGCGTAATAATGCAGCGCCAGGCCCGGACCGCGCCGGTCGAGCACGGCCACGCCGCGCTCGGCCAGCCAGCGCGACAACAGGGCGTGCTGTCCCGCGTCGTCGCAGAGGGCGCCGAGCCGGTCGGCGTCGATCACGCGCGCCTCGCCGGGCAGGTGGACGACCGGCGGGGCGAATCGGCGTTCGATCTCGATCGCCCGCTGGCGTGGCGCGTCGGCGTCGGCCTGGGCCCGGGCGGGGCCGGCGGGGGCGATCGCGGCGGCGGCGAGGAGCGCGGCCCATCCGAGTCGGGCCGGGGCGGGCCGGCGCTGAACCGCGTTCTGAGTGCGTTTGCGGGCTGTATCGGGCGTCGTTCGCATTCGTCTTGGGGTTGGGCGGGGCCGGGTTTATGATGTTGTACAGGGTTGGGCGAGCCGCGGGTCGATCGATCAGCTATACTTACGTGGTAAAAATCCAGCATCAGATTAACTTATTGAAAGGGTTGGCCTGTGGTGGGGCCGATGCAAACCATCCGCCTGTTTGTCGAGGTCGCTCGCTGCCGGAGCTTTTCCAAGGCGGCGGCGGTGTTCGGCATCAGCCAGTCCGCGGCCAGCCAGCGGATCGGCCAGCTCGAGCGCCGGCTCGGGGTGAAGCTGATCGACCGGTCGGTCCGGCCGTTCGAACTAACCCACGCGGGCGAGCTGTACCTGGTCGGCGCGGCGGACACGCTCAGCCGGTTCGACCAGATGGAGCGCGAGGTCAGCTCGCTGGGGCTGTCGGCGGACAAGGTCGAGGGCCCGGTGCGGATCGCGGCGATCTACTCCGCTGGGATCGATTTGCTCAGCCAGCTGCGCGACCGCTTCGTCGAGAAGCTGCCGGGCGTGAAGGTGGAATTGCGTTACCTCAAGCCCGAGCAGGTGCACAAGGCGGTGCTCGACCAGCAGGCGGACCTGGGCATCGTGTCGTTCCCCGACCGGTTCGCGAAGGTCCAGGTCCATCCGCTGCGCGAGGAAGTGATGGGCCTGGCGTGTCGGCCGGACCACGCGCTGTCGGGGCGCAAGAGCGTGGCGGCGCACGAGCTGTCGGGGATGGAGATGGCGGGGTTCGATAGCGAGCTGCCGATCGCGCGCCACCTGGCGCGTTACCTCAAGGACAACGACGCGTCGCCGGTGATCTCGCACCGGTTCGACAACATGGACACGCTCAAGTCGGCGGTGGCGGTGACGGACCGGTTCGCGATCCTGCCGGTGCGTTGCGTTCGCCGGGAGGTGGAGGCGGGGACGCTGCGGGCGATCCGGCTGACGCCCAAGCTCACCCGGCCGATGGGGGTGCTTACGCGTCCGGGCTCGGCGGGGCTGGCCCCCGCGCCGCGAGCGCTGCTCGACGACCTGCTCGCCGCCGCGGGCCCGGGCGCCGAGCCGGGCGTCGGCGAACGAAAACGAGCCGACACCCGCCGCTGAACGACTCACCCCGCCCGACCGGCCGGCCCATCGACGCGATCCACGACGCTCGCCGGCCCGGGCTCACGACCCGACACCCGTTCCGTTTGACGAAAGACCGCGGGCCACGCCCGCCGCGACCATCGACCGCCGCCTATGCCCGACCCGACCCCCACGACCCACGACACCAGCCCCGCGATCAAGCCCGGCCTGCCGCCGGCCAGGGGGCTCTACGACCCGGCCAACGAGCACGACGCGTGCGGCGTCGGCTTCATCGCCCACGTCAAGGGCCAGCGCTCCCACGCCATCGTCACCCAGGCGCTGACCATGCTCAGCCGCATGGACCACCGCGGGGCGTGCGGCTGCGAGACCAACACCGGCGACGGCGCGGGCATCCTCACCGCGATCCCGCACAAGTTCATGCGCAAGGTCGCGCAGCAGGACCTGGGGCTCGAGCTGCCCGACCTGGGCGAGTACGCCGTGGGCAACATCTTCCTGCCGACCGACGACGACGCCCGCGCGCTCGCCAAGCGGGTGTACGAAGACAAGCTCGCGCAGTCGGGGCTCGAGACGCTCGGCTGGCGCCGCCTGCCGACGGACCCGGACGGCGCGGACGTGGGCCCGACGGCGCGCTCGACGATGCCCGCGATCCAGCAGCTGTTCGTGAAGGGCGCGGCCGGGATGGACACCGACGCGTTCGAGCGGGCGCTGTACCTCGCGCGCAACCGCGTGATCAACACGCTGCAGAAGCCCGACTCGGGCGTCCCGGCCAACGGCTTCTACATCTGCTCGCTGTCCTGCCGAACGATCGTCTACAAGGGCCAGCTCACGTCCGGGCAGGTCCCCGCGTTCTACGCGGACCTGCGCGACCCGGACTACACCTCGCACCTGGCGATGGTGCACTCGCGTTTCAGCACGAACACGTTCCCGAGCTGGGACCGCGCCCAGCCCTGCCGGATGATGAGCCACAACGGCGAGATCAACACCGTCAAGGGCAACAAGAACTGGGTCGCCGCGCGGCAGGGGCTGATGACGTCCCAATCGTTCGGCGAGGACTTGAAGGACCTGTTCCCGGTGGTCAACCGCGAGGCGTCGGACTCGGGCGCGTTCGACAACGTGCTGGAGATGCTCTACATGGCGGGCCGCTCCCTGCCGGAGGTCATCATGATGATGATCCCCGAGGCGTGGGAGAACCACGAGTCGATGAGCCTGAGCAAGCGGGCGTTTTATCAGTACCACGCGAACCTGATGGAGCCTTGGGACGGCCCGGCGAGCGTGTCGTTTACCGACGGCAAGGTGATCGGCGCGTGTTTGGACCGCAACGGCCTGCGCCCGTCGCGCTATTACGTCACGCACGACGACCGGGTGATCATGGCCAGCGAGGTCGGCGTGGTGGACATCGAGCCGGGCAACGTCAAGCTCAAGGGCCGGCTGGAGCCGGGCAAGATGTTCCTGGTCGATTTCGACCAGGGCCGGATCATCCCGGACGACGAGGTGAAGGGCGCGATGATCAGCGCCCGGCCGTACAACCAGTGGCTCAGCGAGCACCAGCTCAAGCTCGACGAGCTGCCGGGCGCGGACACCCCGCCGACCACCGCCCCGCTCGCCGACGCGCCGGCGCGGATGAACGAGGGGGGCATGGAGCCGGCGCTGTTGCGCAAGCTGTTGTCGTTCGGCTACACGAACGAGCACCTGCACATGGTCATGCTGCCGATGGTGCGCACCGGCAAGGAGGCGCTGGGCTCGATGGGCAACGACCAGGCGCTGGCGGTGTTGTCGGACAAGCCGCGTCTGCTGTACGACTACTTCAAGCAGCTGTTCGCGCAGGTCACCAACCCGCCGATCGACCCGATCCGCGAGGCGTGCATCATGGCGCTGGATACCTACCTCGGGCCCGAGGGCAACCTGCTGGACTCTTCGCCGGGCCAGTGCCAGCGGCTGCACCTGCGCTCGCCGGTGCTGACCAACACCCAGCTGGGCGCGATCCGCAGGCTCAGCGACACGCCTTACCACGGCTGGTCGAGCGCGATCATCGACACGACCTACCCCGCCGACGCCTCGAGCGGCTCGGCCGACGACGCCGAGGCGTTGCAAGCCGCGCTGGACCGGGTGTGCGACCAGGCGACGGCGGCGATCGAGGCCGGCGTGCCGTTGATCGTGTTGTCCGACCGCGACGAGGGCCCGGGCCGGATGCCGTTGCCGGCGCTCTTGGTCGTCGGCGCGGTGCACCACCACCTCGTGCGGACGCGCTCGCGCACGAAGGTCGGCCTGGTGCTCGAGACCGCCGAGGCCCGCGAGGTGCACCACTTCTGCACGCTGCTGGGCTACGGCGTCGACGCGGTCAACCCGTACCTCGCCTTCGAAGCGCTGCACGCGCTGCGCGACCAGGGCGTGGTCGATAAGAACAAACACCTCACCGACGAGCAGCTGGTCGCGAACTACATCAAGGCCGTGGACTTCGGCATCAAGAAGGTCATGTCCAAGATGGGCATCTCGACGGTCGCGAGCTACCGCGGCGCCCAAATCTTCGAGTGCCTGGGATTGTCGAGCGAGGTCATCGACCGCTGCTTCACGGGCACGGCGTCGCGGCTGCAGGGCGCGGGCTTCAAGGTCCTCGCCGAGGAAGTCCGCCGACGCCACACGCTCGCGTATCCGAAGCGCGACAACAAGTCGGCCGGCCAGGACAGCCCGGAGCTGCCGAACCCCGGCGAGTACCACTGGCGCCCCGAGGGCGACGCGCACGCCTACAACCCCCAGGCGATCGCCAGCCTGCAGCACGCGGCCCGCACCAACGCGCGGGGCGCGTACGACCAGTTCGCGCGGATGTGCAACGAAGACGCCGCCAGCTGGGCGACGCTGCGCGGCCTGATCAAACTGAAAACACTCGACGAGGCGCAGCAGGTCCCGCTGGACGAGGTCGAGCCCGCCGCCGAGATCGTCAAACGCTTCCGCACCGGCGCGATGTCGTTGGGCGCGCTCTCCAAAGAAGCGCACGAGACCCTCGCGCTCGCCATGAACCGCATCGGCGGGTACTCGAACTCCGGCGAGGGCGGCGAAGACCCCAACCGCTTCGCGCTCGAACAGTACCCCGACGGCACGACCAAGTCCCGGCGCTCAGCGATCAAGCAGATCGCCTCGGGGCGCTTCGGCGTCACCAGCTACTACCTCGCCAACGCCGACATGCTCCAGATCAAGATCGCACAGGGCGCCAAGCCCGGCGAGGGCGGGCAGCTGCCCGGCTTCAAGGTCAACGACTACATCGCCAGGCTGCGCTATTCCACGCCCGGCGTCGGGCTGATCTCGCCCCCGCCGCACCACGACATCTACTCCATCGAAGACCTCAGCCAACTGATCTTCGACCTGAAAAACGCCAACCCCTCGGCCCGTGTCAGCGTCAAGCTCGTCGCCGAGGTCGGCGTCGGCACCGTCGCCGCCGGCGTCTCGAAGGCCAAGGCCGATCATATTTTGATCTCCGGGTACGACGGCGGGACCGGCGCGTCGCCGCTCACGTCCATCAAGCACGCCGGCCTGCCTTGGGAACTCGGCGTCGCGGAGACGCACCAGACGCTCGTGCTCAACGACCTGCGCTCCCGCGTCCGCCTCGAAACCGACGGCGGGATGCGCACCGGGCGCGACGTCGTCATCGCCGCCTGCCTCGGCGCCGAAGAGTACGGCTTCTCCACCGCGCCGCTCATCTCCGTCGGCTGCATCATGATGCGCAAGTGCCACCTCAACACCTGCCCCGTCGGCGTGTGCACCCAGGACCCGGTCCTGCGCAAGAAGTTCACCGGCCAGCCCGAGCACGTCATCAACTACCTCTTCCTCGTCGCCGAGGAAGCCCGCAAGTACATGGCCCAGATCGGCGTGCGCACTTTCGACGAGATGATCGGCCGGGTCGAGCTGCTCGAAGCCGGCAAGGCCATCGAGCACTGGAAGGCCGACGGCCTGGACCTCACCGAACTGCTGCGCCCCGCGACCAAGCCCGAGCACCGCGAGAACGTCGGCGTCCGCAAGCTGATGGAACAGGACCACGGCATCGACGGCCAGCTCGACGTCAAGCTCATCGAGCACTGCCAGCCCGCGATCCTCGATGGCCAGAAAGTCGACTACGCCGGCCCGGTCACCAACCTCGACCGCGCGGTCGGCACGATGCTGTCCCACGAGATCAGCAAGAAGTGGGGCGACGACGGCCTGCCGCCCGACACCATCACGCTCAAGCTCCGCGGCAGCGCCGGGCAGTCGCTGGGCGCCTGGCTCGCGGGCGGGGTGACGATCAAGGTCACCGGCGACGCGAACGACTACGTCGGTAAGGGCTTGAGTGGCGGCAAGATCGTTGTGACCCCGCCGAGCGAGTCGACCTTCGCCGCCGAGAAACAGATCATTATCGGCAACGTCGCGCTGTACGGCGCGACCAAGGGCGAGGCCTACTTCCGCGGCATCGCCGCCGAACGCTTCGCCGTGCGCAACTCCGGCGCGCGGACGGTTGTCGAAGGCGTCGGCGACCACGGCTGCGAGTACATGACCGGCGGGCGCGTCGTCGTGCTCGGCCCCACCGGGCGCAACTTCGCCGCGGGGATGTCCGGCGGGATCGCCTACGTCTGGGACCGCGACGGCGAGTTCCCCGCGCTGTGCAACATGGAACTGGTCGAGCTCGAACAACTCGACAACCCCGAGGACGAGGTCGAGTGCCTGAACATGATCAAGCAGCACCGCGACCACACCGGCTCGCCCGTCGCCGAGAAGCTGGTCGAGAACTGGGCGCGCGTCCGCAAGCAGTTCGTGAAGGTCATGCCGATCGACTACCGCCGGGTGCTGCAACAACGCAAGAAAACCGCGGTCGCCCCGGAGGTCGGCCACGCGTAAGGCTTGGAGCGAAGCGGCTCGGCCCCCTCTCCCTTTGAGGGAGAGGGCTGGGGTGAGGGTCGGCCGTGAAACAAACCACGGACAACAACAAGCAGAATGAACCAGCGAACCCAACATCTGCGAACCGCGCCACGCTCGACCGAGCTGGCGCGCGAGCTGCGCAAGGACAGCGCAACACCAGAGCGCGTCTTGTGGGGCGTACTGCGCAACCGCCGGCTGGGCGGGATCAAGTTTCGTCGGCAGGTCGCGTGCCATCCCTATGTCGTTGACTTTTGTTGTGCGAACAACAAGCTCGTCGTTGGGTTGGACGGCCAGTCACACGACGGGCAACAAGTCAAAGATGCCGAACGAACCAAGCACTTGGAGTCGCTTGGCTTGCGCATCATCCGCGTCACGAATCACGAACTGGCAACGAATCCAGAAGGCGTAGGGCGGTTCATCTTGTCGCATGCCGTGGGTGATTCGACGCCCGACCCTCACCCCAGCCCTCTCCCTAAGAGGGAGAGGGAGCCAAGGCCGCAGAAAGACTAAGCAATGGGCAAGCCCACCGGATTCCTCGAGTTTGATCGCCACCCCATGCCCGCGCGTAAGCCGGACGTGCGGATCAATGATTTCTTCGAGATCTACGAACGCGCCGACGCGCACCAGCTCCGTGAGCAGGGCGCGCGCTGCATGGACTGCGGCGTCGCGTTCTGCCAGTCCGACACCGGCTGCCCGATCGACAACCTCATCCCCGAGTGGAACGACCTGGTTTTCCACGACCGCTGGAAAGAGGCGTACTATCGATTGGCGAAGACGAACAACTTCCCCGAGTTCACCGGGCGCATCTGCCCCGCGCCGTGCGAGTCCGCGTGCGTGCTCGGCGTGACCGATCCGCCCGTGACCATCAAGTCCATCGAGTGCGCGATCATCGACAAGGCCTTCGAAGAAGGCTGGGTCAAGCCCAACCCGCCCGCCCCGGAAGCGCGCACCGGCAAGACCGTCGCGATCGTCGGCTCGGGCCCGGCGGGTCTCGCGGCCGCGGATCAACTGAACAAGGCCGGGCACACCGTCACCGTCTTCGAACGCGACGACCGCATCGGCGGGCTGCTGATGTACGGCGTGCCGAACATGAAGCTCGAGAAAAAACTCGTGCAACGCCGCGTCGACCTGCTCGCCGCCGAGGGCGTCGTCTTCAAGACCAACTGCAACGTCGGCGCGCCGGGCATCGCGCAAGAGCAGGCGAAGTCCAATCACGGCATGGCGGGCGACGCCAAGATCGTTGACGCCGACCAACTCAAGCAAGACTACGACGCGGTCCTGCTCGCCTGCGGCGCGCTCGCGGGGCGCGACCTCGCCGACCTGCCCGGGCGCGAGCTCGACGGCGTGCACATGGCGATGACGTACCTGCACAGGGCCACCAAGTCTTTGCTCGACTCCGAGTTCAAGGACGGCGATTTCCTGGACATGAAGGACAAAGACGTCATCGTCATCGGCGGCGGCGACACGGGCACCGACTGCATCGGGACCGCGATCCGCCAGGGATGCAAGTCGATCACGAACATCACCCGGCGCGAGCGCGAGCCCGACGAACGCGACGCCGAGCACCCCTGGCCCGGTCCGACGGGCACGTTCTACGTCGACTACGGCCACGCCGAGGGCATCGCCAAGTTCGACCGCGACCCGCGCGAGTACCAGGTCATGCCCAAGGCCTTCATCGGCAAGGACGGCAAGCTCACGCACATGCGCATCAGCCGGCTCGAATGGACGCGCGACCCCGTGACCGGCCGGAAGATCAGCCACGAGATCGAGGGCAGCGAAGAAGACCTGCCCGCGGACTACGTGTTCCTCTCGATCGGCTTCACCGGCCACGACACGCCCGCGGTGTTCGATCGCCTCGGCGTCGAGATGAACCGCGGCATCGTCAACGCGCAGTACGGCAAGTTCGCCACCAACGTCGAGGGGGTCTTTGCCGCGGGCGACGTGCGACGCGGCGCGTCACTGATCGTCTGGGCGATCGCCGAGGGCCGCGGCGCGGCGCGCGCGATCGACGAGTACCTGATGGGCGAGTCGACCCTGCCGGCCCCGGACATGAAGACGCAGTTGGCGTCGTCGGCGGGGTGATCGGTGTTTCAAGTCTCACGCAGAGGCTCAAAGGCGCGGAGATAAGACATGAAGCGGTTTGAGGTTGATTCAACCTATAAGCAGTTTTACGTTGCCGATGCTGAATTGGAACCAAGCGCTCCGGAATAATGGACAGATGCCCACGTCGCCCAGCGTCATAACACATTGAAGCACATCGCTGTGCTGTGTCCCGAGAGTGATATAACAGCTTCTGTGATATCCGTCGGGCCTCATGAAGAACGGCCCTCTTTCGAAGAATCAATGGGTTTTGATGTTGAAACCAGGATCGAATTACCAAGCGGTATAGTCGGGATTTATGGTTGGCCTTGGGAACTTCAAGACGAGTTTCAGGTCAAATCTGGATTGGTCTTGGTTCGATTTAGCGGGTACGCACTCGATTGTTTGGAAGTGGGCAAAGACTTCTACGTGGTTCATATCTTATTGCAGAATAGATAATCCGGACTTGCCCTGTCTTTGCGCTATTTCGTCTTTGTGTGAGATCGAATACTCACCAACCGACAATAGATGGTCTTTCCAAACATGCGTCGCCGCGCGGTGCATTGTTTCGTGCCGATAGGCGGGTGGGGTGGTGCTTCTCGAACCCGCAGCTTCTGGCCGCCACGGGTTCGGCGGTACGACGCAGCCAAGACCGGCGCTGCCAATCGGCTCTCAAACACGCTAAACACCTCAATTTACCCAGCTTAAAAACAAAGAGCTGGCTATTGCATCCCCTAGAAAATCACCTATTGTGGTTAGTCATACACCGCTATCGGAGTCGGTGTGACCTGACCACCTGTTTCGGGAGTTGAGAAGATGAAAGCTGCTTGTGCCGCCCTTCCTTCAGCGCTGATCGCCGCCGTTTTGGCCCCCGCGGCCCTGGGCGGGGTGACGATCACCGCGAATAATTCGCAGATCCAGGCCAGCGCGTTCGCGAGCGAGGGCAGCCCGTTCGGGTTCGACCTCGATGGTCCCAAGGACCTGTCGTTCGACGCCACCGGTATTCCGACCAGCTTCGGCGACACGCTGACCGCGACCGCGTCGGCCGGCGGCTCGTCCGCGGACTTCTCCGCGACCCTCGGCGTCGATGTCAGCCAGGCGGGCCCGGTCGTCACCTTCGACATGGACCTGAACTACACCACCAGCCAGACCGCGTCGGCGGGGCCGGCGAGCGACGACTTCGACAGCGCCAACGCCGAGGGCGCGGCCGTCATCGAGTTCGTTTTCGACCTCGACATGGACTACAACTACACGTTCAACGCACCCGGCGCCCAGGCCAACGGCACGCCGGAGCTCGAGTTCCGCCTCGACGTGATCCCCGGCGGGCAGAGCTTCGAGTCCAAGCTGCAGAACCAGACCGCCGACGTCTCGCACAGCGGCTTCCTGCCCGCGGGCACCGGCTACAAACTGGTGATCAACGTCGATGACAGCGACAACCTCGGCAGCGTCGATGGCGCGTCCGCGACCGGCCTGGCCGACTTCGAAGAAGCGCTGTTCGTGCTGACCCCCGTGCCGGAACCGGCCTCGCTCGCGATGCTTGGACTGGGCGGGCTGGCGCTCGCGCGTCGTCGGCGTGGCTGAGGCCCGGCCCGGGACGCTGCGCGTCACCCGCTACACGCGCTACACGGTGCTGGTCGACGATGAAAAACACGTCGTTGCCGCCCGGTGTACGGTTGCGTGCCGCCAGGCGAGTTGCGTGTGGTCCGCGTCGTACCCGCCGCCGATGACGCAGGCGGTGGGGATGGCGTGGCTTCGGCACTGCTCGATGACGTAGCGGTCGCGTTGAGATACGCCCTCGTCGGTGAGTTCGAGGTGGCCGAGGCGGTCGTCCTTGTGAACGTCAACGCCGGCGTCGTAGATCACCAAATCGGGCTCGACGCGTTCTAGGAGTTCGGGCAGGTGTTGTTGCAGCGTGTCGAGGTACTCGTGGTCGCCGATACCGGGCGGCAGGGCGACGTCGCGGTCGCTGGGGGGTTTGCGAGCCGGGAAGTTCTTGGCGCAGTGCATCGAGAAGGTGAAGACGCGCGGGTCGTCGTGGAAGATCGTTGCGGTGCCGTCGCCGTGATGGACGTCGAGGTCGACGACGAGCACGTGGTCGGCTTTGCCTTGGTCGACCAGGGTTTTCGCGGCGACGGCGAGGTCGTTGAAGATGCAGAAGCCCGAGCCGAATTGGCGGTGGGCGTGGTGGGTCCCGCCCGCGGTGTTGCACGCCAGGCCGTGCTCGAGCGCGAGTTCGCAGGTGAGCAGTGTCCCGGCGACCGCGGTGCGCGTGCGCGTGACGAGGCCCTCGGACCACGGCAGCCCGATCTTGCGGACCGCGTCGCGTTCGATCGTACCGTCGAAGAACGCGCGGACGTAATCGGGGTCGTGGACCGAGGCGATCAATTCGAACGACGCGATCCGCGGGCGGTGGAACTGCCCGGGTTGCGCGACGCCGCGCTCGATCAACAAGTCGCGCAGGATGCCGAACTTGGGCATCGGGAAGCGGTGGCCGTCGGGCAGGGGGGTGACGTAGTCGGGCGAATAGACGAAGGGAAGCATGGTCTAGTTTAGGCTTGATGGCTCATGCAAAGGCGCAAAGGCGCGAAGGCGCAAAACCAAGGCAATGATCTGCCGCGGATTCACACGGATATCCACGGATTGATTCACGCCGAATTGATCTGTGCGAATCCGTGGCCCGTTTGCCTTGGTTTTGCGCCTTCGCGCCTTTGCGTGAGAATCAAGACCGAAAAGGCGGGGCGATCAAGTCTGCCCGGGCCACGTTTCCCCGCTCGACCGCTCGGCTTGCTTGAACGCCTCGCGCAGCTTCTGCACGACCTGTTCGCGCAGCGGGTTTTTGCGGACCGCGTCGATGTTGGCCTGGGCGTTGACGGTGGAGGTCGTGCCGACGATCGCGCAGTCCACGCCCGGGATGGCGAGGGTGAACTTGAGCGCGATCTCGGGCCACTCGATCTCGGTGTGGCCGTGGTAGCCGAGCTCGTGCGGGGTGATGCTCATCGACTTGAGCCGGTCGTGGTAGGTCCTGGCGTAGTCTTTGTAGATGCCGCGCTGCTTGTTGAGCGGGTTCCACGCGGCGTTGGCGATCGGGCGCTTGGCGATGACGCCGACGTCGTGCGCCTTGCACACCGGCAGGACGGCGTCGATGTTGTGCTGGTCGCACAGGTTGACCGAGGTCTCGACGACGTCGACCCAGCCCATCGCAGCAGCGGCCGCGGCGTCGTCGTTGTCGCCGGAGTACCCGGCGTAGGTCGTCTTGCCCGCGTCGCGGGCCTTGAGCAGGGCGCCGACGGCGTCGCCTTGCTCAAGCACATCGAGCCCGCAGGAGTGCAGCAGCACGACGTCGAGGTGGTCGGTCTTCAAACGCTTGAGCGAGCGGTCGATCGACGCGGTGATCAGATCGGGCGAAAACGCCTCGCCCGGCAGCCCGTCGTCCTTCGTGCCGCACTTGCTGACGAGCACGGCGTCGCTGCGTTTGCCCCCGAGCGCGACGCCGAGCTTGTCCTCCGCGTCCCGGTACATCGCGGCGGTGTCGAAGAGGTTGACGCCCGCGTCGAGCAGCATGGCGACGAGCTTGTCGACCTGGCCCTGCGGGGTGTCGAGGAAGCCGATAGGCGCGGCACCGAAGCCGAGCCGGCTGACGGTGAGATCGGTTTTACCGAGGATGGTGCGGTCCATAGTCGAGTATTTTAGCCGGGATTCGCCGGCCGGATCGTGCGTGGGGTTTGTGAACAGGTTTACAACAAATGCATTGTGGCACCGCGGCAGAACCTCGCATCGTTAGACGCCGGGGGTGGCACTGACAAGCGCAGTCCGCGGAGCGTGTCAGTGCGTTGTCGGGATGCACTGACAAGGCTCAAAGCAGCCTTGTCAGTGGCACCCGCCCGCGCAGAAGTCATGTTTAAGCAGGACCAAGCCGCGCTATTTGAGCCGGCGGGTAATGATCGCGCGGACGATCCTGCCGACCAGGCGCTGCTTGCTCTGGGGCGCGTGCATCGAGCGGGACCACTTGTTCGCCCGCACGACCAGCAGGCCGTACCACACGACCGACGCGCCCAGCAGCGCGGTGGCGATGAGCTTCTCGAGGTTGCCCTGTTCCTGGACGAAGCCGACGAACAAGTCCCACGCGAAGTGGATGAGCATGACCAGCCCGGCGGTGCGCAAGAGCACAAGCCGCCAGGGCTTGTTCATCACCGCGAGCCCGAGCGGGAAGCCGATGATGCCGCCCCAGATCGTGTGCATGAACATGCGCATCGCGTCGGTGCCCGCGCGGTAGAACCACCCGGCGGTCTGCGTCGGCTCGTCGTGGAACTGGTACCAGCCCGCCTCGTAGAGCGCGGCGCCCAGCCCGGCGAGCGAGCCGTAGATCAGCCCGTCCATCGGGTCGTTGAAGTGCTTGCGGATCAGGAGCATCACCAAGAGCGGCACGGCGAGCTTGGCGGCTTCTTCGAGCGTGCCCGCCAACAGCGCGTGCAGGAACCGGTAGCCGTACTCCATCCCGCTGTTCGCGGCGAGGCGCAGCGCCCAGCCCTCGAGCTTGAACGCGAGCGCCATCGTCAGCCCGCCCGCGACCGCCGCGCCCACGAGCATCCACCACGGCTCACGCTCGTGCATGTCGTAGCGGTACACCATCGCCCCGAAGAGCAGGCCGCCTAACGTCAGGACCAGGTAGCTAAACATCGCGGTGCATCCTAGCGATCGCCCGCCGCGGTGCTCAGCCTTCTTCGACCGGTTTGGGCCCGGCGGCCTCGATCTCGTGCTCGCTGACCGACACGTTCGTCGCCAGGTCCTTGCGCATCCGGTGATACAGCGTGTTCGGCTTGCCCTGCTTGAGCGCGCGACGCAGCGACCGCAGCGAGCGGTTGGGCAGCGCGAGGTGGCAGACCGGCTCGCCCGGCTTGACCGTCGGCAGGGTCGTCATGCCCAGCACGATGCCGTCGGCGGGCGCGAGCAGCTGGTTCTGCGTCTCCCCGAACACGCTGGCGTTGGTGGCGACGGCCTGGCCTTCTTCGATGAAGTCGCCGGGCGAGACGTGGAAGCGCAGGATCCCGCCGACCTCGGCGCGCACCCACGTCGATTTATCGACACGCACCTGGTACGCGGGCTTGCTCGGCGTGCCGGGCAGCATCTCCAACTCCTTCAGCACGTTCCGAACGCCACGCAAGCCGACCGCCAGGACGCCCGGCTCGATCTTTAAGGGTTCGCCGGCTTCGAGGATGATCGTGGGGCACCCGGCCTTGACCGCCTCGCGGCGCAGCGAGCCGTCGGGCCCCTTGCCGTGCACCATGAGCTCGCAGCCGAAGGCGCGGGCGAGTCGGCGGACGCCGGGCACCGACAGGTCGCCGCGGACGTTGGGGAAGTTGGTGCGTCCGCCGGCCGCGGTGTGCAGGTCGATGCCGAAGTCGCACTTGCTGACGATCTCGTCGAAGAACGCGCGGGCGACGCGGGAGGTCAGGCTGCCGGTTGTGGTCCCGGGGAACGAGCGGTTCAGGTCGCGCCGGTCGGGCATGTACCGGGACTGGACCTCGAGCCCGAAGACGTTGACGACCGGGACGAGGATGAGCGTGCCGCGGAGCAGCGCGATCGGCTCGCCGAAGATCAGGTCGTGGATCACGCCCATGCCGTTGAGCTCGTCGCCGTGGATCGCGGCGGAGACGAAGACGGTCGGGCCCCTGGACTTGCCGCGGACGACGTGGACCGGCAGGGTGATCGGGTCGCCGGTGTAGCGTTCGGAGACCTTGAGCCGGACCTGGCGTGCTTCGCCGGCGGGGACGGTGGTGCCGCCGAGTTGGAAGCGGGCGCGTCGGGCCATGGCGGTAGTTTACGCCGGGACCAGCTCGCCCGCGGCCTCACCGATCGCATCGGTCTCGTCGTCGAAGCCGACCTCGGCGTCGTCGTCGGTCTCGTCGCCCATGTAATCGTGGACGATCTCTTCGCCCGGCAGGATGTCGCGCAACGCCATGACCGACAGGTCGTCGAAGTACGCCGCGTTGGGCCGGTCGCTGTGGTTGATAAACCGCAGGTCGCAGGTGACGCGCACGGGATCGACGCCGTCCACCCACAAGACGTAAGGGCCTTCGAGATCGTCGTCGGGTGCCGGCTCGGTCGCCAGCCAGCCGAGCACCGTGTCTTGCGGGATGAATCGGGTTGCGAACAAACCGCGCCCGTGCAACGGGCTCTCTTTCACTTCAAACATCTTGCGTGCTTCCGTGGTCGCCTCGTGAATACAAACCGGCAGGCCTGCCGACCAACGCCTTGTTTAAGTTCGGAGCGGTGTTGGTGATGCGGAGTATAGCGATGAGGGTGCGTGATACAAGACCAACGCGATAAAAAGATCGTGATGATGTTGCGCGAAGCATCTCTGTTGTTTCTAAATTTACTCGGCGCGGTATTCTGAATCGTCGCACGACAAGCCCCGCCCTTGCGGGCGGGCGCTAAACGACGGGCGCTAGTCGGCGGGCGCTAAACGGTTCACGCCACCGTCCCGACAATCGGATCGAGTGATTGCGTGTCGCGCTCGCGCAGCAGGTTGAAGACGAAGTCCTCGAGCTTGACCGCGCCCAGTTCGCCGGCGGTGCGGTGGCGCACGCTCACCGTCCCGGCCTCGGCGTCCTTGCCGCCGACGACCAGCATGTACGGCACCTTGTCCTCCTGCGCCGACTTGATCTTCCCGCCCACACGCTCGTTGCCGCTGTCCACCGACACGCGCAAACGCTCTTGTTTCAAGCGGGTTTCGACCTCCTCCGCGTAACCAAGGAACTTCTCAGAGATCGGCAGGACCCGGCACTGCTCGGGACTCAGCCACAGCGGGAACGCGCCGTTGAAGTGCTCGATGAGCACGCCGATGAACCGCTCCATCGAGCCGAAGGGTGCGCGGTGGATCATGATCGGCCGGTGGGTCTGGTTGTCGGACCCGACGTACTCGAGCTCGAACCGTTGGGGCAGTTGGTAGTCGACCTGCACGGTGCCGAGCTGCCACTCGCGTCCGATGACGTCTTTGACGACGAAGTCGATCTTCGGGCCGTAGAACGCGGCCTCGCCGGGCTCTTCGCTGAATGGGACACCCAATGACTGTGCTGCTAAGCGGCAAGCCGCTTCGGCCTGATCCCAGTCCTTGGGGTCGCCGACGAACTTGGTGGAGTCCGGATCGCGCAGGCCGACGCGGACGCGGTAGTCGTCCATGCCCAGCGTCTTGAAGATGATCTTCACCAGCTCGATGCAGCCCATCACTTCGTCGGCGAGCTGGTCGGGCGTGACGAACAGGTGCGCATCGTCCTGGGTGAAGCCGCGGACGCGCGTCATCCCGCCGAGTTCGCCGGACTGTTCCCATCGGTAGACCGTGCCGAACTCGGCGAGGCGGACGGGCAGGTCGCGGTAGCTGCGTTTGTCCGAGGCGTAGATGCGGATGTGGTGCGGGCAGTTCATCGGCTTGAGCATGTAGCCGTCGATGTCGCCGTCCTTCATCCGCGTCGCGAGGTCGGCGCACGAGCAGCCCTCGTCGGCCAGCGACTTCATCAGGTCGCTATCCACGAGCGGCGGGAACTGCGAGTCCTGGTAGTACGGGAAGTGGCCGGACGTGCGGTACAGGTCGAGCTTGCCGATGTGCGGCGTGAAGACTTGTGAATAGCCCTGCTGTTCGAGGTAGCGCCCGATGAACTTCTGCAGCTCGTCGCGAACGACCGCGCCCTTGGGCTTCCAGAGGATCAGGCCCTGGCCGACTTTTTCGTCGATGGCAAACAGGCCCATGCGTTGGCCGACGACGCGGTGGTCCCGGCGTTTGGCTTCTTCGAGGTTTTCCAGGTGCTGGTCGAGTTCTTCCTGCGAGAAGAACGCGGTGCCGTACACGCGCTGGAAGCGGTCGGCGTTGACGTCGCCGTGCCAGTTCGACGAGGCGACGGACATGACTTTGAAGGCGGCGATGCGGCCGGTGCGATCGACGTGGGGGCCTTGGCAGAGGTCTTCCCAGTGCTCGACTTCGACAGCGGATGGGTTTGACGCCCACGGATTCAATCCGTCGGCGTCGCCTGTGATGTACCACGACAACGCTTGGGCACCGTTGCTCATCGCCTTTTCTGCGTTGTCAATCTTGTACTTATTGCCTTCTTCTTTGAGTTTCTTTGTGCCTTCTTGTGGCGACAATTCGTACCGCGTAAACGGCCGATCTTCCTCGACGATCTTGCGCATCTCGTCTTCGATCTTTCGGAAGTCGTCGGAGCTGATGGGCGTGTCGAGCTTGAGGTCGTAGTAGAAGCCGTTGTCTAGCGGCGGGCCGTAGGCGAGTTGGGTGTCGGGGTACAGCCGTTCGATCGCCTCGGCCATGACGTGCGCGGCGGAGTGTCGCAGCAGGTAGAGCGCGTCCTTCTTCGATTCGTCGTCGCGGTAGTTGGGCAGGCCTTTTTTGTTCAGGCGCGGGGCGGTGACGATGGCGAGGTGGATGGGGGGTTGATCCGGGCCGGCGCTGCGCTCTGGCCCGGCCTGGGGGTCGAGCGGCCGGTGCAGGTCGTAGAGTTGGCCGTTGACTTTGGCGCCGATGGCGGCCTTGGCCAGGCCTTCGCCGATGGAGGCGGCGACGTCGTAGGCGGAGCTGCCTTGGGGCATGTCTTTGATCGATCCGTCGGGGAGTTGGATTTGCATGGTGTTGTGTGGCGGTGGGTTTTGGACGAGCCGCGACCATCAGGGAGCGGTCCGAATCGGTGTTTGCTGGTTGTCTGAACCGCTCCCTCGCGGTCGCGGCTCGTTAAGTCGTATTGTCAACAAGACAGGCCGCTCGTGGGCGGCCTTGGCGAGTGCTTCTGCGTGTTGAGGGCAGGGTTACCGCGTCGGCCGGCCACTGGGGGTCGTGGCGGTCGTGGTCGTGGTGGTCGCGGTGGCGGGGGTGTGACGCATCCGTTGCTCCGTGCGTGAAGCGTACCTCGGCGGTTCACGGTGTCAAGGTTGCTTAGGGGTTGAGTTGGGTGTTGAACGGGTTTTTGGGGGCTCGGCAGCGATTTTGTGGCCGGGCTTTTCGGACGTTGTCGGCCTCGTTACAATCCTCGACCCGCGTTTGCGTTGTGTGAGCACGCGACTGGCCGATGGGGAGGAAACGACGGCGCGTGCGGCTTTTTCGCACCGACGCACGCCCGGCAACGGACGGTCCGAGAACGAGACAACCCACCATGCTCGAAACGCTGCACATCGTGACCCCCGTGCTGGGCCTGCTTGGCCTGGTCGCCGCGGGCCTGGTCTTCATGTCGATCCTCAAGTCCTCGGGCGGGACCGGCAAGGTCGCCCAGATCGCCGACACGATCCACAAGGGCGCGATGACCTTTATGAAGCGCGAGTTCGTCGTGCTCGGGATCTTCGCGTTGATCCTCGGCGGGGTGCTGGGCTGGAAGAAGGACCCCAACGAGGCGATCGCCTTCTTCGCCGGCGCGGTCTGCTCGAGTATCGCCGGGTTCATCGGCATGTACTGCGCGACCAAGGCCAACGTCCGCACCGCCGTCGCGGCCAACGAGCAGGGCCCGGCCAAGGCGCTGTCGATCGCGTTCTTCGGCGGCAGCGTCATGGGCCTGACCGTCGCGTCCATGGGCCTGCTCGGGATCGGCACGCTGTTTTACGTCTTCGTCGTCGGCCACGAACACCCGGCCGAGGGGGCGCACGTCATCCACGGCTTCGCGATGGGCGGCTCGCTGGTCGCGCTGTTCTACCGCGTGGGCGGGGGCATCTTCACCAAGGCCGCGGACGTCGGCGCCGACCTGGTCGGCAAGGTCGAGGCGGGCATCCCCGAAGACGACCCGCGCAACCCCGGCGTCATCGCGGACAACGTCGGCGACAACGTCGGCGACGTCGCGGGCATGGGCAGCGACATCTTCGAGTCCTACTGCGGCTCGCAGATCGCCACGATCGCCATCGCCGCCACCCTCGCCGCCCCCGCCGCGCTCATGGCCGACACCGACATGACCGCCGACGCTGCGCAGGGCGTCCTGATGTACCTGCCCCTGGGCATGACGACCGTCGGGCTGATCTGCTCGCTCATCGGCATCTTCATCGTCAAGGCCGTGTCGTCGATGGACCCGGCCAGGGCGCTGCGGTTCGGCACGTTCGGCTCGGCGATCCTGTTCATCCTCGCCGCGTTCGCGCTGACCGCGATGCTGGGCGTGCAGATGAAGGTCGCCTACTGCGTCGCCGCCGGGGCGATCGGCGGGATCATCATCGGCCTGATCACCGAGTACTACACCGGCGGCAAGCCGGTCCGCGACATCGCCCACTCGTCGGAGACCGGCGTGGCGACGGTGATGATCAACGGGCTGGCCGTCGGGCTCGAGTCCGTCGCCGTGCCGCTGCTCACCATCGCCGGGATCATCTTCGTCTCGCACATGTTCGCCGACCTGTACGGCGTGGGGATCGCGGCGGTGGGGATGCTCGCGACGGTGGGGATCACGATGGCGATCGACGCGTACGGCCCGGTCGCCGACAACGCCGGGGGCATCGCGCAGATGTCCGAGATGCCCGACGAGACCCGCAAGATCACCGACGGGCTCGACGCGGTGGGCAACACGACCGCGGCGATTGGCAAGGGCTTCGCCATCGGCGCCGCGGGCCTGGCGGCGCTGACGATGATCGCCGCGTTCGTGCAGGTTGCCAACGATCATTTCGCCGTCCCGATGAACCTGGCGATCGACAACCCCGCCGTGCTGGTGGGCATCTTCCTCGGCGGGCTGTGCCCGTTCCTCTCCGGCTCGATCACGATGAAGGCGGTCGGCTCGGCGGCGAACGAGATGATCACCGAGATCCGCAGGCAGTTCAAAGAAATCCCCGGGCTCTTAGAAGGCAAGGCCGAGCCGGACACCAAGCGCTGCGTCGATATCGCGACCAAGGCGGCGCTGCGGAAGATGATCCTGCCCGCGGCGCTCGCGGTCGGCGCGCCCGTCTTCGTCGGCTTCGTCTTCGGGGCCGAGACGCTCGGCGGGCTGCTGATCGGGGCGCTGCTGGGCTGCGTCGTCCTCGCGCTGATGATGAGCAACGCCGGCGGGGCCTGGGACAACGCCAAGAAGTACGTCGAAGAAGGGCACTGCGGCGGCAAGGGCAGCGAAGGACACGCCGCGACCGTCGTCGGCGACACGGTGGGCGACCCCTTGAAAGACACGTCCGGCCCGTCGATGAACATCTTCATCAACGTCATGGCGATCGTCGCGCTGGTCATCGCGACCGAGGTCCCCAAGGGCCCGATGTGGGAAGACGCCGACGACGACAAAGCGATGACCGCGCAGATCGACGCCGAGGTGGCGAAGGCCGTGGATTGAGTGAGGGTATTGGGGGTTTGAGCCTCGCCCCGTTTGTACCGATGATCTACAATGGTATAAGCGAAAGACGGATTCTCATGCTCAAGAAGCTCTCCAAACACGGCGACTCATTCGCGTTGGTGATCGAAAAGCCGATCCTCGATCTGTTGGGGATCGATGAAAACACGTCTCTGAATGTCACCACCAATGGCAGGTCGATCACGTTCGAGCCTGCCGACGCTGCCCAACGCGCTTCGGATCTCGAGCGGTTCTTGGAAGACACAAACGATCGTTATGGCGAAGTCCTCAAAAGGTTGGCGGAATAGGCCCGATGCAATTCCTGTCTTTGGAAGGGGTCTTGCGGATCCATCGCGATCAGATCGAGCGATACGGCGGGACGCCTGAAATCCGGGATGAGGGGCTGCTCAAGTCGGCCCTTGCGATGCCGATGGCCCAGTTCGGCGGCGCTTATTTGCACGTGACACCCGCGGCAATGGCCGGGGCTTATCTTTTTCACCTGGCAGCAACCACGCGTTTGTCGATGGCAACAAGCGCGTCGCGCTCGCGGTGACGCTTTACTTCCTGGCGCGCAACGACAAGCCGATAGAGCAGCGTGCAAAAACATTCTCCAGTGGGTGCCACTGACAAGGCTGCTTTGAGCCTTGTCAGTGCTTGACCGCTGCGCACTGACAAGCTCCGCGGACTCCGCTTGTCAGTGCCACCCGTGGAGAGAAATCATGCAAGCTGCTCTAGAAGCGGACGACCAGTCTTTGCAGGACATCGTGATCGCCGTGGCGTCGGGCAGGTTCGGCAAGGATGAGTTGACGGCCTATCTCCGTGAGCGACTCAGCGGCGGGTGAGGCTTGGCGATAGGATTCTTGATTGACCGCCCGCGAGCTACGCCATGAATTCTGTTGCAACCAAGATTGCCGAATTGCCCCTGCTCCTGTCCCGCGCCGCGCGCCACGCCGCCGAGCAGCCGATCTCCGAGCTGATCAAGATGGCGCTCGACGACCCGGCGCTCATCTCGCTGGCCGCGGGGCTGGTCGATTACGACACGCTGCCGGGCAGCGGCGTCGCGCCGCTGGCCCAGTCGATCCTCGCCGAGCCCGCCGCGGCGAAGGCGGCGCTGCAGTACGGCACCACCGAGGGCTTCGCGGCCTTCCGCCAACAGCTTTACGCCCACCTCGCCCGGCTCGACGGCGTGAGCGAGGACGAGCTGCCCGGCAGCGCGGACGACGTCGTTGTCACCACCGGCAGCCAGCAGCTCTTAAACATCCTCGCCGAGGTGTTGCTCGACGCGGACGACATCGTCGTCGCCGGCTGGCCGAGCTACTTTGTCTACACCTCGGCGCTCACGGCGTACGGCGCGACGGTCCGCGCGGTCGACCTCGACGAAGACGGCATGGTCCCGGACAAGCTCGACCGCCTGCTCGCGGGGCTGCTCGCCGCGGGTCAGATGCACCGGGTCAAGTTCGTGTACCTGGTCAGCTACCACCAGAACCCCACGGGCATCACGATCAGTGAGGACCGCCGACGCCAGCTGCTCGACATCGTTCGGCACTACTCGCAGAAGGCCGGGCACCGCATCGTGCTGGTCGAAGACGCGGCGTACCGTGAGCTGACGTATGAGGGCGACGCGCCCGCGTCGATCAAGTCGATGGACCGCGACAACCAGTACGTCGCGCTGTGCCAGACGTTCTCCAAGCCGTTCGCGCCGGGCTTCAAGACGGGCTACGGTTTGTTGCCAAGCGACCTTGTTGAGCCGGTGAAACTGAGTAAGGGCGGGCGCGATTTCGGGTCGAGCAACTTCAACATGCACGTCATCAGCCGGGCGATGGCGACGGGCGTGTTCGACCGGCACGTCGGCGTCCTGCGCGAGGCGTACGCGGCGAAGATCGGCGCGACGCTCGACGCGCTCGACGAGCACTTCGCGGGGATCGACGGCGTGTCGTGGACCCGGCCGACCGGCGGGCTGTATGTCTGGCTGACGCTGCCCGAGTCGGTCGATACGAGCAAGGCCGGCCCGCTGTTCGGCCACGCGATCGGGCAGGGCGTGCTCTTCGTGCCCGGCGTGTACTGCTACCCCAACGACCCGACGCGCACGGCCCCGAAGAACACGATCCGCCTGGCCGTGGGCGTGCCCAAGCCCGAGCAGATCCGCGAGGGCGTCGCGCGGCTGGCCCAGGCGGTGCGCGCGGTGATCGGTTGAAGTCGGGTTCGATTTCATCTGCGGGCGCAGGCAGCGTCGACGTGAAATGCTTCGCACGGACTGCGCGTCGCCCGCGCGCGCTGGGTTGTGGGGCAAAGCGACCTGCTTGAACTGGTTATCATGTTGTGATGCAGCAGATCAAGATCTTTGTCGGCCGGGAAGACCACACCGCGGACCTCGAGGCGGAGGTCAACCGGTGGCTCGCCGAGGCGGGCGTCACCATCCTGTCGATCTCGAGCAACATCGCGCCCCAGTCGGTCCTGCCGAGCAAGGACGGCGGGGCGGCGAACCTCGCGGGCAGCGGGACGCACGGCCGACGCTTTGCGCCGTCGGACATCCTCGTCCTGGTGCGATACGAGAAGGGCTGAGCGTCATCGTGCCCGGCGTTGGTAATAGAGCCACGCCATCATCGCCAGGAAACTCAACACCAGCCCGATGAGCACGTTGAGGTACGCCAGCGGGATCAGCAACAGGCACAGAAAGCAGACCCCAAAGCACACCGCGCCCCAGACCCAAGGCGACAGGTCTTCGTGGCTGGCGATCCTGACCATGGCTACGACGGCAAACGCGATCATCACCCAATGACACATAGACCTGTTCCTTTCGCGATGACCGCCATGCTAACGCACCGAGCGCTTTCAATGACGGGAAAATACGTTCGTCAGCCGCGTGTTTGGTAGCGGAGGTCGCCGCGTCGTGAGACGGACCGTGAGGTGGTAAACATGGGCAAAGGCCTGACCCGAAAAAAACAACTCGACATCACCGGCTTCGGCCGGGACCAGGACGAGCTGCCGGACATCGGCAGCGGGGCGCTGGACTTGTGTGGATGGTTCGGCTTCGAGCCCTGGCGCGGCGCAGGCGAGGACCCGCGCAAGTTCGAGATCGAGCTCGGCTCGGGCAAGGGCACGTTCCTCGCGCAGGAAGCGCCGCTGCACGAGGACACGCTGTTCCTCGGCATCGAGTGGGCGAGCCAGTTCTACCGCTACGCCGCGGACCGGCTGCGCCGGCTGAACATCGCCAACGCGCGGATGCTCCACGCCGACGGCGTGGTGTTTATCCGCAACTTCGTCGCCGACCAAACCATCGACCGCTTGCACTGGTACTTCCCCGACCCCTGGCCCAAGGCCCGGCACCACAAGCGGCGGACGTTTCAGGAGCCGTTCCTGCGCGAGCTGGTCCGCGTGCTCAAGCCGGGCGGGGAGGTCCACGTCGCGACGGATCACCTGGACTACTGGCAGTGGATGCAGGAGCACGCGGCGAAGGTGGCGGACGTGTACGAGCGTCGGCCGTTCGAGCCGCCGGCGTCGGCGGGGGAGGGCGAGCTGGTGGGGACGAACTTCGAGCGCAAGTACCGCCGGGAGGGCCGGGCGTTTCACGGGATGGTGCTGGTGAAGACGTGAGGGCGGGGGTGGCGCTTGGAAACGGCTCGGGAGGGCGAGGCTCCCGCCCGCGATTCGGCCCGCGAAAACCCGCTACACTGTGTCCACTTCAACCGTTTGAACCGCACGCACATGGGAGACCGAACGATGCGAAACCGGACCTGGAAGACGCTTGCCGCGGCCGTGCTGCTTGGCCCGGCGGTGGCGCTGGTGGGATGCAAGGGCGACGGCGACACGGGCGCGGACGCCGGCCCGGACAACGGCCCGGGCGTCGTGCTCGCCGAGCCGGTCCCGATCGTCGAGAGCGTCAGCGGCAACTCGCAGGCACTCAAGACCATCGGCACGATGCTCATCCGCACCCAGGCCGAGTACGACGCGCTGGGCGACGCGAACATCTTCCCCGGCGGGATCGACTTCGAACAATACGACCTGGTCATCGTCGCGCTCGGCGAACAGATGACCGGCGGCTACGCCGTCGAGATCAACGCGATCCAGCAGGTCGGCGACGAACTGGCGGTCACCGGCAAGGCGACCCGGCCCGGCCCGGACGCGATCGTCACCCAGGCGCTGACCTACCCCTACGACGCGGTGATCATCGCCAACACCGACGCGAAAACGGTCGTGCCTTACATCGACTGATGCGTTTACGTTGCTCCGGGTGGGGTGGGCACCCTGCCCGCCTTCAGGCCAAGCGCCTGTGCCTGGCGTCTGATAACCCTCGATCCCCGTTCAGCGCCCCGCTTCTCGCGGGGCGTTGTCATTGCGGCGGGCGGTCGCCGCGGTCCGATGGATAGGGTGTGCGAGCCCTCGCGTCACAAGGCGAATCGGCGGTTGTCGGCGATCGGCCGCGGGTGCTGATGCTGACCCACCGCGTGCCCGGCCCGCCGGACCGCGGCGACCGCATCCGCGCCCACCACCTGCTGCGTGCCGTGTCCGAGTGCTGCGACGTGACGCTCGCCTGCCTCGCCGACGAGCCGGTCGCCGACGCGGTGCGCAGCGAGCTCACCGGCCTGACGCGCGAGCTGTTGATCGCGCCGGTCCGCGCGGTGAGCCGCCGGGCCCTCGCCGCCCGCGCGCTCTTCACCGGCCAAGCGATCACGCCCGCGGCGATGTACGACCCCGCGCTCGCCCGCCAACTCGTCGAGCGTCACCGGCAGCAACCCTTCGACTCCGTGCTGACCTACTGCACCGGGATGATCGGGTACGCGCGGGCGCTATACGACGCGGACCTCGGCACAGGCACGACAAGGGACCAACAGCCCCCACCGCGCGGTGGGGGTTCGCAAGCGCCGAGGACCAACACTCACCTCGTGGTGGGGGCTAAGAGCGGGCGTGTCGGTCGGTCGTTCCGCCACGTCTTGGACCTGGTGGATGTCGATAGCTTGAAGTGGTCGGGCTTCGCCGAGTCGACGCGCGGGCCGATGCGGCTGGTGTACCGGGCCGAGGCCCGCCGGCTGCGCGATGTCGAGGCGGGCCGGGTCGTGCCGTTCGACGCGGTGACGGTGATCAGCGAGCACGAGGCCGAGCGCTACCGCCAGCACGTGGGCACGGCGCACACGCCGGTCGTCGTGGGTAACGGCGTAGCCCTCGATCGGTTCTACCCCGCACCGCGAAGCGAGCGCGAGCGAGTGCAACCCGTCCTGACGTTCACCGGCGTGATGTCGTACAAGCCCAACGCCGACGCCGCGGCGTGGTTCGCCCGCCGGGTCATGCCGCGTGTCCGCGCCGCGGTGCCCGACGCGCGGTTCGATATCGTCGGCCAGTCACCGGGCCCGGCGGTGCGGGCGCTCGACGAGCTGCCGGGCGTGCGCGTCGTCGGCGCCGTCATCGACACGGCCGCGTACTTGCGGCGCTCCGCCGCGGCGGTCGCGCCGATGAAGCTCGCGCCGGGCGTGCAGAACAAGGTCCTCGAGGCGATGGCGTGCGGCCTGGCGGTCGTGTGCTCGTCGCACGCGGCGGCGGGGATTGACGCAGAGCCCGGCCGACACCTGCTCGTCGCCGACAACGAGGCCGACACCGCGGCCCATTGCGTCCGCCTGCTGCTGCACACCGGCTACCGCGACGAGGTCGGCGCCGACGCACGCCAACGCATCGAACAGCGCTACCGCTGGCACGCGGCGCTGGCGCCGATGATGGACCTGATCGCACCCGTCTTGTCGGAGCACGAAGCGTAAGCGAGTGGCACGAACAGCCCAACACGCGACACGCGCTGACGCGCCTTGCCTGGTACAAGAACACCCCCACGTCACCAACGCCCATGAACAACCCCGACCCGCCCATCCTCACCAAGATCATCGCGACGCTGGGCCCCGCCTCCGCGAACGTCCAAACCCTCGCTCGCATGATCGAAGAAGGCGTCCGCGTCGCCCGCATCAACTTCTCACACGGCGAACTCGACGACTTCGAGCGTATGCTCAAGGTCGTCCGCGAAGCCTCACAGCGAGTCGGCGAACCCGTCGCGGCGCTCGGCGACCTGTGCGGCCCCAAGATCCGCGTGCTCGGCGTCGAGGGCGGCACGCTCGAACTCGAGCCCGGCGACGAGGTTCACTTCGTCAAGCAAGACCTCGACGCCAAACGCGACCCCGACTCGGGCGTCGTCACCGTCGGCACCACCTTCCCCGACATCATCGACGACGCGGAGCCCGGCCACCGCCTGCTCATCAACGACGGCGCGATCCGGATGCTCATCACCGAAAAGACCCGCGGCGACGACGCCAAACTCGTCTGCTCGGTCACCGTCGGCGGGACGCTCTCGCCTAAGAAAGGCATCAACCTCCCCGACTCGGACCTCCACGCGCCCTCGCTCACCGAGTGGGACCGGACCTGCGCCCGATTCGCGCTCGAACAGGGCTTCGACTACCTCGCGCTCAGCTTCGTCCGCAAGGCCCAAGACGTCGAAGAACTCAACCAACTCCTGCACGAGCACGCGAAGCAGGACCACAGGCTGCAGCAACGCCCGCGCACACCCATCATCGCGAAGATCGAGATGCCCCAGGCCATCCGCGAGTTGGAAGGGATCATCGGCGCGGCCGACGGCGTGATGGTCGCCCGCGGGGACCTGGGCGTGGAGATGGACCTCGCCCACGTGCCCATCCTCCAGAAACAGATCATCGCCACCGCCCACGACCACGGCAAGCCGGTCATCGTCGCCACGCAGATGCTCGAGTCGATGATCGACAACGCCTCGCCCACCCGCGCCGAGATCAGCGACGTCGCCAACGCTATCCTCGACGGCGCCGACGCGACGATGCTCTCCGGCGAGACCGCGGTCGGCCAGTACCCCGTGCAGACAATCCACTACATGGCCCGCACCGCGCGGCACGCCGAGACCCACCTCGCCAGCGACCTCTTGCGCGCGACCAAGCCGCCCAGGCACGCCCGCGCATCCAGGCACCGCCCCGCGGCGCTCGCCCACGGCGTGTCGGTCATGGTCAAGGACCTGCAGGCCAAGTGCGTCGTCATGTGGACGACCGGCGGGGGCGGGGTCCGCTACATGAGTCAGAACCGACTCGCCGTGCCCATCGTCGCGCTGTGCGAGCACCCCGAGGTGCTGCGCCGCATGGCGCTGATGTTCGGCGTGCGCCCGGTCTACACCCGCCCGCCGATCGACAACCGGCTGATGCTCGAAACCGTCGACCAGGTGCTGCTCGAACGCGACTGGGCCCGGCGCGGCGACCCGATCCTCGTCGCCCGCGGCTTCCCCATGGGCGTCGCCGGCACGACCAACACCGTGCAGGTGCATTACGTCGGGGACGTGTGTCGGATTTAGCACCGTGCAATCCGTTTGTTCATAGCACCGGATGTGAATCCGGTGCCGGTCGTGGTCGCGAGCGTCTCGGGCACCGCATTCACATGCGGTGCTGAAGAACAGCCACGCAATTCACTCGAAAAAAGCGGACCGTCCGGTGGTGGGATCGGACGGCCCGCGTGGGTGGGGTCTGTGTGGTGTGTGAGCCCAAGCCCAAGCCCGCGGCGTCGGCTCGGCGACGCCGCGCGGATCATCGAGCCATCTTTACTTGAACCGGAACCGGCCGATCTCGACCGCGCGGTCGTCCTCGTCCTGCACGCCCGCGCGGGAGAAGAGGACGATCAGACGGGCCGACTCGATGACGCCGGCCTTGAAGTTCTCGGCCGGGTAGCCCTGCACGACGATGTAGGCGGCGAAGACGTCGCTGCGCGTTTCGCCGACCTCGCTGAGCCACTTGGACAGCATGATCTCTTCTTCGCGGTCGTCGATCACGCCGTCCTTGAGCCCGGCGGGGAAGACGCCGGGCGTGTCTTCGTAGTTGTTCCAGTCGATGCGGGCGCTGTTGAGCGTGTCGGTGTCGGCGCCGTCGCGGCTGGGGTTGCCGGGGAAGCCCGCGACGCCATAGGCCCCGGGCGCCAGCTCTTCGATCTGTTCGTAGAGCGAGCCGGTGTACGCGATGCCCGGCACGCTGTCGGCGCCGACGCGGTAGTTGGTCAGCTGACGCAGGCTCTCGCGCCTTTCGAGGATGGCGTTGGCGAAGGCCTGGCGGGTCTGCAGGTCGGGGTAGGGCAGGGCCCGGACGAGCGTGGCGTAGCTGGCGGTGTTGAGGTTGATCTTACCGGGCACGAGCAGCTCGTTCTGGTCCGGGCTGAGCAGGGACTCGAAGCCGATTCTCTGGTCGTCGCCGTCTTCCCCGTCGTAGGCGGGGTTGAAGGTGGTGAACTGTTCCATGAGGAGGATGGCGTGGGGGACGTTGTAGACGCCGAAGGTCGAGCCTGGGAGGGGCGGGAAGAGGTTGGCGTTGTTGAGGACGGGGATGGTGTTGTCCTGCCGCTTTTTGTAGGGCAGCAGCAGGGCGTCCACGCCGTCGGTCAGGTCGGCGGTGTTGCCCGCGGCGCGGAAGAAGGCCTCGGCCATGAGCGAGCCGTTGTTGTTGGTGTTGCGGTACTCCGGGCCGATCAGCGGCATCTGTAAGAGGTCGCCGACCCAGGCCAGCCGTTCGCGCGGGTTGTCGTGCCAGACCAGTTGCTGGTCGTCGATCGTGCCGAAGATCGTGGGGGCGTCGGCCTTGTCTTCTTTGCCCAGCTCGGGGGTGTAGCCGTTGCGGTTGGCGCCGCGGGTGCCGGGCGCGCCGGCGGAGCAGTTGTCGCTGGGGCTGGTGAGCGAGTCGATGTTGTCGGTATAGCCGCGGGCGTTGGTGCTGCGGGGGGCGGCGGTGACGGTCATCATGGGCAGGCCCTGGCCGATGCCGCGGTAGCCGGTGATGGCGTAGCCCTGGTCGCCGGGGCCGAAGGTGGCACCGGGCAGGTCTTCCTGGATCGTGTTGGCGGGCGCTTGGACCTCGCAGGCGGCGTAGGCCCAGCTCGCGGCGGTGCCGGCGGCATCCTGAAGCTCGGCGTGGAGGCTGATGCGGGCGTTGCGTCGGCCGGCGGGGTAGACCGGGCCCTGGGCGGTGTGCACGGTGGTGAAGTTGCCCGAGGCGATCTCGGGGTGGTAGCCGTCCAGGTCGTCTTCGCCGGCGTTGGTGTTGCCGGCCGAGCTGCGGAAGACGTGCAGCACCTCGCCGGGCTCCAGCTCGTTGGGGGCGCCGTTGAGCGACGACAGCTCGACCGGGGGCGCGCCGTCGTAGAGCTTGAGCCAGACGCCTTCGAGCGACACCGCCCGTCCGACCCAGCGCCCGCCCTGGAACCGGGCGAAGGGGTTGCCGATCTCGATGACGTAGCCCTGGCCGCCCTGCGCATCCCAGGTCACCCGGTCGCTGGTCGCGGGCGCGGGGTTGGGCTGGACGTTGGTGACTTCGTACAGCCGCTGGGTGTAGACCTCGGTGATGTAGGGCAGGGCTTCGAAGCCCGCCTCGTTGTTGACGGTCGTGATGCGGTTGTCGCGGTCGATGTAGTCGGCGACGTTCGCGGTGAACTGGTCGGCGAAGTCGAAGGGCGAGGTGATGTGCGGGTAGCGCCCGGTGAACTGCCCGGCGCTGGCGAAGTTGGAGGTGAGCAGGCGCGTGATGCGCTGGCGGATCTGGTCCCGGCCGAGCGCCGTCTTCGCCGCGACGTTGATGTCCAGCTTGGGCGCCCGCTTCTCGGCGAACTTGGGCGGACGCACCGCGGCCATCGCGCCGGTGAACGGCGAGACCTGCTTCCGGATGTCGTTCTCGAAAAACTGTCGGCGGTTCCAGTTGTAGGCGGTCACGCGCGTGCGCGACGCGGAGAACGGGTCCTCCACGCCGTCGCGGTCGCGCAGCGTGTTGGGCATGAGCTGTTCGAGGGTGGACCGGCTGGCGCTGTTCAGGCCGTTGCGGTGCAGCAGCTCGAGCGCGTCGACGATCTTGAACGTCGCGTCCGGGCCGTACTGCGGCCGGCCGACGTCGGTGCTGCGGACGAAGGTCGGGCTCAGGCGCGAGGCGCCTTGTTCCCAGTAGTGTCGGCGGGAGGGGAAGGCGGGGTTGACCTGGTCGCGGTCGTAGCGGGTCTCGGCGGCGATGATGGCGGGGGGGCTGGGCACCGTGCCGGTCATCCGGAAGTTCAGGACGTCGCGCCACTCGTTCTGCGCGGCGGCCTGGTTCAGGCCGCCCGCCGCGGCGGTCTCGGTCATGAAGATGTTGCCGTCGACCTCCGTCGGGCCGTCGCCGCGCGTCGCCGACGCGTCGCTGGGCAGGACCCGGCCCATCGCGGTGTTGACGTCCAGCCGGCCGGACAGGTCGATCACGCGCACGGCCATGACGTAGCGCGTCGTGCCGATCTGCCGGATGGGCGCCCACTCCCACCGGCTGTCGCCCACGCCGTCGCCGTCGGCATCGACCAGCAACGTGGAGTTGGTCGAGACGTTCGCGTCGGTGTTAAACGGGCTGAGGTTGTTGTTGACCAGGTACTCGGTGGGCTGCTCGACGGTCGAGAGGTCGGCCGAGCCGCCGGTCCCGCCGAGGTACAGCCCGGTGATGTTCGAGATCTTGCGCCAGATGCCGGCGTTGTTATCGGCGAGGTTGCGGGTGATCGTGTCGCCCGCGCCGCCGGGGGGCAGGTTCGCCGCCGAGCGGAAGTCGGGGGCGCTCGAGGCGAGCCAGCTGTCGTCCATCGCCCCGCCGTAGACCGGCCGGGTGCTGCCGTCGATCAGCTCCGCTTCCCGGCCGAAGGCGCTGGACGGGTTGGTCCAGGGGTAGTCCCAGGGCTCGTCGCCCCCGCCGTTGCCGCTCGGGCCGACGGTGAGGTTGACGTTGAACATGTTGCCGTCGTTGTCCAGCAGGTCGTCGGTGAGCTGGTTGGCGATCTCTTCGATGACCGACTCGACGACGATGTCGATGTTCGACGCCGGTCGGGGGATCCGCTCGAAGCGGGTGACCTGCAGCAGCGTGGCGGCGAGGATCGCCATGAGCACGATCGACACGAGCACGAGCACGATCGCCGAGCCGCGCCGGTCCGCGCGCCCGCCGGCGCATCGGCGGTCGCTGCTGATCCTGGTGTTCTTGCGTTGTTTAAGCATGGCTGTCTCTCGATCTGCCCGCGTCGGGTTGGCCCGCGGGCCGGTTGCCTGCACCACTTCGGTTCGCACGGACGGGTCCGCGTCTGTCGCCCGGCCCGGCTTCGGGCCCGGCCCCGCGGCAGACCCCTCCGGGTGCCGCGGCCTGCCCACCTCTCCCCACCCCTCGACGTCTCCGGTCGGATCAGTCGGTTGGCTCACATCGGGTCGGGCCGGGGCACCTTGATGATGTGCTCGTACCACCGGCCGGAAATCTGGTCCTCGTCGGCCTCGTCTACCGCGCCGTCGCCGTTGTTGTCGATGCCGTCGGTCAGCGCGCCCGGGTCGTTGCTGGTCAGCCGCCCGCGCGTGTCGTGCAGGCGGTAGCGGATGCGGATGAGGTAGGGCCAGCACGAGCTGCCGCCCGCCGGGTCGTTGCTGTCGAACTGCTTGACGTCGTCCACGCGGAACACGAACGCCTTCGCGTCCGCGCCGAGGTTGACGAACGGCTGGAACGCGGGCTCCGACGGACGCTGCCACTGGAACGTCCCGGTCATCTTCAGCGCGTCGTACCAGACGATCGCGCCGTCGATGTCCTGGCCCCCGCCGGGCTGCTGCATATCGACCCGCCCGTTGCCGTTGAAGTCGGCGGCGAAGTCGATGATGAACTCGCTGCAGTTGGGCGCGAGGATGGCGTGGCCCTGGGCGATGGCCCAGCTGGCGTAGTTGGTGTCGGCGGGGCTGGGCGCGGGGTTGACGCGCAGCCGCTGGGCCGGGTTGCGGTACGCCGTGCGCAGGTAGTTGTCGCGCTGCTGGTCGCGGGTGAAGCTCGGATCGAGCAGCTGGAACAGCATCGACTCGCCCGTCGCGTCGTTCGCCGGGCCGTAGTTCTGCCGGGTCACGTCGGTCAGGCCCATGAAAGCCGTGCGCGGCCCGCCGTAGCCCGAGTTCTGCACCAGGCTGCCGTAGTACGCGTTGTCGGCGTAGGTGTACTGCGCGAGGTTGCCCCGGATCGTCGGGTCGGTGCGCGAGCCGGTGGCGACCGCGACCTCGTCCACCGGGTTGAACAGCATCGCCTGTCGCCCGAGGATCCAGTCCGAGCCGATGCGGTCGAAGCCCGCGCTGTCCCCGCCGAGTTGAAACTCGGGCGTGAAGCCGGGCGCCCGGCCGTCGGGCTGGGTGCGCAGCACGTGGCCGTACCAGACTTTCGCGAACCCGCCGACGTCCTGCCCGATCAGGTTGTTGCGGAACGAGATCGCGTCCTGCGGCGTGATGCTGCGCAGGCCCGCGGCGTTGCGGATGAAGACGATCTGGTCGGTGCGCAGGTCCACGGGGTTGGGCACCTCCGCGAGGTTGCGCGGGTCGAGCATCGGCACGCCGCGCTGGCGCTGCTGGATGATGACGATGTACCCGCCCTCGCCGTTGGTGTCCGGCCCGACCATCGCCGACGCGTCGTCCTGCCACTGCTCGCCGACGATCCGCGTCGCCGCGATGTTCTTGGCGTTCTGCACGCTGGTGGTCACCGCGACGGAGGTGCTGTTGAAGATCTCGTTGATGAGGAACAGCATCAGGGCGAGGATCGAGATCGACACCATCAGCTCGACGAGCGTGAACCCCGCGTGTTGTCGTTTAGGCGTGTGCATGGTCAATCAATCGCTGGGTGGCGGGGGTGAGGCCGGGTCAGGGCTGGGGCACGTCGATCTTGACGGTGACGATGCGCTGGGTGGGGCTGCGGTTGCCGCCGTAGGCCGGGGCGTACCAGACCGCGCGGGGCGATTCGGGCGAGATGAGGATCCGGCCGAGCACCGTGACGTCCGAGCCGTCGACCTCCGCGACCTGGTAGTCCGTGCCGTTGCTGTCCATGATCAGGTCGCCGCCTTCGAGCCCGTGGTTGGCGTTGTTGAGGGTGAAGGTCGTGTCGTCCTTGACCGAGCAGCCGACCGAGACGACCTTGGGGAAGAACGTCGGGTCGCCGGGGTTGGCCTGGTTGGGCCCGGGGACGTAGTTGGCGTTGCTGTCGGGGGTGAGCAGGAACAGCTTCATGACCCAGTTGGGGTTGGTCGGGTCGCCGCTGACGTTCTGGACGAAGGGGACCCAGAACAGGTCGCGGTCGGCGGGCGCGGGCGTGCCCGAGGGGTAGCTGCGGTCCCAGTAGGTGTACCGGCGGGTGAGCAGCTGGTTGTTGATCGCGTGCAGCGGGACGACGCGCGACAGGCTGTCGCCCGCCAGCGTGTGGTACCGGCCCAGGTCGCCCGTGCCGGTGAGCCCGGCCCCCGTCGGCGCGCGGTAGGTCAGGCGCTTGGCCTCGACGATGGACTTGGCGCTCTGGGCCGCGTGCTCGCCGACGACCTCCTCCGCGGTCTCTTTCTGCAACAGCGCCGCGACGGGGAACAGCGACGCGACCGCGACCATGCCGATCGCGAACACGCCCAGCGCGATGAGCACCTCGACAAGCGTGAAACCGCGGCGGGTTTTGGTGTAGGGATGAGCGGTCATGCCTGCTTACTCCTGTTCGTCGCGCAGCGCGACGCCGGTGCTCGGGCTGAAGAACAGCGTCCGGCCGTTGGCTTGGAGCCACTGGCCCTCGGGGCTGTTCAGCGTGACCGCGCCGCCGCCGGCGAAGTCAAAGCCCGCGTTCGCGAAGTCGTTGCTGTCGTAGATGATCACGCCGGGCACGCACTCGATCGCCTCGAACGGCGCCGGCTCGCGCACCAGCGTGTCCGGGTCCACATCCTCGTTGTTCGACCCGCTCTCACCGTCCCACTGCACCGGGTCGTAGCCGCCCGGGCGGGTGCGGCTCATGTCGTACCGCGTGTCCCCGTCGCTGTCGTAGTAGATGTGGCCGGTGATGTCGCCGAAGGACATCTGCCCTTTCTCGTTAAACGCGATCGCGAAAGGCGGGGCGAGGAAGCTCACCGTGTTGCCCCGGCGGTAGATGCCCGCGACGCCCACGCCGGCGGGGATCGAGATGTAATCGACCCCGCGCAGGTCCCAGTAGCCGTTGACCTCCGGGCTCATTTCTTCCATGAACACGCCGCGCTGGTTCTCGGCGTTGCGGAAGTTCGTGACGATCCGCACCTCGCCGGTCGGGCAGAACATCGCCGCGCACCCGCTGTAACGCTCGCCGACGACCTTGTCCGCCGAGTCTTCTTCCCACGCGCTGGGCGCGACCCACTGCCGGGCCACGTCCGCGGTCATCCCCACCGTGTTCAGACCCGCCTCGATCCGGCTGCCGCTCTGGATCGACGAGATCACCGGGAACGTGATCGCGATGATCAGGATGATGACCGAGATCGCTACCAACAGTTCGGTCAGCGTGAAGCCACGCGTCCGCGCACGCCGGCGGGCTCGGCGCTGTGCCTGGCCACGGGCTCGGCGGAGTCGGCTTGTCGTTCGGGTCGGTCGCATCGGCTTCTCTGTGAACGCCCACGCGGTCAGGGCGGGCAGGGGGTCGTGTTGAGTCCGTGTGAGACGCGCCGTCGGACGCGCCCGGCGTGGCGGGGGTTGTCTACTTGTAAACCGGCTTGTCGATCGTCATGATGTCGTCGTTGGTCCCGTCCGACTGCGGGCCGAACTTCTTGTCCGGGCCCGCCGAGACGAAGAACGGCGACTTGGACAGCGGCAGCAGGTTATTCGCGACGTTGGTCCCCGGGCCCCGACCGTCGCCGTCGTTGAACGAGCGGTACTCGATCTGCGTGCCCCAGGTGTCGTAGATCTCGTTGACGCCGTTGCGCCGGTTCTTGTCCGCGTAGATGCGCTGCATCGACTTCTGCCCCGACGACGTCACCGCGGCGTTGAGCTGCTGCTCGGCCGAGTCGATCTGCGAACAGGCGTACACGAAACGCTCGGAAGAGCTAAAGCCCGTCCCGCCGTTGACCTTGGACCAGTCGATCGGGCTCTTGCCGTCGTGGTTGACGCTGCCTTGCTTGCGCTTGGCCTGGAACTCGGTGTTCGCCCCGAGCAGCCCGTCGAGCATCGCGCGGGTCTGCTCCTTCTTGCCCTCGGCGACGAACTTCGTGCCTGCCACCACGCCGATGCCCAACAAGAGGATGATGATCCCGACCACGACCATCAGCTCGACCAGCGAGAAACCCCCGGCACGTCGCGAAAAAAGCCGTTTTTTCGACGAAAATCGATGGACACTTGGTTTTTGGTCCATTGCTTGTCCGCCTCGGCTGGTCGTGTGGATCGCGTGTTGCATCGGTAATCGGGGGAATCGGCCCGGTCGGGCCCGTTGGATCGAAGGCGTGGCGAACGGTGCGGAGGGCCACGCACGCGGCGCCCAGCGGCTTGCCGGGGATGCCTGACTATCACAATCGTAATCAATCATCGCCCTAAATGCTAGGGCTAAATTAAAA
>JBKAGS010000007.1:0-41827 GCA_046290505.1 Phycisphaeraceae bacterium | reverse complement strand
TAGGGCATCCTGCACCTGCTCGACCACCCCGACGAAGCCAAACAGATCGGCCAGAACGCCAAGGCATTCGTCCGGGCCAACCTGAGTTGGGAACGCGTCGCCGGGCGGTGCGTTGCGTTGTACGGGCGGTTGATACCGGCTGGCCGGCCGATCCCCACGGGCTAAAAAAAGCTGATCCCGAGGCGGCGGGCGCTCTTTACAGGCGCCGTCCGGCTTGAGATAATTTAGTACGCACACGGATATTCGTGGCCTCTCTGCCGCGATGCCTGAGAAAGGGGTGGCGCGATGACGCTTCCCAACTTCCTGCTATTCGGCGCCGGAAAGGCCGGTACCACCTCGGTGTATCACTACCTCGAACAGCACCCCGACGTTTACATGTGCCCGGTCAAGGAGCCGCGGTACTTCGCCTACGACGCCAGCCGCCACGACGGCGACCCGGAGCTGCTGCGCTACTACAAGTACAGGACGCGCGAGCAGTACGAGAAGCTGTTCGACGGCGCGGGCCAGGCGAAGGCCATCGGCGAGGGGTCGATCCAGTACCTCGCCTGCCCGGACGCGGCCGAACGCATCAAGGCGCTGATCCCCGATGTCCGCCTGATCGCGATCCTGCGTGAACCGGCGGAGCGTGCCTTCTCGAGCTACATGATGTACGTCCGCGACGGGTACGAGAAACGCACGTTTGCCCAGGCGATCGAAGACGAGTTGCGGGGCGAAACGTGGAAGAGCCCGTTCCCGTGGCTGAGTTACCTCCGCCCGGGGCAGTACGGCCAAGAGTTGAAGCTGTATTACGACGTGTTTGATCGCGAGCAGGTGTTCGTCGCGTTGTACGAGGACCTGCGTGCCGACCCGATGGGGTTGATGCGGCGGATCTACGGCTTCATCGGCGTCGATGAGGGCTTCACGCCCGAGACCGGCACGGTCTACAACGCCTCGGGCGTGCCCCGCAATAAGCTGATGGCGCGGCTGATGCGCAAGAACGCCGTGACCACGCGGCTACGCCGGGTCCTGCCGAGCGCTTTCATGTCCCGCATCGACCACGCCGCGTCGAAGCTCGCTTCGAGGAACCTGGTCAAGGTCGATCCCGAACCCCAGACGATGTCGCGGCTCAGGCGGTTTTACGCGCCGGACATCCAGGTCTTATCGGCCCTGCTCGCCAGGGATTTGTCCTCTTGGATCGATGACGCGATGCGCTTGATGTAAGCTGTGCCCCTGCGACGCGCGTGTTCCGATGGGTTGGCGTGCCCGATTCAACCCATCGCGCGGGCAACCCGATGTTGTGGTGGGGCCGGCCGAAGGTATCGGTCCGGTAATGTTTGATCGATCAGGGGATCGAGATGTCCGAGACGGCGCACGACGCCGAGCCAAGCCGCGGCACACCCGCCGACCTGCCGACGGTCGCCGCGGTCGTGGTCAACTACGACGGCGGGGCCGATCGCCTCAACAAGACGATCGATGCGCTGCTCGATCAGCCCTTCCCGCTGACCGGCATCGTGCTCGTCGACGGCGGGTCGAGCGACGGCTCGCAGGCCCAGGCCGTCGAGCGCTACCCGCAGGTCAAGTTCATCCAGCTCAACGACAACCCCGGCCCGTGCGCGACGCGCAACGCCGGCGTTGATGCGGCCGACGCCGACCTCGTGCTGCTACTCGATAGCGACGTTTATGTTGATACGAACACGATCGAGCGGATGACGCGCGCGATGGTCGAGCAGGGCGCGGACGTCGTCTGCCCACGCATCCGGCTTGTGCCCGAGCGCGACCAGGTGCAGGCCCAGGGCGGCGACGTGCACTACGTCGGCGCGATCGCGCTGCGCCACGGCTGGCAGAGCGTCGAGGAGACGCCGACGACGCGCGAGGCGGTGCAGACAGCGATCTCCGCGTGCCTGCTCGTGAAAAAATCGTGTTATCAAGATGTTGGCGGGTTCGACGAGCTGCTTTTCTTTTACTATGAAGACTTGGAGTTCGGCCTGCGCACCCGGCTCATGGGCTACGACATGGTCTGCGAACCGACCGCCGAGGTCTTCCACGAACGCAGCGCAGGCACGCCCGGCTTGTCGTTCCGTGGCAAGGAGAAGAAGTACCCCCAGCGCCGCGGGTACCTGCAGACGCGCAACCGCCTGATCATCCTCGTCACGCACTACCGGCTGTGGACGCTACTCGTCCTGTCGCCGGCGCTGTTGCTCTACGAGTTGCTCGGCCTGGCGATGGCGGCGACCAAGGGCTACCTGCCGCGCTGGTTCGCGGCGTGGGGCTGGGTGTTCGCCAACCTGCCGATGCTTTGGAAACGCAGGCGTGCGGTGCAGGCCAAACGAAAACGCGCCGACCGCGACCTTTTCTCCGGCGGGCCGTTGCCGCTCGCACCCGGCATCCGCGGCAGCGGGGCGAAAGCCGCGCTCATCGGCGTCATCGATTCGCTGATCGACCTGTACTGGAGACTCGCGAAGCACGTGCTGTGCTGAACGCCTGAGCCGACACGACGTCTTCACCAACCGAAACGAAACCGACCATGCACACGCTGACCGACAAACCAAGGATCGAGAGCCCGCGACTCAGCGCGATCCTGCCGTGCAAGGGCAACGCCGCGATGGTCAAGGACTGCCTGGATTCGCTCGCCGAGCAGGACACCGACCAGCCCTACGAAGTCTTATTGATCGACGGCTGGTGGGACGACGAGTTGGCGGAGCTGACCGAGCGTTACCCGTTCGTCTGCCTGATCCGAAGCGACGAGAACCTGCTGCAAGCCGAGGCGCGCAACCTCGCCGCGGGCTACGCGAACGCGGACTACCTCGCGTTCATCGACTCGGACTGCGTGGCGGACAAGGGCTGGGTGCGCGGCGCGATTGAAGTGCTGGACAAGGGCGTGCGCTTGGCCGGCGGCCCGGTGGTCGATCATTATCCGGACCGCTTGATCTGCGTCGCCGATAACTTCAGCCAGTTCGCCGAGCTGCCCGCGACGCGGCCGGAAGGGCCGCAGGACCATTTCCCGGCGTGCAACATCGCGGTCCGTCGGGAGGACTTTTTCAAGGCCGGCGGCTTCCCGCACACCGGCGTGCCCGCGGGCGAAGACACGCTGTTCTGCTTCGCCATGACCCAGCAGCACGGCGAAGGGGCGCTGCGCTTTTGCCCGGCCATGAAAGTCGCGCACCGCGGACGCGAGACGCTCAAGGCCTTCCTCGACCACCAGCGGTTCTTCGGCAGCGTGCGCGGGGGCTTCGGCATCAAGCTCACCGAACGCAAACGCAGATTGGGCCAATACCGGATCATGGTTTTGCCGATATCGGTTCTGAGGCTGAAGTTTATGCTCGGCCGCGTGCTGGCCTGGGCGCCGGGGCGGTTGTGGACGGTGGCGAAGATCCTGCCGCTCATGATCGTGGGGATGTGGTACTGGCACGCGGGGTTCCGCGAGGCCTGCAAGAAGCCGCTGATCCAGACCGAGCCCGCCTTCGACACCGTGCCGCCCAAGCCGGCGGACGTTAATTTGACGCAACCCGCAACGACCCCAGGGCAGACGACATGAGCGATCCGGTACGAGTTGGCATCATCGGCGCGGGCCGGGCGGCCGAGAAGCTGTACGTCCCCAGCCTGCCGCGGACGACCGGCGGGCGGGTTGTCGCGATCACGGACATGCGCGCCGAGCGCCGCGACCTGATCGCCTCGCAGATCCCCGGCTGCACCGCCTACGAAAGCGTCGACCAGATGCTGGCCGAGGCGAAGCTCGACGCCGTGGTCGTCGCGACCCCGCCGGCCGCGCACATCGCCGTGACCCGCCAGGCGCTCGATGCCGGCTGCGCGGCGCTGGTCGAAAAACCCCTGGCCGAAGACCTCGGCGAGGCGCGCCGGCTCATCGCCGACCTGCCCGCGTGCAAGGACAGGGTCGTCGTCGGCTACAACCGCCGGCACTGGCTGCCGGTGAAGCGGATGAAAGACGCGATGCGCGGCGTGGACCTCAGCGGCGCAACGATCGACGCCGCGTTCTGCATCGACGTCAGCGGCTGGGCGCCCGTCGCCGGCGCGATCGATCCGATCGACGACCTCGGGTCGCACTACCTCGACCTGGTGCGTTTCATCCTCGACGACGAGATCGTGTCGCTCAGCGCGACGCGGCCGAAGGAGCGCGCGATCGAGATCAGGCTCAAGACCGCCAAGGGCGCGGGCGTCAAGCTCTTCCACGAGCACGGCGGCGACACGTACGAATACTTCCACGTCAAGGCGTCTGGCCGGGAACACAAGCTCGTCATGGGCTCGGACCGCATCAGCCCTGCCGACGGACCGGGCCGGAAGGTCGGCGACCTGATCGACAAGGTCAAGCGCAAGCTGACGGGCGGGGGCTGGACGCTCGGCGACTCGTACGTCCAGCAGTTCAACGACTTTTTCGCCGTCGCCGCGGGCCGGGGCAAGCCCTCGCCGGACGTGAACGACGGCCTGCAATGCATGATCGCGGTCTCGGCCGCCAAAGACTCCGCCGATCAGGGCGGCAAGGAGATCCAGCTCGATGACGACGCAAGCTAATACGAACGGCCAGAAACTGCTGTGGATCACGCTCGACTGCACCGAGTGGTCGTTGATCGACAAGTGGATCGACTCGGGCGAGCTGCCCAACCTCGGCAAGCTCAAGGGCCAGAGCGGCTTTGCGCGGTTGAACTCGACCGCGGACGTGCTGGTCGCGACGCCTTCGCCGACGACGATGACCAGCCAGTACCCGATCCAGACGGGCATGGTGTGCTGGATGCAGTGGCGCGCGGAGCTGATGAAGCAGGAGCGCTGGTCGCCGGACTGGATGCCGATGACGCCGTTCTACCGCCGGCTCGGCCCGCTGGGCAAACGCGTGATCGCGATCGACGTGCCGATGGCCTACGACCCCGTGCCGTTCGACGGCATCGAGGTCGCCTCGTGGGGCAGCTACGACAAGCTCTGCGACCTCGCGTCGTACCCCGAAGGCTACGTCAAGAAGCTGCAGCAGAAGTACCACAAGCTACCGATCGGCCCGGAGTACGGCCAGCTCGAACCGATCAAGAACCAGCTCAGGCTCCGCGACGAACTGGTCAAGGGCACCGAAGCGGTCGGCGACGCATGCCGGGACATCATCCAGGAAGAAGACTGGGACCTGTTTATCGTCGGCCTGGGCGCCGGGCACCGCGCGGGCCACAACCTCTGGGACCATTCGTCGTTCAAGGAAAAAGAGGGCGAAGCGCCCGCAAACCTTGTCAAGGAATACGACAACGCGCTCAAAGACGTCTACAAGGCACTGGACCGGCAGGTCGGCAAGCTGCTCGAGGTCGTCGGCGACGGCGTCGCGGTCATGGCGCTGGCGACGCACGGCATGGGCCCGACCACCAGCCGGTTCGACCTGTTCGACCAGCTGTTCTACCCCGTGCTCGAAAACCGCAAGGCCATCCCCGTCCCGCCGGGCACGAAGAAGGGCGGCCTGGTCAGCAAGCTGCGCAACGCGATCCCCGTGCGGTGGCGCTCGGAGGTCAAGCGGCGGCTGCCCGCGAAGGTGCAGGACACGCTCACGATGTTCTGGGCCGGCGGCAACAAGGAACAGGACTGGTCGCAGGTCAAGGCGTTCACCGTCGCCGGCGACCTGGAAGGCTACGTCTACATCAACCTCAAGGGCCGCGAAGCCAAGGGCTCGGTCGAGCCGCAAGACTACGAGCCGCTCATGCAGCGCCTGACCGAAGGCCTCTTGAGTTGGAAAGACAAGAAGACCGGCGAACGCATCATCGAGAAGGTCGTCCGCGGCAACGACATGTGGCCCGAGGTGCCCAAGGACGTTCGCAAGCCCATGCCCGACCTGATCATCCAGTGGTCGCAACTGCCCGCCGTGCAGAGCCAGGAGATGGTGTCCGACGACTTCGGGCAAGTGAACTGGCCGTTGCAAGATAAGTGCCCGGACGGGCGCAGCGGCCACCACGTCCCGACGGGCTGGCTGATGCTGCGGGCCGACGGCGTCGAGCCGGGCACGGCGATCGAGCCGCACTCGATCATCGACCTTGCGCCCACGGCGATGTCGCTGATGGGGCTGACGCCGTTCGACGACTTCTTCGGCGAGCCGATCGAGACCGCCAAACACGACGCGACGATGAGCAAGTCGGCCTAGGCACGGGTCCGCTACCGATCGAAAGGGGCGCGGTCTGTCGCCGCGGCAAGTAAGGCGCGATGGCTTTCAACAGCACCGTATTCGCCGTATTTTTCGTGCTCGTCTATGGCGGGTACCTGCTGTTGCGTAAGTCCGTGCGCGGGCAGAACGCGCTGCTGTTGATCGCGAGTTACGTGTTCTACGGCTGGTGGGACTGGCGTTTTTGCGGGCTGCTTGCCGCGTCGACGGTGATCGACTACGCCGTCGGCAGGGCGTTGCACGCCAGCGAAGACCCCAGGCGCCGCAAGCACCTCTTGTGGGTCTCGCTGTGCGCGAACCTGGGCATGCTCGGGTTCTTCAAGTACTTCGACTTCTTCGCCAGTTCCGTGCGCGACGGGCTCAACGCCTTCGGCATGGAAGCGAACCCGGTGTTGCTCGAGGTCGTGCTTCCCGTGGGCATCTCGTTTTACACCTTCCAGACGCTCAGCTACACGATCGACATCTATCGCAAAAAACTCGAGCCGACGAAGGACTTCCTCGCGTTCGCCTTGTTCGTTTCGTTCTTCCCGCAACTCGTCGCCGGGCCGATCGAGCGCGCCTCGCACTTGCTGCCGCAGATGCTCCGGCCGCGCCGGTTCGACCTGCCCGAGTTCCACGCCGGGCTGTACCTGATCCTGTGGGGCTTGTTCAAGAAGATCGTGATCGCCGACAACATGGCGCCGATCTGCAACGACGTGTACCAGAATTACTGGGAGCACCAGGGCCTGACGGTCGTGCTGGCGACGCTCGCGTTCGCGTTCCAGATCTACTGCGATTTCAGCGCGTACTCCGACATCGCGCGCGGCTGCGGCAAGCTGCTGGGCTTCGACCTGATGGTCAACTTCCGCCTGCCTTACTTCGCGGTCAGCCCGAGCGACTTCTGGCGGCGGTGGCACATCTCGCTGTCTACCTGGCTGCGCGATTACCTGTACATCCCGCTCGGCGGCAACCGCGGCAGCAAGTTCAACACCCAGCGCAACCTCATGCTCACCATGCTGCTCGGCGGGCTGTGGCACGGCGCGTCGTGGAACTTCGTCCTATGGGGCTTTTTCCACGGCCTGATCCTCGCGATCTACCGCGTCGCCGACAAACGACCGATCGACGCGCCGGTCAAGACGATGGCCGATCGGTTCGGCTTCTTGTCCCGCCTCGCGATCATGACCGTGCTCACGCTGATCGGATGGGTGCTGTTCCGCGCGACCGGCGTGTTCGACGACGACGGCAACCTGACCCACGGCTCGCTCGGGCAGATCGGTCACATGCTCACCGCGTGGGCGACGCTCGACGACCTTCGGCCGGGCCTGACGATGGCGTACCAGGTCGGCTTCTTCGCGCTGCCGCTGGTCGTGGTGCAGATCGTTCAGTACCGCTCGCGCGACATGATGGTCATGACGCGCCTGCCCGTGGTGCTGCGCGGGGTGTGGTACGGCCTGCTCGTCGCGGGGCTGTTTGTCCTGGGGGCGCGTGAGCCGGTCGAGTTCATTTACTTCCAGTTCTGATCGATGGTTTGCATAGGAACACTGCGATGACCCGACCCGCGGGTTACAACCCGGACGAGACGGTGACCGACGACGGCCTGCCGCGCGAGCGCCTGCGCGATGTGCGGTGGCGCTCGGTCGCGATCGAGTGGGCCGTCGCCGTCGCGGTCGTGGCACTGATCAACGTCGCGGCGATCGCGGCGCTGGACCGCGTCGACCCCAACCGCTTCCGTGTGCAGGTCGAGGTCAAGTACGAACGCCTGCGCGAGCACGGCGGCGACTACGACAGCCTGATCCTCGGCGACTCGACGCCCAACCAGGGCATCAAGCCCGAGCTCCTGAATGAACAACTCGGCGGCAAGTGGATGAACCTCGCGACCGTCGCCAACATGCTCGCACTCAGCGACGCCTGGCTGCTCGATGAATACATCGACACCCATGGCGTGCCCGAGCGCGTCATCGTCTGCCACGTCCCGGACATGTGGGCACGCGAGGCCGACCCCGGCGTGATGAGCCAGGCACCGGTCGGTGTGAACGACTTCGGCGGCCTCAACCCGCCGATCGATTGGTCGGCCAAGGACAAGCTCGTCGTACTCGGCACGCGCTATTTCCCTTTGTACAGCAAGCAGCAGAGCCTGCTCGAACTCGTGCAGAAACCATGGAAAGCGCGCGACCTGCGCGAGACGTTCGGCGGCGACGGGTTCATGCAGGTGCAGGGCCAGGTCGATGGCTGGCCGAAGGCGGTCGAGGCCGCGATCGCCGAGCGCGAGCAAACGCCCTACAAGCTGTCCGAAGACAACGCGCGGGCGATGCGGCGGCTGATCGAACTCGCCGAGCAGCACGGCTTCATGATCTACCTCACGCCCGGCAGCGTGTCGCAGCCGCTCGCGGCATCAGAGGGCTACCGACGCAACTTCGACGCGATGATCGAGCAGTACCAGAAGTGGGCCGCGTCGAGCGAACACGTCACGCTGATCCTGCCCGAGCCACAGGCGTTTGCCCGCGAGATGATGTTCGACGAGGACCACGTCAACGCCGAGGGCGCGGTCGCCTGGACCACGCGCATCGCCGAGGCGGTCAAGCGGGTCGAGCAGAACAAGGGCGAGGGCGACGCGGCATCGAATGGGGGCGACGATGAGTGACACGCCGTCTTGCATCGCGTTAGGCGCAACGCAGACGTCGCCTACCGGCCGGTGGCTCGCGCTCGCGGTGATCGTCCTCGCGACGCTTGTCGGCGGCGGGGTGCGCTTCGCCGACCTCGGCGGCGGGGGCGTGTGGTTCGACGAGCTCTACACCGTCCGCGACCTGTCGAACCAGAACACCGGCTACTCGCCGACGCGCTGGCTCGGCTACCAGCCGACGAAGCTCGGCCTGCTCGCGCAGGGGATCTCCGCCGAAGACATCCCCGGCCGAAGCTACTGGGCATACCAGGACGCGGGCGTGACGATGGGCAAGGCCCGGCTCGCGGCGTGCTTCATCGGCGTCATCACGATCCCGCTGCTCGCGTGGGGCGCCTGGCGGCCGCTCGGGCCCGGCGCGGCGGCGGTGCTGGCGGTTCTTGTTGCCCTTTGCGTGTGGAACGTGAGTTGGTCGCAGACCGCGCGCTTCTACACGCAGGTCGGGCTCTTCGGCGGGCTCGCCGTGCTGTTCTACCTCGACGCGATCAAGACCGGCAGCCGGTGGCGCTTCGCGGCGTCGACCGTGATGGTGGTGCTGGCTTACCTGACACACCCGCCAGCGATTTTGATCGGCTCGGCGATGCTGTGCGACGCGCTGCTGCAGCTGGCCCGCCGGCGGCCGTTGAACTACGGCAGGTGGGGCTGGGGCTGGGGCCTGGGCGCGATCGCGGTGTGCGTCGCCGTGCAGGGTTACGAGATGCTCTCGGACAAGCGGTTCCGCGCCTTCGCCGGCGACGAGGCGGAGGTGTACGCGCAGGGCGCGCCCGAGCAGAGCCTGCCGATGATCTTTGTGTACGTCTTCGTCATGCTGACGCCGGCGTTGATCGCCGCGGCGCTGATCGGGTTCGGCCTTGGGCGCAGGCACCGCGCGGTGTGGGTACTCGCGTTTGCGGCGCTGGTGCCGGTGCTCGCGGTCGCGGCGCTCTCGGTGGTCGGCGGGGCGCACGGGCGCTACGCCTACGTCTCGATGGTCGGCTGGGTCGGCCTGGCCGCGGTGGGTTTGTGGTTCATGGCGAACGCGATGCGTGAGCGGTTCGGCGGGCTGCTTTCGTGGTCGCCCGCGTTTGTGTTGGGCGTCGCGATGTTGCCGGCGCTGGGAAGTTACCTCACGACGGGCCACCGGTTTATCGAGCCTTTCCACGTCGCGCTGCGGGCGGTCGAGCAGCGGGTCGGGCCCGGCGACGTGGTGTTCGCCGAGCGTCGCGAGATCGCGCAGTACCAGTTGAAGCGCGAAGACGTGCTGCCCTTGCCCGGCCGGCTGAGCGCGATGGACGAGCAGGCGGCGGGTCGGCCGGCGTGGGTGTTCCGCCTGTCGGCGAACTCGCGCGGGCGACGTGATTGGGGGCCGGCCAAGGACGAGCGGATGCAGTTGGTCTTCCGCGACGCGACCGCGGTGTGGCTGCCGAGGCGCGAGGTGTCGGCGTACCGGCTGTCGCCGAGCGTCGCGCCGGTGAATGAGGTGCAAGAGGAAGGCGGGTCGCGATGAGCCGGGCCGAGGCGGTCAATCCTGCGGCCCGGGAGGACAGCGGCGCGCGTGAGCGCGTCGAGATCAGCGGGCTGCGCTTCGACCGAGTGACGATGGCCCAGTCGATCGATCGGATCATGGCGGGGGTGCGGTCGGGCGTGGGCGGCTGGGTCGTGACGCCGAACCTGGAGATCGCCCGCCGGGCGTCGAAGGACGCGTCGTGGTGCGAGACGCTGAACGGTGCCGAGCTGGTCGTCGCCGACGGGATGCCGATTATTTGGGCAAGCCGGGTCCAGGGCTGCGCGCTGCCCGAGCGGGTTGCCGGCTCATCGATGCTCGAGCCATTATCCAAGTCGGCGGGTGAGCGGGGGGCGAAGGTCTTCCTCCTGGGCGGCAACCCCGGCGTCGCGGACCGCGCCGCCGAGGTGCTGCGAGAGCGCTGCCCGGGGCTGGTCATCGCCGGGACCGAGTGCCCGCCGATGGGCTTCGAGGCGGACGCATCCTACGTGGCCGGGCTGCGAGAGAAACTCGTTAACGCAGGTCCAGACTTGGTTTACGTGGCCCTGGGATCGCCCAAGCAGGAGCGATTGATCCTGGATTTACGGCCGTCTTTGCCGGGCGCGTGGTGGCTGGGGATCGGCATCAGCCTGAGCTTTTTGACCGGGGAAGTGCAACGTGCCCCTTTATGGATGCAGCGGCTGGGGTTAGAATGGGTCCATCGGTTGGTGCAGGAGCCCCGACGGCTGGCCAGGCGGTACCTCGTCGATGGCCTGCCGTTTGCACTGGTCTTGCTGATGGGCGGCTTGCGCCGGCGTCTGCGGGGTGGCGGGAGGAATTAGCCAAACCGCCGTTCGTGGGGCATGTTTTAAGCAGTTGCCCCGAGGGGATTAATTTGTCCGGCTGGCGAGCGTCACTCGCCTGTTGGGTTTGGGACCCGCGTTTGGGAAGGCCAAACGCGAGTGGAGAAAGCGACGGCACCGGCCCGTGTCGGTGTCGGGGAGAAAGCCAGGGGCTTGAGATGACTTTGCGGATCGTCGAAAACGAGGGGGAGCGCAGCCCAAGCCAGCCAAAACCGGTTCGGCGTCCCCTGTCGGACCTGCGGGCGGTGGTGTTGTTGGCCGGCCAGGTACGCGCGAACACCATGCGTAAGCTGACCGGCCGGGCCTCGCCGAGCCTGCCCGTGGGCGCGAGCCGGACGGTGCTGGATTGCTGGCGTGAGCAGCTGATCACGCTGGCCGAGACCTTGGGCATCCCGGAACTGCCCGTGCGGGTGCTGATCAGCCGAGGCTCGGGCCTGACGCCCGGCGTCGAGCGATTCGGCCCGGTGCGGATGAGCATCGAACACGACCCGTCTTCGTTCCGCGGCACGGCGGGGCTGTTAAGCGATATCGCGCGTTCTTACGAGGACGACGACCAGTTGCTGGTCGCCAGCGCCGGGCAGATCCTGTTCGAGCCGTTGATTCGCATCGCGATGGACCTGCACTCGGCACAAGGCGACTTTACGCTGGGGACCGATCCGAAGGGCGTGCCCAGCGGGCTGATGCTGTTCCGCTGCGGGACGATGCGTTCGGTCAGCCCCGTAGGGTTCTGCGACCTGAACGAGCAGATGCTGCCGGAACTGTCGCAGACCCACGACGTGCGTGTCGCGAAGTTCGCCGGCCCGGTCGCGATGTCGGTCCGCACGCTGTCGGGCTACGTGGGCGCCTTGCGCGCGTTTCATCACCGCGCGGCGGGGCGTTGCGAGGTCGGCCAGCCGTTCGAAGAACAGTGGCGGCCGACGTTCGGCATCATCGAGCCGGGCGCGTCGGTCGGGCGCAACGTCGTCGTGCACGACTCGGTCGTGTTGTCGGGCGCGAAGATCGAGAGCGGGGCGGTGCTGGTGCGCAGCGTCGTGTGCCCGGGCGCGGTGGTCGGCCGGGACCGGCACGTGGTGGACGAGGTCGTGCCGGGCAACGTGATCCACGACAGCGAAGACGATCCGCGGTAAACGCATGAAGCAACGAGCCATGGCCATCAAGATGCTCGCCCGCAACGGTTGGCGCAAGAGCGACGGCGTCCGCCTGCTGCTGGCGGTCGGCGCGGCGCTGCTGGCGACCTGGTCGGCATGGCACGACATGGCCATCTCCGCGATCCAGAACGACTACGCCCGCCCGATTGTCCTGGTCATCCCCATCATGGCGTGGCTGGTCTGGGTCCGGCGGGCACGCTTCCGCTTTGTCCGGCCCGGCGGGTACGCCGTCGGATGGGTCGTGCTCTTCGCCGGGGCGCAGTTGTTTTACATGGCCCACTACGTCTTCCACCTTCGCTCGGCCTGGCACCTGGGCGCCGTGCTCATGGTCGCGGGCGCGATCATCGCCAGCACCGGCAAGTCGGTCGTCAAGCAGTTCATGCCCGCCTGGCTGGTGATGCTGCTGCTCGTGCCCGTGCCCTACACCCTCGCCGCGCTGATCGCCACGCCCATCCAACTGATCGAGGCCTACGCCATCGCCGAACTCTACGGCGTGTTCGGCGTCCACGTCGAGGTCCTCGACGCCGCGCCGGGCACGGCCCATCGCTTGGTCGTCGGCGGCACGATGCTGCCCCTGGCCAGCGCGTGCAAGGGCCTGCCCACGGTGCTGTCGCTGATGCTGATCAGCTACGGCTTCGTGTTCGGCTCGCCGATGCGTTACTCGGTCCGCACGACGCTGCTGTTGATCAGCCCGGTGGTCGCGATCCTGTGCAGCGCGCTCGCCTTGGGCGGGACGCTTTGGCTCTACGACGGGCATTCGGCGCCGATGACCGCGGACCTGATCCGGGCGCTGTCCGAGTGGGCGACGCTGCTGTTCGCCTTCTTGCTGATCGCCGGGGCGCTGAGGGTCCTGGCCTGGGCGTCCGTGCCGGTACACCAGTACCACCTCGCGTCCGCCTCGCCGTGAGCTTTTATCGGGCCGGCTGCGACCCCCGCCGCGACCCACGGCCCCCCCGATCCCGCTGTTAATCGCAACAGGCCTGCAACCGATGAATAGGAAGGGCGTCACGATTTTTTGCCGTCCTGAACACGCCCGGAAGACCGCGACTTCCGGCCACGGTTTAAATGTCCACCTCGAAGTGGGTACAATCAAATGATCCGGCAGAACCTGCCCACCCGGGCACGAGGCGGGAGCGAGACTCCGATGCGTGAAGACCCCTACAACGACCCTTACGGCCAGTCCGAGCAGTCGGAGATCGCCCAACGGCGTTCGATGCTGACCGGGCTGCTGCGCGGGCGCTGGCACTGGGCGATCCTGCTCGCCGTGCTGCTCGCCGTCGCCGGCGGCTACCTCGGCTACCACAGCCAGGGCGACCTGTACCGCGCGCAGACCTTCATCGATATCAAGCCCGACTACAGCGGCGTCGCGGTCGATATCACCGACCTGTCGGTCAACGAGCGCTACATCAACTTCGTCAACGGCGAGATCCGCCGGCTCAAGTCGGTCGAGGTCATCGAGAGCGCGATGGGCACGCGCGTCTGGCAGGAAAACCTCGCCCGCCGGCCCGACCACCTGTCCGAGATCACGATCGACTCGTTCAGCAACAATATCACGCTGTCCGAGCCGGGCAAGAACGACGACACGCTGCTGTACGTTCGCTACGAAGACGCGGACCGCTACACCGCCGCGGCCGGCGTCAACGCGTTACTCGAGGCGTACAAAGAAAAACAGAAGCAGGAACAATCCACGGATATCCGCGAGAACGTGCGCCTGCTGACCGACCAGAAGGCCGACCTCGAAGCCGAGCGCCGCGACAAGGTCGCCGAGATCGCCGACTTGATCCCCGACGAAGACGTGGACAACCTCAGGGCCCGCCGAACACGCCTGGGCGACCAGCTCTCGCGTCTCGAATCGATCCTCACGACCATCGACCTCGAGCTCAAGCCTTACGAGAGCCTGAAGCAGGACGAGAGCCCCGCGTCGCGGCAGGAACTGATGCTGCAGGACCCGGACATGCAGGCGCTCGTCGAGCGCCGCGAGGTGCTGCAACGCCAGCTCGAAGAGATGACCGAAGTGCTGGGCTGGGGCGAAAACCACACCGACGTCAAGCGCACGCGCACCATGCTCTCGCAGGTGGACCGGAAGGTCATCGAGCTCGAGACCCGTTGGCTGGAGAACCCCCAGCAGCAGGTCGAGCAGGCGATCCCCGACGCGGTCGCCGAATTGCGGGCCAGGCGGAGGGTCGTGCTCGATCAGATCACCGAGAAGAGCCAGCTCATCGCGGACCTCAACGCCAAGCTCAGCTCGATCGCCGGGATCGAACGCGACCTGGACGAGTTGGGCACGAAGATCCGCGAGATCGACTCGAAGATCGACGGGTTCAAGACGAGCATCACGTTCATGAGCCAGGACGACATCTCGCGGATCCAGCCCGGGCCCGAGGCCGTCACGCCGACCACGCCCTGGAACGCCGGCAAACGCGTTCAACTCGCGGGTGTCGGCTCGATCGGCGGCTTCTTCGTGGGCTTCGGCATGGTGATGCTGGTCGGCGTCTTCGACCGCCGGCTGCGCCACGTCTCGGACACGACCATGGGCATGCCCGATACGAACGTGCTGGGCATCCTCCCGACGCTGCCCGCCGACCTCACCGACCCCGAGGAAGCGGAGACCGCGGCGCACTGCGTCCACCACATCCGCACGCTCTTGCAGATCGGCGGGTCCAACCGCGTGTTCTCGATCACCAGCCCCGCCGCGGGCTCGGGCAAGAGCTCGCTCGCCACGGCGTTGGGCATGTCCTTCGCCGCCACGGGCACCCGCACGCTCGTGATCGATTGCGACCTGGTCGGAGCCGGCCTGTCGCGCCGCATGGGCACCGTCGTTCACGAGCCGTTAGATCAGGTCATCCGCCGGCACAACCTGCTCGACGAAGCGGATCTCGCCCGCGCCCAGACGCTCGCGGCCGCGCACGAACGGCCGCTTGAGCAGGTGCTGATCGACGAGAACCTGATGAGCCAGGACGATTTGGACACCGCGGTCCGCCTGCAGCACGACAGCTCGGTCGGCCTGCTCAACGCGTGCACCCCCGGCAAGCTGCGCGGCTGCGTCGCGGCGACCGGGATCGAGCACTTCTTCATCCTCCCGGTGGGTAAGGCCCGGCCGTCGGACGCGAGCAAGCTCTCGCCCACCGCCGTCCGCGAGTTGATCCGCCAGGCACGCGAGGCGTTCGACATCGTGCTGATCGACACCGGCCCGGTGCTCGGCTCGCTCGAAGCGTCGATCACCGCAGCCGAGTCCGACGCGACGGTCCTCATCGTCTCGCGCGGCGACCAGAAGTCGCTGGCCGCGCGCACGCTCGAGCAGCTCCGCTCGGTCCGCGCGAACATCGCCGGCGTCGTCTTCAACCACGCGCTCGAGCGCGACCTCGACCACACGTCCTACGCCTCGGTCATCAGCCAGGAACGCCGGCCGGACCGCGCGACCCGCAAGCGCCGCCTCGACCAGACCCGCTCGGCGCGACTCGGCCCGCTGGGTACCGCCGTCGCCAGCTACAGCGACGACGACGACACCCCGGCGATCAACGGCACCGCCAACGGCCACGCGCGCAACGGCCAAGAGCACGACCTCGACTGACGCGAGCCCAAACAACCTCGGCCGACCCGCACGCCGAACCCGATCGCCCATGATCACCGCCGCCGATACCAGCCCCCCAGCCACCGGCCCCGCCGGCGAGATGCCCACGATCTGGGGCCTGGACCCGATCATGCTGCACGACCGGTTCTGGGCGGCCCGCGGCGTGCAAGTCGTCCGCCAGGGCGAAGCGTCCGAGATCGTCAGGCACGCCGAGCTGTATCTGCTCACCGACCCCGACTCGCTGTCGATCTTCCGCCTCGGCCGGCTGATCGACTCGCTGAGCTGGCTCAAGCCCCAGGTCCTGTTCGCGCGCATCCACGACACACACGACCCCGGCTACCGCGAGTGCGTCATCGCCGACGATCAGGACAACTTCGTCCGCTTCGAGCGGATGTACCGGCAGATCGATTACCGCCTCGGCCGCGTCGCCGTGACCCCGCACGAAGAGATCGCCCGGCAGTGGCAGGTCGCCGAGCAGCCGCGACACGCGTGGCGAAAGCTCCGCCGATCCATCCCCGCCCACCAGCGCACGACGCTGTCGGTCGACGGCTGCGTCTTCAACCGGCGTGACCCGAGGCAGGTCAACGAGTTCGTCCACGAACTGGTCCACGTCTGGAAACGCCCGGACGCGACCATCGGGCGGGCCCACCGGCTCGACGGCGAGGTCTGGAGCGACAAGTCCGCCCCCGCCGACCACGACACGCGCTTCGTCGGCCCCGTCTGGGTCGGCACGGGGCGCGAACTCGAAGGCATCGACAGCGTCGTCGGACCCGCGGTGCTTTGGGACAAGCCCGACCTGCGCCCCGCGGTCGATCGCCTGGAGTGGCACGCCATCGAGCCCACCGAGCACTTCGCCGACCGCGAACGCAACAGCAGCCGACGCTCGCTGTACCGCATCACCAAGCGGCTGTTCGACATCGCCTTCGCGCTGGTCATGCTCGCGCTCACGCTGCCGCTGTACCCCATCCTCATGCTGCTGATCTACCTCGAGGACGGCCGGCCGATCTTCTTTGCCCACCGCCGCGAATCGATGGGCGGCAAGGAGTTCCCCTGCCTCAAGTTCCGCACGATGTTCAACAACGCCGACGAGATCAAGCAGCAGCTGCTCGAAGAAAACCAGGCCGACGGCCCGCAGTTCTACATCGAGAACGACCCGCGCATCACCCGCATGGGCAACTTCATGCGCAAGGCCAACATCGACGAACTGCCCCAGTTCTTCAACGTCCTGCTCGGGCAGATGTCCGTCGTCGGCCCGCGGCCCAGCCCGTACAAAGAAAACCAGTTCAGCCCCGCCTGGCGCGAAGCACGCCTGTCGGTCCGGCCGGGGATCACCGGCCTGTGGCAAGTGAAGCGCTCGCGCGAGCCGGGCATGGACTTCCAGGAATGGATCCGCTACGACATCAAGTACGTCGAAAACGCGTCGTGGAAGATGGACCTGTACATCCTCTGGGGCACGTTCAAGATGATGGCGGGCATCAAGGGCTGATCAGCCCAACAGCATCCAGATCACCAGCGCTTGCAGCGCGAGCATGCCCGCGGCGAGCAGCAGCGTCTGCCCGGGCCTGTCGGTGAAGGCGGACCACAGCGAACGGCTACGCGGCAGGGGGATCAGCGCGAGCTGCGACTTGCCCGCGGCGGGGCAGCGCTCGGGCGCGACGCCCCGGCGGGCGCGATCCTGCACGATCGCCAACACCAGCGAGCAGTCGAACGGGCTCAGGCCCATAACCTTGCCGGTGCGCATCAGCGCCTCGCGCTTGTCCGGCGGCAGCACGTCGCCCTCGAGCATCTCGGCGGTGCGAACCGCGAGCACCCAACGCGGGTCGGTCGCGCTGTCGATCGGCGTGGGGTTCTGCGTCGGCGGCCTGACGTCGGGCGCACCAACGCCGACCAACCGCAGCGAAGGCTGCGGTTGCGTTTGATCGCCGGAGCCTTGCGTTATCGGACGCCGACGCTTGCGACGCACGACCCGGCGCACCGGCCGAACGCCGACCGTCTGTGACGGTTGCAACGGTTTCGCGGGCGTATCAAGGTCTTCGGGCATCGCTTTGCTTCCTGTGAGCTAAAGCTATCACAGAAAACGCCCGCGCCAAGGGGAATCGACGGCGAAACACCGCTGCGGCGGTTGGGGTCGCAAGGTTTCGCAGGGTGGGAGGTTTTGTGAAAAGGCGGGAAAGTTTCGAATCGGTCGATTAATACTTGCCGTCCCCACCCGCGCCGATCGCGGTTTGACGTGCCTCGGCGTAAGGCCACGAGATTTGTTTCGGCGGGTCTAAGAAATTGTAGTATGCCAGTGACATATGCTTAGCCGCCTTTTCCGGTTGCATGCCACCGCAAGCGGTTCCAAGGCCCGGACACGCGACTGTTCGAATCATTTTGTCAACGGGTTCACGGCGATTAAAACGCCACACTTCACAAAGCATCGCAAACATCGCGGCATAAACGTTATCTGTTTTCGTGATCCGCATGGGTTTACGCATGGTCGGTGTGTGTGCGATGTACGGGTGCTTCGCGTGACCGGTTTCGACGATCATCGATGTACCAACCGGCTGCTCGCCGCGATATTCGTCGATGACGGCTTGTTGAACGCGATCCATCAACTCGATGCCAAAATAGGAGGTGATTGCGAGATCGACTCCGCCATCCATAAGACCGAACGAGTTTGCCGCCGAAACCATGCAATCGTATTCAGTTAATTCTTCGAACTTCCCGTGATGTATCGATACGCGTGGCAAGTCGGCGAAGAACAGCGACCACGCATCGCATAACGCTTGTTTCGGATCAACCAAGACAAGATTGAATTTGTGTGCGGATTGGGTTGTCATTAAGACTCCGATCAAAGCAGCGGCAGCGACACCTTGCCTTGGAGTTCGTCTACCGGGCGGGCGATGAGGTCGTAGTCCTCGGTATCAACGATCTGGCATCGCACGACTTCGCCGGGCGACAGGGTTTGTTTCGAATCGACGTACGTCGTCGCGTCGATGTCGGGGGCCTGCTGGTACGTTCGTCCGGCGTAGCGCGTCATCGGGGCCTTGATGCCCTCGTACTCGACCTCGGCGTATTCGTCGTCGATCAACACGTCGAACACCTCGCCCGCGTCGACCAGCGCGTCGTTGCGCGCGAAGACGACCGCTTGCTGCGTGCCCATCAACTCGTCGATGCGCGCCTGGATGACGTCGTCGGGGATCGCGCCGCCCTTGCTGTACGCGGCGCCGGCCTTGGTGCCCGGCTCGTTGGAGTAGGGGAACACGCCCATGTTGTCGAAGCCGAAATCCCTTACGAAATCAACGAGTTCCTGATGCTGCGCGTCGGTTTCGCCGGGGTACCCGGAGATGAAGGTCGTGCGGATGGTCATGTTCGGCACGCGGTCGCGCAGCTTCCCCAGCAGCGTCTCGATGAGCTTGCGCGAGGTCTTGCGCCGCATGTTGTCGAGCACTTCGTCGTTGATGTGCTGCAGCGGCATGTCGATGTAGGGCAGGACGTTGGGAAGGCGGGCGATCGTGTCGATCATCTCGTCGGTGAAGCACGACGGGTAGGCGTACATCAAACGCAGCCAGGCCCCACCAAAGTTAGACGCGAGCTTGTCCAGTTCGGTGAGCATGCCGGACAGGCCTTGGCCGTAGCCGATGTCTTCGCCGAAGGAGGTGGTGTCCTGGCCGATGAGCGAGAGCTCGAACGCGCCGTCGTTAAACAGTTCGGTCGCCTCGGCGAGGATGCGGTCGACGGGCTTGGAACGCATGCGCCCGCGGATCGAGGGGATCGTGCAGAACGCGCAGCCCTGGTTGCAGCCCTCGGAGACGCGGAGGTAGGCGTAGTGGCGGGGCGTCAGTCGCAGGCGGGCGTCGTCGGACTCGAAGTAGCCCAACTCGTTGCCGCCTTGGATCGCGCGGTTCTGCTTGGCGATCGTGGCGTTGGTCGCGATGGAGGAGTAGACGGGCAACTCGATCGAGCTCTCTTTGAGCTTCTCATTCGCCGCGATAACATTCCGGGGGCCTCTGACTGCCGTCACGATCCGGTCGCGGTCGAACACGCCGATCATCGCGTCGATGTCCGGGCACCACTCGAGCATCTTCGCCTTGTGGCGCTGGACCAAACAGCCGGCGACAACGACGCGTTTGAGCTTGCCCTGCTTTTTTAGCTCCGCGGCTTGGTTGATCTCGTCGATCGACTCGATCTTGGACGCCTCGAGGAACCCGCAGGTGTTGATGACCACGGCGTCCGCGGCGCCCTCTGCCATCAGGTCGGCGGGCACGGGCGTGATCCCGTCCTCGGCGAGCAGGCCGAGCATCTTCTCCGAGTCCACCAGGTTCTTCGGGCAACCCAGCGAAACGAAGGCGACGGAGCTGACCTGAGATTGTTCGGGTGCGGTGGGCATAGCGGGGTATTGTATCGCGCGGTGGCGCTGCGATCTTACGGTGATCCATCGGTGATCCCACGGCGTTGTCTGAGGCAACGCCGTGGGCTTGTTAAGGGTGATTGCTGTTTATTAAGCCCACGGCGTTGCTTCCAGCAACGCTGTGGGATCCACGCTATTTAGCCTCTTCGATTGACCCATCGCGGAACGTCCACACCCACGCCCCTTCGTCGATGTGCCGGCAGATATAGGCGAAGGTGTTGCGATGATGGGCCTCGTCACGGATCGGTTTCGGTTTGCACCCCCGTGCCCAGACTTGGCCGGGGACTTCGTTCTTGATCCGGATCGACGCGGAGAGCTTGGCGAAGCCGACCGAGTCTTTGGCTTGCTGCAGGTCGTCAGGCAACTGTGCTAGTACGTGGACGTGCATCGCGCTGACAGAGATAACAAGCACGTCATGGTCGTGTTTCAGTAGGGTCTTGACAACGGCTTTGCCGACGGTGGTTCGTTCAGTGGTTGCGAGCATGACAGGGCGTCCGGAGATTGCTTTCGCGTGCGCGTGAAGGCCGGCGTGCTCGCCCTTGGGTGGTGGGTTGCGGTGGTCGCCGGATGAGTGGATGCGGTGGTGCTTGCTTCGGAAGCCGCGCGGGTCGCCGGGCAACCAACTGTTGTGGGTTGAGAAGGTGACGTGATACCAGCGTTTGCCCGGAATTGGCATGAAGGTACGGTATCCCACAGCGTTGCTTGAAGCAACGCTGTGGGCTTGAAGTTGAAGGGTTCGCTTAGTGATCGGGCACGCCGTCGCCGTCGTGGTCGTGCGGGACCGGGCCGTGGTCGTGGCCGTGGTCGTGCTGCTTCATCTCGAAGTAGTTGATCGTCCACGCGAGCGCGAGGCCGACGATCAGCGCGGCGGTGAGCTTGACTTTGTCGTGTTGGTGGAAGTGGAGCTCGGGCAGCAGGTCCGACAGCGCGACGCACAGGAAGACGCCGGCGGAGAAGGCGAGGGCGTTGCCGACGAGGGCGGAGTGGCCCGCGTGCTCGTCGGCGAATTCGAGCAGGAAGATGCCGGCACCCAGGGGCACGACCAGCGCGAAGACGGCGTTGATCAGGTGGCCGGCCTTGCGTGACCAGCCGCTGGTGGCGACGAGCGCGAGCAGCGTCATCGCGTCGAAGGGCTTGTGCATCACGATCACGAGGAACAGCGCGAGGCCCGGCCAGGCGACGTCGTGGTCGGCGGTCATCGCCGCGCCCAGCCCGATGCCCGCGATCAGCGAGTGCAGCACCAGCCCGACCGCGGCGCCCGACCAGGACAGCTTGGGGTTGCGGTCATAGTGCGGGGCCTGGGTCGAGTCGTCGTCGCAGTCTTCGACAGTGACGGGCGCGGGGTCGTGCTCGCAACCGGGGCCGTGGTCGTGGTCGTGGTCGTGATGCGCGTGTGTGTGGCCGCCGCCTGGCGCGTGCGCGCTGGGCGGGTGGCTGGGCAGGTCGTGTTGGTGGAAGTGGAAGAAGCGTTCGAGCAGGAACATGGTCATCACGCCGGCGACGAGCCAGAGCATGAGGACGGCGGGGTCGTTGCCGGAGATCAGCGCGTGGGGCAGGAGGCTGAGCAGCGCGACGCCGAGCATGAACCCGCCGATGAGCGAGTTGGCGAGCTGGATGCGTTTGTGGGTGAGCGTCAGGTGCAGGGGCACCCACCCGCCGACGAGCGAGGCGGCGACGATGACCAGGCAGTAGAGCCCGAGGTAGGCGGTTGGCGTCATGAGAATCGCTTTTCAGTCGTAAACAGGGATTATGCTTCGCCCGGCGCCCGCGATCAAGCGGGATGGCGGATTGGGGTCGGGCTGGTCGGCGGGTTGGGCGGAAGGTGGTCGGCTGCAGCCGCTCGCCGGGGCCTGCGCTTCAGGACTTGATCCCCCGGGCCGATGCGGGTAAAACATGAGAGTCGGTTTGTCGTCTGGGACGGCCGATCGACAGCCCCTTCCATCCGATGGCCGGCCGACGTGGAGCGCCGATGCGTGTCGCGGCCGGGAGACAGGACTTCCTGTCCCACCGGGTACTCGCACCGTGCACGTTTGAACTGTTTGAGGGCGGAGCACGGCGGGGGGTGTGGGTTTGGGCAGCCGGAGTTCGACTCCAATCTTCCAGTCATGACGTCCCGGAGCGCGGCGTGGATGCCGGGCCCGGAACGTGATGGCGGTGTCTGAGCCGTTGACGCGCCGGACGCCTTCTTTCTTTCACCAGGCCGCTCCCGCCGATGGGCCCGTGGCCGAGAGTGACACAGGCATGAGCCAAGACAATCAGGACCAGGACAAGGACACCTCGGCCACCGAGGAACAGGACCGCGCGGTCGCCCCGACCGCCACCAAGGACCAGGCCGACGCCGATCCCGACGCCGATGCAAACGTCGAGAACGACGGCGAGGGCAAGCCGCGCAAACGCCGACGCTCGCGCCGACGCCGCAAGTCTAAGTCCGCTAACACCGAACAGCCCGAAGACGACGAGCCGACCGAAACGGTCATCGGCATCTACGAGCAGGGCCCGAAGTCCGACGGCCGGCTGCGTCAACTCGGCGACACCTTTCTCTCAGACCCCAAGGACCCGGTCGTCGCCGGCCACCTCGTCGAGAAGTACGACCTGCGCCCTGGCATGATGCTCGAGTGCTCGCTGGGCAAGACGTTCGGCGGCGGGCCCCAGCCCCAGCAGCGCTCGGGCGGGAAGAAGAAGCAGAAGTACAACGCCATCGATCCGCAGGCGCGGCGCGTGAAGGACATCGTCAAGATCGAGGGACAGACGCCCGAGGACTTCGGCACACTGCGCCGGTTCGAGGACATGACGATCATCATGCCCGAGCCGCGGCTGACGCTCGAGTACCCCGGCTGCCCGGACGCCTGCCGGCTGATCGACCTGTTCTGCCCGATCGGGTACGGCACGCGCGGCATGATCGTCTCCCCGCCCAAGGCCGGTAAGACCACGCTGCTGCAGAACATCGCGATGGGCATCCAGACCAACCACCCCGAGTGTGAGGTCTTTGCGCTCCTGATCGACGAGCGGCCCGAAGAAGTCACCGAGTTCCGGCGCAACGTGCCGTGCACCGTCTGGGCGTCGTCCAACGACCACACGCCCGAACGGCACTGCGGGTTGGCGATCGCGGCGATCGAGCGTTGTCGGCGGCTGGCCGAGATGGGCAAGGACGTCGTCGTGCTGATGGACTCGTTGACACGATTGGGACGGGCGTTCAACACCGCGCCGAACATGGCCCAGACCGGGCGCACGCTGTCGGGCGGCCTGGACGCGGGGGCGATGACGATCCCGAAGCAGATCTTCGGCGCCGCGCGCAAGTTCGAAGAAGGTGGCTCGCTGACGATCATCGCCTCGGCCCTGGTCGATACCGGCAGCCGCGGCGACCAGGTCATCTTCGAGGAGTTCAAGGGCACGGGCAACATGGAACTCATCCTCGACCGCAAGATCGCCGAGCAGCGCATCTTCCCCGCGATCGACCTCGCCGCGTCGGGCACGCGCAACGAGGACCGGCTGATCCCCAAGAAGGAGCTGGTCACGGTCAACGCGCTCCGCCGAAGGCTGCTGAACATGAACCCGGTCATGCAGGTCGAGCAGCTGCTCAAGGCGCTGGACCGTTTCGAGACCAACGCCGAGCTGGTCGGCAGCCCGCAGTCGCCGGCGCAGGACGACGCGCCGCCGCCCCGCCGGGGTGGGGCCACAGGCGGGCGGCGTTTCTAAGTCGGGGGCGCGCGTTGAAACCCTGGCCGATCCTGTTCGCGACGCTCTTGATCACCGGCTGCACGCCGACGCTGATCGACCGCGCCGCGTTGGACGCGCGTTACGAATCGACGGCGCTGGCCGAGGGCGTGTTGTCCGCGCCGCCGAGGTTGGTCGATCCCACCGACCCGCCGAGGGTCGTGCAGTGGTGGTACGCCGGCACGCGCAACGCCCGGCACTACCTGGTCTGCCGCGAGCTGACGTGGGACGCCGGTGGCAAACCGGTCGGTGTCGAGAGCTGGTACCGCGTACCCGCCGACCAACTCGAGGTGCAGGCGGCCTTCGACAAGACGGTAGACGACACCAAGTGGCTCCCGCTGTTCGAGGCGAGCGCCGACATCCCGCCGCCCGCGGACCTGCCGACCGCGCGTTCGCGCCGCGACCCGGTGCGTGCCGAGCCGGCCCGGCCGCGCGAGCTGGACCGGGTCGAAGGCGAACCGCTGCCGATCGAGATTGAAGACGCTGCGGAATAGCCTGGACGCCGTAGCCGCCGCGTCACGCGCGGGCGTCGAGTGGTCTAAACGCATGCAATCAGGGTACGCGCGTTCTCCGCATGAGCTCATCGCTTGACGTATGACCCCCGGGCGTTGACCGGCGGGTACCTGTCAGCCGCTTTTCACGCCACCGCCGCCGCCGATTCAGTGGCCATCCAGTACACCTCGATCATCGTGCCGACCGCGGGGTAGCCGCCGAAGGTCGCGGGCGATGCCGCCGCGTCGTCGTCGTCCTCGACCGGGCGGAAGGCGACCGGGTTCATGCCGAGGTAATCCGCGGCGTCGAGTTCCTTAAACCCGCCGGTCGAGACGTACAGGCAGGCCTCGCCGGGCAGGCCGAGTTCTTTCAGTGTCCGGCGGAGCACGCGCGGGTCGTCGTGCTTGCAGGTGCCGCTGGTCGAGAGCAGCTCGACGTCCAGATGCTTGGCGATGTCGGTCTGTTGCAGCATAATCCGCACGTCCGGCGGGACGTCGCCGACCACGGCGGTGCGCAGCCCGGCGGCGCGGATGCGCGTCAGCGTGCGGACCGCGGCGCGACGCGGCTTGAGCGTCCGCCGGATCATGCGCTCGCGCTGCTCGGCCAGCCGGCGACGCAGCAGCGGGTCCAGCCGCACGCCCAGGTCGTCGCACACCGCCTGCAGGTTCGATTCGATCCACGGCAGCTCGACGTTCGTCGGCGTCTGGTGCGCGTGCTCGAACCAGCACGACGCGAAGCGGATCGGGTCCACGTGCAGGCTCTTGGCCTGCAGCATCGTCGCGTTGAGCGTGAACTGCGGCGGCGGCTCGACGAGCAGCGTGCCGCGGATATCGAAGATAACGGCGAGGTGTCGCATAACGGTCCCGACCTTTCGCGGCGGCCCGCGGATGATGGCCCGTCGCTGACTGAGTGATCGGACAAGGTCGGACCGTGCATCACAGGTCGTGTGTCAATCCCTGCCGATCGTGGGGGTTGTCGCGGGTGTGCGACGCCTGCAAAACGCCGGCGAGATGGGCAAGCGCGCGTCAAGCCTTGCGGGTTGTAACGGTTTCGGGCGGGTCAAGGCCCGGGCGCAGCGACGGGCATGGCTTCGATCAGCGAAGCGGCGGCGGCCCGGGGGTCATGCGCCGAGCACACCGCGGCGCTGACCGCGACGCCCTTGCACCCCAGCGCCGCGAGCCCGGCCACGTTGTCCGGCGTGACCCCGCCGATGGCGAGGTGGGGCAGGGCGTCCCATGCGAGGTAGTCGCGCAGATAAGCCGGCCCGGCGAGCTCGGGCTTGTGCTTGGTCGTGGTGGCGAACATCGGCCCGACGCCGCAGTAGTCCGCGCCGTCCTCGCGGGCGCGCCTGGCCTGGTCGAGGGTCGCGGTGCTCACGCCGACGATCAGCCGATCGCCGGCGAGTTGGCGGACCGCGCGCGGGTCCAGGTCGCTCTGGCCAAGGTGCACGCCGTCGGCTCCGGCGAGCAGGGCGATATCCGGCCGGTCGTTGACCGTCACCGCGGCGCGTTGCGCGGTGATCGCGATGACGTGCCGTACGTGCGCCAACAGCGGGCCGCCGTCCATCCGCTTCTCGCGCACCTGCACCGCGTCCACGCCGGCGTCGAGCGCCTGCTCCAGCACGGCCTGCCAGTGGTGGTGGGTACACAACGACCGGGTCAACAGCAGGCACAGGCGCCACTGCCCGCGTCCGCCGCTGCCCAGCAGGCGAAGCAGCCGCTGGGCCAGGTCGTACCCGCGGTAGCGGGCGCGCTCGGCGGACCGGGCGAGCGCGGCCGCGTGCGCGTCGGCGGGCAACACCTTGGCGTATTCTTCGATCGCCCGTAGCGCTTCGGACAGGCGCGCGCCCGCGGCCTGCGCGACGCCGACCACGCCGGCGCGGGCCTGCTCGCTGGGCGTAGACAACTCGGTGCCGACGTCGCCCGGTGTGTCGCGGTGGTGGATCAGGCCCGGCATGTTCGCGATCGCCTGGCCCAGGTCGTGCCGAAGCTGCTTGAGTTCGCCGGCGAGTTCCGCGTGGTCCACGACGAACCGCGCGGCTTCTTCGAGCACCCGCAGCGCTTCGCGGGCGCGGTTGCCGTTGGCGTCGATGATGCGCTGGGGGCTTCGCATGGTCGGTTACAGGCTGGCGCTCGGCGGGGCGGGGTCGGGCAGCTCGGCGGGGCTGTTCAACAGCGGGCCTCGCGCGATCGGGATGATGCCGAGCGTGAAAACCGTGAGCAGCCAGAGCGCCAGGCACGCGACCGTCCGGCCGGCGTGGTGGCCGACCGCGAAACGAACGAACAAACCCGAGGCGAGCAGCAACGCGACGGCGGCACCGATGTAATACGCCAACTCCATCGGCAGCAACAACGGCCGTTTGAGTTCCGGCAACGCGTGCAACAGGTCCGGGCGATAGCTGAGCAGGTAGGCGAGCGTCGGCAGCCCGACCGCGAGGACGAGCATCGAGCCCGCGGCGATCCACCGGCAAACCAGCCACAACCGGGCGTGCCGGCCCTCCGCGGAAAGGTCGTGGAACTGTTGCATCACCAGCCCGATCGACACGGACGCGGGCGCGACGGTGACTAACAGCGTGGCGAGTCGCGTCGGCCCCGGCGCGAGCGCGACGAGCACGGCCGAGGTCACCAGCCACGCCCAGCCCAGCATCAGCTTCCGCCGCGCCTTGCCGGTCGACGTGCTGAACGGCTGTGCGACGGCGGGGATCAACCACACCAGCCAGAGACCGGCGAGCGTCGCCGACATCGACAAACGCCAGCCGGCGCGGTGGAGCACCTGCACGACGCCGACCTCGGCGACATCCGGGGTCAGCTCGTTGACCCACATCTGCCAGACGTTGGGGTCGTGGTCGTGGACGTGCAAAGCCCAGGGCGTGACGAACAGCGCGGCGATCGCGGTGGAACCGATCAGCCCCATCACGTGGCCCACTCGCCGGGGGCAGAGCATCGCGAGCACGACGGTGCACAGCAGCGTCGTCGGCACGGCGCGCGGCCCGGCGGTCAACGCGGCGAGGCCCAACGCGGCGCCGCACACCAGCCAGCCGATCAGCTGCCGCGTCAACGCCGGCGAAGCGCGCAGCGGCCGCATCGCCCACAGCGCCCCGGCGATCGACAGCGTGGACCACGCGAGCGCCGCGGCGTCCGGCGTCGCCGAGCGACCGAAACCGATCACCAGCGGCAGCGTCATCGCCACCGCCGCACTCAGCGCGCCCGTGCTTACCCCCCCGAGGCTGTGCCCGATCCAGAACACCGCCGCGACGAACAACAGCGCCATCAATACCGACCCGAGCCGGGCACGCAGCAGCATGCGCTGGCGTACGCCCGCCTCGTCCGCAGAGCCCGTCGCATCGAGCCCGGTGTACATGACCTGGTGCAGCCACACCCCGCCCGGCGCGATGTCCCACCGGCTCGCGCCCTCGTACACCGGCGTCCACGCGTCGAGCGAGGTCTGGGCGTCGGTGACCGGCGTCTTACGCGTGTGCGTCTCGGTCGAGATCGCAAACGCCAGCGCTTCCTGTTCGGACCAAAGCGCCGGCTGGTTCAGGTCGATCAACAGCGGCGCCGCGGCGAGCACCACCAGCCCCAGCACCACCAGCCACGCCAGACCGACGTCGCGGCGCGGTTTGGGCGTGGTCGTCCGGGCGAGTCGCTCGGCCGGCTCGGGCTTGGGCGCGGCGTCCGCGGCCTTGGCCGGGCGGGGCGGTTTCGTGGCGGGGGTGTCGGGCGGCATCGTGCTTGCAAAAGGTGGCGCAAATCGAGATTGTAGCTATCGTCTGCCCGTGGAGCGTGTGTGGCGTCAGAGCCGTGCCGAGGCCGAGAGGTTCTGCTCCAGGCGCTTGAGGTGCAGCCGGACGCGTGCCAGCCGATCGCCGTCCAGTTCCCGGTACCCGAATCGGACCTCGTAGAACATCTCGGTGAGCGGGATGACGGGCTCGAAACGCAGCGGCTGCTCGTCGGCCAGCGCCCTGGCGAACTGGAAGGGCGATTGCCAGTGCGGGCGTGATCGGCCGTGGCGTTCGAGGCTTTCGAGCATGATGATGTAGAAGCGCAGCTGGCGTGCGAGCGTGCGTCGTTGGGTCCGCGGCAGGGCGGTGAGCTGCAGCGCCACCATCCGCCGATGACGCAGCACGAGCAGGCGGACCAGGCTGACCACCGCGACGGCCAGCGCGGCGAGGATCACCAGCGCGAACGCCCGGCCGACGGTATCGAGGGCGACCTGCTCGCTTTGGCTCGTGACCCAGTCGCCGACGCCGGCGAACCACTGGTCCGGGCCCTGGCTCAGCGCGTTGCCGAACGCGCCGAGGATCTGTTGCTGCGTGGTTTGGTCGTAGGTGATGACCGTCGCGATCCAATTGAACTCGAGGTGGTCGTACAGCGCCCGGAACCGACCCAGCAGCCCGCCGCGGGCGGTGAACGCCTGCTCGACCTCGGCCGGCGGCGTCGCGTCGAATACGTGCCAGCCGGCGCCGGGCCCCAGATCGACCTCGGTCCAGGCGTGCGCGTGGGCCTCACGGACGACGTAGTACCCGCCGATACCGTTGTACTCGCTTGCGCGGTAGCCGGTCGCGAGGCGGGCGGGGATGCCGACGGACCGGCACAGCGCCGCGAGGCCGGAGGCGAACAGTTCGCAGTGCCCCGCGCGGGTCTGGAGCAGGAACGCGATGACCGGGTCGGTCCCGCCGGTGTCCGGGTTGTTGAGGGTGTAGCGGTACGATCGTCGCAGGTACTCGGACAACGCTCGGGCCGCGTCCATACGCGCCTGCGGGGTGGCGTCGGTGTAGTCGGCGGGCATGTCGCGTGCGCGCAGCAGGTTCTGCGCCATCCGCTGAATGCGCTCGGGCTCGACCGGCCAGACGTGCGTGCTCGGCGGCGGCGGCTGTCTCGGGCCGTCCACATCCTCCCAGGGCCGCCGACGACGATCGCGGTCCGGTCCGTCGTGATCCAGGTCACGCAGGCGTTGTCGGTATTGCGGGCGCAGGTCGGTAAAAGGCGAGTAGTGCCAGTGCACCCGGTACCGCAGCACCGAGGCGAGCGCGTCGTCGGATTCCAGGTGTTGGTCCTCGCCGCTGAAGTGGATGGAGGTCAGCCCGGGTGCATCGACGAAGGTGGGGGCGACCGGCCCGCCGTCGGACACGACCGTGAACAGGTTGGTGACCGATCGTCGCCGGAGGGTGATCGCGGCCTCGCGGGTGCCGTTGTTGCCCTGCCTGCCCAGGCGGACGCCGGACTCGGTCATCCGCAGCGCGTGGTCGTCGATGCCGGTCATCGGCGGTCGGGACCAGGTCTTGTTCAGCGGGTCGTAGGTGTCCTGCACCGCCCCGCGGATCAGCCAGGCCTGGTCTTCGGAACCGATGGGCGTGCCGTCCTGGCTCATCGTGAGGTTGAGCACCGGCTCGCTGGACCCGCCCGCGATCGATCCGGTCCCCAGATGGATGCGCGCGTTGAACCCGGTTTGGGAACCCGCTCGCGTCGTATCGCCGCCGACCAGCGCCGCGGCGAAGGGGTCTTGTTGCGACCGAGGGATGACGACAAAGACGAACGATGCCACGACGCCACAGCAAAGCGCAATGACCACCGCGCTGGCTCTAAAGTGCAAGCGGTGCCGGGGCCCGGCGACCTGCTCGGGCCGGTCGGGCGGGTCCGCCTCGGGCCTCGCGTCGCGGTGGCGCTGGTGGACCAGGTCGCCCGCCGACTTGAGTTGGAACACCAGCACCGTCAGCAGCGTCAAGAAGCAGTACAACACCAGCAACAAACCGTACACCAGTGTGACGCCGCCGGGCAGGACGCTGCCGGCGATGACCTGCAGCGGGCTGAGCACGGCGAGTTGGGCGTACTCGCGTCGGGTCTTCTTCGCGAACAGCAGCACCATCTGCAGCGCCATGGTGAAGTGCCCGACCATCACGACCGGGTTGGCCCCGTGCGTGATCAACGCCTCGGCGGTCATCAACAACACCGCGCCCATCGCGCCGAGGTTCAGCAGGTTCCGGTCCAGCCCGGCACGCCGGGGCCCCTCGGTCACGAACCAGGACACCAACGCCAACAACCCGACGAACGCGAGCAGCACCGGCTGGCCCTCGGCGATGCAGAACGCCAGCATCCCCAGCAGGACCTGGGTGAAGGCGAGTTGTCGGAACTGGCGGTCGATCGGTTTCATGCTCGTTGGCCGGACGGGGCGGCGGCGCGGGTCGTGTTGCGCGGGCCGGTGAAGCCTTGTGCCGAGGCGGGGGCCTCGCGCCGCAAGGCCGGCGTCGAGCGCGCGGCCAGGGCGTGGCGGCTTTCGGTCTGCACGCACAACCGTTCGAGGTCTTCGCCGCTGACCACGACGGCGCGCCGGCCGGTCTTCACCGCCTGCGACTTGCCGCGGTCCGGTCGGACGATGACCGACGGCGCTTCGCCGGTGTAGCGGCGCATCGCCGGGGCGCTGCCGGGCTCGAGCCGCGCGAGGGTTTCCAGCAGCTTGCCGCGGTGGGGCAGGGAGTGGTGGGCGCGCAGCGCCTGCGTGTCGGCGCCGTTGACGCTCAAGCCGACGCGGTAACCCGCCTGGTACGCGTCGCACACCAGCGACGCCGCGAGGTCCACCGCGCGGTCCACCCGACGCATGTCGTCTGGCGCGATCGGCGGGGCGTCGGCGCCCGCCTCCTTCGGCGCGTAGGCGGAAAGGTCGAGATAGATCACCAGGCTCGGCGGGACGGGCTGGGTCAGCTCGCGCGACACGAGCTTGCCGACCTTCGCCGAGTGCTTCCAGTCGATCACCTTCAGGCTGTCGCCCATCCGGTAATCGCGCAGCGCGAAGAACTCCTCGGTGCCGCCTTCTTTGTCCAGTTGGTGGTACCCGCCGGCGTCGAGGCGCGTGATCTTGGTCATCACCCCGCGCGTCACGCGGTACAGCCTCGGCAAGACGAGCACGCTGTCGGGCTCATCGAAGACCAATACCCGGCGAACGATGCCGAACGGGAAGTCGCTGTGCACCTCGATGCGCGCGAGTTCAAGGTCGCCGCGCCGCGTCGGCCAGCACGAGGCCTGGGCCTGCAGCGTCTGGCCCGAGCCCAGGTGCACGACCCAGCCGGTCGGGCGCTCGAGCAGGCGCGGCGGCTGCTCACGCATCGGCCCTTGCCTGCGGTAGCCCTTCTTGCCCCGCCCCCACGTCTCGGTCAGCAGCAGGCCGAACGCCGGCAGGCGCGATTGCTTGTCGAGTTGGTAGCGTAAGACCACCTCGTCGCCCGTCACCCCGTGGTCCGGCGGCAGCCGCTCGATGGCGATCTCGCGCAGCGACAGCCAGACCCAGAACAGCGAGACGACCAGCGCGCCCAGCAGCAGGCCGACGGCCAGGAACATCAGGTTGGCTTGCGTGTAGAACCCGGCCCCCGCGGCGGCGGCGAGGATGAACAGGTACGCCCAGCCCGTCGGGCCGACCTGCAGCCGGGTATAGGTGGGGCGGGTCATCGCGCGGCTCGGGGCGGGCAAGGGATTCGGGCTCGAACGTGCGGCCTTAGTTCTTGTCGAGGTAAGGCTCGGCGTCGCGCCGCACGCGGTCGATCAATCGCTCGGGCACGACCAGCGTGTCGTGGCCGACCGGCAGCGTGATCAGCACGCGCTGGCCCCCGCGTGGCAAAGGGATCAGGGCCATCGCGCCCCGGTGGCCGTCGCGACGGGCGACCAGCTGCGCTTCGTACTCGAACAGGCCCGCGCCCACCGCGTCGACGGGGATCGCGAACCGGCCCTGGCCGTCGGTGACGTGTCGGCCAAGGTCCTTGATTTCACTTGGCGTCTGGGGCTCGAGCACCGCCTGAACCACCGCGCCGCCGCCGCTGCCGTCCGGCTCGGTCAGGCGCGGGTCGTTTTTGCCGACCAGCTGAACCTCGGCGACCGGCCCGCGGACGACCCGGCCCTGGATCGCGTAGCCCCCGCCGCACCCGACCGCCACCGCCGCGATGACGCCCAGCACCATCGAACGGCAGACGAAACAGAACGAGGGTCGATGCATCGCGTACCTCACACCGGTTTGAGTTCGTTGGCCTCGGGCAGGTCTTTGAGCGTGCCCAAACCAAACACCTCCAGGAACTGCCTGGTCGTGCCGTAGAGCATCGGTCGGCCGATCTCCTCGGCCCGCCCGACGACCTTGACCAGGTGCTTGTCCATCAGGACGCGCAGCACCTCGCCGCTCGCCGAGCCACGGATCGCTTCGACGTCCGCCCGCACGATCGGCTGCTTGTACGCGACGATCGCCAGCGTCTCGAGCTGCGACGCGCTGAGCCGGCCGGTGTCCTGTTTGCCACGCTTCAGCCCGTCGAGCACGTCCGCGTACTTCGGCAGCGTCACGACCTGCCACGCGCCCGCCACCTTTTCGATGCGGAAGCTCCGCCCGGTGCGTTCGTACTGCTCGTTGAGCGCTTGGACCGACTCCTCGACCGCCTTGCCCGCGCCGGGGATGTGCAACGCGTCGGCGACGCGCGACGCGGTCATCGGGCGCTCGCTGGTCATCAGCGCCGCCTCGACCCGCGCGTCCAGGTCCTCGGGCAGCACGATCGGCGTCTTCGACTCGGCTTGGGTTTCACCGGTGACCTCGACCGTATCGTCAACCTGTTCTTCCGCTTGCTCGTCGGTCGCTTCGACACCGGCTTCGCTGGTTTGGGCTTCTTCCATGGTGGAGCCATTGTAACGCAAGCCAAGGAAAAAGCCGCCAGAGGAGGCGGCTGTCCGTCTGGTTTGGTTTCGGCCCCATCAAAGAAGGGTGGACAGGCATTCTAGCCTGTCATTCGGCGCAGCAGAGTCGGTTGATGTTTCGTCTTCCGGACGAACGACAGGCAGGGATGCCTGTCCTACGCACTTCCCACAGAACGCTTGGTGACGTGTCCTTGAACGGACGATCACCCCACGTGCCGACGCAGCGCGTCCATCGAGCGTTGCAGGTTCTTGCCCGGGCAGCTGGTCGCCTTGATCTCTTGATGCGAACGCACCATCGCCTTCTGCACGCGGTAGGTGTTTTTGAGCTTCGCGGCGGTGTCGAACAGGGTGTGGAGCTGTGCGTTGGTGGGCGACTGCTTCTCGAAGTTGCCCAGCACGAGGATGCCGACGTTCTGCTCGTTGTTCTGACTGACGTGGGCGCCTTGGTACTGGATCGGCCGGCCTTCCCACAAGCGGCCCGCGCGGTCGACGATGAAGTGGTAGCCGATGTCGCCCCAGCCGCGGTCGCGGACGTGAACGGATCGGATCGTCTCGATGCGGTCCTGGGTCGTGGACTGGTCGGAGAAATCGACGACCTTCCAGCCCTCGTGGTGGATGGTGATCTTGCTGATCGTGCCCATCGGGTTGACTTTGCTTCGGATCGGGTTTTCACGCGTCCACCCGGAGCGCGAGATCGCGCCCAGGCTCGTGGTCGCGGGCTGGGTCGCGGCGGTGCGGGGGTCGGGTTGGGGCGGGTACGTCGGGCTCACCTCGGTGTAGCCGTAACGCCGCGCGACCGGGGGCGCGGGGTAGGTGTCCCACGCGGTCGGCCGGCCGCCGCTGTACCGGCTGCCGCCCGCGGCGCAGCCGCCGAGCACGAGCGTACCCAGCCCGGCCAGCACGGCCTGTCGCCGGGTCAGAATCTGCTTGTCGTTCAGGCCCATGTCGTCCTTTCGCTGGCTCAACTTCTGTTGCGTACTGACCGGCCCCCATCCAGACGACGCGGGCGAGCGCACAACTTTACTCATCGGGCGACGAGATTGTACACCTAAAGATTTCCATCGAAACCCGGGCAAGTCCAATCGAATGGTTGCGGCCCGGCCGCGGGCCCGTCGCGCGGTTATCCGGTCGTTGCCGGCTGAAGCGTCAGGTCGATCTTCGCAGCCGCGGGGGCCGGGGCCGCTTGCGGCAGCGGGCGGTCGGTGGACATCACGACCATCGGCGTGCCGGGCGTCTGCTGCTGGACCTCCATCAGCGTCCGCCAGCCGGTGACCGCCTTGATCAGGTTTGCCATCTGCAGCGGTGTCGGCGGGCGGTACGGCGCCAGCGGCTGGTCGTGCTGCAAAGGCGCGCACTTGCTCGCCGCCAGCACGACGCCGCCTTCGCCGACGACCCGACGCGCCTCGCTGACCAGCGACACCGGGTTGTCGTGCGCCTCCATCCGGTCGAACAGGCACACCAGACCCGCCGAGCCGTCGTCCATCGGCAGCCGACGCAGCTCGGTCTGCTCCAGGAACCTCGGCGGCCTGCCGGGGTACCCGACGCGGGCTTGGTGGTGCTGGGAGAACTCGCGCGCGACCCGCAGGTGGCCGACCTCGCGCTCGACGCCCACCGCCTCGACCCCGCGCGTCGCCAGGATCTGCACCACGATCCCCGAGCCGCAGTCCGGCACGACGACCGCCCGATCCCTCGGCGCGATGCCTTGCTCTAACAGGTGCATCACCGCGCCGACCTTGAACATGACCCACTGCCTGAACGTGTCGTCCGCGTTGAACCGGGCCCACTCGCTCTTGTCGAAGGTCGTCGGCGGGGCGCTGGCGGGCACGGTATCGACGCCCGGGCCCACGCCGAAGACCTGTGCGTTCCATAACAACGGCGTGTTCGCGAAGCGCTCGCGCACGATGTCGAGGTCCGGCGCGATCCGGTCAAAGCCCCACTTGTCGCGGAACACCTGCCGGGAGTTGTCGATGCCCGCGTTGCTGTCCGCGGTGGTCGCGCGGTCCCGACGCAGCGTGTGGCGGTGGGTAAACACGATCGTCGGCACGGCCCAGCAGCGATACCCCGCCAGCCGGGCACGCAGGCCGAAGTCCACCGTCTGCCCGCGCATGTAGTCCTCGTCGAAGCCGTTGAGCTCGTCAAAGAGCGCCCGCGTGCAGCAGTAGAAACAGCCCATCACGTGGTCCACCTCGACCGCCCGCGTCACCGTCTCGCTCGGCAGGCCGGCACAAAGGTGGTGGTAGCCCTTGGGGTGCAGCACGAAGTCGCCCATCGCGTGCACCCGGCCGTCGGGCGAGAGCTGCTTGGGCCCGATGACGCCCAGGTCCCTCGGGCCGGTGTCGAACGCCTCGCAGAGCTTCTGCGCCCAGTTGATCGTGTGGATCACGATGTCGCCGTCGAGGCGCGCTAGCAGTTCGCCCTTGCTCGCACGGACCAGCTTGTTGGCCGTGACCGACAAGACCCCGCAGTGCTCGGCCTCGATCAGCTTGAGGAACTTCTCGCCGCCACGCCAGGTCTTGTCGGCCCAGGCGCGCAGCGTGTCCAGCGAGTCGTCGGTCGAGCCGTCATCGAACGCGAGGATCTCGAGCGGCGTCGGGTCGTCCTCGAGCGTGTCCCACAGCGACTGCAACAGGTCGCCGATCAGGTCGGTCTTGCCGTCCTTGGACGACGCCTTGCCGTTGTTGAAGTTGGGGATGAGGATCGACAGGCGGGGCGTGGTCATGGTGTTACTCATCGAAGAAGCGACGCGGCTCCGCCGCGCAAACCCACTCGATCCATCGGTTATCGGGCAAATTAACGTCCACAGTGCGATGGCGTCGATCCCCTGACCATGAGCAACATCGACGCGATCGCCGTTCAGCCGACCCCCGCCGCGCCCGACACCATCACGCCCGACCTCTGGCAATTCGACCGCCCGGCCGACGGCCTGGTCGTCGTCCGCGGCACCCAGACGCCCGACCCCGAGCCCGCCGACTGGCGCGACCGACTCGCCTGGTTCCTGCACAACATCCCCAACGTCGGCGTCGTCGGCGGCAAACGCCTGTTCCCCGACGGGCACGTCTTTAGCCTCGGCGAGTTCGTCGTCCACCCCAAGGGCTTCCACCACCACGGCAAGGGCGTCGACGGCAAGTGCTACCGATTCCCCGAGGAATGCGACACGATCGCCGGCGGCGTCGCGGTCATCGACGGGGACACCTTCGACCAGGTCGAAGGCGAACGGCTGCTCAACGAGCTCGGCCAACTCGGCATGCTCGGGCTCGGACTCGCGATACGCCGTCTGGGCAAACGCGTAATCGCCGCGCCGCAGGTCGTCATCACCGACACGTTCACGCCCAAACTCAACGACGCGGAGTCGTCGGCGTTCGAGGCCGAGTTCGGCTTCGATTGGGTCGCGCCCGATTTAGACCCTGTGCGCGAACAGCACGCGGGCAAGGGCCTGTTGTGGAACGCGTTTTTCCACGCCGGGATGATGCCGTTCGAGAAGTACGACCAGCGCGGCGCGCTGTGCTGGGAGGGCTATCAGAAGGCCGACGTGTTCAAGCAGCGCGCCCACCACCTCGCCAAGCTCGTCGCCAAGTTCACGCTCGCGCCCGACGGCGTCGGCGGCCACGTGCTCGATGTCGGCTCGGGCGACGGTTTGTTCTCGCACCTCTTCGCGCTGGAGGGCTGCGACGTCGTCGGCATCGACCCCGAGCCCGAGGGCGTCGCCGTGGCCCAGCGTATGTGCTCGCAGCAGACGTACCCGCAAGGCACGCACGCGCCGGACTTCAAGGTCGGCCGGGGCGACGCGATCCCCTTCGAATCCGACACCGCCGCGTGCGTCTCGCTCTTCGACGTCATCGAGCACCTGAACAACCCCATCGGCGTGCTGAACGAGATCGCCCGCGTGCTCAAGCCCGGCGGCCACTTCATCTGCGTCACCCCGAGCTGGCAGTTTGGCGCGTCGTCCGATGCGGTGTACCACGGCTACGAGTACAACCAGGAAGAACTCAACCGCCAGATCAACGCCGCCCACAGCATGACTGTCATCCACAACGGCCAGATCGGCGGGGTATACCGGGACCTGGTGGCGGTAGCGTGGAAAGATTTGTAGAGATTGATTTTTTCACGCAAAGGCGCGAAGGCGCAAAGCAAATACGATTGAATACATTCGGTAGCGTGCCGTTTGCGCCTCTGCGCCGTGGCGTGAGGATTAAGAAACCGCCGCTGAAACAGAATGACACCGCGCAATCAGCACGCCCCGGCCGTCGCCGACCGGCACGGCCTGGTGGCCTTGGATGGGCGCGACGCCGTTGATCTGTTGCAGCCGCGTGTTGAGTTCGTTCTGCTCGTTCGCTCTGAACGGCACAAACAGCAGCAGCGTGTCGCCGACCGTGTCTTGGTTTTCGAATCGCCGTATCGCGTCCATACCGATCGCGACCGTGCCCGCGGCTTCGGCTTGGTCGGTGACGTTCAGCCCGCTCTGCTCGGCCAGCCAGCGGTAGCAGGCGTCGGCGTCGCCGATGAGCCGGATCGCGCTGCCGGGCGCGAAGTTGCGCAGCGCCTGGCAGAACCAGCGCGCTTCGGCCACCGCCTCGGGCGTCTGCTCGCGGAAGACGCGGTGCAGCATTTGATCGTATGGGTCCGCCATGTCAGAGCACGAAGCGTCAGCGAGTGACACGGTTGGGGATGAGTCGGCCAGTCGCTCACGCTTCGTGCTCAGATTGGCAGCCGTGTCGCCGCCGACCATCGCGCCGATATGGTCCGCGTATCGCCTTGCCCACAAGGCGAAAACGAGCGCGTAGTACACCGCCATCGTCGCCGCGGGCTCGTACTGCCCGGCGTTCAAATACCGCCGCCAACCGTCGGAATAAAGCGGCGCGGTCAGCGCATCGGTCTCGCGGAACACCTCGGCGATTCGCTCGGCGTAGCGCGAAACCCACTGCTGGATCGGCGGGGTGAAGCCGCGCTTGGGCCGGTCGAACGCCTCGGCCGGCAAGTAACGCTTCGCCAGCGCGTGCAGCAGCCACTTGTTCTGCAGCCCGTCCTTGCTCATCGGCCCGCTGCCCGGCCGGACCTTGTACTTGGTCGGCAGCGACAGCATGTAGCGCACGACGCGGTGGTCCAGCATCGGGTTGCGCGCTTCGAGGCAGTAGGACATCGACGCGCGCTCTTCGATGCAGATCAAATAATCCGCAAGGTTCGTCTTCGCGTCGGTGTACAGCACGTTGTTCAAACGATCGAGCGAGCGGTGGCGTCGCCAATACGGCGCGATCGATTCGGTCGGGGTTACGGTGCGCATCTGCGCGTGCGCGTCGTCGCTGAACATCGCCGAGCGCACGCCCTGCCACGGCAGGAACGCGGTGCGCTGCAGGTGATTGACCACGTCATCGACCGGCGGGGCGTACTGGCTGCGGGCGTTCTCCTGCGCCGCGGCCGGCTCGGTCTGCAAGACCCAGTTGTACCGGCCGGGGTAGCCGGCACTCAGCTCGTCGCCGCCCTGGCCCGAGAGCACAACCGTAAGCTGCTCTCGGCACAGCCGGCTGAGCGTACGCTGCGACGTGACGGTGAAGTTGCCAAACGGCTCGTCGTAGTATGCCGACGCGTCGTCGAGTTCGGCCAGCCAGTCGCCTGCGTTCTGATCGATCGTTTCGCAAGTCCAGTCACAACCGTACCGCTCGGCGACCATGCGGGCGAAAGGCGTTTCGTCGTGTGCGGGCGAATCACCGAAGCCGACAGTGAAGGCTTTGAGGTTGCCCCCGCGCGCCTTGCTCGCCATCGCGGTGATGAGCGACGAGTCGATCCCGCCGGAAAGCAGCGTGCCGATCGGCACGTCCGCGATCAGCCGGTCGGCGACGGATTGGGACAAAAGTTCATCCAGCGTGTCGAGCACGCTGTCGTCGTCGAGCGTGCCAAAAGCTTCGTGCTCGATCGGCTCGGCGTCCCACCACGGCTCGACCTCGATCTCCCACGCCTCCGCGTCGAGCGTCAGCGTGTGGCCGGCGGGCAGCTTGTGGATGCCCCGGAAGATCGTGCGCGGCGAGAGCACGTAGCCTCGGGTAAAGAACTGCTCGACCGCCGCGGCGTCCAGGTCGTAGCGCCCGCCGGCATAGTGCAGGATCGCCTTGAGCTCGCTGGCGAAGACGAGCGCGTCGCCGGTGTCGGCCCAGTACAGCGGCTTCTGCCCCAGCCGGTCGCGCACCAGCAGCAGCGACCGCTCGGCGTGGTCGTAGTAGCCCAGCGCGAACATCCCGTTGAGCTTGTCGAGCGCGGCGGTGCCCTCGCTCGCCAAAAGATGGAAGACCAGTTCGGTATCGCAGGTCGTGTTAAAGCGTGCGCTGTGTTGCTCGGCGTCACGCATCAGCGCGCGGTAGTTGTAGACCTCGCCGTTGTAAACCATCGCGCACTGGCGGTCGTGGTCGACCCAGGGCTGCTGGCCGTGGGCGAGGTCGAGGATCGACAGCCGGCGGTGCGCGAGGCCCACGCCCGGCCTTGCCCACAGGCCCTGCTCATCGGGCCCGCGGTGGGCGAGCGTGTCGCGCGCGGCGCTGAGGCGCGCTTCGTCGATGGGGTGTTGCGGGTCGCGGGTCACGACGCCGAGGATGCCACACATATTTGCTCCAATCGGGGGCGGTAGGCTTAAACGTTATCGGGGCATCGCGGGCGTGGGCGTGAATGCCGGCCGGGCCTTGGGATTTCGCGTGAATGGGGTGCCGGCGTCGCATCGCCTGGCGTTACAATCAAACGCGATCGGGGTCGCTTATCTGTCTCTTACGTTGTGGAGCGTTATGCCCAGCGACCGCGTCAACCGCCTGCTGCAACTGATCACGCTGCTCCAGACCCGCACCGGGTGGGACGGCCAGTCGCTGGCGCGCGAGCTGGATATCTCGACCCGTACGCTGTTCCGCGACCTCAACACGCTCGAACAGGCCGGCATCCCCTGCCGGTCCGACGACGGCGGGGGCTACCGCATCCAGCAGGGCTTTTTCCTCCCGCCCGTCTCGCTCTCGGCGTCAGAAGTGCTCGGGCTGATGCAACTCACGCGCTTCGTCGGCCAGCACCGCGAGCGCCCGTTCCACGCCCACGCGCTCTCGGCGATCTACAAGCTCATCTCGACCGTCCCCGAGCCGCTGCGCTCGACCTGCGGGCAGATGCTCGCGCACATCAACACCCGGCCGGACCCCAAGCTGCCCGATGATGCCGAGGCGCGCGTCTTCACGCAGCTGCAGCAGTCGATCGATCTCGGCCGGGCCTGCGAGCTCCTCTACACCTCGCCGGCCGAAGACGGGCCGCTGCGCCTGCAGCTAGAGCCCTACCTGCTGCACCACGCCAACCGCGCGTGGTACGTGTTGGGAAAGACCGACCTGCACGACGAGGTGCGCATGCTCAAGCTGATCCGCATCGAGTCGGTGACGATGCTGACGCGCGTGTTCGATAAACCAAGGGGCTTTACCGCCGAGCAGAAGCTGGGCAACGCGTGGTGCATGATCCCCGAGGGCAGGGAGTACACGGTCGAGCTCGAGTTCACCCCGCGCGTCGCGCGCAACGTCAGCGAGGTGCAATGGCACCCCAGCCAGTCGCACAAGCTGCTCGCCGACGGGTGCTGCGTGATGACATTTAAAGTCGACGGGCTCAACGAGATCGCGTGGTGGGTGTGTGGCTACGCGGACCAGGTCACCGTGCGCAAGCCGAAGAAGCTGCGCGAGATCGTGGCGCGGATGCACCAGAGCGCCGCGGCGCTGTACGACCACTCCTGAGGGTGGATCAAGCGTCGCGGTATGCTGCTCGTCTGCATGTAAGATCGTTTCAATCATCCGAAATCCCAGCACTTGGAGAGCGATATGAAGACTCAGCTGAGCGTGTTGACGGCGTTGTTGGTTCTGATCGGGTGTACGGGGATTGCGTTCGCGGCGGACGACGCGGCCCAGGACCCCGCAGCCCCGGCGGAGCCGCGAGAGGACAAACTCGCCATGATGCGCGTCCACCTCGGGAAGTGGACAGCGACGGTCAAGGGCAAGGCGACCGATCTCATCCCCGAGCCCTACGAAGTGACGGACCGTTGGGAGACCCGCGAGGTCCTGGGCGGGCGGATGATCGAGGTGCGCGGTGAGTCCAATATGAACGGCGAGGACACGCAATACATCTGGCTGTTCACCTACGACGAGCGAGAATCGCGGTACGTCGGCTGGTACCACGAAAGCTCGGGCATCAACGCGAAGATGGTCGGCGAGTGGTCGGACAAGGACAAGACGATGACCTGGACCCTGGCGGACCCCGAAGCGTGGGGCATGCAGGTCACGATCGTAGACAACCTTTCGGACAAGTCGAAAATCGACTACACCTTCAAGATCGTGCTGGAAGACGGGACGCTCGTCATGGATCAAGTCGGTTCTGCGAAGCGCGTCGAGGAATGATCAGCCCAGCGCGGACGGAAGCCGGTCCGCCAGTTCGATCGCGCGCAGGCCGCGGCGGCCGTGCTGTTTGGCCCATCGGTCGGCGGCGAGGCCGTGGGCGCTTACGCCGAGTCGCGCGGCGTCGTAGGCGGTCATGCCCTGAGCGATCAGCGATGCGATCAATCCGGTAAGCACGTCGCCCGACCCGGCGGTCGCGAGCGCGGGGTTGCCGGTCGTGTTGATCGTCGTGCGTGCGTCGTCGGCGATGACGGTGCGGTTGCCTTTCAGGACGATGACCGCGTTGAGGCGCAAAGAGTCCGGCTGAGCAGCCAATGACAGACTCGACAGCAGGGCAAGGCCACAGCATATCAGACAGGGCAGGTA
>JBKAGS010000006.1:0-42847 GCA_046290505.1 Phycisphaeraceae bacterium | reverse complement strand
CCTCGTCGCCGACCTCGACGGCGACGTTGACGACTCGGACCTGGGCACCGCGTTCGCCAATTACTCCGGCCCGGGTTTCGCCGGCAGGACGTGGGCGGACGGCGACACCGACGGTGACGGCGATGTCGACGACTCGGACCTGGGCAGCGCGTTCTCCGCCTATACCGGCCCGATCGCCGCGCCGACCCAGATCCCCGAGCCCGCGTCGCTGTCGCTCATCGCGCTCGGCGGGCTGCTGATCGCCCGACGACGACGCGGTTGACGCGCTGAATGTGCGTCACGCAGACGGCTTCGCGAAGCGCTCGCGCGCCGCGGCGTACCGCTCGCGCACCGACGCGTCTTCGCTCGGCCCGTAGCGCTGCGTCTGGCCCGACGCGGCGACCACCGCGCGGGCCTCGGCGAGGTCGGCGATATCCCCGCACCCGATCGCCTGCACCGCCGCGTTGCCCAGCGCCGTCGCTTCGACAGGCCCGGCCACGACTTGCAGGCCCGTCGCATCGGCGCTGATCTGGTTCAGCAGCGTGTTCGCCGAGCCGCCGCCGACGATGTGCAGCGTCCTCAGTGTCCGGCCGGTGAGCCTCGACGCGGCGCGCAACAACTCGTCGTACCTCAGCGCGAGCGAATCCAGGATCGCCCGGATCAGCGCCGCCTCGTCTTTCGGCTCCGGCTCGCCGCGATCCCCGCACGCTTCGCGGATACGCCTGGGCATGTCGCCGGGCGTCGCGAACCGCGGGTCGTCCGGGTCGAACACGCTCACCAGGCCCGGCGAGTCGCCTGCCATCGACGCGAGTTCGGCGTAACTGTACGCCTTGCCCTGCTCGGCCCAGACACGCCTGCACTCTTGGATCAGCCACAAACCCGCGCAGTTTTTCAGGAACCGCGTCGTGCCGTCGATCCCCGCTTCGTTCGTGAAGTTCGCCTGCAGCGCCTCGGGTGTGCGGACCGGCGCGTCTAATTCGAGCCCGACCAGCGACCACGTCCCGCTCGAGATGTAGGCGCTGGTCGTCGGGTCGGTCATCGGCACCGCGACAACGGCGCTCGCCGTGTCGTGCGAGCCGACCACGCCGACGCGTGTCGAACTCGGCAGCCGCGTCGCCTCGGCGACGAGCTTGTTCACCGTACCCAGCGGCGCGCGGTCGCCCGGCTGGACGATGCGCTCGAACAGGTCGCTCGGCACGCCGATCTCGCCGAGCAGTTCCGTCGCCCATTGGAAAGCCGACGCGTCGTAGCACTGGCTCGTCGACGCGAACGTGTGCTCGTTCGCCTTCTCGCCCGTGAGCCAGTAGCCCAGCAGGTCCGGCACCATCAGCAGCGACTCGGCCCGCTCGAGCGGCCGGTCCGGGTCCTGCGCATCCACGGCGAGTTGGTACAACGAGTTGATCGGCATGAACTGGATGCCGGTCCGCTCGTAGATGCGCCGGTCCGTCAGCTTGTCGCGGACCTGTTGAAAGATGTCGTTCTTCTTCGGGTCGCGGTACGCCGTGGGCTGATGCACGAGCCGGCCGGACTTGCCGATCAGGCCGTAGTCCACCCCCCAGGTGTCAAAGCCGATCGAGTCGATGGCCCGGCCGCGCTCGGCGGACAACCGCAGTCCCGCGACGATCTCGTCCCACAGCCGAAGGAAATCCCAGTGGTACCGCCCGGCGTCGCTGCCGTCGTATACGTGCACCACGCGGTTCTCGAACCGATGGACCTCGTCGAGCGTGATCGCCTCGCCGTCGAAGGCCGCGTCCATCACGCGCCCCGACGACGCGCCCAGGTCGATGGCCAGGTAGTGCTTGCTGCTGCTCATGGATTCCTCGCTGCGATGGTAGGACAGGCATTGCTGCCTGTCGCGCATTTGGAGTCAGACAGGCATTCCTGCCTATCGCTGCGCTGTTGGTAAGACAGGCATTCCTGCCTGCCATCAAACTGATTCAAACATCAAACGACTACAGGATATAAAGTTGTCCGGACCCGATAGGAGGCCGCGATGCCCGACCCGCAGTACATCCTTGCTCTGGACCAGGGCACGACCAGCTCGCGCGCGATCCTCTTCGACGTGTTCGCTACGCCCGTCGCCGTCGCTCAACAGGACTTCGAGCAGCTGTACCCCAAGCCCGGCTGGGTCGAGCACGACCCGATGACGCTCTGGCAGACCCAACGCGACACCGCGGTCGATGTGTTGAAGCAGGCCAACGCCACCGCCGACCGGGTCGCCGGCGTCGGCATCACCAACCAACGCGAGACCGCCGTCGCCTGGAACCGCGCGACCGGCGAGCCGGTGTGCAACGCCATTGTCTGGCAGGATCGACGCACCTCCGACCACGTCGGCCGACTCAAAGCGGACGGCTACGACGAGTTGATCCGAAGGAAGACCGGGCTCGTGCCGGACGCGTACTTCAGCGCAACCAAGTTCGCGTGGGTCCTCGAACGCGTCGAAGAAGCGACGCGGCTTGCCGCGCAGGACAACCTCTGCCTCGGCACCGTCGACACCTGGCTGATCTACAACCTGACCAATGGAGAGCGTTTCATCACCGACGCGACCAACGCCTCGCGCACGATGCTCTACGACATCGAAGCAGGCCGGTGGGACGACGAATTGCTGGAGTTGTTCGGCGTGCCGCGCAACACGCTGCCTGAGGTCGTCGATAGCTTCGGCCCCTTTGCCGACGTCAGCGCGATCGACGAACTCAAGGGCCTGCCCATCGCGGGGATCGCCGGCGACCAGCAGGCCGCGCTCTTCGGCCAGATGTGCATCCACCCCGGCATGGTCAAGAACACCTACGGCACCGGCTGTTTCATGCTCATGAACACCGGCGATCAGTTGGTGCGATCAAAAGCCGAATCCGGGGGGAGCCTGCTCACAACGATCGCGCTGCAGCAAGGCGGCGGGCCGTTGTACGCGCTCGAGGGCGGCGTGTTCATCGCCGGCGCGGTCGTGCAGTGGCTGCGAGACGGGCTGGGGTTTATCGAGACGAGCGAAGCGGTCGAGGCGTTGGCGAACGCGGTCCCCGACGCCGGCGGCGTGCATCTGGTCCCCGCGTTCGCCGGGCTGGGCGCGCCGTACTGGGACCAGGACGCGCGTGGCCTGATCAGCGGGCTGACGCGTGGGACGACCAAGGCCCACCTCGCCCGCGCCGCGCTCGAGTCGATCGCGTTCCAGTCGGCGGACCTGCTCGACGCGATGCGCCGCGACGCCGATGAACTGCCTTTCATCGGCGAGCTGCGCGTCGATGGCGGGGCGGCCCGCAACGACACGCTCATGCAGATGCAGGCCGACCTGTTGCAGATCCCCGTCACCCGCCCGACCGTGACCGAGACGACCGCGCTGGGCGCCGCCTACATGGCCGGCCTGGCGACGGGCTTCTGGCGCGACCTGGACAGCCTCGAATCGAACTGGCTGACCGAACGCACCTTCGAGCCGATGGTCAGCGCGGAAGTTGCCGAGGAGGCGCTGGCGGGCTGGCGCAAGGCGATCGAGCGGGCGCGGCTTTGACGCTTCTTACCCCGCCCACTACCCTATCCGGCCCTAAACAAAGCCCCGACCCCCGCGAGGAAACCCACGATGGCCATCAAAACCCTCTACGAAAAAGACGGCTCGCTCGAACCGCTCAGCGGCAAGACCGTGGCCGTGATCGGCTACGGCAGCCAGGGCCACGCCCACGCCCAGAACCTGCGCGACTCGGGCGTCAACGTGATCGTCGCCAACCGTAGGGAGTCGGCCAACGGCAAGCTCTGCATCGAGCACGGCTTCGACCCCATGCCCGTTGCCGACGCGGTGAAGCAGGCCGACGTCGTCGTCATCACGCTGCCCGACGAGGCCCAGCCGGACGTGTACAACGAGTCGATCGCGCCCCACCTCAGCGACGGCAAGACGCTGATGTTCACCCACGGCTTCAACGTCCACTTCGGAACGATCACGCCCCCGGCCGGCGTCAACGTCTGCATGGTCGCGCCCAAGGGCCCGGGCCACACGGTGCGCTCGGAGTTCGAGCGCGGCGGTGGCGTGCCGTGTCTGATGGCCGTGCACCAGGACGCGACCGGCAACGCCGAGGCGATCGCGCTCGCCTACGCCATCGGCGTCGGCGGCGGCAAGGGCGGCACGCTGCTGACCAACTTCAAGGACGAGTGCGAGACCGACCTCTTCGGCGAACAGGTCGTGCTCTGCGGCGGCCTCAGCGAACTCATCAAGAAGGGCTTCGAGACCCTCGTCGAGGCCGGCTACCCCGAAGAACTCGCGTACTTCGAGACCTGCCACGAGGTCAAGCTCATCGTCGACCTGATCGTCAAGGGCGGGCTCAAGTACATGCGCTACTCGATCTCCAACACCGCGGAGTTCGGCGATTACTACACCGGCCCGAAGATCGTCGACGACGCGACCAAGGGACGCATGAAAGAAGCGCTCAGCCACATCCAGTCCGGCGGGTTCGCCAAGGCGTTCCGCGAGGACTACGACAACGGCTTCAAGTGGTTCCTCGAACAGCGCGAGGCGAACGCCGAGCACGGCGTCGAGAAGGTCGGCAAGGAACTGCGCGCGATGATGCCGTGGCTCAATCCGGTGGAGATGTAATCTGAGATTTTGGGGGCAATCACGCGTATCCACTCACCCCGCCGCGGCGTGGACCATCTCGGGGACGGCGAGGCGCAGGGCGGTGATGATCGCGTTCGCGGAGGCGTCGCGCCAGTGGCGGTCCGGGTCGCCGGTCTTGTTGCGCAAGCGGTCGAAGGTGTCGATGATCGACTGCATGCGGGCGTGGGTCGGCGGGGTGGTCTTCCAGACGCGGATCGACGGGTGCGGGGTGGGCAGCATGTCCTCGCCGTGGTAGGCGAGTTCTTCGAAGAGCTTTTCGCCCGGGCGGGTGCCGGTGATCTGGATCTCGACGTCGACGCCGGGCTCGAAGCCCTGGAGGCGGACGAAACGGCGTGCGAGATCGAGGATACGGATGGGCTGGCCCATATCCAACAGGAAGACCTCACCCCCGCGTTCGTCGCATTTGGTGGGATGGGCGTCGGGCCCGTCAACATAACGCTCTGTCATTCGTGACGGGCGGGAGCCCCATCCCACCTTATCTCTTGAATGAAGCGTCCCGCTGAACATGCCCGCCTGCAGCACGAGCCCCGCGGCTTCGGGGATGGTCATGAAGTAGCGGGTCATGTCCGGGTGGGTGACGGTGATCGGCCCGCCGTGCTCGAGTTGTCGGGTCCAGATGGGCACGACGCTGCACGCCGAGCCGAGCACGTTGCCGAAGCGGACCATGCAGCAGGAGGTGTCGGAGGCCGTGTTGAGGTGCTGGACGTAGAGTTCGGCGAGGCGTTTGCTCGCGCCCATCACCGACGAAGGGTTGACGGCCTTATCGGTCGAGATCATGACGAAACGCTCGACCCCCACGCCGACCGCGGCGTCGGCGATCGCGCGCGTGCCGTAGAAGTTGTTCTCGATCGCGGCGGCGGGGTGGTCCTCCATCATCGGCACGTGCTTGTGGGCCGCGGCGTGGAGGACGACCTGCGGGCGATACCGCTCGAGCACGTCGAACGTGCGTTCGCGCTGGGTGACGTCGTGGAGCACTGCGTCGCGCTTCAGATCGGGGTGGACGCGCGCCAGCTCGCGGTCGATCTCGAACAGCGCGTTCTCCGAGCGCTCGACGAGCGTCAGACGTCCGGGCGAGAAGCGGGCAACGATGCGCGCGAGTTCTGAGCCGATCGACCCGCCCGAGCCGGTGATGAGCACGCGTTTGCCGCCGATCCACCGGCCGATGGCCTGTTCGTCCAGCGGCCTGGGGTTGCGGTCGATCAGTCGGGCGGGGTCGATGGGCCCGCAGACGAAGGGCGAGGTGCCGGGCGGGTCGCTCCGCGTCGGTGGGGTGGGAAGCCCGCCGGTGATTTTGCTGGTGGTCCGCCCGGCGAGCTGGTCGTCGAGGGTGGGCATGAACCGCCAGGCGACGCCGAGCCTGCCGAGCGCCGCGGCGGCCTGTCCGATCGCGTCGCGCATCGCCAGCGGCAGCGAGACGAGCACGAGGTCCGGGCGGTGTTCGTCAACGACCTGGCCGAGCCGGTCGATCGAGCCCAGGACGGGGCCGGCGTGTAGCGCGTCGTCGGCGGGATTATCGTGTTCGATCGCGATGGCGGGCAGCACGCAGCCGATGAGTTCGGGCTCGGGCCTGGCGATGGTCAGGGTGTGGGACAGCTGACCCGCGCTCAGCGCGGTGCCGACGACGACGGTGCGGGGCCGATCGGTCGGCGTATCGTGGTTGGCCCGGGCCAGTGCGTCCGTGAGCTTGGGCATTGCTCGTAGTATCGGCAACCGGCTGTTATCGGCTGCAACCGATCGAGTTTCCGGGCCTTGCCTGTTGACGCATTAAGCAGTTTTGGCCCGCGGTCGATGAAGGCTTCGGCCGACGCGGTCGGAACCCCTTCACGCCTCAACATCCCAACCCAGGAGCGAACCCATGCCCGAAGCACACGCCGTCGGCGGCCGAACAGACCAGCGTCAACACCCACGCATCAAGGTCCCGGCCCTGTACACGCTCGTGCGGGCACGCGTTCTTGGCTCGGAAAAATATACCTTTACCGGACACATCTACGACGTCTCGGTTGGCGGCATGCGCATGGGGCTGGACATGCCCGTCGAGACGAACACGCGCCTCGAGGTCCGCGGCATGTTGCCCGGCGGGGGTCACACGACCTTCCGCGCGATCGGGCGGGTCGCCCGCATCCACAGCGACGCGAACGACCGCGGGCCGGTCATCCTCGGCGTGCAGTTCGAGTCCTTCCGCTCCCCGATGGATCGCCACCGCCTGTCCCAGTACATCGCCGCCCGCTCGCGCGCCCAGGCCACCGCGCTGCGGCGCGCGGCGTGAGCGATCGATCACGCTTCATCCAAACGATTGAGCGAGAGCCCCGGCCGAGCGGTCGGGGTTTTTTGTTGCCCGAAAAGCCTTGGTGTTCGGGCCGGGGGTTGGTATCGTATTTTTATTACGTGTACGTTGTAAACGGTACGCTTCATCACACATTCGGAGAACACCATGGCAGCACAAGACCACGATCGGATCGAACAACTGTCCCGTACCAACCGCAGGCTGAAGCTGCTTTGCGGCGGCCTCGCGTCGCTGTTCCTGCTGGGTGTGGGCATGGCGATGCAGGGCGAACTCGGCGAGGGCAACCACGACGGCGGGACGGGCGCGGTCGAGGCCGCGGTCGGCGTCAGCGACTCGACCGGCTTCGCCGTCTTCGCCCGACCGGACGGCAACGTCGTCATCGTCAAGGACGACGGCACCACCATCGCCACCCAGCACCAGCCGCTCAGTGTGAGTTTCTGATCCGTGTGGCCGCCTATTGATCACTCTATGTAAAAACAAGGGAAATACGATGACTCAAGAAAGCAATACGATCCGGCAACTGCGACAGACCAACCGCCTGCTGATGCTCGGCTACGTCTTGATGGGCGTGCTGGGGATCGCGGGCTTCGCCTGGGCGCAGGCCGACGACCCGGACGACCCGGATGCCGATCCGGACGCGGCAGACGCGGCGGATGAAGAGCAAATCGAAGTGCCCGACGTCGTCGTGAACGCGACGACGAACCAACTGGTCGCCGGCGTCGGCCACGAGATGGGCTTCGCGGTCTACGTCCGCGAAGACGGGCAGATCAACATCATCCACCGCGACGGCACGGTGCTGGTGCCCAACCGCAAGAAGTTCTCGCACGTCTACCAGGAAGAGCAGCAGAAGAAAGACAAGACGATCTTCGTGCCCAATAACCGGTGACGACGCAAGCGTCAGCCGTCGCCTTCCTTGGCCAGACCGAAGAACCGCTCGGCGTTCGCATCGACAGCCGCGGTGAATTCGTCGAGCGTCATGCCGCGCCGCTCGGCGAGGAACCGCGCGACGTCCGCGACGTACCGCGGCTCGTTCGGCCGGACCTTGCGGTACGGCTCGGGCGTGAGGTAGGGCGAGTCGGTCTCGATCATCAGCCGGTCGATCGGTACGCGATCGGACGCCCGTGCGAGCGCCTTGGCGCTGTTGAACGTGACGATGCCCGTGAAGCTGACCTTTGCGCCGAACGCAAGGATCGCGTCCAGTTCGTGCGCGCTGCCGGTGAAGCAGTGGAAGACGAAGCGTTCGGGCGCGACGCCGCAGTCGCGTAGTACGGCGAGTGTGTCGTCGGTCGCTTCTCGGTTGTGGATGACGATCGGGCCGTCGAATGTGCCATCGGCCGTGAGCTCGAGTTGCCATTCAAAAGCCCGGCGTTGCACATCGAACGGCGGGTCGGGGTAGTGCCGGTCCAATCCCATTTCGCCCAGCGCGACGCATTTATCGTCCGCCAGCTTCTCGCGCAGCGCATCGAGCAGCGCCGCCTTGTCCCGGTATTGCTCGGCGTAGTGCGGGTGCAAGCCCGCGGCGAAGTAGACGCTCGGGATGCGATGCGACAGCGCCCGCGCCCGCTCGGCGTCGGCGGGCGTCGTACCCACGCTGATCACGCGGTCAACGCCCGCGGCCGCGGCATCGGCGAGGACTCGATCGACCCGCTCGTGCAGGCCGTCGTACGTCAGGTGGCAGTGGGTGTCGATCATGGTTGCGCGGGTGGGCCGTACACGCGGCGCGCCGCTTCGGTCGCGCGTTGCGGGTAGTCGTCGGCGAATCGCCAAAGCACCTGGCCCGGTTCGCGTACCAGGCCGCGCTGCGCGGGGCCCAGGCTCGAACGCAGGCAGAGGATCACGTCAGACGAGACGGCGGGAGAAAACCGGTGGTGCGAGTGGTTGACGAAGCCGTGGTAGGGCGCGCTGTCCGAATCGATCAGTGCGACGTCGGCGGCCTGCGAAAGCCAGTAGCGGTCCTGCTCGGAAAAGTCGTCTTCACGGACCGAGCCGAGGCGCGCGGTGCGGTAGAGCACGCGTGCGGCCCAGTCCAGCGCCCGGTCGTGCAGCGAGCTGTACACGACGATCTGCTCGTACATCCCGCGCAAGTCTTCTTTCAAGACACGCTCGCGCGCGACATCGACGCTGATGTCCGGGGCGATGAGCAGCACCGAGCCGATGCGCCACTTCGCCCGGCGCTGGTCAGGCGTTAGCTCGCGGGACATCAGCGCCAGCTCGCGCAGGACCGAGCCGATGACCTCGGCGCCGGTGCTGTGCGCGAGGACGTGGATGGTCTCGGCGTCGAGCTTGCCGGCGTTGATCTGGTCGGCGAGGAACTCGAAGAACTGCCGGGCGTGCGCGGTCGTATACCGGACCGAGTCGCGGTCGTGGCTGTACTCGAACAGGCTGTTGTAGCTCGGCCAGCTGTACAGGATGAACGGCCCGAGCCCGCCGGTGTAAAGGTCGTATTCCGCGGCGGTCAGCGCGCCCTGCGCGAAGCCGACCTTGAATCCGTGGATGTAGACGGTGATGTCTTTACCCGCCGAGCGCTCGAGCGCCTGGTTGAGCTGCGAGACGAAGGCATCGGGCGACGGCGGGATCGGTTCGTTGGTCGGCGCGGGCTTGACGTTGGGCTGCGCGATGGTTGTGCGTGCGAGCTTGCCCAGCCGGTCGATCTGCTCGATACGCGGGCGGTGCCGCTCGCCGCCGGGCCGCCCGCGTGTCGCCGCGACGATGCTTGGCCAGGCGTCGTCGGGGCCGAAGGCGATCTCGATCGTGCCCAGGTCCAGGCCCGAGCTGCGCAGGCGTGTGTATTGACGCCAGTCGTTTTTGGATTCGTCGTACACCCGGTCGGTCGCGAAAAAGAGCGTGACCGCGTTGGTCCGTTCGGCCTCGGGGACGTCCGCGAGCGGGTCGATCTTGCCCGACGCGAACACACCGGGCACGGTCATCGGCGGGCGTTGACAGCCGGTCAGCGCGGCCAGCAGCATCAGGATGAGCGGGAGGTGTCGCATCCGTGCGGAGTATAGCCGCGTGACCGGCGCGGCTTGTGGCCAGCGGATACACTTTCGGCGTGATGAACACGCCCACCAACCACAACAGCAGGAAGCGGCCGGCGAATCAGCTGCGCCCGACCACGATCGAGCCGTTCCCCAGCGCCGCGGCCGGCAGCGTGCTGATCGCGATGGGCGGGACGCGCGTGCTGTGCACCGCGAGCATCGCCAGCGAGACCCCGCGGTGGATCGAGCGCGACGAGACCGGCCTGCCGGTACACGGCTGGGTGACCGCCGAGTACGCCATGCTGCCCGGCTCGACGCCCGACCGTAAACGCCGCGGGCCCGACGGCCGGTCCACCGAGATCCAGCGCCTCATCGGGCGGGTGCTGCGCGCCGCGGTGGACCTGGACAAGATGCCCGGCGTCGCGATCACATGCGATTGCGACGTCCTGCAGGCCGACGGCGGGACACGCACCGCCGCGATCACCGGCGCCTACGTCGCGCTCGCGCAGGCGATCAAGGCCGCGACCGACGCGGGGCGCATCACGGCCGACCCGATCGTCGGCCCGGTCGCCGCGGTCAGCGTCGGGATCATCGATGGCAAGCCCTATCTGGACCTCGACTATGCATTAGACGTGCGGGCCGAGGTCGATATGAACGTCGCGATGGACGCCAAGGGCAATTTCATCGAGGTGCAGGGCACCGGCGAGAAGGGCGTATTCTCACGCGACGAACTGGACAGCCTGCTCGACTTGGCGACCAAGGGAGTCCGCAAGCTTATGAAGGCGCAGCGCGCGGCCTTGTGATGTGCGATGTTCGATGTGCGATGTCCGATGTGTCGCGCGATCGAATGGGCTATGCTGTTCTTGGTGAGTAAGGGCTTTACAGACCGCGGTGTGCTTTTGTGACATCGCACATCGGACATCGGACATCGGACATCGCAGATCGAAATGCCCTGGACGCTTTACCGCTACATCCTCCGCGAGCTGTTGAAGGTGCTCGTGCTGACGACGGCCGTGATGGTCGTGGTGTTGAGTTTCGGCGCGGCGATCGGGCCGATGTCGGACGGCTTGCTCGGGCCGGTGTCGCTGATCAAGTTTGTGCTGTACACGATCCCGACGGTGCTGGGGTTCGCGTTGCCGTTCGCGGGGGCGTTTTCGGCGACGGTGGTGTTCCACACGATGACCAAAGACAACGAGGTCCTCGCCTGTCGGGCGGGCGGGATGAGTTACAGCCGGATCTTTGCGCCGGTCGTCGCGTTGGGCCTGGTCTTGATGGTGGTGTTGCTGCTGTTGAGCAACACGATCGTGCCGGGCTTCTGGAAGTCGGCGAAGCGGACGGTCGAGGGCGACGTGCTCGGGATCCTGGTGAGCCAGTTGAACCAGAACCGGCCTTACATGTTCGGCGACGGGTTGGTCTTGTACGCCGATGCCGCGGAGATGCGCGACCCGCCAACGGGCAGCAGTGCCGGCGGGCTCAGAGCGGAACAACTCATCGTGATGACCGGCGTGGCGGTCGGCGAGATCGACAAGGCCAGCGGCAAGGTCAGCAAAGACACGACCGCGAGCACGGCCAGCGCGCTGCTGGTCCGAGACGCGTTTGGCAAGTCTTACATCACGCTCAAGCTGGTCAACCCGGTCTACATCAACGTCGAAGGCGACAAGCTGCAGCGCGACATCGGCCAGTCCGAGGTCGCCGAGACCAACCAGCCGATCGAACTGCCCAACCCCATCGAAGACGAGGCGGTGTTCTTCACGTTCCAGGACCTGATGCGGCTCAAACAGCGGCCGCACGACTTCGACATGGTCCGCTCGGCGCAGTCCGATCTCGCCGCCGCGGTCTCGCGCCAGCAGCTGACCCACCTGATCCAGCAAGCGCTCGGCGACTCCGCCTCCGGCCGGGGATTCGTGCGTCTGAAAAGCGGCCTCAATAACGAGTACTACCGGCTGAGCGCCCGCGGCGTCGAGCCGATCGAAGGCGGGCTCGTCCTGACCGGGGACGACGCATTCCCGGTCACGCTCGAGCGTTTCGACAACGAGGCCTTGCAGGGCGACGCGATCCGCAAGTTCGACGCACACCTCGCACAAGTCGATGTCAGCACCGAAGAGTTCGAGCGAGAGCCCGTCGTGACCGTCACGCTCAAGCGCACCGACGACCGCTTTGTCCGGGTTCTATCGTTGACCGGCGAAGACCTCGCGACCGAGAAAGATGAACAAGTCATCGGCCCGATGCGTTACACCGAGCGCGTGCTCGGCGTGGACCCGGCGACGCTGAGCGCAGAGCAGCTCAACGACTGGTCACAGCGCGAGCAGATGAAGGACGCCGAGGGCGTGCGGCAGGCCCGGGCCTGGCTGCGGTTTCGCATCATCCAGCTCAAGTACATGATCGACGCGGAGTTGTACGCCCGACTGGCGACCGCGCTGGCGACGCCGCTGCTGCTCCTGCTCGGCACGCTGCTGGCGGTGCGGCTGCGCGACCAATTGCCGCTGGTCGTGTTCTTCTGGGCCTTCGTGCTCGCGATCGTCACGCTGGTCATGATCCACACCGGCCAGAGCATGGCCGAACGCATCACGATCGAGCAGGTGCAGGCCGGCCGGGGGCTGGACCGGGCGATCGGCGTCGCGGTGTTGTGGGGCGGCAACGTCGCGCTGCTGCTGGTCAACGCCCGGCTGTACCTGCGGATCGCGCGGAACTGACACGACATGACCATCCTGGACCGCTACATCATCAAGCAGTTCGTGCAGAACTTCGTCATCCTCGGCGTCGTGCTCGCGGGGCTGTACGTGCTGGTCGACCTGATCGTGGACCTCGACGAGTTCCTCAAGGCCGGCCGGACCCACGCGGACAAGCGTGGTGGCGTCGTACTCGCGACGCTATGGGTGATGCTCGATTACTACGGGCCGATCCTGCTGTTGATCTACACCGTGATGTCGGGCCTGCTGGTCGTCGCGGCGATGGGCTTTACGATCTCGCAATTGCAACGCAGCCGGGAGCTGACCGCGATCCTGGCCAGCGGCGTGAGCCTGTATCGCGTCGCCGCGCCGGTGCTGGTCGCGGGCTTCCTGCTGAACTTGCTCGTGCTGCCCGTCCAGGAGTTCGCGATCCCCGAGTTGTCTGACAAACTCGTGCGGTCCAAGTCGCAGGTGGGCAACCCGACGCTGGCGGATAAGCCGATCCATTACGCGACCGACGACGCGGGCTCGCTGATCAGCGCGGGCAGCTTCAGCGCCGAGCGAGGCGAGATGAGTCAGGTCCGCATTATCGAGCGAAACGACGCGGGCCAGCAGACACGGCTCATCCGTGCCGACCACGCGTCGTGGTCGGCGGAGGACCAGTCGTGGCGGCTCGAAGGCGGCCGGTCGTTCGACGTCACGTCTATAGACGCGGTCACCGACGCGTCGCTGGTCGGCGCGTCCATCCAGGCGTACCCAACCGAGTTGTCCCCGCAGGTGCTGATCGCGCGGCAGGCCGCGCTTTTTATCCGCCTGCAGTCGCTGCGAAACCTCGAGTTGATGCGCTCCAACACCGCGCTGACCGAGCAGCAGCGCGCCCAGATCACGCAGATCATGTGGAGCCGATTCACGACGCTTGTGCTCGGTGTGTTGATCCTGCTGATGGGCCTGCCCTACTTCCTCACCCGCGTGCCCGGCAACATCCTCATCAACTCCGCCAAGGCCGCGGGTATCACGATCGGGGCGTGGTCCGCGGGCCTGGTGCTCCTGCAGATCGGCGGGCTCAACCCGGTGACGACGGCGTTGTTGCCCGTGGCGATCTATGTCCCCGTCTCGTTCTATCTGGTCACCACGATCAAGACCTGAATCGAGCGGCATGTGGCCCATCGCGCTGGTATCCTTAACGGGATGAGCCGCATCGATTCGATCTTCAACGACCTGCGCACCCGCGGTGCCAAAGCCCTCATGCCCTTCATCACTGCGGGCGACGGCGGCATCGACGCGCTGCCGAAGGTCCTGCCCGCGCTCGAGCGCGGCGGGGCTTCGATCTGCGAGGTCGGCATCCCGTTTTCCGACCCCATCGCCGACGGGCCGGTGATCCAGGCATCGATGACAAGGGCGCTGGGGGCGGGCACAAGCGTCGAGCAGGTCTTTTCCGCCGTCGCCGAGGCACGACCGAGCTTGAGCATGGGCCTGGTCGCGATGGTCAGTTATTCGATCGTTTACCGCATCGGGTTGGATCGCTTCGTGTCCGACGCGGCGAAGGCGGGGTTCGATGGGTTCATTTTTCCCGACCTGCCGTTGGAGGAATCGCAGGATGCGCGGGGCGCGGCGGCCGACGCCGGGCTGATCCTGAGCATGCTGATCGCGCCGACCACGCCGATCGATCGGGCCCAGCAGATCGCCGCCGCGAGTACGGGCTTTGCCTACGTCGTGTCCCGCCGAGGGATCACCGGCGAGAGCAGCGCGCTGCCCGCGGACCTGCCCGACCGATTGACCAAGCTGCGCGACGTGACCGACGCGCCGATGGCCGTGGGCTTCGGGGTCTCCAGCGCCGAACAGGTCCGCGACGTGGTCGCGGTCGCCGACGCCGCGATCGTCGGCTCGGCGATGGTACGCCGGCTGAACGAGAACCCCGGCGACCCGGCCGGCGAGGCCGAGCGCTTTACCCGCGAGTTGTCGCGAGGCCTGCCCAAGCCGACGCAACTCGCGTGACGCGAGGCACAAAGGGCAAGTACCGATGAGCCGACCCACCCGCATCCTGTCCGTCCTGCTTGGCGCGTGCTGGGCACAGGGCTTGCTCGTCGCCGGGATCGCGCTGTTGCTCGCGCCTCAAGCCAATGAGGCTTGGTTGCTCCTGGGCCTGTCGCTCGTCGGCGGGGGCGCGTTCGTCGCGATGGGGGTCGTGATCGACCGCCTCGTGCCCGACGCCGGTGCGCTCGTCGTCTTGCCCTTGAAGCTGGTCGCCAGTGCCATATTTATCGGCTGCGGATCGCTGACCGTGTATGGCGTGCTGACCGGCCAGCCCGTCTCGCTGCCAGTGGTCCTCTAGCCGGGCGAAAACCCGACCCAAGTGCATGTCCGCGTCGTAAACATTCGATACTAGCCATGATGAAACCCCGCACCGTCTTATCGATCTTCTGCCTGCTGATCCTCACTTGCCCGGCGTGGCCCGCGCGATCGGAAGTCTCCGCCGACAAACAACTCGCTGACGAGTTCGTCCGCACCGCGATCAGCTTTATGGGCTTTAGCCAGGTAACCGACACCGACGCGCCGCTGGTGCTCTCCGGCACGCTGCTGGACGCCGCGCTCGAACTGGACCCCAAGAACGCGCAGGCCTGGGCCTTGCGAGCCGAACTGGCCCAGGCCGCGGGCGATGGCGAGCGGTACGAGGCGGCGCTGGCCGGCTACCTCGCGACCGGCATCAGCGACGATCGTGCACGGTACAACCTCGTCCGCCACCGACTGTCACAAAGCGAGACCCTCGACGCCCGGCTCCGCTCGCTCACGGACGTGTTAAACAGCGACGCCGGCCGAGCCATGTCCGGCCCGCTGCGTTCGCGCCTCGCGTCGCTGGCCTCGTCGCTTGCCGGCGAACTGCTGGACAAGCAGGCCCAACGCAAGTGGGCCGTCGAGGCCGCGCGCACCGACCCCGCCAACACCGAGGCCGCCCGGGCGATGCTCGAACTGGTCATCGAGCTGGGCGGGGATAACGTCCGCGTCGGTACCGCGACGGTCAACATCATCCGCGCCAACCCGCTCGAGCCGGGGCCGCGCATCGACCTCGCGATGCTCCTCGCCCAGGAAGCGGCCTTCGAACGCGCGGCTCAGCAATACCAGGTCGTCGCGACAAGGCTGACCACCCAGCCCATGCCGATGCCCGCCTACCTCAACTGGGCGCAGTGCATGGCGATGAACGGCCAGGACGTCATGGCGCTTCAGTTCATCGATCAACTCGAAACCGCGTTGCAGGCACCGCCGGCGGAGCAAGCGGCCGATGGCGAGAACGCAGCCACCAAGCCGGTCGAGCTCCCGATCCAGTTCGACCTCATCCGCCTGGCCGTGCTCGACGGCGAAGACGACAAGCAGGCCGCCCAGGCCGCGCTCGACCGCATCGCCAAGCGGTTGAGCGACGACGCGCAGGTAGCGGACGGGGATGCCGTGGACCCTGCCGACGCCGAGGGCCGTGAGCCCGCCGGAGACCTGGCACTCATCGCCGCGGCGTTCGGACCGGACCTCGACAAGGCCGACGCGCTTGCCGCCGAACTCGAAGACGGCAAATCGGCCAAGGCCATCGCGCAGGGCTGGTTGGCGATCCGGCGTGGCGACCGGGCGAAGGCCGAGGCGCTGCTCGGCCCGCACCGCGGCAAGGACACGATGGCCGACGCCGGGCTCGCCGTCGTGCGCGGGCAGGACCCGGCGGGGCGGGCCCGCCTCCTGTCGGGCGTCGTCCAGCAGGCGCCCGGGTCCATGGCCGCGCTCGCCGCCGGGCGGGCCCTCGTCGCGATGGGCACGTCCCCGATTCCCACCGACACCGGCAAGACGCTCACCAACCTGATGGGCAAGTACCCCGAGTCCTTCTGGCTGGTCGATGTCGAACGCACGCCATGGCTGGAAGTCCGCCTCTCGATCGACCCGCTGCGTATCCAGCCGCTCGAGCCGATCCACGCCGAGATCACCGTCTGGAACACCACCCGTTTCCCGCTGACGATCGGCGAGAGCGGGCCGATCCGCCAACAGGCCATGGTCCTGATCACCGCGACCAGTTCGGGCCTGCCCATGGCGCCCAACCCGCCGATCGTCGTCGACCTCGGCCGACGCTTTACACTCGCCGCGGGCGAACGGCTGACCTTCGACACCCGTCTGGATTACCACCGCTTCGGCACGATCCGATCGACCAACCCCGGCCTGCCGTTCGTCATCGATGCGCGCCTGCTGGTCAACCCCGTCATGACGCCCGGCGGCAACTGGCTGGCCAACGGCATCGGCGGGGTCTCGGAAGTCCGAAACGTCCTGGTCCAGTCCACGCCCGCCAAGGCCACCGACATCGGCCGCTGGACGCAGGCGATGGCCGGCAGCGACACGGCCAAACGCATCGAAGCCATGACACGCCTCGCCGCGCTGAGCAAGAAGATCGACGAAGGCGTGGTCACCACCGAGATGCTCCGGCAGATCGGCACCACGCTCGTCGACGCGTGGGACAAAGGGTCCGACGCCGAGCAAGCGCTGATGGTCATCCACGCCCGCGAACTCTATAAAGACACCACCAGCTACCCCGAGCTTTACCAGCTCGCAATCAAGAGCGACTCCAAACTCGTCTGGCTCGCGCTGCTGGCCCGACAGGTCGATACGGGCGACGCCCCGATCCTGCGCGAGGCGATCGGTCGGCAGGACATGCCCGACGTCTCACGCTTCGCCGAACGCCAACGACGCCTGCTCCGCGAGTACGAGGAGTTCGCCCGTCAGCAGCAAGCCGAGCGCGAGAGGCAACAACAAGGTCAACCGGGCCAGCCCGGCGCGGGCGACGGGGTGATTCCGGGTCAGCCTTGATCCGATCCCCACGCCGTTAGAGAGTTCGGCGTGATTCGTGCCACGGGTAGCACTGACAAGCGGAGTCTACGGAGCTTGTCAATGCCGCATTGACGATCACTGACAAGGCTCAAAGCAGCCTTGTCAGTGGCACCCACAGAGCAAAGATCACGCGTATTGCGTTTGTAGCGGCCTGCTGCGTTTCCGAACAAGCCCCGCGGATTGGCCGTGAGCAGCACGCTGAGGGGGTTGGCTTGTGGGGAAAAGACGGCTCGGTGATAACGCCCGTAGCGTCGAGTCAAACGCCCGAGATCGCGGGACCTTCCGCCTCGATCGCCGCTTCCTGAGTGCCCGCTGCGCCTTCGTCGTCTTGCTCGACCGGCTTGCTCTCGCCGGCCGTTGGCTCGGCGGCCTCTTTGGCCGCGCCGGCGAGCAGGCCCGCGCTCGGGTAGCCGCCCAGCGCGATCGACGCGAGCGCCGCGGCCACACCGCCCCAGCGCCGCATCGGCAGCCCGGCCTCGACGGTCTGCCCCTTGTCCTCGCCGAAGAACGCCGTGCCCACGATCCGCAGGTAGTACCCCGCGCTCATCGCCGAGTTCAGGATCAACAGCACGACCAGCCCGCGGTAAAGCCCGGCGTGCCCCAGGTCGGCCGTGCCCGCCGCGTACGCCGAGCCGATCAGGTACAGCTTGCCGACGAAACCGACCAGCGGCGGCAGCCCGACCAGCGATACGACGCTGACCAGCAACACGCCGGCCATGAACGGGTGACGCGTCCGCATGCCCGCGAGGTCGTCGTAGCTCTGCACCTCGCCGCCGTCCTTGCGCGTCAGGCTGCCGAGCACGGCGAACGCGCCGACGGTGCTCAACCCGTACGCGATCAGGTAGAACAGCACCGCCGCGGTGCCGTTACTCAATGACGTGTCGGCGTCGGGGTTGGCGTCCGACAGCGCCCGCGCGAGCATCGGCCCGACCAGCACGCCCACGAGCATGTAGCCCGAGTGCGCGATCGACGAGTACGCGAGCACGCGTTTGAGGTTGGTCTGCACCAGCCCCAGCGCGTTGCCGACGGTCATCGTCACCGCGGCGATGATGGCGACGAGGACGACCAGTTGCTCGGGCAGCCGCAGCGTGCCGTCGATCAGCTCGAGTGGCAGGCCGAGCAAGGCCATGAGCGCGATCATGCCCGCGGCCTTGGGCACGAAGGCGAGGAACGCGGTCACCGGCGTCGCCGCGCCCTGGTACACGTCGGCCGTGTAGAAGTGCATCGGCACCGCGGCGATCTTGAAGCACACGCCCACCACCGCCAGCGTCACGCCCAGGATCATCATCGGCGAGGCGTTGTTCGCCCGTACGTATTCGGCGATGTCGGCGAACTCGGTGAAGCCCGTCGCACCGTAGATCAGCGTGAAGCCGTAGAGGAACACCGCCGCGGACAAAGCGCCGAGGAAGAAGTACTTGACCGCTGACTCCTGCGCGACGCCCTCATCGCGCGAGGTCGCGACCATGACGTAGGTCGGCAGCGAGGTCAGCTCGAGCGCGAGGAACAGCCAGACGAGGTCCGACGCGCCGGCCGTGAGCATCACGCCGGCCAGCGAAAACAGCATAAACGCGAAGAACTCGGCCCGGTAGTCGTCGCCCGGCTCGAACGCCTTGCCCTCGCGCGCCTCCGCCGACACCACCTGCTTGAGCTTGTCCGGCGTCCCGGTCGCGACCATCACGAGCAACAGGCCCATCGCCAGCACCGCCAGCTTCAGGTACGACGCCATCGCGCCGAGCTGCAGGTAGTGGTTCGAATCGACCTTGCCGACGGACAACAGCACCACGCCCGACACGACGAGCGTCAACAACGCGACGCCCGGCGTCGCCCTGCGCACCGCTTTCGTGCCCGACAGCCCGGTGACCAGGCACAGGCACGCGCCGGCCAACATCGTGATCTCGGGCCAAAGGTGCTGGAGTTTGTCGAGGATGCCGTCCATTAGTAGCTGGCCTCCTCGGGTTGCTTCGCAAACTCGCGAATCTCATTGAAAAAATCGGATCGCGCATCTACGTCTGCGCCATACGTCTCAAATCCCAGAATCTGAATCGACTCCTGACCCGACAAGGAGTCACGTTTAATTTCAATCAATTCGTACGGCGTGAACTCCAGGATCGGAGAAGAGACTGGATCGTCGGGTGAGTAAGGCAAGACGATCGTCGTTCTTTCTGGCGAAACGGTATTCAATTCATCCTCGCTCCCCTGCGATCCATCCTCCATCCGATCGATCTCGAAGTGCACATATTTCGTGTGGTTCTGGATCGCCGGTTCGAGTGAGCGGAGGATCGGGTACGGGAACAGGCCGATGAGCAGGCAGACCACGGCGATGGGCGTGAGGGTCATGGCTTCGCGATAGGAAAGGTCGTGGCCGCCGGCGATGCCGGTCTCGCCGGTGTCTTCCCAGTGCGGCAGGTTGAGCGGGCCGAAGACGATCTTGCCGACGAGGTAGAGCAGGTAGATGGCGGCGAGGATGACGCCGAGCGCCGCGGGGATGGCGAACCACGGGCCGAGGATCGGGCTGCCGTTGACAGTGCGTGAGTTGAACGTGCCTAGCATGGTGAGGAACTCGCCGACGAACCCGTTGAGCCCGGGCAGGCCGACTGACGCGAAGGCGAAGACGCAGAAGAACAGGGCCCAGGCGGGCATGATCTTCGCGAGGCCGGACATGCGTTCGATCTCGCGGGTGTGGAAGCGGTCGTAGAGCATGCCGATGCACAGGAACAGCCCGCCGGTCGCCAGGCCGTGGGAGAGCATGTAGATGAACGCGCCGGTCGCGCCGATCGAGCCGGAGTCGTGCGTGCCGTCGAAGGCGAACAGGCCGAGCATGCAGAAGCCCATGTGCGAGACGGACGAGTAGGCGACGAGTTTTTTGGCGTCCTTCTGGACCCAGCAGACCAGCGCCGCGTAGATCACGCCGATGACCGCGAGCGCGCCGAGGTAGGGCGCGAGCGTCAGCGCCGCGACGGGCAGCATCGGGATCGCGAGCCTCAGTAAGCCGTAAGGCCCGAGCTTAAGAACCAGCCCGGCGAGGTCGACCGAACCGGCCGTCGGCGCCTCGGTGTGCGCGAGCGGCAGCCAGGTGTGGAACGGGAACAACGGCGTCTTGACCCCGAAGCCCGCGAGGAAGGCGAGCATGACGATGATCTGAGCCTCGATCGGCATCAGCCGGCCGGCGGCCCACAGCGCCTTGATATTGAACGTCCACTGGCCGACGTAGCGGTCCTGCGCCCATTCTTGCGTGGTCTGGTCTTCGGGCTTGTCGATCGGGTCGAACTCGATCGACTGATAGACCTCGGTCAGCCCGGGCGTGTCGGTGGTCAGCGTCGTATTGAACCACGCGACATAGAGGATGCCGCCCATGGTGAGCAGCGACGCGGTGAAGGTATAGAAGAAGAACACGCGCGCGGCCTTGAGCTTCTCGCCGTGGCCGAAGATACCGATCAGGAAGAACAGGGGGATGAGCGTGAACTCGAAGCAGACGTAGAAGAAGACGATGTCGCGGGCGATGAACGTGCCGATCAGCGCCGCTTCGAGGATGTGCAGCCAGAAGTGGAAGGTGCGCATGTCGCCGCGGACCTCGACGAGCGAGCCGAGGACGACGATGGGCATGAGGAAGGTGGTGAGCATGACCAGCCAGAGGCTCATGCCGTCCAGGCCGTAGTTAAAGCCGAGGTCCCATCCGGGCACCCAGGGGATCTCGCCGACAAACTGCAGGCTGCCGGCGTTGGCCCAGTTGAACTGCGACGCGACGTAGAGCGTGAAGCAGAAGGAGATCGTCGAGGTCGTCGCGGAGTAGATCCACGCGCCTTTGCGCGTGCCCAGCGCCTTGATCGGCAGCAGCAGCCCGAGCGCGAAGACCGCGGGCATGATGAGCTGGAACGGGATGGTGTAGGCTTCGGGCAGCACGTGTTGGGGTTCGGGATCCGGGGTTTGGGGTTGGGTGTCAGAGCAGGAACAACAGCAGCAGGGCGATAGCGGCAACGCCGGCGACCATGCCCAGGCCGTAGACTTGCAGCCGGCCGGTCTGGGTGGGTTGGACGGACCTGCCGATCAGCCGCGGGGCCCAGCCGACGCTCATGATCGTCGCGTGGATGACCAGCTGATCGATCAGGTACAGCACCTGCCCGCTGATGAACAGTGGGCGGACGACGGCCTTGTCGTAAAACGCGTCGATGAAGTATTTGCCACGCAGCAAGGCGACCGGGCCTTTAAAGAGGTTCGCCGCGGTCTTTGCGCGCTCGGCGTTGTTGGAGTAGAAAACGTAGGCGAAGAAGATGCCGGCGAGGGCGAGGATGCCGCTGACGATCTTCATGATCGTGTGGATCGCGTCGTTGTGAGCGGGGTGCACGTACGCGCTCGACGCGTCGATCAGCGACTTGATCGGGAAGACCTTGTACAGCACAAAACCCGCCACCAACGACCCGATCGCGAGGATCACCAGCGGGGCGTTCATCGGCCACCAGGGCATCTCGTGCGGCTCATCCGCGTGGCCCGCGGGATGGTCGTCGTCGTGGCCGTCTTCGCTGTGATGTTCATCGCCCATCTCGAACTTTGTCTCGCCGGTAAAGACGATGAACCACAGGCGGAAGGTGTAGAACGCGGTGAGCAGGGCGGTGAACAGCGCGACGATGCCGAGCAGGATGTACAGCCCGCCGCCGTTGCCGTCGATACCCTCGATCCATGTCGCGGCGATGATCTCGTCCTTGGAGAAAAAGCCCGCGGTCATCGGCACGCCCGCCAGCGCCAGGCAGCCGACAAACATCAGCCACTTGGTCACCGGCATCTTCTTCCCAAGCCCGCCCATCGTGCGGATGTCCAGCGTCCCCGCCAGCGCGTGCATCACGCTGCCGGCGGTCAGGAAGAGCAACGCCTTGAAGAACGCGTGCGTCACCAGGTGGAACACCGCGCCGGTCGTCGACAGCGCACCGAGGCCCAAGAACATGTAGCCGAGCTGCGACACGGTCGAGTAGGCGAAGACGCCCTTGAGGTCGTTGCTGCACAGCGCGATGGTCGCGGCGAACAGGGCCGTGAACCCGCCGACCACGGCGACGACGGTCAGCGCCGCGGGCACGTGCTCGAAGACCGGCATCATGCGGGCGATCAGGTAAACGCCCGCCGTCACCATCGTCGCGGCGTGGACCAGCGCGGACACCGGCGTCGGGCCGGCCATCGCGTCGGGCAGCCAGACGAACAGCGGGACCTGCGCCGACTTGCCGAACGCCCCGATCATCAGGCAGAACGGGATCGCCTTCATCGCCAGCGTCCACTCGCTGCCCGCCGCCATCGCGCTGTGGTTGAAGATGCCGTCAAAGCTGACGGTGTCGAAGTGCTGGTAGCAGAGGAAGATGCCGATCAAAAACGCGAAGTCGCCGATGCGGTTGACGACGAAGGCCTTCTTCGCCGCGGCGACCGCCGAGTCCTTGCCGTAGTAGTATCCGATCAAGAGGTACGAGCACAGCCCGACGCCCTCCCAGCCCAGGAACAGCAGCACGAGGTTGTCGGCCATGACCAGCGTGGTCATCGCGAAGATGAACAACGCGACCGCGGCGAAGAACCGCGCGACGCCCGGGTCGCCCTTCATGTAGCCCATCGCATAAATCGCGATCAGCAAGCCGATGCCCGTCACCACGAGCAGCATGACCATCGTCAGGCCGTCGAAGTAGTAGCCGTAGTTGATCTGCAGGCCGTCGGTGTAGCTGCCGTCTTCGTTCGCCTTGCCCCCGGCGTAGATCCAGGGCTTGGTCTCAACGACGACGCCGTGGGCGATGCCGTGGCCCTTGTCGGCATATGAGTGGTCGGCGTGTTTGTCGGTGTCTGCGACTTTGCCTTCGCCCGCGTCTTTCTCGGCCTGTTGCCAGGGCACCTCGACGATCTTCTGATCGACCTTCGTGCCCGGGCTGGTAAACGCCAGCACCGTCAGCACAAACCCCGCGGCGATCGCCAGCACGCATACCGGACCCGCCAGCGCCTTGAGCGACGGTTTCAGACACAACAGCCCGCACACCACGGCGCCCAGGGCGGCGATCCACGGGATGTAAACGGCGGTCTCAAGCATCAAGTCAACTCAAACAATCAGTCAAACCCAATCGAAGCGACGCGGCTCCGCCACGCAAAAACCCTTCTCAAACTCACCCGCTCATGGCCGACCAGGCCCCCGCGTCCAGCGTCCTGCGCCTGCGGAACAGCAGCACCACCAGGCCCAGCGCCAGCGCCGCCTCCGCCGCGGCGATCGTCAGCACGAAGATCACGAACGTCTGCCCGGTCACGTTGTTGTGCAACCGGGCGAACGCGACGAGCGAGACGACCACGCCTTGGAACATCATCTCCGTGCACAGGAACATGATGATGAGGTTCCGCCGGGTCACGAACCCGATCAGCCCGAGCACGAACAGGATCGCGCCGGTCATCAGGAAGTGCGACAGCGCCAGCGGGGCGAGGGTGGCCAGCATCACACCGCCTCCTTCCCACGCGCAACCGCGTCTTCGTTGGGCACGTGCGTCTTGGCGATCACCACCGCGCCGATCAGCGATACCAGCAAGATGACGCCCGCCAACTCGATCGCCAGCGGATGCGACTCGAACAGGTCCAACCCGACACGCTCGACGTTGCTCAGCTTGTTCGGCGAGACCGACGGCGCCGATGCCAATTCCCGTGTGTCTTCGTTGATTGCACGGTTGGCGAGCTGCGTATCGATGACCACTTGATCGCTGGCCATCGCCGCGGCGGGGTTCGGCTCCGCGGCGTTCTTCGAAAAATACACCGACAGCAGGATCGCCAACAGCAAAAAGCCCGCGACCGACGCCCACATCGGCTCGAGCGCGTAGCGATCGTAGTCCGGCGTGTCGTCTTCGTGGTCCGGCTCGTTCTGGCTGGCGAGCATGATCACGAACATGTAGGTCACCAGGATCGCCCCGCCGTAGATGATGACCATCGCGAACGCCATGAACTCGGCGGACAGCACCAGCAGCAGGCCCGAACTGGATAACACGACCATGATGAACCACAGCGCCGAGTATACCGGCCGGGTGTGCGTGATCACGCGGACCGCCGCGGCGACCGCGATGAAGCTGAAGACGTAGTAATAGACGAACGCGACCGAAGGCAGGCCGAGCGTACCCTCGGCGAACTTCTCGACCAGCCCGCCCCGCATCGCCACGCTGATCCACGCCGCCCCCAGCGCCGCCGCGGCGACCAGCGCGCCCAGCGGCCGAAGGTTGCGGCCCGGCCGGGGCATGAGCAGCACCAGCGCGAGGGCGCCGAGCACGGAGGCGAAAAAGAGGAGGATGGCGGTGAGCATCTGCCGTGGAGCGCTTGCATTCAAGCACCGGCCAACAGGCCGGCGCGGGGCGGCGCAAGAGCCGCAAGCCACGGCCCCTGAACGAGTCTGAAAGGATACGGGCGGGGCGGCAAGCGGGCAAACCGGCGGGGGGTTATTCCAGGTCTAATCCCAGCATCATCGCGGCGCCATAGAGGTACTCGATCTGCCCCATCGACTCGACCGCGGCGGGGTTCGCGGATTCGAGCATCTCTAACGCTTCTTCAACGCCCTGGCCCTCGGTCAGCAGCCCGATGCCAAGCATCGTTCCCACGGCCTGCTGATCCTCGCCGCAAACCAGGATCGCGCCTTGGGTTTCGTTGCACACCGACGCAACCAATTGCACGTGTGATTCGTCTGCGTCGTGGCTGTCAGGCATCGGCAGGCACAGATAGCGCATGCCGGCCGACTCGAACGCGGCGGGGTTGATGTCCTTGCCTATTGAGATGACGGCACGAAAGCCCGCGCTAGACAGAGCGGGTATTTCGGTCACGGTGGGCAATGGCATTCCCGCGAATCGGTTCTGCTTGACCCACCAGAGGCTGTCCGTGAGTTGGGGTGGGGCTTTCGCCAGAGGACGGGGCGGGAGTTGTTCAAGCACGCCAGGCCCCGGAGTTCGGGGCGAGGCGAAGTGAACCTCGGCCTTCTTCGTGATGTCGATGCTGTAGATGTGGTTGGGCAATTGCGTGTCGAGCCGGTACTCGAAGTCAAATGAGCACGTGCCCTTAGCCATGTTAAACACCAGCCTCCTGGGTATCATGAAGCCGACGATGCTCTTGGACTTGGCGTGCGCCTCGATTTTGCTGCGCGACCAGGACTCGAAGCCCGTACAGTCTTTAAAGCCGCCGTCCTCCGGCATGCGATCCAAATAGGTTTGTGGCCTGATCCGCGCGATGTAGTCCTGGAAACCGTACGCGAAGATTTTGCGCAGTTCTATCAGGCTGCCGCCATTGACTTGCAGCCATTCTTCGTTGAGGCTGCGCAACTTCGGCGGCACGGCAATGATCTCGACCTCGCCCAGTTCCGCTTGGGGGAACTCGGTACCAAAAGGCGCGAGTGAGCGGGCAGGCACGCGCGTAACAAAGCACTTCTTGAAGCCGGCGTAGGCCTGCTGCTGGAGGTCTTGGATCCGGAAATACATGGCCTACCGCAACTCCGGCACTGCGTCCGAGATCGCGTGGCGCATCTGGCCCTCGCGCATCGTCGCCGCCTCGGGCATCACCGCGCCCAGCGTGTGCCCGGTGCGGTCCGCTTCCTTGATCGCTTCGAGCTTGTTCAGGTACGCCACCAGCGTCGCCACCACCGTCGCGTGGCTCCACGTCAGCGGGCTGACCGACAAGGGCGCGTTCGACTCGGGGTGGACCTGCTCGGCCAAACAGCCCGACGGCAGCGCGCGGTCCGCGACCCATTGCAGGTAACGCCCGGCCTTCTTAACCTCGTCCGCCGTCGTCGCCTTGGCGATCTGGTAGTCCGCCATCCAAAGCGTGCAGATGAACCACGGGTTGCCGGGGATGTTCGCGGTGTCCTGGCTGACCTGGTGGTAGTAGTCGTCTTCGTAGCGCGCGACGCCACCGACGTCGGTCTTGATCGTCAGCCGGTCCTCGACCTGGAGCATCGTCTTCTGCACCCGTTCGTCGCCGGCGGGCAACAGGCCCATCGCGAAGATGGCGAACATCGACGCGTCGAGGACCTCGTCGGGCTTGTGCTCAATCTGCGAGGGCACGGACCAGCCGTTGGGCATCGGCTCGACACCGGGCAGCCGGTGGATCGCGTCGGGCAGCGTCTGCCGGGGGTCGCGGTCTTCGAAGATGTCGGCCATGAACTCGGCGACGCGGTCGGTATCGACAGGCTCGATTCGGCGCAAAAACCGGCCGTGCTTTTCCGACCACATGTGCCGGCAGAACGCCTCGCGGACCTCGCCCGCGGCGGTCGCGTAGCGCTTGGCGCGTTTCGTGTCCCCGAAGCACACCGCGAACTGCCACGCCGACTTGAGCCCGGCGTAGACCGTCGCGACCGTGAACGCGTGCACGCCCCAGCGCTCTTCCCACAGGTCGTAGCTGGGCAGCGGCAGCTTCGTGTCCGGGTCGCGGTAACGCACCAGGAACTCGGCGGCGGGCTGGACGAGTTTGACCCACAGCGGCCGCACAAACTCGATGTCGCGGTAGCGCACGTAGTGCCGCCACAGCGCCCAGACGACCAGCGCCGTCTCGTCTTCCTGGATCGGCATCTGCGGCCGGCCGCTGGCGTCCACCCACGGGTGCCAACTCGACGCCGGGCTCCCGTCGGGCGTGTACTTGTGCAGGAACATCCCGCGCCGCGTGATGAGCTTGGAACAAAAACGGTAGAAGCTGCGCGACACATCGGGGAAGCCCGCGGCGGCCATCGCGTCGGCGACGAACGCGCCGTCGCGCGGCCAGAGGTAGGAGTATGTGTCGCGCGAGAACTGCAGGTAGTCGCTGTCGTTGGCCGCGATGATCGCGCCGCCGTTGTCGATCTGCGTCCGCACCGTCAGCAGCGAGCGCTTGTACAGGTCGAAGACCTTCTCGCTCAGCCCCGTGCCGTTGGTCTCGTCGAAGTCCGTGCGCGTCGCCGCGAGCCACAGCCGCCAGTACGCCGTGGTGCGGTCGATGACGTTCTGCGGCCCCTCGCGGTGCAGGAAGCGGTGGACTTCTTCGCAGTCGCTGTATTCCTTGCCGCAGCCGATGACCAGGTACGCGACCCGCGTGTCGTTCGCCGGCAGCTGCACCGAGCAGAGGATCGTCGAGTCCACCGCGCCCTGCGCGATCGGGTTCATGCCCAGCTGGCCGTCCTCGGCGTCGCGCCAGGTGCCCTCGGCCCCGCCGAAGCCGGCGTTGCCCGTCGCGTACTGGTCGGTCTGCTGCTCGCCGTCGAGGTAGAACGCCGTGGTGATGTAGCGCTCTTTGCGGTAGTGGATGACGCTGCGCAGCTGCGGGTCGTAGTACGCCGTGTCGCCGACCTTGAACCCGTACATCTGGAAGTCGTGGTGGTGGACCAGGCGGACCTCGCGGTCCTCGTCGGCGAGGTTGATGACCTCGATGCGCCGAACCATGATCGGCCGGTGGTAGTCAACCACGTCCGTACAACGCAGCTTGATCATCAACTCGTCGTTAACGAGTTCGACCTCGGTCGCCAGCGTGCTCTGCTGATAACGCTGGTCGATGTGCCAGCCCTTGTCGGACCAGTACACACGCTTTCGGCGTTTTTCTTTGGGGTGCTCGTCGATCCGCTGGCGCGGGATCGTGCCCCACACGCCGAAGCGGCAGGGCTGGCCGCCGGCGTGGTTCTCCTGACCGACGTGCGGGAAGTACAGGTCACGAATCTGGTAGTGCTGGTCGAAGGTGACGAGCATCTGCCCGTTGCCGACCGGGATATCGCGAGGCATCCGTGCTCCCGTGATCGAGGAGTGAAAGACAGACCGCCCCACGACAGGGCGGCGGCTGCGGATTGTATCGGCTCGCGGCCGCTGAGTCGGCCAAGCCCCGATAAAGCAAGCGGCCCAACGTGTCTGGGGTGGGAGGTGCGTCCGGCCCGTCACCGTGCCGGTTGCAAGCGATTGACTTCGGGTGGCCGGGGTCGAGGCTGCCAGCCCCCAGTACAGTTCGAAAAAGGCGCCTCAACGATGACACGTTCCGCGTAGTCGCTGACGCCCACTACCGGCCGCCCGGCGATGGCAGGGGGCTGACGGCTGCAAAGTCATCCCCGCCGACGACGCATGAGCGCGGTGGCCCCGAGCGCGAGCAGCGACACCGACGCCGGCTCGGGGACGTAGGCCAGCGTCATCGCCCTGCCCTGCGAGGTCGCCGCGGTGATTCGGCCTTCGAATTGCTGCTGGTCAAGGCCCGCGGGCAGGAACGGCCCGAACGACACCGGGCCGGCGGGCTGAGGGTTCAGGAACAGGATCGAGAGGTTGGAAGAGTTGACCAGCAGCACACTCGTCGAGGGCGGCTGCTGGAACTGCCCGGGCTGGAACGGCCCGCCGACGAGCACGACCTGAGCGACCGCAGGGTCGGGGTCGATGATCTGCAACTCGCCCGTGTCCGCGTTGTATTGCAACTGCGGCGTACTCGCCTCCGCGGCCCCCGCTCCCAGCAACCCCAGGCACAAGCCTGCGCACACGAACAGTCTCAAGCACCCATCTCTCATCGTCTTCTCCTCTTTGTCCGGCGGACCGGATCCACACTAAGGCTTACGCAATACGGCTTACTTAATCCGTTTGATACACAAATAAGCTACAGCGTTGTCGGTAGCTGATCTATTGCCAAAAAGAGGTAGTTTTCGAAACGGGCTTGCGCCTTATCTCTACCCGTAAAAGGGTATAAGGCCAAGGCCCATGGTCCTTGTTCCTCGTTCGAAAACTGCGCCGTTTCGTTTGCCTCGAAGGCTACCAACACGCCGTTAGCGCAGTTCAGACTTGCGAATGGCCGGGAGGTAGGCACGGTAATCGGTCGCGACGCTTCACAGTCGCGCTGACAAGCCCCGCGGATTCCGCGTGTCGGCGGCAAACCTGGCAGTTAATCACCCACGCCGCGTTACTTCTTCTTCGCCAGCCGCAGCGTCGGCGGGGTTTCGCTGGCACGGTCGTGGAAGACCGAGTCTTCCCCGCCGTCGCTCTCGCGCGCGATGACCAGCGTGACGGTGCCGTTGCGGTCGGCCCGCACCAGCGAGGTGAGCAGGTTGCTGCTGAAGCGGATTTCCTTGCCGCGCTCGGACGTGAACGCGCCGAGCACGACGACCTGCTTGCGGTCGAGCATGTTCGACGAGCCGTCGAAGAGCGTGCCTTCAGCCGAAGGGTCGTAGTCTTTCTCGGTGAAGGCCTCGTCCTGCTCGTCGCCGTCGCGAACGGCGTAGACGCGGAAGCGGAAACGCCCGTCGTGGGTCTCGGCGTCTTTCGCTTGCAGGACCAGTTCTACGGCGCGGACCTCCTTGCCGAAGTCCTGCGAGTCGAATCGGATCATCGAGAACCGGTCCAGCGGGTGCTTGTCGTCCGACGCCTTCTTCGGGTGCAGGATGCCGTTCTCTTTCACCGGCCCCTCGTTGTCGTTGCCCCGGCGGACGTTGAGGTCCTGCGACGCGACGACCTCGATCGGCTCGTCGGCAATCGCCGGCCAGGCCAGCAGCAACACACACAAACCGAAAGTCACCCGTTTGAATCGCGTCATGGCTTGCCTTTCATGAACGACCACGCCGACGCAACACCGCCAACCCGCCGAGGCTCAATAGCGCAAGGCTTGTCGGCTCGGGCACGGAGGCGGGCGACATCGGGCCGGTGTAACCGCTGAACGCGGTGCCCAGGTCCGAGTCATCGACATCGCCGTCGCCGTCGGTGTCGCCGTCGGCCGCGGACTTGTTACCGACCGCGCCGACCGGCCCGGTGTAGTTGGAAAAGGCGGTGCCCAGGTCGCTGTCGTCGATGTCGCCGTCGTTGTCGGTGTCGCCGGGGATCGCGGGGTTGAGCAGGTTGCCTGTGATGGCGACGTTGTCGAGGTAGGTGCGTTGGTCGGAGTTGGTCGGGTTGCCGCCGGTGAACGAGATGCGGAAGGTCGCGGACTGCCCGGGGTCGAGGACGTTGTCTGCGAGCAGGGCGAGGCTGAGGTCGAGGTCCACGTGGTCCGACGGGCCGATGCCTCCGAGCACGTCGTCAAGCGTGCCGTTGCCGACCGCGCCGAGGCTGATGTCGCCGGCGACGACTTCGACGGCCCAGTTTTCGGGCGAGTTGGCGCGTTTGCGTTGGGCGTCGAAGTGAAAGCCTTCGAGGGCGATGGGCGCGTTGCCCGCGGTGATCGTGAAGTCGTACGCGCCGTCGCCGGTGATGCCGATGTACGTGCCGGTGCTCGCGGCGCCGGTGGCGGTGCTGGCGCCGGCCTCGCTGCCGAAGGTCCCGTCGTTGGAGGCGGCTCGGTCGCTTTCCCGCCAGTCGCCGATCTCGCTCGCGTTGCCCGTGACGCCGAAGTTGGTGACGCTCGCGGCTTCGGACCCGCTGGACCAGGTGTCCCAGCCCGCGAGCACGACGCCGGGCTCGGTCGGCGGGGTCGGCAGGCTCGCGTTGGCGGTGGTCTTAGCGCCGGTGACGAACAGCATGCCGTCGTTCGCCGGGATGTTCGCGCCCATGTACATCCCCCAGCGGAAGTTGGTGTCCCCTTCGGGCCGTGCCCACTGCCCGTCTCCCTGGAACACGTCGTTGAAATAGACCCGGTAGTCCAGCCCGTTGTCGTAGACGGCGACGTGGAACGGCACGCCGACCATGTTCGTCGCCATCGTGATGTCTTCGCCGACGCGTCGGTTCATCCGTACGTCGCCGTTGGCGGTCATGTTCAGCTGGACCGACCAGTCGTTGATCGGGTTCTTGGCTTGGAAGATCGAGCTGTTCAGCGGTTTGATGATCGTGTAGGTCGCTTCCCACTTGAACCACTGGCCATCGGATTCCTGCCACTTGTTGCCGACGTCGAAGGCCTCGATGCGTGCCGCGGCGGCCCGGCTGTTGCGCACGTTTTCTTCGCCCTCGAAGAGGCGGAAGACCTGCGTGTTGCCGTCTTCCTGGTACCAGCGCGACCAGTTGTCGAACTGCCCGGGCTGCACGCTGGAGTTGCCGAGCGTGTGGATCCGCAGGTTGTTCATGATCGGGTTGTTCGCGTTCGGGCCGACTTCGACGAGGTTGTTGATGACGTCGATGTCCGACCCGGAGACGCCCGCGGTGGAGGTCACGCCGATGGGGATCGCGTTGGCGTCGAGCAGTTCCTGCCAGGTCGGGTCGGTCCCGGTCTGGTTGTAGAGCGTGTTGACATCCACCGCCAGCGTTGCCGGGGCGAAGCACAGGCTTGGCAACGCAAGCACACTGAAAGCGATGCGGTTCATACAGTCTCTTTTCATCGGCGGGGTCGGGTCAACGCCCGCAAAGGGTTCACGCGGGTCGTTAAGCGAAGCATAGCACGCCAAACCGCCTGAGCCACGGCAGACGAGTTTGCCCTGCTTGCCTGCCAAGGCGTGTCGTCAGCGCATCGACCGGCGACGCCGAGCAATCATCAGCCCGCCGAGGCTTAAAAGCGCCAGCGACGCGGGCTCGGGGACGACCTGCCCGCTGAAGCCGACGTTGTCCATGTAGGTGCGTTGGTCGGAGTTGGTCGGGTTGCCGCCGCTCCAGCTGATGCGGACCGTCGCGGACTGGCCGGGGTCGAGCACGTTGTCGGCCAGGCCGGTCATGTCCAGGTCGAAGTCGTCGTGGTCCGACGGGCCGATCGTGCCGAGGGTGTTGCCAAGCGAGCCGGACCCGAGGTTGACCAGGCTGATGTCGCCGGCGACGACGTCGACGCTCCAGTTCTCCGGCGAGTTGTTGCGCTTCCGCCGGGCGTCGAAGTGGAAGGTTTCGAGGATGACCTGGTCCACGCCCGCGGTGATGGTGAACGCGTAGCTGCCCGACCCGCCGGTCTGACCGATGTACGTGCCGGTGCTGGCGGCGCCGGTGGCGGTGCTGGCGCCGGCGGCGGTGCCGAACGTGCCATCGTTCGACGCTGCGCGGTTGCTCTCGCGCCAGTCGCCGGATTCCACGCCCAGCCCCGTGATGTCGCCGACGGCCGTGGACGCCGCTTCGCTGCCGCTTGCCCAGGTCTCCCAGCCGAGGATCAACCCGGCGTCGGCGGTCAGGGGCAACGCCGCGAGCAGGGCGGCGGGCAGCGCGGTCTTGATGAGCTGGTTCATGGCTGTTCTCTCCGAATCCGTTGGATGGATGGGCTGCGTGCTCGATGGGTCGATGCGTCGCGGGTGGGTGAGTACGAAGGAAAGCGAGACGCCGCGGTGTTCCCACAGCGTTTCGCGAGTGGGGTTGGCTTACGCGCGTCGCCGACGGGCGATCAGCAGGCCGCCCACGCCGATGAGTGCGAGGCTGGTCGGCTCGGGGACGGCCGCGGGTCCGAGCGGGCCGGTGTAGCCGGAAAACGCGGTGCCGAGGTCGCTGTCATCGACGTCGCCGTCGCCGTCGGTGTCGCCGTCGGCCGCGGTCTTGCCGCCGGTGCCGGGATCAAGCGGGCCGGTGTAGTTGGAGAACGCGGTGCCGAGGTCCGAGTCGTCGATATCGCCGTCGCCGTCGGTGTCGCCGGGGATGACGGTGTTCGCGAGGTCGCCGGTGATGGCGACGTTGTCGAGGTAGGTGCGTTGGTCGGAGTTGGTCGGGTTGCCGCCGGTGAACGCGAGGACGAAGGTGGCGGACTGCCCGGGGTCGAGCACGTTGTCGGCGAGGGCGGTGAGGTCGAGGTCGAAATCGTCGTGGTCGGTCGGACCGATGCCGCCGAGCACGTCGGTGAGCGTGCCGGTGGCGACGACGCCGAGGGTAATGTCGCCCGCGGTGACCTCGACGGACCAGTTCTCGGGCGAGTTGGTGCGTTTACGCTTGGCGTCGAAGTTGAAGCTCTCGAGCGCCAGCGCGTCGGCCCCGGCGGTGATGGTGAAGCTGTATGACCCGTCGCCGGTGATGCCGATATACGTGCCGGTCTTGTTCGGGTCCACCGCGGTGCTCGCGCCCGGGACGGTGCCGAAGGTCCCATCGTTGGACGCCGCGCGCAGGCTCTCGCGCCAGTCGCCGGTCTCGACCGCCAGGCCGCTCGCGTCCAGGTCGGTGATGTTCGCTACTTCGTCGCCGCTGAACCACTCGTCCCAGCCGGTCAGCACGACCGCCGAGGCGTGGTTGGCGACACCGATGACGGCCAGGGCCGCCGCAGAATGCAGGAACAGCTTCATGTTTGATTCCTCCTGAGAATCAAGTGGGGTGGTCGAATTGAAGCGAACTGAAATAAAACGCACTAACAATGGCGTAACAGATGCAGCGTACATGATGCCTTTGAGGTGATCTATGACATCTATGCGGTATATTCCCGCGTAATCAAGCGCGCGGGATAACGATGTCGGGTTAGATTGACGTGCGGGGTCACTCTTCTTTTTGAACAGGCAATGAACGGCGGCAAGCGTGCGACGGGTTGGCCGGTCAGTACTCGGCCTTGGGCGCGATGTCTTCGTAGTCGCCCATGTCCTCCTGGAACCAGAAGGCCCGGCGACGGGATCGCGGGTCCCAGCTGTGGTTCTCGGTCATCTCGTCGAAGTTGTACCACTGCGCCGAGGCGTCAGGCAGCGATTCATTCGCGCCCGTCGGCAGGGCGTCCTTGCCATGGGTCAGGAAGTACGCGCCGCTACCGGAGGTGACGTCCCATTGATCGTTGGACTTCATCACCGTGCAGGACGCCATGACATACTGATTCTTGGCCTGGCCGGTGTTGACGGGGCTGTAGGTCTCGCCGACGTTGATCTTAGCGCGGGTCTTCCAATTCTGGATCCCGCCGAAGTAGGAATAGCCGATCGCGATCTGCGTGGCGCTCAGGCTGACCCTGCCCACCGCCGGCGGCTGCCAGTCCCGGCCGGGGTCGTACCAAGACGGGCGGTCGTACCCGTAATCGATAAAGCGGTTGGCCTCGGGCGGGTTAAGGGCGACCTGGACGTACCCGGCGTTGCTCAGACGGCAGTTGATGAATTTGCCCTTGTCATCGACCGCGGCAGACATGCTGACGACCGCGATCTGCCGGGTGTTGGACAGGCACTGGGTCTTGACCGCCGACTCGCGGGCCTTCGCCAACGCGGGCAGCAGGATCGCGATCAACAGCGCGATGATCGAAATAACAACCAGCAACTCGATCAGCGTAAAGCCCAGACGGCCGTTGGACGCTTGCTTTTTCATGTCTGTTTCCACAAGGGCAGGTGATTCCGAGGCAGGTGGAGGGGCGATAGGTGATGTTAGCACGCCGACCAACGCTTTCCAATCACCCTACGGGCCGATGCGGGCGCGCAAACGCCGGCCTGTCTGGGTGGTATCGGTCGTCTCGGCCGGCGGCTTTGGGTTGCGTTGCTCGGCGTGGCCACCCCGGTCACTTCTCGCGCACAAACTGGCGACCGATCCGCAAGGCGGGTCACGAATGACTTCGCTGGTCGTTGGCCGTTGGCCGTTGTACGCCTGTATTCCAGTCTGTCACGATATAATCAATTGCAGATCGAGGCTCATCTACATCCCATCCATCCCGCAGATCCCCATGCGTAAAGCCTTCACCCTTATCGAACTGCTGGTCGTCGTCTCGATCATCGCATTGTTGATCGCGATCCTTCTGCCGGCGTTGGGCAGCGCGCGCGAAAGCGCGATCCGAACGCGGTGCCTCACGCAGGTGCGCTCCATCGGACAGGCCTCGTACACCTACGCCGCGGAGAATAAGGGCGCGTTCCCGCAGCGCGAGGCGGAAAACAGCTCGATCAACATCCGCTACCCCCATCAGACCGCGAGCAACGCCTACGACCTGAACCGCGACTTCTTCAGCCAGTACATGCCGATCGAGATCAACCCGGCCGGGAACGACCGCCTGGGCGATGAAACGCTCTTCTGCCCCGGCGCGTTGTACGACACGCGCAACCCCGACATCGATTCGCGCTACGCCTACGCCTATATCACGTACCAGTTCTACCGCGTCCGCCGGGGCAACCCGTTCTGGGTCTACACCGAGGCCGGCGTCAAGAAACAGCCGGACCTGACCGGCAACGACGACGTCGAACCGAGCCGGTACCCGCTGTGGGGCGACCTGACCGTTTACACCGGCGGGATCTACATCGCCCACGACGCCGCCAGCACCAAGGACCCGCCCGAGGGTATGAACACCGCCTACGGCGACGGCTCGGCGAGGTGGACGAACTGGAACGAGTGCGGCAAGTTCTACGAAACCGGCCAGCGGTATTACTGGAGCGAGCTGAGCGATTAGGTTGAAGTAGGCTTTAGCTCGCGGGTGACACCCGGTGTCGAGCCGTGATGCTTCCACCACCACGCGACGCCCTTTAATCGGCGTGCTAAACTGCACGTGTCCACGATCACGGACCCACGGACACCTGCACCATGCCCCAGATCACCATCGACGGCCGGCCCTGCGACTACGACGCCGACGCCAAGCCGACCATCCTCCAGGTTGCGCTCGATAACGGTATCGAGATCCCGCACTACTGCTACCACGAGGGGCTCAGCGTCGTCGCCTCCTGCCGGATCTGCCTGGCCGAGGTCGCCCAGCCCAACCCACGCAACGACAACAAGCTCGAATTGATCCCCAAGCTCATGCCCACCTGCCAGACGCCGGCCGTGGACGGCAGCGCCGTCTACACCCAGAGCCCCAAGGCCATCGGCAACCAGAAGGCGGTCATGGAGCTCTTGCTCATCAACCACCCGCTGGACTGCCCGGTCTGCGACCAGGCGGGCGAGTGCCTGCTGCAGGACTATTCCTACAAATACGGCCGAGGCCAGTCGCGCTTCGAAGAGAACAAGATCAAGCAGCCCAAGAAGGACCTGGGCCCCAACGTGCTCTTGTACTCGGACCGCTGCATCATGTGCACGCGCTGCCAACGCTTCACCGACGAGGTGACCGGCACGAACGAGATCGGCGTGTTCGGCCGAGGCTCGTCGGAACAGATCGACGTGTTCCCCGGCAAGCCGCTCGATAACGAACTGTCGGGCAACGTCGTGGACATCTGCCCGGTTGGCGCGCTCCTGGATAAAGACTTTCTCATGTCGATGCGCGTGTGGAACCTCAAGAGTACGCCGAGCATCGACGGCATCACCGCCAGCGGGGACAACCTCTGGCTCGAGCACAACGACGACAAGCTCCGCCGGGTCAAGCCGCGGGTGAACATGGACGTCAACACGTGGTGGACCAGTGACGAGATCCGCTACGGCTGGAAGTTCGTGCATTCGCCGGATCGGTTGACGACGCCGAGCCTGAAGGGCGAGGGCCAGTTGGGCAAGCGCCAGGACGTGAACTGGAACGACGGGCTGAGCGCCGCGGTCAAGGGCCTGCGCGACGTCACCGACCGGTTCGGCACCGGCTCGCTCGCCGTCGTCGTCAGCCCGATGCTCGCCTGCGAGGAGGCGTACCTGCTCGCCAAGGCGGTGATCGAGCTGGACCTCAACGCGACGCTCGCCGTCGGACCCGTGCCGATCGACGGGCAAGACAAGACCTTCCCAGGCGGGTACACCGTCTACGCCGAGAAAGCACCCAACGCCCGCGGCGTCAAACGCGCACTCGAGCAGATCGGCGAAGAGGTGCTGAGCTTCGACGAGCTGATGGCCCGGGCCGACCAGGTCTCCGGCGTCATCATGACCGCCAACTACCCCACCGACTGGGCCACCCCCGGAATCGTTTCACTCCTTGAAACGAAGTTCTCTGTCTTGCTCGACACGCTCGACCACGGCGGCAAGGCGATGCAGGCCGCGGATGTCGTCCTGCCCAGTTGCACCTGGGCGGAGAAGGCAGGCACGTTCGAGAACGTGAACAACCGCTTGCAGGGCTTCGAACAGGCGCTCACGCCGGTCGAGTTCAGCCGGGCCGAGGGCCAGATCGCCTTGGACCTGATCCACGTCGCGACCGGCGCTGCGCGCAAGGTCTACGACCCGACGGCGCTGCACGCGGAGATGGGCGACGCCTTCGCGACCGATATCCACCAGCCCCAGTCCACACGCGAAGCGGTCAGCGACGTGCAGTACGTGCAGCTTTGATCGCGGTATTTTTTATGCGTCGTCCCCCGCGTGGTGACGCGGCGGTTGCGTAGCGCTGCTGCTCGTGGACAGAAGTGTGTCGTAGCCGCCGGGCCACGCCCGGGGGCGAGCAAGCCGTTGCGTTCGAATCGCCATGGTGCCAATCCGATTCCGGCAATCCTCAGCCCTGCCAACCGCCTTTGGCAACCTTCCACTCGCCGATACAATCGGGCCATGATGCAATACCGCCGTACCGTTCCGGGTTTGTTCGTATTGGCTTGCTGCTTGTGCCTTTCGTTGGGCGGATTTGCGCAGGAACAGGCCGACGCCGAGGACGGCGACGCGAAGCCCAACCCCAAGAAGCTCGACTTGGACCTGGACAAGGACGTGCTGGTCTTCGTCGAGCCGGTGCGCGAAGACGGGACGATCGATTACATTGCGGCGCTGAACAAGAAGTACAGCGAAGGCGTGACGAACGAGAACAACGCGTTCCGGGCGCTGTATGTCCTATTCGAGCAGGAGGTCGATGAAGGGAATTGGATGGACGACGCGGGCCACATCGCCTCGGTGAAGGCTGCGCTTGGCGTGACGCAAGAGGAACTTGCAGCGTCGCCGAAGTACGTGAGTTGGTACACCTACGCGGAAGATCACGGCGTTGAATTCGATCGGGCAAATGACATCTACATCGAGTATTGGGATGGCCCTTACGACGCGCGCGAAGCAAGCCTGTACGTGCAGTGGCTTAAGGAAGTTGAACCTGCGCTCTTGCTTGCGATGCAAGCGCTCCAAAAGCCCGCGTATTACTGCCCGATGTTCGGCGGCACCGGCGAGGCCAAAGTCAACTGGTCTGTGCTAAGCCCGCATCTCGGACACCATCGAGCCTTGCGGGACGGTTTGATGGCCTGGGCGTTTTATAAAGCAATGAATGGCGAACCCGAACGCGTCATCGACGTAATTACAGCTATTCAAAGACTCGCCGACTTTCAGGCCCGCGAACCCTTCGTATTAAGCGTATTAACGGCAATCGGTCTCGATACCACAAGGTGGACCGTAGTTGCGGAATTGATCGAGAAGCGGGCTCTCCCTGAGCCGGTCCTGAAGCAAATCGATTCAGTGTTTCAGAGCAAACCATCGCACGACAAAGCATGGGCTGATGCGGCCAAGATCGGCGAGAAGGCGATCGCCATGGACTACTATCAGCGGCTTCTTGTGTCTCGCGTCAGCTCGGACGAGATGCTCGGCGCTGCGGAAGACTTTATCGATGATCTGACGCTTGAACGCGTCGACCCCGATCGCGGGTTGCGGCTTCTAGATCGCCACTTCAATCAGTTGATCAAAATCGCTGAGATACCGGATTTCTCAGAAAGGGAAAAAGCCGGCGAAGCCTATGCGGATGCGTTGGAAGAGCGTGTTGATGCGTTGGGGCGACTTCAACCCGGAACCAAGAACGAATATACCGATTGGGTCACGACTTCATTTTTCCAAACAGTCACGCCGGCAGTTTACCCGGCGGCCCGCATCCAACTCAGTTCACTGGCGAAAGAGCGGATGACGCGCATCGCGATCGCGGTCGAGAGGTACCGCTTAGCGAACGACGCTTTGCCTGAGTCGCTTGATCAAGTCGTGCCGCGTTATCTGCGTGCCGTGCCGATCGACCCTTACGACAAGCAGCCGATCCGATATATGAAAGATGAAAGCGGCTTCAACTTGTATTCGGTTGGACCTAATCTGGAAGACGATGGCGGGCGAGACCATCGATATGAAGGGGACTTGGTTATCAAGATCGCCTATGAGATCAATCGCGACCACCTTGGTGGCGAGTGAGCAAGGTGCTCATAGCGATCTTCACCTATTCGCCCCCCGCGTGGTGACGCGGCGGCTGCGTCGCGCTGCTGATCTTAATGAGAAGTGTGTCGTAGCCGCCGGGCCACGCCCGGGGGACGAGGCGCGACGTGTTATCCGCCGCGTGGCGATTGCTTACCGCGTCGGCTCTTCTACGCTCGCGACCTGCGATTCGTCGAAGATCAGCGCAGTCGTCGGGATCAGCTGTTCCCACGCGTCGTTGTTCGACAGCTGCTCGCTGCCCTCGCGGTACGACCAGGTCGGCTCGGCGGGGGCGACGACGGCACGCTCGGCCTGGCAACCAACGAACACGCCTAGCGATAGGCCGAGCACGGCGAGTCGGGGCAGGGCTGAGCGGGATAGGTCACACATGTCTGTTCCTTTCGACGCCTCGCGGGTTGGGCCGGGCAACTCGCCGGGCCGCCTCCGTGTACGTCGGCCGACACGCGTCCTGCGGACGATCGTGTCGCTTGGGTTCGGGTCTTATCGGCCCGCGCAGGAGGTCAAAGACGACCACCGGCCGCATCAAGTTACACCGCCGATGACGCCGGGTTGCGTTGGGTTTACACTGACCGTGCCCACGCGAGCTCAAGGTTCGCAACTATCGGTCGTTGGGGCAATGTTCAGGCCCGCGTTTTGTGATCGATGTCAAGCTGCAACGCCTTGCAACTCGGTTTGTTCGCCCAGCCGGCACAACCGGGCGGGGATGCGGTCGGCGTCGCCACCGTGCCCGGGCATCGGCGGGCCGGCGGGGCGGGGCGCGTCAGGGTCGGGTTGTCGCTGTGCGTGCTCGGCAGCGGGTCGGGCGGCAACTGCACGGCCGTCCGGCTGACCGACTCGATAGGCCGTTCCGACACGCTCTTGCTCGACGCGGGCTTCGGACCTCGGCGGACCGCGCGTAAACTCGCCGAGGCCGGGCTTGGGTGGGCCGACGTCCGGGCCGTGCTGCTGTCGCACCTGGATCGCGACCACTTCAAGCCCTCGCTCACACGCACGCTCGTCGATCACGGCGTCAGCGTCCACTGCCACCACTGGCACCTCGAACAACTCGCCAACGCCCGCGGCACCCGGCCGCTCTTCGACCACGGCCTGGTCGAGCCGTTCGGTGACGGCGTCCTGCTGCCCATGCCCGGCGTCACCGCGACGACGACGAGGCTGCAGCATGACCTGCAGGGCACCATCGGCTACCGCCTGTCCACCCGCTTCGGCGATGTCGGCTTCGCTACCGACCTTGGCCACGCCCCCCGCAGGTTGATCGCTCACCTCGCCGGGGTGGACGTGTTGTGCATCGAGTCGAACTACGACGAACGCATGACCACCCAGTCGGCCCGGCCCGCGTGGGTCAACCGCCGCAACCTCTCCGACTCCGGCCACCTCAGCAACGAGCAGGCCTACGAAGCGGTCCAACAGATCCGCGACGCCAGCCCGCACGGCAACCCGCGCCACGTCGTGCTGCTGCACCGCTCGACGCAGTGCAACCACCCGACAAAGGTCCGCCGAGTCTTTGAACGCGACCCGGCGCTGATCAGGCGCGTGATCCTGACCGAGCAACAAAGGCGCACGCGCTGGGTCAACGTCCGCCCGATGCGGCGAGTGCTGCGGGCGCAGCTATGCCTGGGAACGGCCTAATTCACCCCCACCAAACATCGCCTCGAGGATCACGTCGTGCACCGCGGTGCAGGGCAGCGTTTCACCGCCGTGCCCGCCGCCAAGCATGACCGGCTGCAGCTCGGGCGGGTTGTCGATCCGCCCGTGCGTGCCCTTGACCAGCGACGCGTCGAGCGGGATCACGTCCATCAGCGTGCGCAGGCCGAGCTTCTTCTTCGCCAACCGCCAGGCGATCGCGGGCATCGGCTTGTCGGTAAACAATTCGCGCGGGTCGTAGCCCGGCTTGCGGTGGATGTCCACGGTGTTCGCGAAGTCCGGCTTGCGCGCGTCGTCCAGCCAGTAGTCGTGCGTGAACCACTCGCCTTGCGGCGCAACCAGTGTGTAACGCCCGGCCCGCTCGTGCTGGATGTGCTCGACCTCGCAGCCGGCGAAGACCGACTCATCGACCTCGACGCCCGGCTTCACGTAAACGTGCGCGACCTGGTGGTCCGCCACCGCGAACGCGTCGCTCGCGCCGGCATCCAACAACTCGTGCCCGCCCTCGTCACGCACCGCGAGCAACCCCGCCTCGCGCAGTCGGCGGTTGATGTCGATGTGACCGGTCGCTTCTTCGATCCCGTACTCGCTGACGACGATCACCTTCGTGTCACGCCCCCGGAAGAAGTCGATCAAGCCGCCGGCCACATCATCGACTTCTTTCACATGCTGCGGGATGTCGGCGTGCGAGGGCCCGAGCTTCTGCAGGCCGTAGTCCAGGTGCGGCAGGTAAACCAGCGTCAGCGTCGGGTCGAACTTCTTCACGCTGTGCATCGTCGCGTCGGCGATCCAGCGGGTCGATTCGATACCCGCCATCGGCCCCCAGAACTTGAACAGGGGGAACCGCCCAAGTCGAGCCTGAAGCTCGTCCCTCAATCCCGGGGGGTGCGTGTAGCAGTCGGGGACCTTCCGGCCGTCGGCCTTGTACTGCGGCCTGGGCGTGATCGAGTAGTCCACGCTCGAGTACATGTTGTACCACCAGAAACTATTCAAACAGGTCACCGACGCGTCGCGCTGCTTCGCGGTCTCCCATACCTTATCGGCCTGGACGAGTTTGTTCGACTGTTTCCAGAACTGGATCTCTTGTTGTTCGACGTTGAACCAGCCGTTGCCGACGATCCCGTGCGCCCGGACGGGCCGGCCGGTGAGCATCGACGACTGCACCGAGCACGTGACCGCGGGCAGCACGGGCGTGAGCCGCGCGGCGTCGCCGAGCGCACGGATTCTCGGCGCGTGTTCGAGCAGCGAGCCGGACAACCCGACGATGTTGAGGATGGCGACGTTGTGAGGCATGGCACTATGTTAGTCGGTAGCCGCCGCGTAACACGTGGGGGGCAAGCCTTTTGGCGCTCAACCCCCGGGCGTTGCCCGGCGGCTACGATCCCGCGACCTTGCGGTGCGCAAGCTTGGTCATCCCCGCGCACGCCACGCAGAACAGCGACGCCGGCCAAAGCCCCATGACGATGAGCCACACCGCGTCCAGCAACGGTATCGCCGCGATCATGTTCATGACGGTCTTGGGCCCGCCGAACTTGCGCGGCAACAACCCGAAGCGACGCGGCTGTGCCGCGCTTGCATCATGCTCGACCTCGCGCCGAGCGACGATGGAGATCGCGAGGGTGTATAGAAAAAGTGTAACGGCCGGCGCAAAGATCCAAAATGCATTTAACGGTGCGCTGAAGGGTTCATTCACAAATAGAAATGCCGGCACTAGAAAAGCCAACGCGCGACACAACCCCATGATGACAACCCCGATGACCGTTGCCTGATGGACCACGTTGTAGACCACGACAAAGGCGACGAGCAACAACAGCACACTCAAGTGCGGGGCAAATTGGTTCCAGCTTTTTTGCGTGTTCACGATTTCGGGTGCCGCCCATCCGCCGGACACGATGAACCCCAGAACGAGCAAGCCGAAGGCCATAGCCGCAGCCTGCCAAGGCTTGACTCTCTTGGAAGGGATCGGGCGAGATGGTCGCTCGATCGCATCCACCCCGCGGTCCAAGTAGTCGTTCAGAACCATCCCGCCGCAGTAAATCATGCTAATCCCAACGAGATGGCTTGCAAGAAGCAACGCGTCCAGCCACCACTTGGTGGATGTGAAACTGCGAACTAATTCAGCCGGGTATGAGCGTTTCTGATGT
>JBKAGS010000005.1:0-59546 GCA_046290505.1 Phycisphaeraceae bacterium | reverse complement strand
GGGTAAAGAACATCCAACACAAAAGCTACACGAGTCGGGCCAATCGCGCAACACCTAACAAGCGCCGAATGCGCTACGGGTGGGTTGAGGGCGCTCTAGGCTGGGGGCCAGACGGGTTGGCCCAGTACCACTGTGTATTTGAATACGCAAATGCAAGTGAAGCCCAAAAAGGGATTGACACTTCCTATCTGTTCCGTTCATTGCTGACCCTGGCGGTTGATAAGGGCTTGGTTAACGCGCGGTTATCAAACATCATCGTCTTGGAAGATGCCTACCGTTTTCTGGCTAGCGGTAATGAAGTGAATGGTGGAGTGACACCCATCGCAGAGCTGCTCAGCATTATCCGCGGTGCCGGTGTTGGAATCATCGCTCTTGTTCAATCACTAGCGAATATCCCTATCGGTGTGTTGGCCAATCTATCGAACCGCGTCATGTTCCGTCTGAGCACGGATCAGGATTACCGCCAGCTAGCCGCGGATATGAACATGACCGCTCAGCAGCGTGAATGGGCCAAGCGGCATTTGAGGCCGGGCTTAGGGCTTATGACTGTTTCAGACGGACTATGGCGCGAGCCCTTCCTTCTAAGATCACCGTTGGTCGAATTCCCTGAAGCGGTCACCGATATCCAGGCCCATACCAGCCTCAAGCACCTCACCCACCTGCCGGTCATCCGTGCGACCGAATTCGACAATTTCTCCGCGATCGAGAGCGTAACCGTCGCGGCCGATCCCGGCCTATCCCCGGAAGGTGGAAATCAAACCGTCGCGACCAACGTACAGTCCTCGGTCATCAGTGGCATACCCGCCGACGAACTGAAGTTCCTCCAGGCCATCCATCAGAACCTCGGCCTCAACGCCAGTGCCTTCCGGCAGGTACTCGGGTTCGGCTCGGACAAGACCGTTCGGCTGCGTCGTCTTCTAATTAAGAAGGGGTGGGTCAAGGAGACCCCGGTTCAGAAAAACGCTAAGGGCCGGGCAGCGAAGGTGCTGAGCCTTACCGCTCAGGGCGAGGCGATCATCCAGGAATCGGAGGTGTCGCCATGACCGTCTCCGCCATCCATGAACGCCTGCTGCTCGATCCCTTGGAAGCACAACTCCGAGTATTGGGGTTCGAGACCTCTCGGCCCTTCGCCACCCACCGCTTCGGCTACGCAGGGCTGATCGACCTCTTCGCGGCCCGCGATGCGTGGCGTGTTGTTGTCGAGGCTGAGCGGACGGCCGAGAGGGTCCACGGCGACCTGACCAAAGCGGTTGCGGTCCGCGCGACGCACCTGCTGATCGTCACTCCGACCCGTCGGGTTGCCGAGGCGTGCGACCGGCAGATCAGCAGATCGATGGCGGGCTACCAGATGCTTCCTGGGGTGATTTTGTCCCGGCCGGTAGGCCCGCTGGTGACTGTACTTACGTCATTGTTTCCTGTTCTTTCCGACCCGGTGTCCCCCGGTCAAAAACCCCAACCCGGAGATAAATCATGAACATCCGTTGGTCCAACGTCTGCCTCATCCTCGGTCTCGTTCTGGTCATCGGCCTGCTGATCCACGGCCTGGGTCGCCTGGGCCAGGCCCTGATCCGCCTGATCGAATCGGTCACCGGCTTCGGCGGGGAAGATCCGATTTACGGGCTCGCCGTTCTGATGGCGCTAGCCATCACATTGCTGGGGCTGGTTCGCCTTCTTGTCCATGCGCCCCGGAGCGGCTCTCAAAGCCGCAGCCTGAAGCGGCACCGATCCAAGCGTTCCTCGAACTAACCGAGTTAGCCACGCAAGTACCAACCTCAATTACCGAGTGATACCCCATGAACATGAATCCTGTCCTTAACCTGATCGACGTCGTCAGCAACGGGTCTCAGAAGACCCATGCCGGCTCGTACAGAATCCACGGCATTGCTGCCAAGGGCGGCCACGGTGTGCTATACGACGCAACGGATACTAGGAGCAATAAGCCGCGTCTTATCAAGCGGGTGCGCCCAGATATTCAGGGCATCGAGCGTGACGTGCTTGAACAGCGTCTCAAACGCGAGGCTCGGCCTGGATTCAGCAGCAAGCATGTCGTAACCGCGATCGATTCCGGCACCGACCGGGACGGATTCTATGTGGTCTTCCCGCGTAAAGAGGGCAAGGACCTCATCGCCCACAGCGAGGAGGGGTGGCTGGCCAGCAACCATGAAGCCAGTCAGATCTTGCGTAAGACTGCACTTGGTCTCACCGAGATGCACCAGTCTCGAATCATCCACCGCGATCTCAAACCCGGAAACGTGCTCTACGAAAAACAGAGTGGAGAGGTCCACATCATCGACCTGGGCCTGATCAACGCCCCGCATACCAGCACCCGGCTGACCCGGTCCGATCGACCGATCGGGACGCTTGCCTTTGCTGCACCGGAGGTGATCCGCGACCCAAGGACGATTGATCATCGAATCGATCTACACGCCCTGGGCTGCCTGGGCTACTGGCTCTACACGGGCGAGGCACCTTTCGAGGCCGAGAGCGAGGCCCAGGCCATGCACCGGGTTATTTACGAAAAGCCCAAGAACCTTCGAGAGATTAACCGGGCTACACCGCCACTGATCGCTTCGCTGGTCGAAGGGCTGCTCGCCAAAGACCCCGCACAACGCCAACCCCAGACCGCGTTCGACGCTTATCGCATGCTGACGGGCCGCCAACCCGTTAGGTCGTCTGCCGTGGCTGCGATACGCCAGCAGTCGGTCCACTGCCTGGGCTGCGGGATGCCGACACCCGACCCTTGCCAGTGTACGAGCTGCCATGAGGTCTATGCCCGCTTTGCCATGCTGCGTTGTCGTCTTCCTGATGGACGGACTCGATACTTCCGTCTCCCCATCGGACGGTACATCGTCGGCCGGAGTGAGATTTCCGCGTCTTGCGAACGGCTTTCGCGTCGCCAGGCCGAGTTTGTCGTGACCGATTCCGAGGTCCGCGTTAAGCACCTGGACGGTCGTCACCCCACATTGGTCGATGGCCAGCACACACGCCGTGACCGGCTCAAGCGTGTCCGCCAAAGCATCCAACTGTCCAACGTCACCGCGGAATTGGTTCCGTGGCAGCGTTGATCTTTTCAGCCCTTCATCAAGGAGACCCCACGATGAATAGCAACTCGTCGGTATCGACTACTCCGTTTCCCTCCCAAAAGCCTTTTGGTAGCAGCCGTGGAGACATCCAGTCCCACAACTCACAGGTGCCCGAAGTGACCAGTGCCCTTAACGCTGTGTCACAGTCCGGCATCTGCCACCAAGGTCTGGTCTTGGATGTCTCTTCATCCATGCTCGGCAAGTGCGACGACGAACTGAGTAAGCTTGATGCCCTTAAACGCTCGGCGATGCCGCTGCTCACAAGCCTATTCCGTCGCAACCAAGGCTCGCGGGTCTCGCTGGTCACGTTCAACCACGAGGCCACCGTTGCCGCCGATGAGCAGCTCACCGAGTCTGGTCACGGACGACTGGTCGAGGCGGTCAAGGCGATGACTGCTTCCGGATGCACGGATATGTGTAAGGCCCTGGAAACCGTCGGCGGCTTGTTTGATCCCAACCAGTTCGGCATTAAACAGGTCACGCTCCTGTCAGACGGTATCCATGAGGCGGGGGGCGACCCTCGCGAGGCGGCAGAAGCGATCCGCAACCGCGGCATCTTCATTAACACGATTGGTTTTGGTGATAACGCGGATGAGGACATGCTCCGTGCCCTCGCATCCACACGTAACGGTGTGGTCGGCTATTGGCACGCCAAAGACCAGAAGTCGCTGATGGGTTCGCTCAACGCTGCAACCAAGTAACTGCGGAGGAATTGAGCCCGGAATGTGACAAGCAAGCACGCCGCTCGTGCCAGAGATGGCACGGGCGGCATTCAACGATCGGAGATAGAACGATGACCAAGCCAAATATCGACTCCATCACTAACGAAGAAATTCGCTCGTCAGTAAATCCGGATCGATTCCCTCCGATTCTCACTCCGGACCAAGTGGCTGAATTGCTGCAAGTGTCCCGGCACACGGTATATCGATGGTCGAGTGAGGGTCGATTCAAGCACGCGATCCGACGTGGTAGGCCTCTGCGATTCTTCCGCGACCGGCTTGTCCAGGCTTTTTTCGAAGAGGGTTGATCGGACTGGATAGATGTCCGCTTTGGCGCTATCCATGGTGGTTTTACTTCACCGAGGATTCTCAATGAAACTCCACGATCCCGAAAAAGTAGACGGCACCGATGTCCGCATCGGCAAACGCATCCGCCATCAGCGTATCGACGGCATCAAACATGACGTGGTTACGAAGACGTATGTTGCCCACTATAAGGCACCTAACGGTAAGTGGTCTCATGAGTCATTACAGACTTCCAACCGTCGCGAGGCCCGTCGGAAGGCGATTGAGATCCAATCCCGTCTGGACAAAGGTAGGGAACGAGAGGTTTTTCGGGCGGTTACGATCGGCCAATTGATCGACCTTTACGACGAGCACTGCGAGGCCAAGGGTCTGGCCCCAAAGAGCCTTTCCAAGTACCGGTCTGATCTGGAAAAACTGCGTCGATTCTGCTCTGCCAAACGCCTCCGTCTCGCAGGCGCGTTTGAAGAAGATGATTTTCATCGCTTTCGCGCGTGGCTGCAGCAGCAGAAGCACAAGCAGGGCGTAACATACTCCGACAAGTCAGTCGGTTCAGCGCTATTGGTCTGTAAGCAGGTCTTCAAGTTCGGCTGGCAGCGGAAGATCATCCCGACCTACACCCTTGCTGCGGTGCCTCTGCCAAAGGCCAAAGCAAAGCCACAGCCATGTTTCACGACAGCGCAGGTCGATGATCTACTTGAACTCGCCGAGGGTGAGGAACAGGCAGTGCTGGCAACGCTTGCATACGCCGGGCTACGTATCGGCGAGGCGGAGCAATTGTTGTGGGATGACGTGCTCCTGGACCGTGGCGAACTCGGCATGTTTCACATTCGACGGGGTGGGGCAAACGGTACTACCAAAAACAAAGCTGACCGTTACGTTCCAATCCACCCCCGCGTTCGCCCCTTGCTTGAGGCTTTAGGGCGGCGTGAAGGCCTCGTGTTCCCAGCAACGCGGGAGAGGCGCCTCCTAGCCCGGCTCAAGGAACTGTGCCGACAGGCGGGCTTTACGGCCCCCGACCAATACAAGCTTCACTCGTTCAGGCACCACTTCGCGTCCATGTGCGCCAACCACCACATTGCCCACCGCAAGGCGCTCGCGTGGATGGGGCACAGCTCCAGCCAGATTCTCGATCTCTACTACCACCTCAGCGATGCAGAGTCGGAGGCCGCGATGAAGGCATTGGCTGCAGACTGACCCCCAACTGGGGTTTTCACCTCATAAATGGATATAATTGGATCAATATTTAGATAATTGGCTTCTGATTTGACGACAATTGGGTAAAATTGGATAAGAATGCGTGCCGCCATGCTGAATGCCGCCACCCTCAACATTACGAAGGACGTTCTCAAGCTCATTGCCGAGATCGATGAGTTCAAGGGGGCGTGGGCGGCGTTGGGCCGACTGGCTCCCGAGCGGCTAGATGCCCTGAAGCACGTCGCCACGATCGAGAGCATCGGTTCCTCGACCCGGATCGAGGGGAGCAAGCTGTCGGACCGCGAGGTCGAGGCGCTGCTATCGAACATCAAGATCGGCACCTTCGCCAGCCGGGACGAGCAGGAGGTCGCGGGTTATGCCCAAGCGATGGAGATGGTGTTCGCGTCGTACGAACACATGCCGTTGACCGAAAACGTCATCAAGCAGCTACACCGCAATCTTCTAGAGCACAGCCAGAAAGACGAGCGTCATCGTGGTGCGTACAAAGTACATCCGAACAACGTTGAAGCCTTTGACCAGGACGGCAAGAGCCTCGGGGTTGTGTTCCAGACCGCGACACCGTTCGACACACCACGGCTGATGACGGAGTTGGTGGAGTGGACCAACTCACAATTTGAAGAGAAAGAGCTGCACCCGCTGCTGATCATCGCGGTCTTCGTGGTCGTGTTCCTGGAGATCCACCCGTTTCAGGATGGCAACGGGCGGCTGTCGCGTGTATTGACAACGCTACTGCTACTCAAGGCCGGCTACAGCTACGTGCCTTACAGCTCGCTGGAAAGCGTCATCGAGCAGAACAAGGACAGCTACTACCTTGCCCTGCGTCGGACGCAAGGAACCATTCGAACCGATGCGCCCGACTGGCAGCCTTGGGTACTGTTCTTTCTCCAATCCCTGCAGCGACAGAAGGCGCGGTTGGAGCGGAAGGTTGAGCGAGAGCGGATCGCGATCGCACAACTACCCGAACTGTCGCTTGAGATCGTGGCGTTCATCAAGGACCACGGCCGGGCGTCCGTCAGCGACTTGGCTCGGGCCACAGGCGGCAACCGCAACACGGTCAAGCACCACCTCAAGCGACTGGTCGAAGCGGGCCACCTCGCCCGACACGGGGCAGGACGAGGGACGTGGTACTCCTTGTAACGCACCAGAGTTAAATATCAGGTGACACCGTTGGGAATAAGGGTTAAACGCCATCAATGGGAGGTGAGCCTTTTGGCGATCAGTTGACCTCAGGCGTCATAAAAGAGGTGAGGAAAACACGGCTTAAACATAATGTTTGAACGGCAAAGGCGGCACGTCCTGTTCGAACACTGGTCCTGCGGTAAGAATCTCACCGACCGCATCGGCAAATTTGAGCGTGACCGGTTCCCCGTCGCCAAATCGACAGGCGTTGTAGTTCAGCTTAGTCAAACCAAGGACGTCGTTCAGGACCACGGCGATATCAGCTTTTCCTCGACAGATCTTGATGGTTAGCGGATTCGGAACCTCTCTTCCGACATAGGTCCGCAGGCGAGGAGTCAGCCCCCGCGTCCATAGGTAAGCGAGGCTCTCATCAATACAAATGGCTGTGCCTCTCAACACAGGGTTCTTCCCGGCTCGATACAGCTTGAAGTCGTGCTCTTCTTGAATCTGGACAGCAACAACGTTGGTATCAGTGCCAGCAGCAGCCAAAAACGCATTCCACTCGGTCTCATTGAATTTTGTTTTGGCATGGATAAATAATTCACGCGGAGGCTGACCATCGGAGCTTTTGGTTTTGTAGGATTCGATTGCCTTCTGCACGAGATCTGTGGCTGACGCCTCATCGATATGAAAGTCTCCACGGCGCCCCGTGTACCAAGGGCCATTATTGCCTTTGAAGACAACGCCATCTCCGGAGTTCAAGAACATCTGGGCTGCGCAGCAGGCCATGTGAGGATTCTTCGACAAGTCAACATGCTTGAAGACAATCCCGAGGTAGCAAACACCGTCTCGCATCCCGTCAATTTTCCAGGGGCGGCCCCCAGCTTTATAGAACGCCGCAGTCGCAAGATGCCAAGCGATGTCTTGCTCAACCACCGATAGATCACGCAAGGGCTCGCCATTCGCACCTAGGACAGAACGGAAAGCGATCGTGCTCTCCCGAGCAATCTGTGTCACGATCTGACGAGTCAGCAGCCTTGCCTTCAATTGATTGTGGAAGTTGACTTCGTAGTTGTATGCCTGGGCCAGTTCCTCCGCGAGGTCGTTATTGAACAAATGACTTTGTCCGGAGGCGGCACTAGAAACAGCAGATTTGCTCAGACCCTCACGAGAATCAATTCGGCTTTCGGCATCAACAGTCGATTGTGGCCTACAAAGACGATGAACGTCGTCGGGGACAACGACGAACCACAGGTCAACTGGCGATTCTTCGGTGGTGTGAATCTTCAGAATTGCTTCTTCATATAGATCGACAGCCTTGTAAACACGGTGGTGCCGGTCGCCGAAGTTCAAGCGACGATGTAACTCGGCTTCGTCAATCAAAACCTCGTGTTGGGGGTTAGGTTTCCATGGAATACCGAAAGCGGCTTCGAAGCCGGGAAAGACCGGTCGGGCGATCTCATCCGGGTCACCGACGGGCGTTTGGATACGAGTCACCCATTCACGAAAGTACTTCACGCCATCGGCCGTACCAACCACGCCGAAACGAATGCCGTAGGGTTTCCCTTTCTCCAGTGGGCCAAAGAGCGTCAAACCATCCCGCGGGTCTTCGGTCGCTTGTTCGTAATGAAAGAGAAGGTGAGGCTCTTTCAGCACGATTGGCCGAGACGCCTTATTCGACGACCGATGCGGTCTTTTCTTCGTTACTTTGGCCATCGGTTACTTCATTCTCATCTGGAGAGATTGCCTGAGGAGCGATGCGGACGCTCGAATCCTCATAGCCTACGGGGACTTTGTACTTGATGGGACGCACTTCCATGTATGGGTTTTCATCCGGAAGCAAAGGAAGTTCAATCCGGTGCTGTTCATCCTCTAGCCACTTCATCGCTGCCAAGGTCGTATCCAACCATTTGTCGTTCCACCAGTCTTTGCATTGACTCCTTCTGGCACGATGCTGAGCCTTGGGGTCACCGATCGGATTCTTGCCATCATTGGTAAAAATGACGTGCGGCTTGAGGGCGATAGCGGTCTTGGGGTAGAGAATCGGGACTGCTTCCAAGCCGTAGTGCCAGTATCGTTTTCGTGTTTCGCCGGTTGGCTGACGGATGGTCTTGTACCCCAAAAGTGTTCGCCGCCCGGCTTTGCCGTCGGCACCATCAAAGGAAATAAAGCCCGATGTATCTGGTCTATCAGAAAACCACAGCGTTTTTCGCCTGCTCGACATGTCGTAGAGTGGTAGGTCGCGCGACGCTGCAACTTGAGTCCACGCCTCTGTGAGCATGTGCCTCGTCGCTGTCTTGATCTGTCGCAACCATAGGCCGGTCTTCTGTGGAGGCTCACGTTTCAAGTTGAATGCGATGGAATGGCCTTTCTTGCCGCTTGGGAACTGGCCGTTGACGGTTAAGGCGTCTGCGTCAGCAAAACTTAAGAGCTTAGATTTATGGCGATAGGTAGGGTATGGAAACGTGTCTGGCAGCTTCACGGTCTCAGGGACGTTCCACATCCATAGACTTCGGGGCATATTCTTCACCAAGAACCAATTGCTCCACAAAGTCTCCGGCTTTTGCTGAACGATGCCGTGATTCAGGCGGTTAGAATTCCACCACGAGGCAACCGACGAGGCTCCTGACTGTTCTGGTCTTGGTATCGCATCGTCTTCCAGCGTTTTAAATAGATCGCGAAGTCCCTCGGCCCAGCCCGAAGTGAAGTTGAGGGCATTCAAACGGTTAATCTGGATGTTGTGATCGCCATAGGGAAGGTCATCAATTTTGACGGGAATGATAAATCGGGATTCATCGAACTGTCGTGCGATACCTGCCGCTACAGCCAGTTCTTGCAGTGTTCCGGCTTTCTGATTCGAAGCTCTTGAGGTGACGAATATGAAACGCCTGGTATGATCGCGAATTGCTTGCTCGATGTCTTTCCAGAAATCGTCTCCCCCCATCAATTTCACGACGTCGCACCAAACACGATAGCCTGCCAGTGTCAACCGGAGCGTAAGCCACGTGGCAAATGCGTTGTCCTCTGGGTTTGCGTGGCTGATAAACACAACGTCCCGTTGGTTCATCGGCGGTTGCGTCGTCGTCATCGTCGCCTCCCACACAGTGTCCACAGCGGTAGACAAGTCTGCCAATCTTGCGAAGTCTCCATCAACAACCCACGTTGCTTCGGTCCAAGTCGTGTAGCCTTTCTTGCATTATGTTTGTCGCTCGGATGCTGTCCCACGAGTTTCCCCCGTTGGTGCTTGGGCTATCCTAATCAGATAATTCTTCTAAGTTTACCCCAAGTACTGCTCTAGGGCAGCAGTGAGACCTGTAGGCTAGCCCAGCCGGTAGCATGTACACTCCTCGGCACCAAACTGATCATCAAGGTCAAGCGACTGCCGAAGTTCAGGAGATAGATCACGGGCACCGTGCAACACGCAGAGCACTTCGACTGTGCGTTCGTCCACGAGGTAAAGACCAGGTACAGGGGTTTCCAAGCACTTTGTGGGCTTTACATGCGTTTCTACAAACCCATCATTGTTCGGAGGGTGCTTCAGCACACTTACGGCTCATCACGGGTGAAGCGATACGCCGCTACCCGGTCAGGGGTTTCGCCGGAACGATTAACCGTGAGCGTCGGACCTCCCACAATATCCGCGATGTGATTAAACCAGCCTTTGCCTAGCTTATCCAGTATTGGACGGGCAACTCCAGGCCGCTCGACGCCGCCATCGTCAATCACCAGGTCAGTCCAAATCTGTGCGGGAAACGGTAGATTGGGACCAGACACAGGGTAGTTTGCCGTGAAATACAGCACGGTGTTGATGTGGTGAAAACGACGTTTGAGTATGCGGTCCAGCAAATGCAGAATTCCTTCGAACTCAAAGATCATGTCACCGTCGTTCGCCAAAACGAGGAGGCCTTTGGCGTCAGGCAAGTCGAGAGCAGACTTCGTTTGCTCAATCTGCTTATTCGCCTTCTTAACAAGCCTTTGCAGTCGGTTCTTCAAAAGTTCGAGGATTTGCTTCGTACATTCAATCGGCAGGTTCGAGGAGTTAACTCGTAGACGTCCCTTTGATCCAGGTGGAGGGGGTGGAATCAAGCCACTTTGCACCCAAGACCATTGCATCTGCGTAATCTTCTCAAGAAACGGCCCCTCGGTGCGTGTATCACGTTCCATGCATTTGAGTTCTGCAACAACATCGTGCTCACGGAAGAGGTAGTCCGCATTTGCAAATGATGGCGAAGGTCCGAGTTCATCGACCAAAATAACGCCGCCAACCTTGCGGACGCAACTTGCAAATTCGTTCTCGACGTCAATCCGAAGCATATGCTCATGGTATACAGATCCGCCTTTGGTGAATCTACAGACTCCGGAGAGGGCGGGAAGCAGGCCGCGACAATTATTCAAGATCAGCGTGCATAGACAAAGTCTGCCAACGTTTGATACACCCGAGGCGCGTAAAGGGGCGTTTCATTGGTCCAATTTTGGTCCACCGGGGTCTTTCGGTGGAGGCTGAAAACACAAAGCCCGCTTGCCTAAAGACTTAGGGAAGCGGGCTCGGTCGAAGCGGAGAGGGCGGGATTCGAACCCGCGGTACGGGTATAACCCGTACGACGATTTAGCAAACCGTTGCCTTCAGCCGCTCGGCCACCTCTCCGGCAAGGTCGGGCCTGCTCGGCCCGGCATCGCATTGTAACAGCCGCGCCGCGGGCGGCAACACGCGGCGAGCGGGTGGGTAGTGGGTCAGTTTGAAATGAGAGATATTCGGTGGGGCGGGCATCTTGCCCGCTGTCAGGCCGCAGGCCTGTTCCATGCAGATCGTCACGGCTTCGCCGTGACGGCGGGCAAGATGCCCGCCCCACTAATTCAAACTGACCCACTACCGGCGAGTGCGTGGGCGGGTGATTGCAGATTTGCTAGGCGTGATAAACTGAGCGGATTCGGCCTGGCTGGTTTAACCGATGGCCGGCCGACTGGTTTCGATCCCTTTGAAGACGAAAGACGACTGCGATGCAAAAGCGGACACCGGCGTTCGGCGTGCTGGCCCTGTTGATGTTGGCCCTGGTTTGGGCGAGTGGTTGCGAGACGGGCGAGACCGTGGGGCGCGACCGCGTCACGCCGATCGCCGCGCCGCCGACCGCCTCGGCGGCCCAGCCGACGACCGGCACGCGGCACTGGCTGGGGCCGGCGTACTGGGGCAACCGCCTGCAGGACTGGCGCTTCGAGGACGGGCGGATCGTTTGCGTGACCCCGCAGGGCTGGCTGCCGATGCGCACGGTACACGACCTGACCAAGCAGGTCACCGACAACAGCAAGCCGTTCGAGGCGTCGGTCGTGGTGTCGCTGGACCCGGCGGGCGAAGGCAAGGGCTACCCCGACGACGCGGGCGTGGGCGTGCTCGTGGGCGTGGGCAACGGCGAGATGGACTACCGCGCCGCGGCGATCGTGCACCACTGGCAGGGCATGGGTGCCGGGCTGTTCGTCGGCGTCGACGGGCTGGGCCAGGCGTTCATCGTCGATAACGAACGGCCGTGGTCGATCGGCGGCAAGTTCGACGCCAGCCAGGCGCTGCCGCGCAAGAAGTGGAAGGTGTCGGCCGACAGCGAAGAAAACGACGGGCGGGCGCAGAACGCGATCGACGGCAAGCCGAACACGCACTGGCACACCGAGTTCCGCGAGAACAAGCCGGCGCACCCGCACGAGTTGGTCATCGACCTGGGCGAGTCGCAGCGCTTTGGCGCGCTGGCGTACCTGCCCCGTCAGGACAGCGACTCGGGCCGGGTCGGCGCGTTCGAGGTCTACGCGACGTATGACAAGGGCAACTGGGGCGAGCCGATCGCCTCGGGCGAGCTGCCCAACTCCGCGGACTTGCAGGTGATCGAGCTGCCCGAGACCAGCGCGCGTTACGTCAAGCTCGTGGCGAAGTCGGCGCAGCGTCCCCAGCCCGCGACGACCGTCGCCGAGGTGTTTTTGCTCAAGCAGTTCGTGGAGCCCGGCGACAAGCCCGAGGGCGTCTTGCCGGCGGAGCTTCGGCTGGTCGTGAAGGGCGAGCCGATGGGCGAGGGCAGCTACGGCGTGAGCGTCGAGGCGCGCGACATCGCGACGGGCAAGCTCATCAGCACGGCGGTGCGCATCGTCGAGCCGATGCGCGTGCTGGGCAACCTCGCGTTGGTTTCGCACCCCGGCACGCAATCGAGTGCGAAGCGGCCGGCGCTGTTTAGCTTCGACGCGTGGTCGGTGTCGGGCGACGCGGTGTCGATCACGCCCGCGCAGGCGAACAGCGCGGTCCTAGGCACGCAGTACACGCTCACCGACAACGTGTTGAAGATGACGGCCCAGCTCATGCCGCTGGGCGACAACGACCCGCTGACCGCCGAGCTGCAGGCCGACCTCGGCCGGGGCTGGTCGAAGGTCGCCGAGGCACCGATCATCGCGCCCGGCTGGACCGCGACGTTCCGCGTCGAGGACTGGGACGACACGAAGGACACGCCCTACCGCGTGGTGTACCGCCTGCCGGACGGCGGCGGCACGAAGGCGTACACGTGGCGCGGCACCGTACGGCGGGACCCGGTGGATAAGGACAAGATCGTCGTCGCGGGGTTCACCGGCAACCACATGAGTTCGCGCGGCATCGGCCGGGCCTGGGACGGCGACCGCGCGTCGGAGTCGGGCAACTGGGTCTCGGGCATGTACTTCCCCCACGCCGAGGTGACCAGGAGCGTCGCGTACCACAACCCCGACCTTTTGTTTTTCTCCGGCGACCAGGTGTACGAGGGCGGCAGCCCGACCTTCCCCGACCGCCAGAACATCGAGCTCGACTATTTGTACAAGTGGTACTTGTTCGTCATTAGCTACCGCGATTTGATGCGTGAGGTCCCGACGGTGACGATCCCCGACGACCACGACGTGTACCAGGGCAACATCTGGGGCCAGGGCGGGCGCAAGAGCCCGGGCCGGGACCACGACGGCGGGTACGTGCACCCCGCGAGCTTCGTCAACATGGTCCACCGCACGCAGGTCGCGCACCTGCCCGACCCCGCCGACCCGACGCCGATCGAGCAGGGCATCACGTACTACACGTCGGACGTGAAGTGGGGGCGCGTGAGTTTCGCGGTGATCGCCGACCGCATGTTCAAGAACGGCTGCAACGGCCAGGGCCTGCCGCCGTCGGGCACCGGCCGGCCGGACCACTACAACAACCCCGCGTTCGACACCGCCGACCTCGACATCGAGGGCATGAAACTGCTCGGCGACCGCCAACTCGACTTCCTCGAAGGCTGGGCGGGCGACTGGCGCGGCGTGGACATGAAGATGGCGCTGAGCCAGACCGTCTTCGCCAACATGGCCACGCACCACGGCCAGAACCTGGGCCACCTCATCGCCGACCTCGACTCCAACGGCTGGCCGCAGACCGGGCGCAACAAAGCGCTGGGCAAGCTGCGCAAGGCCTTCGCGTTGCACCTCGCCGGCGACCAGCACCTCGCGACGCTCGTGCACCACGGCATCGACCGGCACGACGACGCGATCTGGTCGTTCTGCGTCCCATCGGTCGCGAACTTCTACCCCCGCGCCTGGGCGCCCGAGTACCAGAACCCCTACCGCGTGCCGACGCCCGAAGACTTCCTCGGCCAGCGGCTGGACGGGTTCAAGAACAAGGTCACCGTCTACGCCGCGACCAACCCCGGCAACGACATGGGCCACGAGCCCAAGTCGCTGCACAACGGCATGCCGGGCTACGGCATCGTCGTCGTCGACAAGGCCAACCGCGCGTACGAAGCGCAGTGCTGGCCGCGCTTCGCCGACCCGAGCGACCGCGGCCAGATGTACGCCGGCTGGCCGCGCACGATCAACCAGCGCGACAACTACGGCAAACAGGTCGCCGGCCACCTGCCCGCCTTCCGCGTCAAGGGCCTCGACTCGTTCGTCGTCAAGGTCACCAGCCAGGAGACCGGCGAACTGGTCTACGCGATGCGGGTCGAAGGCGGCACGTTCAAGCCCTTCGTGTTTGAAGACGGCCAGTACGCCGTGACCATCAGCGCCCCCGAGCGCAAGGGCGACAACGTCTGGACCTTCACGAACCTCGGCGTCGGCGAGTACGACACGCCGATCGAGATCGACGCGGACTAAGCAGCGCGACCCGATTGACTTTGTGTGAAAGGGGTGATTGCGCCTCGGGCCTTACGACTGACGCAACTCGGCGCCGAATTGTTCGCCCAGCGCCTTGACGATCGCGTCGAAGACCGCGTCGATCGCCTCGGTCTTCAGCGTCCGCTCGGCGCTGCGGAAGACCACGCGCAGGCCCAGGCTCACCTTCGACGCCGGGATCCCCTTGCCCTCGTAGCGGTCGAAGCACAGGACCGATTCGAGGTCTTCTTCGCTCAAGGCGAGCGCGTCGCCTGCCGAGTCGGCGTAGGTCTTGACGGCCTGACAGACCGCCTGCTCGATCTCGCGGTACGGCGTCGCACGGTCCACGAGGATCGCGAGGTCGCGGTCGATCGCGGGGTAGCGCGGCAGGCTGCGGAAACGCGACCGCACTTGCCCGGACACACGCTCGATGTCAAGCTGGAAACCGAACAGTGCGTGGGGGACGTGCAGACCGCGCAATGCGTTTTTGTCGATCTGGCCCAGGTGGCCGACGGCTTGGCCGTCGGACGTGATCGCCGCGGTCGCGCCCGGCTTCATGCCCGGCAGCTCGCCGTGCGCAAACCGGGGCGACGCGACGCCGATCAGTTGCAGGATGTTCTCGACGATGCCCTTGGCGTGGTAGAAGTCGGCGGGCTGGTTGTTGGACCAGGACAGGTCGCGCGTCGTCCCGCCGAGCACGCCCGCGAGGACCCAGCGGTCGCGCGGCTCGCCGTCGGCGGTGTGGAAGACGCGGTCGATCTCGAAGAAGCGTGACAGCCCGGTGGATCGGCGGGCGTTCTGGTCCACCGCGGCGACCAACGCCGGCAGCAGGCTTTGCCGCAAAACCGACTCGTTCTCCTTCATCGGGTTGACCAGCTTCAACGGCGTCTGGCCCGGCTCGAAGAACAGCGGTTGCGACGCGTCCACCAGCGGGATCGTTCGGCACTCGTAAAAGCCCTGAGAGGACAAGAAGCCCGCCAGCGCGTCCCGCCGATCGTCGAGCGCCGAGCGTTTGCTCGCCGCGCGCGTCACGGTGGGCGCCTGGCTGGCGATGGCGTCGTAGCCGGTGATGCGCGCGACGTCTTCGATCAGCACGACCGGGTCGTCGATGTCCACGCGCCAGGTCGGCACCTCGACGCGGACCGCGCCCCCGCTTGTGTCGCAGCCCATGCCCAGCCGGGTCAGCGCGTCGGTGATCTGGCCCGCGGTGATGTCCAGGCCGAGGTAGGAACTGGCCTTGGCCGGGGACAGGGTGAACGTGCGCGGCTCGGTCTGCCTGGCCAGGCTCTGTCCGACGCCGCCGAGGCGCTTGGCCCCGGCGAGCTGCTGGAGCAGGTCGGCGGCGCGCTGGAACGCGCCGGCCAACATGCGGTTGGGGTCGGTGCCGCGTTCGAAGCGGTAGGACGAATCGGTGGACAGGCCCAGCCGCCGACGGGTCGCGCGGATGCCCGTCGGCTCGAAGTGCGCCGCCTCGAGCAGCACGCGCGCCGTCTCGGGCCGGGTCTGCGACGACGCGCCGCCCATCACGCCCGCCAACGCGATCGCGCCCTTCTCGTCGGCGATGACCAGGTCCGAGTCGCTCAGCTCGAGGTCCGTGCCGTCGAGCAGGCGCATCGTTTCTTTCGCACCCGCTTTGCGCACGACGATGCGCTCGCCCGTCAGCGATTCGTCGTCGAACGCGTGCAGCGGGTTGCCCCACTCGAACATGACGAAGTTGGTGATGTCCACGACGTTGTTGATAGGCCGGGCACCCAGCGTCAGCAGCGCGTTCTTCAGCCAGCCGGGCGACTTCGCGACGCGGACGCCGTCGAACCTCGCGCACAGGTAGCGTGAGCAGCGGTCGGTCGCCCGGTTATCGACCTCTGGCCCGCCCTGCTGCTGCGCGTCGTCGAGCAGGCCCGGGTATTCGAGCTTGGGGTAGACGACGTTGCATCCGACCGCCGCGGCGATCTCGCGCGCGATGCCGATGAGACCCAGGCAGTCCGGTCGGTTGGGCAGCACGCTGACTTCGAGTAGCTGTTCGTCGATGTCGATCGCGTCGACCAGGCGGGTGCCGGGCTTGATCGATTCGTCGAAGACCTGCATCCCGGTGGATCGGATGTGCAGGCCCATTTCGCCGTCGAGGCAGATCATGCCGTGCGAGGGCTGGTCGCGGATGGTGGTTTGTTCGATGGCGTGCTTGCGCGCGGGCAGCCGCGTGCCGGGCAGCGCGACGGGCACGCCCCAGCCTTCTTTGACTTCGTGTTCGGACCCGCAGACGATCGGGACCGGCTCGTCTTCGCCGACGTCGACCCGGCAGACGTGGTTCGTGGCCGAGCCTTGCAGCGGGCTGATCGAGCGGACGAACCCGACGCGGATGTCCGCGAGCGCGTCGGCCAGGTTGTACGCCTCTTCGACCTCGATCCCCGCGGTCATCAGCGCGGCCTGCACCTGCTCGGCCGACAACGGCTTGTCGAGGTAGTTCTGGATGAGTCGGGTGTTGATCAGCACAGGGTGGGGTCCACGTCCGGCGTTATGAAAACAGGTCGTCGGCGTCGCGCGTCAGGGCTTGCGTCGAAACGCGTCCTCGTCGTTGTACAGCAGGCGGATGTCGTCCACCGCGTAGCGCCGCATCGCCATCCTGTCGATCCCGATCCCGAACGCGAAGCCCTGCCATTGGTCCGGGTCGATCCCGCCGTGCCGCAGGACCTCCGGCCGGATCATCCCCGCGCCGAGGATCTCCATCCAGCCGGTGGGCGTGAGGACATCGACCTCGGCGCTGGGCGTGGTGAACGGGAAGTAGCTGGGGCGGAAGCGGATCTGCGAGTCTTCGCCAAACAGTTCGTGCACGAGCGACTCGAGCGTCCAGCGCAGGTTCGCGAAGCTGATGTCCCGGCCGATGCAGATCGCGTCCATCTGGTGGAACACGGGGTAGTGCGTCGCGTCCTTGGTGTCGCAGCGGTAGCAGCGCCCGAACGTCATCGCGGACAAAGGCGGCGGGCCGAACATCTTCATCGCCCGGGTCTGGAACGCGGACGTATGCGTCCGCATCACGTGCCCGGTGTCGGTGTAGAACGTGTCGTGCATGTCACGCGCCGGGTGCCAGTCCGGCGTATTGAGCGCGTCGAAGTTCTGGAACTCGCTCTCGACCTCGGGGTAATCGTCGTAGCGGAAGCCAAGCCCCAGCAGCACCTCTTTCATCCGCGCCGCGGTCTCCATGATCGGGTGCCGAGGCGACAACGAGGTGCGCAAACCCGGCAGCGTCACGTCGATCGCGTCTGCGGCCGCGCTGGGCGCCGCGTCGGTCAACTCGGCCTTGCGCTCCGCGAGACGGGACTCGATGGCCCTCTTGGCGAGGTTCAATGCCTTGCCGACGGCCGGGCGGTCCTCCCGCGACAGGCCCTTGAGCTTCTGGCTGACCCGCGTCAGCGGCGCGCTGCGCCCCAGGCAGGCGATGCGCGCCTGCTCCAACGTGTCGGGCGAGTCGGCGCTGGCGATCTTGCCCAACGCCTCGGCCTGGATCTCGCGGATCTCCGGCACCAGTTGTGTCGCGGTCTCAGACATCGTCTCGCGTTCTGAAAAGCGTCAAAAAGCCTAGCGAACCGCCCGTTTCTGCGAACCGGGACCCGTTCGGCGAGGCGTGATGATAGACGAGCCGCGCAGGGGCCGCAAAGCCCGCGCTCGCATCGGCGGGAAACGGGCGAGGGTGCGAGCTTCGGCGGTTCGATCCAACACGGGCACGCCGCGGCGGCGGAGCACGTCGTCACGCGACGATGTCGTGGATCACGTGGCCGTGGATATCCGTCAGCCTAAAGTCACGGCCCTGGTATCGGTAGGTCAGCTTGCGGTGGTCGATGCCCAGCAGGTGCAGGATCGTGGCGTTGAGGTCGTGGATGTGCATCGTCCCGGGCGTCCACTTGTCCTTGTTGGGGATGGGTTTCATCGGCGTGCCGTCGGGGTGGGCGATGTTGTAGCCGAAGTCGTCCGTCCGGCCGTAGGTGATCCCGGGCTTGACGCCGCCGCCCGCCATCCAGACCGTGAAGCAGCGCGGGTGGTGGTCGCGTCCGTAGTTGTCCTTGGTCAGCTTGCCCTGGCAGTACGCGGTCCGGCCGAACTCGCCGCCCCAGACCACCAGCGTGTCGTCCAACATGCCGCGCTGCTTGAGGTCTTTGATCAGCGCGGCGCAGGCCTGGTCGATGTCCTTGCACTGGCTCTCGTGTTCGCCGGCGAGGTTGTTGTGCGCGTCCCAGCCGCGGTGGAAGATCTGGATGTTGCGGACGCCGCGCTCGGCGAGCCGCCTTGCGTTCAAACAACAGGCGGCGAAGGTGCCCGGCTCGCGCGCGTCTTCGCCGTAGAGCTTGAACGTCTCGTCGGCTTCCTGCGACAAATCCATCAGCTCGGGCACGGACGTCTGCATGCGGTAGGCCATCTCGTGCTGCTTGATGCGTGCGAGGATCTCCGGGTCGCCGAACTGTTCGTGCTGGGCCTGGTTGATCGCGCTCAGCGCGTCGAGCTGCGCGCGTCGGTCTTCGCCGGTGACGCCCCTGGGGTTGTTGAGGTACAGCACCGGGTCGCCGTCGGATCGCAGCAGCACGCCCTGGTGGTCGGACGGCAGGAAGCCGGTGCCCCACAAGCGTGCGAACAGCGACTGCTCGGCGAACTTGGACTTGGCGTGCATGACGACGTAGCCGGGCAGGTTGTCGTTCATCCGGCCCAGGCCGTAGCTCAGCCAGGCGCCCAGCGATGGCCGGCCGGGCACCTGCGAGCCGGTCTGGATGTAGGTCACCGCGGGGTCGTGGTTGATCGCCTCGGTGAACGCCGAGTGCACGACGCAGAGGTCTTTAACGACCGTCGCGGTGTGCGGCAACAGCTCGGAGACGTAGACCCCGTCCTGGTTGTTCTCGTACTTGGTGAACTTGTATTTCGTTGGGCAGACGGGCAGCGTCTTCTGCCGGCTGGTCATGCCGGTGATGCGTTGGCCGTCGCGGACGTACTCGGGCAGGTCCTTGCCGAACATTTCCTTCATCTTGGGCTTGTAGTCCCACAGGTCGTGGTGGCTGGGCCCGCCTGACATGAAGAGGTAGATGACGCGCTTGGCCTTGGCCCGGTGGTGCATGCCGATCTGCGCCGCGTCGTCCCCGGCGGCCAGCAGGTCGGGCCCAAGCACCCCCGCGAGCGCCGCGGTGCCGACGCCCAGCGCGGTTCGGCCGAAGAACTGTCGGCGGGTCAAAAGCAGCTCGGCTTCGCGGATCGGGTCATGACTCATCGCAAGGTTCCCTGGTAAGGCAGGCATTGCTGCCCGTCATCGAAGTCTCTGTGGTTTGCGACAGGCAGGAATGCCTGTCCTACCTTTTTTCGTGTTAATACAACCGGATCGCGACGTCGGACGCGAGCACGGTCGCGGCGACCTGTGTCCAGGCGGCGTGCTCGGCGAGGTCGAGCGAAGCGTCGCGCGGCGCTTCGCCGACCGACAAGAGCGCCTCGGCGTCGTCTTGGTGGTCCGAGTAACGCCGCTTCATCCGCTCGAGCAGCGCCAAACACGCGTCGCGCTCGACCGCGCTGGCCTTGCGCGAAGCGAGCAGCTGAAACAGGTGGTCCAGGCGTGCGCCGTCGTCGTCGCGCGCCGCCAGCAACCGCTCGGCCAACATGCGCGCGGCCTCGATGCGCTGCGTCTCGTTGAGCAGCCCCAGCGACTGCAGCGACGTGTTGGTCCGCGACCTTCGCACGCAGCTCGACTCCCGGCTGGGCGCGTCGAACAGCGTCATCATCGGGTGCGGGCTCGTCCGCTTCCAGTACACGTACAGCGATCGGCGGTACAGCTTGTCGCCCGTGTCCTGCTTGTACTGCTTGGTGTTCGACGCGGGGTGGGCGAGCTGCTTCCACATATTCGGGGGCTGGTACGGCTTGACCCCCGCCCCGCCCATCTCGTCGCGCAACAGCCCGCTGGCCCACAAGGCGACGTCGCGGATCTCCTCGGCGTCCAGGCGGTGCCCCGGGCCACGCGCAAACAATCGGTTCTCCGGGTCCTCGACCTGCGCGCGGTGGGCCGAGCTTTGTTTGAAGGTCTTGCTGGTCACCATCAGCCTGAGCATGTGCCGCAGGTCCCAGCCGCTGTCCTGCAGCTCCACCGCGAGGTAGTCGAGCAGCTCGGGGTGCGTCGGGTGCTCGCCCTGCAGGCCGAAGTCTTCGGGGGTTCGCACCAGGCCGTCGCCGAACACGCGCTGCCAGACGCGGTTGATGAGCACGCGCGACGCGAGCGGGTGGCCGCGTGCGGTGAGCCACTGCGCCAGGCCCAGCCGGTTGGCCGGAGCGCCTTCGGGCAACTCGCCGAGCACGGCCAGCGTGCTGGGGGACAGCGGCTCGCCGGTTGGCAGGTTGTACTCGCCGCGTTCCAGGAGCTTGGTCACGCGCGGCTCGGGCAGCTCCTTCGCGACGAGCGTGGTGGTAAACGCCTTGTGCGCCTCGTCCATGCGTTTGTACAGGTCCTGCGCCTCGGGTTTGTACGCCTCGTAGCGGGCGTCATCGGACTCGGCGATGGCCTTGACCCGCGGCATGAGGTTGCCGCCGGGGATGGGCTGGCCGTTGCGTGTCTGCTCCACCGCTGAAAGCAGCATCATCGCCTGCGCTTCGAGGGCGGCCCACCGCGTCCACGCCGTCTGGTCGGCCGGGGCCTTGATGACCGGTTGATAGTCGAACTTGTTGCCGTCCAGCGGGCTCTCTGCGGTGTTATTGAAAAACGCGTAGAGCTCGTAGTATTCGGTGTGCGTGATCGGGTCGTACTTGTGCGTGTGGCACTGGGCGCAGTCCACCGTCAGGCCGAGCATGACGGTGCCGAAGGTCGCGACGCGGTCGAAAGAGTTCTTGGCTTGGAACTCGGCGGGGATGACGCCGCCCTCGGCCGTGGTCGGGTTCATGCGGACGTAGCCCGTCGCGACAAGCTGCTCAAGCGTCGGGTTCTCCAGCAGGTCGCCCGCCAGTTGCCAGGTGATGAAGTCATCGAGCGGGAGGTTGTTGTTGAAGGCCCGCACGACCCAGTCGCGGTAGGGGTGGATGCCGCGGCGGTTGTCCAAGTGCAGGCCGTGCGTGTCGCCGTAACGCACCGCGTCGAGCCAGAAACGCGCCTGGTGCTCGCCGTAGCGCGGGCTCTCGAAGAGTTGGTCAACGAACCGCTCGTAGGCCCCCGGCGTGTCGTCGTTCAAAAACGCTTCGAGCTTGTCCCGCTCCGGCGGGAGCCCGGTCAGCACGAGCGCGGCCCGCCGCGCAAGCGTCGCCTTGTCCGCCTGCGGCGCGAAGCCGATCCCCGCCCGCTTCAACCGCTTACCGATGGCGTAGTCGATCGCCGCCGCGCCTTCGAGGTGCCTCGGCAGCGTCTTGCTCGGCGGGACGAACGCCCAGTGCTGCGCGTACCCACCGCCCTGCTTGATCCAGCGCACGATCAGGTCGCGCTCGGCGTCGGTCAGCTGCTTGTCCGCGTCCGCGGGCGGCATCGGGTCCAGCTCGTCGTGCAGGCGGTAGATGATCTCGCTTTCGCCCAGGTCCGCAGGGTCGATCGCCTTGTACCCGCCCAGGTCGCGCGTCGCCGCCTCGAACGAGTCCAGACGCACGAGGTCTTTCTCCCTGGTGTCCGGGCCGTGGCAGGCGAAGCACTTGTCCGAGAGGATCGGCAGCACCTCGCGCGCGAAATCGACCGGCTCGCCCGGGTCCGCTTGCGTCGCGTCGTCGGACACGGTTTGCACGCCGGCCAACACGGGCGAGCCGTCGCCACCCTGCTGCGCACAGCCGGCCGCGATGCAGGCGAGACAGAGCCCAAGGCAGAGCCATCGAAAAAACAAACGGTACATGCTGTGTCCTCCGACGCGTGTGACGTGACGGGTATTACTGTATCCGCGGGGCGCTGGGCTTTCGATGGAACTTGTGAAAAAAGCCGGGCGAGCGCATCGGATGGTTTGTTCCGGGGGCTCGCGGACTCGGCCCCGGCCACCCGACGCTCACGCTTCCGGGGCCCGATTCGTTGCGGGCGGCTTCTTGCTCGGCGAAGCCTGCGCCCGGCCGGGCTGCTCGCCGAGCATCTCGACATCGACGGTGACGGCGAGCTGGCTCTCGCCCCCGCCGAGGAACGCCCCGCGGATCGGCGCGACGTCGTTGTAGTCGCGTCCGACGGCCAGGGGGATGTGGTCGGTGCCGCAGGCCATCGCGTTGGTCGGGTCCATCTCGACCCAGCCCAGTGCGGTGCCCGCGTAGACGCCGACCCACGCGTGGGACTGGTCCACGCCGACCAGCCGGGGCTGGCCGGGCGGCGGGACGGTGCGCAGGTAGCCGGAGACGTAGCGTGCCGGCAGCCCGATCGACCGCAGCGCCGCGATCTGCGCGTGCGCGAAGTCCTGGCAGACGCCACGGCGCTCGGCGATCGCCTGGGCGCTGGTCGTGCCGACGTGCGTCGAGCCGGGCTTGTACGCGAACTGTTCGTGGATCAGCCGGGTCAGCGCCAGCGCCGCGTCCAGCACCGGCCGGCCGGGCGTGAAGGCCTGCTCGACCAACTCGCGCGCTTCGCGTGTCCGCGCGACCAACGCCGAGTCGTACAGGAACGGGTACGCCTCCAGCCAGCCCGTGTCGGATTGGTCGGCGACGGCCTGCGCCACCTGCTCCCATGCCGGGCCGGGCTGCCCCGTCGTCGTCGGCGGGTGGACCGTGACGCCCGCGCTGGCGTGAACGACCAACGCGTCGTGCGGCTCCTCGATCGAAAACGCGTGCGTCACGTTGCCGAACCCGTCGATGCGCTCGGCCACCACCGTCGGCCGGGGCGTGATCGTCAGCGCCGCGTGCCGGACCGTCAGCAGCGGCGTGGCCCGAGGCGTCAGGCACACCACGTTGTGGCAGACCGACACCGGGATCGGGTATTGGAACCGCGTGGTGTGCTCGACCTTGTACGACACGCTCATGGCCGGCCGGCCTCCGAATCGGGCGTGACCGGCGTGGGCTCGATCGCCGCGAACTGTTTGGGCAGCTCGGTGTGCGCGAGGTAGCGGGCGGTCAACGCCTGGTCCACCGCGGGCAGCTGGTCCAGCAGCCGGCCGAGCACCGCGTCCAGCGCGCGACGGCTCGGCGTCGCCTCGGCCAGCGCCTCGGGCCCGGCGGTCAACACCGCGTCGAGCAGCGCGATCGCCAGCCGCTGGTCCGCGTCGCGGCTGCCGAGCTCCGGTTCGTGCGGCAGCGCATCGACGTGGCCGCGCACCTGCTGAAGCTGATAGGCGATCGAGCGCGGGTTGATGTCGTCGGTCACGAGCAGGTCGATGACCGGCACGGGTCGCAGGTCCGCGAGGTAGCGTGTGCGGTAGGTCATCGCCGAGTCGCAGATCTCCAGCAGCACGCCGAGCATCGGGCGCTCTTCGCCCTGCGGCTGGACGAGGGTGGCGCGCAGGAGCTCGGCCGTGCGCCAGGCGCGTTCCATGCGTCGGCCCAGGTCGAGGAAGCGCCATCCGAGCGTACGGGTCATGCTCTCGCTCATCAGCCCGCCGAAGCCGACGAGTTCGAGCACGAGGTGGTTGAGCAGCGCCGCGACGTCGGTGAGGTCTTCGTCGTCCATCGGGTTGGTCGCCGCGGCCTGCAGGAGGTAACGCTCCATGCGCGCGACCAGGCGCCAGGCATCGACGGAGATGCGGTCGCGCACGGACTGGGCGAGGCGGACGCACTCTCGGATCGCGTAGCGCAGGTTGCCGGGCTTGGGCGCGCTGAGGACGGCGCGCTTGAGTCGCATCGCCGTCGACACCGCGGGCTCGGCGCCGTCGCCCAGCAGTTCGAGCAGGCTCAGCCAGCCCTCGTCGAGCATGCCGGTGTCGCGCGCGCTTTCGAGTTCGAGCCGGGCGACCAGCCCGCGCAGCAGCCGGGCCTGCGCCTCGGCGGCCTCCATCGACCGGCCGAGCCAGTACAAATTGTCCGCGACGCGGCTGGGCAGCTCGGCGCCGCTGCGCTTGAGCTCGATCGGCGCGCTGCTCGCGGGCAGCAGGCTCAGCGTGTCGGCCGGGCCCGTGCCGGTGACCCAGCAGTCCTGGGTGCGCTCGGCGTTGGAGGGCTCGAAGTCGAGCATCGCGTCGTCGTGCGCCAGGCGGATCAGCCCGCCGGGCAACACGTGGTAGCCGTCGCCGCTCATCGCCGCGAACATGCGCAGCGCCCAGTGCCAGGGCTCGAAGCGCTGCCCGTTCCAGGCCGGCGTCGTGCCGCGGCGCAGGCGCTGCTGGGCGACGAACTGCTCGGGCGTTTGCCTGATGCGTTCGACCAGGTCGATGCGCTGCCGCGTGGTCATCTTCGCCGGGTCGATCGGCGCGGCGCCCGCCTGGAACGCGGGGTAGATGTACAGCGACGAGAGGTTGTCGAGCGCATAGTCCAGCTCGTTGCTCTGCCCGCACCACCACGTCGCGATCGTCGGGAGCTTGAGGTCTTCGCCGAAGAAGAACCGGCACATCGGTTGCAAAAACGCGCTGAGCGCGGGCGACTCGACGAGCTGGCTGCCGAGCATATTCGCGATCGCGAGGTTTTCCTGGCGTTGGGACTGGACCAGCCCGGCGACGCCGAGGTCGCTGCTGCCGTCGAGTTCCACCGGGTCGCAGGCGTCGTCGTTGATCCGCCGGAGGATGACCTCGACCGGCAGCGCCCCGCCGAGGGTTTTGAGCACGGTCTGGTTGCGTCGGACCGCGAGGTCCTGGCCGACGGTGAGCGTGTACCCGAGGTAGCGCGCGAGGTACGCGTCCTCGAACCCGCGGTGGCCGGTCGGCCCCTCGCTTAACAGGACGATCCGCGGGTTGGGGCTGTGGTTGGTCGCCAGTTCGCTGAGCGTTTGGCGCAGGCTCTGGAAGAAGCGCGCGTGCCGCTGGACGCTCATCGAGCCGAACCAGTCGGCGTGGACGCGCGCGATCGCGATGCGGTTCTCGAGCGTGAAGCCCAGGCCCGAGGGCGCCTGCGTCCGGTCGCCCTGCACCCACCAGTTGCCGCCCTCGCCGCAGGTCACGTCCGCGGCGTAGAGGTGGATGTAACGCCCGCCCGCCACCGGCAGGCCGTGGTACGCCCGGCGGTAGTGCGGGTTGGCGAACAGGATCGCGGGCGGCAGCACCTTCTCCCTGATCACGCGCTGGGGCCCGAGCAGGTCCGCCGCGATCGTGTTGAGCAGCGACGCGCGCTGCGCGAGCGCCCCGCTCAACCACGCGAAGTGTTCCGAGCCGAGTTGGAACGGCACCGGGTCCAGCGGCCAGAGGTGCGGCTGGCTGACCTCGTTCGGGCCGGACAGCAGGATGCCGTTGTCGTCGAGCACCTGTTGGGCGCGGGCCCGGCGGGACTCGATCGCTTGCGGCGGCAACGCGCGCAAACGGTCGGCGAAGCCCGCCCAATCCGCTCGCGGCCTGCCCCGCTCGTCGAGGTACTGGTCGGTGACGCCGGGCTTGGGAACGTAGTGGTCCAATGAGCCGTCCCACGGGGTTGGCACGCGTTGCGCAGCGTCGGGTCCGGGTTGTGGCGGGGGGGCGGCGGTCAAGCGGGGTTGCTCAAATCAAAGGGGTGGCCACGGATACCGACCGATCGTAGACCGAGCGCATCATATGCTATCGCTTGGTCTGATTCTGCTTCCCCACCGTGGGCGCGGTCTTCTGTCGTGAACTCTTTTTTTTCAACTTCTGCAAGCGTTTCGCTTGTTCGGGCGTCGCGATCCTTTGATGTTCAAACAACCCCTCGAAGTCTTCGGCGAAGCGATCCTCGACCGCCTGAACGACCAACTCATTGATACTGGCGTCGAGCGCCTTCGAGATCACCGCCATGCGTCGATGTAGGTCCGCCCCGAATCGGACATTCAAGACGCCGGAGTACGCCTTGTCGGGTTCCTCGTCGCGCTCAGCACAGAAGGCGAGGTAATCATCGACAGAATCCCGGAACGCCTGCTGAAGGTCTGCGGCGTTGTCCGCTTCGTAGTGGATCACGTCCTTGATCCCGCAAACCACGCCGTGGAGCAGGTTGTGGTCCGTGTCGAGTTCCACGGTGCCGACATAGCCCTTATATTTCATCGTCGCGCTCATGGCCGGTCCTATTGCTCTTCGGGGCCGATACCCGCCCGTTCCAACAATGTCCTGATGCTCCGAACCTGGGAGCGCGTCGCCTGCGGGCTTGGATGCGGGCGGTGCAAGACCGCTCGCACACCACGCAGTGAAACGCGCACCCTCGATCCACTGCCCTCGGATAACTCGGCACCCAACCACTTCAACATGCCTTCGATCAAGGACCAGCGGATAATCGTGGGCGGCGGTTCAATGAAGACCTTGTTGAGAGTATCGCGATGTTTAGGCACGCCTATATAGTACTATTTTATGGTATTAAGCAACACGCGACCATACGCCCTGTTACGTATTTTGCAGGTGGCCCCGGCCCGGCGGGCGACGCAGGTCCAGCGTCATCGGGAAGCTCGGGTTGGCCGGCTCGGGCCGGACCTCCATCCGGCCGGGGGTGTGGCCGGAACGGAAGAAGCGGGCGACGCGCCTCGCCTCGGCCTCGAACGCGTTGACCGGGAACGTTTCGGGGTTCGACCCCGTCGGGTTGCTCACATGATACGTGCAACCGCCGATCGAACGCCCGCTCCACGTGTCCACCACGTCGAACACCAACGGCGCGTGCACCGGGATCGTCGGGTGCAGGCAACGCGGCGGCTGCCAAGCCCGGTAGCGCACGCCCGCCACCGCCTGGCCCGCCACGCCCGTGGGGTGCAGCGGCAGCGCCCGGCCGTTGCACGTCACGACGTGACGGGTGTCCGTCATCCCCTGAACCTTCACCTCCAACCGCTCGACCGACGAATCCACCGCGCGCGACGTGCCCCCGCCCGCTGGCTCTTCGCCCAGCACGTACCACGGCTCGGCGGCGTGGCGCAGCTCGACGTGGATCGACCGCTGCGCGAACTCGCCGATCTTCGGGAAGCGGAACTCGAAGTGCGGCGCGAACCACGCGCGCTGCACCGGCATCCCCGCGTCGCGCAGGTCGTCCACCACGTCCGTCAGGTCTTCCCACAGAAAGTGCGGCAGCATGTACCGGTCGTGCAGCGTCGAGCCCCAACGCATCGCGGGCAGGTTCGACGGCGAGCGCCAGAACATCGCGATCAGCGCGCGGATCAACAGCTGCTGGGTCAGGCTCATCCGCGCGTGCGGGGGCATCTCGAACCCGCGCATCTCGACCAGGCCCAGCCGCCCCGTCGCCGAGTCGGGCGAGTACAGCTTGTCGATGCACACTTCGGCGCGGTGCGTGTTGCCCGTGAGGTCGGTGAGCAGGTGCCGAAACGCGCGGTCGACCAGCCAGGGCGGCGGCGCATCGTCTCGGGCCTCGATCACCTTGAACGCGAGGTCGAGCTCGTACACCGCGTCGAAGCGGCCTTCGTCCACACGCGGGGCCTGGCTGGTCGGCCCGATGAAACGCCCGCTGAACACGTAGCTCAGCGACGGGTGGTTGAGCCAGTAACGCAGCACGCTCGAAAGCAAGTCCGGCCGACGCAGGAACGGCGAGTCCCGCGGCGTCGGCCCGCCGAGCACGACGTGGTTGCCCCCGCCCGTGCCGGTGTGCTTGCCGTCGAGGTCGAACTTCTCGGTGCCCAGCCGCGTCTGGTGCGCTTCTTCATAAAGCGCGGTCGTGCTCTTCACCAACTCGTCCCAGCTGCCGACCGGGTGCGTGTTCACCTCGATCACGCCGGGGTCAGGCGTCACCTTGATGACGTCCAGCCGCGGGTCGGTCGGCGGCAGATACCCCTCGATCAACACCGGCATCTCCAGCGCCTTCGCCGTCGCCTCCACCGCGCCGACCAGGTCCAGGTAATCCTCCAGCGCGTTCACCGGCGGCATGAAGACGTACAGCCGGCCCTCGCGCGGCTCGACGCACAACGCCGTACGCACCACGTGCGGCGCCTGAGCGATCAAGGGCGGCGCATCGAACAGCGTCGTCGGCGGGTCGTGCGCCGGATCGGCCTTGCGTCGTCGGCGTAAGAGCTTCGCGTTGCCGTCGCCCACCCCCGCGCCGACCGCTTCCTGCCACGCGTAGCCGTCGCTCGCCTGCCCGCCCGACAGCCAGCCGGTGCGCTGGAGGATCGGGTCGGGCAGCGCCGCCCGCGTCGCCGACGGGTCCGGCTCGATCGGCCGGGGCACCTGCCCCGCGGGGACGTGTGACAGCGACGCCAACGGCAGGCGCAGTCCCATCGGCGAGTCGCCGGGTAAGAGGAACATCTGCTCGCGCCGCACCGGCCAGTCGCCGGTCGCCCAGCGCGCGCCCTTGGCTTGCCACCACGGCTGCTGCAACGGCATGACGAACCCGCGCGGCGTGTCGAGCCCTTGGTCGAACACGCGCGCCAGCGCCTTGCGCTCCAGCTCGTCCTTCGCCTTGCTGTCGCCGGCCGTGACGTTGCTCGGCAGCGTGTTTTCTTTCCACGCGTAGTACATCGCGTCTTCGTAGGCCGGCACGAGGTACCGCCGATCGACGCCGATCGTGTCGGCGAGTTTGCTGATGAACGCCTGGGCTTCTTCCGGCCCGTGGCCGTTGTCGCGCGACTTGTCGGCGACCAGCGACTTGTCGTGCCAGATGGGCTTGCCGTCTTTACGCCAGTAGCAGCCGAACGCCCAGCGCGGCAGCGGTTCGCCGGGGTACCACTTGCCCTGACCAAAGTGCAACAGCGCCCCGGGCGCGAAGCGGTCGCGGAGTCGGCGGACGAGCTTGTCGGAGAGTTGTCGCTTGTGTTCGCCGACCGCGTCGTAGTTCCACTCGTCGCCGTCCATGTCGTCGATGGACACGAACGTCGGCTCGCCGCCGATGGTCAGGCGGACGTCGTCGGCCTTGAGCCGGTCGTCGATCGCGTGGCCCAGCGCCTCGATCTCGGCCCACTGGGCCTCGGTGTAGGGCTTGGTGACGCGCGGGTCTTCGTGGACGCGCGTGACCTTCATCTCGTGGATGAGTTCGCTCTCGCAGGGTTCGACCCCGCCGGAGATCGGCGCGGCGCCCGACGGCCGGGGCGTCGCCGCGAGGGGGATGTGCCCTTCGCCGGTGAGCAAAGCGGACGTCGGGTCCAGCCCGATCCAGCCCGCGCCGGGCACGTAGACCTCGGTCCACGCGTGCAGGTCGGTGAAGTCTTCTTCGGCACCCGACGGGCCGTCGAGCGATTTCACGTCCGCCTTGAGCTGGATGAGGTAGCCGGAGACGAAGCGTGCGGCCAGGCCCAGGTGCCGCAAGACGTTCACCAAGAGCCACGCCGAGTCCCGGCACGAGCCCCGGCCGATCTCGAGCGTCTCTTCGGGCGTCTGCACGCCCGGCTCCAGGCGGATCACGTAACCGACGCGCTCGTACACCTTCGCGTTCAACCCGACCAGCCAGTCCACCGTGCGCTCGGCGGACTTGGGCACCTCGTCGATCAACGCACGCAGCTTCGGCGTCGCGGGCTCGGCCTCGAGGTACGGCGCAAGCTCCTTCTTCAGCCACGGCTCGTACGCGAACGGGAACGCCTCGGCGTCGGGCTCGACAAAAAAATCGAACGGGTTGATGACCGTCATGTCCGCGACGAGATCGACCTCGATGCTCAGCTCGCGCGTCTTCTCGGGGAACACCAGCCGGGCCATGAAGTTGCCGAACGGGTCCTGCTGCCAGTTGATGAAGTGCTCGTCGGGGTTGACCTTCAGCGAGTAGCCGGTCACCGGCGTGCGCGCGTGCGGCGCGGGGCGGAGGCGCACGAGCTGCGCGCCGAGGCTGACGCGCCGGTCGTAGGCGTAGCGCGTCTTGTGGTGCAGTGCGACTCGGATCGCCATGTTGGCCTGGGCCGATCGGTTAGGGGGTTGCGGTCTGGGTCTGGGACTGGGCCTGTGAAGGCATCGCCAGCGAATCCCCGGCATCGTTGGGTATGGTTTGCAGCGCGAAGAACCGTTCGAAGATCGCCTCGCCGACCTGGTTCAGCCGGGCCTGCAGGTCGTCGATGAACTCGTGCAGCCCGCTGTCGATGATCGTGTCGACCTCGGTGAAGCTCAGGTCCGAGCACAGCCGGCCAAGCAATTGTTCGGGCTTGCAGCCGAACGCGCCGATCGGGCACCCGGTGATCGCGTGCAGCGAGCGGTCGGCCTCGAACAGGCAGTACTGGATCGACCGCGGGAACTTGCGGTCCAGCACGAGGAAATCGACCACGTGCCGCACGTCGATCTCCTGGTACCGCTTGCGGTACATCTCGAAGCCCGACACCGACCGCAGCATGCTCGACCACTGCAGGTCGTCCAGCGGGCTGTTGACGTCCTGCACCTTCGGCAAGAGCGAAAAGTACTTGACGTCGAGCAGGCGCGAGATCTTGTCGGCCCGTTCGAGTTGCCGGCCGAGGTTGGCGAAGTGCCAGCCCAGGTCGCGGGACATCGTCGCGTCCGTCAGCCCGTGGAACAGCATGCACTGCTGCATGATCGTGCGGTAGAAGTCGCTGGGGGCCCGCAGCAACATGCCCACGCGGATCTCGCGGTTAAACCACTGGTAAAACTCGTTGACCTGCTCCCACATCTCCGAGGCGATCGTCTCGCGGACCGAGCGCGCGTTCTCGCGGGCGCCGCGGAGCGAGGCGATGATCGAGTTGGGGTACTCGGTGTCGATGGTCAGGAACTGGATCACGCTCGACGCGTCGGGCTTGGCGTAGCGCTCGTAGAACGCCCGGTCGTCGCCGGTGACGGAGACGAGCGGCTCCCACTGGCGTTCGCGGGCCGAGGGCACGTCGAGCACGAACTCGCGGGTGACGTCGATGAAGCGCGCGAGGTGGTCGGCCCGCTCGACGTAGCGGGCCATCCAGTAGATCGAATCGGCGACGCGGCTAAGCATGGTTCGCCACCCCGCCTTCCTGCACGTCCAGGACCCAGGTGTCCTTGCTGCCCCCGCCCTGCGACGAGTTGACGACGAGCGAGCCCTTCTTCAGCGCCACGCGCGTTAGCCCGCCGGGCATGACCCAGATGTCTTTGCCGTAGAGGATGTAGGGCCGAAGGTCCACGTGCCGGCCCTCGAAGCGCGGCTTCTCGCCGTACTCTTCGATCAGCGTCGGCACGCGCGACAGCGACACGACGGGCTGGGCGATGTAGTTGCGCGGGTGTTCCTGGATCTTGCGGGCGAACACGTCGCGTTCTTCCTGTGTCGAGCTCGGGCCCATCAACATGCCGTACCCGCCGGACTCGTTCGCGGCCTTGACCACGAGCTTGTCGAGGTTGTCCAGGACGTATTCGCGGTCGTCGTCCTTGACGCACAGGTAGGTCGGGACGTTGGGCAGCATCGGCTCTTCGTTGAGGTAGTAGCGGATGACATCGGGGACGAAGGCGTACATGACCTTGTCGTCCGCGACCCCGCCGCCGGGCGCGTTGGCCAGCGCGATGTTGCCCTGGCGGTAGACGTCCATGATGCCCGGCACGCCGAGCATCGAGTCCTTGCGGAACGCGAGCGGGTCGAGGAAGTCGTCATCGATTCGGCGGTACAAGACGTCCACCTTCTGCAGCCCGTTGGTCGTCCGCATATAGACGAAGCCGTCCTGCACGACCAGGTCTCGGCCCTCGACCAGCTCGACGCCCATCTGCTGGGCGAGGAACGAGTGCTCGTAGTACGCGGAGTTGAACACGCCGGGCGTGAGCACCGCGACGGTCGGGTCGGCGACGGTGTCGGGCGCGAGGTGCGCGAGCGTGTCGTACAGCCGGCCGGCGTAATCGACGACGGGCTGGACGCGCGAGCCGTCGAACACGTGCGGGAACGACCGCTTCATCAACATGCGGTTCTGCAGGACGTACGACACGCCCGACGGGCAGCGCAGGTTGTCTTCGAGCACGTACACCTTGCCGTCGGCGCCGCGGATCAGGTCCGTGCCGACGATGTGGCACCAGATGCCGTGCGGCGGGTTCAGGCCGTGGCACTGCGGGCGGTACGAGTCGGCCATCTCGAGGATCGGACGGGGGATCACGCCGTCGGCGACGATGTTCTGATCGTGGTAGATGTCATCGACGAGCCTGTTCAGCGCGCAGATGCGTTGGCGCAGGCCGCGCTCGATGGTGGCCCATTCCAGGGCGTTGAGCATGCGCGGGACGATGTCGAAGGGGAAGATCTTCTCCGTGCCGTGCTCGTCGCCGTAGACCGTGAAGGTCACGCCCAGGCGGAGCATCGCGCGGTCGATCGCGGCCTTGCGGGCCTGCAATTCGCCCTCGGGCAGGGACTGGATCAGGTCGACAAGCAGCTTCGCCTCGGGCCGGACCCGGCCGTCGGTGTCGAACATCTCGTCGAAAAATCCTTCGGGGTCGTAGCCTTCGAATCCGAGGGCGGTCACGGTTTCACACCCATCTTTGTGCGAGCAATTGCAGGCCTCAGTCCGCGCTAGTGTCTCACAAATCAAGCCGTTGTCAACGGTTGCGGGATCGGCGGGCCGAGAGAGGTGTTTGTCAGATCGCGGTGAGCGGCGTTGACGGGCGAGGAAGTCTTGTTAAGCTATAAAAAGACAATAATGTCTTTTATTGCCTGCTCAATCCCCCCTCACAGGCCCCGCCATGTCAGCCGCCACCGACCCCACCCCCGCCGTGGACCCCGCCCGGGCCCACCTCGCCCACCCGCGCATCCCCCGGCCCAGCCGGTCGCAGGTCGTGACCATCGCCTTGACCGCCGCGGCCTGCGTCGGGCTCTACTACCTGCTGCCGGCGTCGATCGACGAGTTGCAGCGGCGGATGCTGTGCATCTTCGTCGTCGCCGCGGTGTTCTGGGCCCGCGAGGTCCTGCCCTTGTTCGCGACGTCGCTGATGGTGATCGGGCTGATGATCATCGCGCTGGCGACCGAAGGCGGGCTGGCGGAGGCCCTGCCGGGCATCTCGGCCGTGCCCGAGGGCGCGGACATCCCCTCGACGCTCTTCCTCGCGTCGTTCGGCTCCAACATCATCATCCTGTTCATGGGCGGGTTCCTGCTGTCCACCGCGCTGACCAAGCACCACATCGACCGCGCCATCGCCGCCAAGGTCCTCCGGCCGTTCACCTCCAGCCCGCTGTTGATGCTGTACGGCGTGCTGGCGATCTCCGCTTTCTTCTCGATGTGGATGAGCAACACCGCGACGGCGGCGATGATGATCGCGATCATCCGGCCGATCCTCAAGCAGCTGCCCAACGACGACCGCTACCACCGCGGGCTGGTCTTGGCCGTGCCGTTCGGCGCGAACGTCGGCGGGGTCGGCACGCCCATCGGCACCCCGCCCAACGCCATCGCCTTCGCCGCCATCAACGCCGCCAAGCCCGGCGCGATCAGCTTCCTCGACTGGATGCTCGTCGGCGTGCCGCTGGCGGCGATGCTGCTCGCGGGCGTCGGGCTGCTGCTGTACGTCACGCACAAGCCCGGGGCGGGCCTGACGCTGCCGCGCCTCGACGGGCCCAAGGGCATCTCGTGGTACGGCTACCTGACGATCTCGATCCTGCTGGGCGCCGTCGCGCTGTGGCTCACCGGCGAACTGCACGGCATCGGCGCGGGCACGGTCGCCCTGCTCGCCGCCGCCGCGCTCACCGCCCTGCGCGTGCTCGACCGACACGACGTCGATTCGATCGACTGGAACATCCTCATCCTCATGTGGGGCGGGCTGGCGATGGGCACGGGCATCGAGGCCTCGGGCCTGACCCGACTCATCGCCGACGCGAACCTCGCCGCCCTGCCCGGCGGGCTGGTCGTCGTCGCCGCCGTCGTCATCTTCGCCTCCATCGGCCTCTCGACCTTCATGTCCAACACCGCCACCGCCAACCTCATCGTCCCGATCGTCATGGCCTTTGCGCTGGCGATCGGCGACCGGGTGCAGCTGGCCGTGCTCTGCGCGCTGGGCTGCTCGTTCGCCATGGCGATGCCCGTCAGCACCCCGCCCAACGCGATCGCCTTCGCCACCGGCGAGGTCCGCGCGTCGTCGCTGTTCAAGCTCGGCGGGCTGGTCTCGCTCTTCGCCGGGCTGATGTTGCTCCTGGGCTATCAGCTCGTGCTGCCGATGGTGCTGGGGTGAGCGGTGCCAAACATCAATAAAACAGCCGGCGGCCTACGGACGCCGGACACGAGAACAGGCCGGGTGTCACGTCAGCCAACAGCTTTCGTGTCCGGGGCCCGTAGGTCCCCGGCTGTTTTAATCTATGCGCTCAAGGTCTAAGGTTTCGACGCCCGCGACGATCTTTGAATGAGATGACAAACACAAACAGCAAACAAAAGCGATTTGGGTTTCGCCTCGCCGCCGCCCTGCTCGTTTTGCTTGGTAGCGGCGTGGGCGCGTACGCCGACGAACGGGCGCCGCTGCACACGCCGGTGACGCGCGACCAACTCTTTGAGCCGGCCAAAGACGTGCGGGCGGTCGTCAAGCACCAGGCCGGCGGGCTCAGCGTGACGCAAGGGGATGACGACCGCTGGGCGATCGCCGGCGAACTCACCGCCAACGCCGGGACGATCCGCTTCGCCCCGACCAGCGGCGCGTGGGACTTTTCCGACCACAGCCTATTCCGCGTGCAGCTTACCAACACCGGGCCCGGCACGGTGTGGGTCGAAGCGCGGCTCGACAACGGCGGCGCACTCGACTGGGCCAATAGTTCGGTCAGCCAGAACTACCTGTTGCCCGGCGAAACCGGCTTCGTCACCGTCGGCTACCCGCGGCCGTGGGAACAGGACGACAGCCCCGAGGCCTTCGAGCCCGCCGCGTCCAAGCCCAACGGCTGGCGCTCGCACTGGAAACGCTTCAACCCCGCCGACGTCAAGGCCTGCCGGCTCGTTGTCCGCTCGTCGCACCCAACGATCAAACTGACCGACGTGCGATTGTGCCTCGCCTGGCCCTACGGCATGGAGCACAACCGCACGCTCAACGCCCTGCCGCACATCGACCGCTACGGCCAGGCCATCCCGTTCGATTGGCCGACCAAGATCAAGTCCGACAACGACCTGGTTCGGCAGCGCGAAGAGGAAGCGGACAAGCTCGCGAACGACAAAGGCCCCGCCGAGTTCAACCGGTTCGGCGGCTACGCCAACGGCCCACAGCGCGACGCGACCGGCTACTTCCGCACCGAAAAGATCGACGGCAAGTGGTGGCTGATCGACCCCGAGGGCAAGCTCTTCTGGTCGCACGGCGTCTGCACCGTCGCCAACCGCGCCATCACCAACCTCGGCCCGGGCCGCCGACCGTTGTTCCAATACATCCCAAAGCCCGGCACGCCCGACCACACGATCGGCATGTCCAAACGCAACGACACCTACTTCTTCGACTTCCTCCGCCTCAACACCGCCCGCAAGTACGGCGAAGGCTGGGAAGACAAGGCCCGCGACGTCACGCACCGACGCCTGCGCGCCTGGGGCATGAACACGCTGGGCGCATGGTCCGAAGACGCGCTGATGAACGACCGCAAAACGCCTTACACCGACATCCTGCACGTCTGGCACGGGCCGAAAGACATCGACAAGACCGCCGACCCGTTCGAGGAAGGCTTCGAGGCGCGCTACCGCGAGGCGATCGCGAAACGCGCGGAACTGCGGGGGCGGGACCCGTGGATGGTCGGCGTGTTTGTCGACAACGAGATCCACTGGCACGACGACATGATCGAGAAGGTGCTGGCGCTCGGCGACGAGCAGCCGGCGTACCGCGCGTTCGTCAACACCCTTCAGAACAAGCACGGATCGATCGACGCGCTGAACAAGGCCTGGGGCATCAACGCCGCGGGCTGGGACGCGCTCGTGCCCGGCAAGACCGACGCCTGGCGTGCCGACCGCGAGGCGCTGTATGCGCAGATGGCCGAGCGCTACTACCGCGTGGTGAAGCAGGCGATGGACGAGTTGTTGCCCAACCACCTGTACCTCGGCTCGCGCGTGCACACCGCCCCGCCGGTCGTGCTGCGGGCGATGGCGAATGACGTGGACGTGTACAGCGCGAACGACTACGGCCCGCTCGCCGGCCGCGGCGGGCTGCCCGCGGACGCCGACGTGCCGGTGATGATCTCCGAGTACCACTTCGGCACGATCGACCGCGGCGTCACGGGCATGTCGCTGTGCCCGGTCGATGGCCAAACCGCACGCGAGCGCAGCTTCGCCGCCTACGTCGCCGCCGGGCTGATCCACCCCAACGTCGTCGGCGCCCACTGGTTCGCCTACTCCGATCACAGCACCGTCGGCCGACCCAACGAGAACTACCAGATCGGCATGATCGACATCACCGACCGCCCCTACGACGGCTTTGTCGCGATGAGCCGGGCGATCGGGGAACGGATGTACAGGATCCGGTTGGATACGGATGCGCAACTACTCGACGAGGTGGGCAAGCTGATCAAGCGGGCGGGTGAACAATAGTGCCATTTATTGTCAATATTTGCCATACTCCTTATACTTCATAGCGGCAATCACCGATCTCGATCGCTGGAGTCTGGCCATGAGTCGCACGCTGAATTTATCTCTTACCGACGAGTTGCGGGCGTTTATCGACGAGCAGTCGGGGCAGGGCACGACCTATGCGACGCCGAGCGAGTATGTCCGCGCCGTCTTGCGTGAGAAGAAAGAGCGCGAAGAGGCCGCGGCGCTGCGGGCCGGCGTGCTCGCGGGGTACGACGACGTGCGTGCGGGTCGCACCACGCAATACACCGGCGACCTGAAACAGATGCTCCGCAAACGACGCGCGAAGCGGTGAGCATGGCCCGTATCTTCCTCACCGACCGGGCGCTCGACGATCTCGAATCGATCTATCAATACTCGATCGACCGATGGGGCCGACGCGTCGCGGACCGCTACCTCGAATCGTACGACTCGGCGTTCGATCTGTTGCGTTCCGAGCCCGCCCTACTCAAAGAAAACCCGGACTGCCCCGGCTGGCTGCGCTTCTACCGCGTCCAGAAACACTGGGTCGTCTGCGATCAGGTCGGCAAGCGGATCTACGTGCTGACCATCAAGCACGGCGCGATGGACCTGCCCGCGCGCCTTGGCGAACTCGAGCCCTGGCTCATGCAGGAAGCCGCGATGATGCGCAAGCGGATCGATAAGAAGTAGCCGCGCCCGATTCAAAACGGGCTGTGCGTCGCCGCGGGTTCCCGGCCCATCTCGGTCGGCAGCGAGATCGTGAAGGTCGTGCCCTGCTTCGGCTTGGATTGCACCGCGATCTCCCCGCCGTGCTCTTCGACGATCTTTTTGGTCACGACCAGCCCCAGGCCCGTCCCGCCGTAGCCCTTGGTCGAGTGGAACGGCTGGAACAGGTCCTTGCGCTGCGCGCGGGTCATGCCCACGCCGTTGTCGGTGACGATGATCTTGATCTCCTGGTCCAGCTCGTCGTACCGGCAGGCGAGCGTGACGGCGCCGCGTCCTTCCTCGCACGCGTCCAGCGCGTTCTGCAGGAGGTTCAACACCGCCTGGTGCATGCCGGACTGCTCGATCGGCACCGGCGGCAGGCCGGGCTCGATGTCCGTGATCAGCGCGACGCCCTTCGCGTCGTACTGGCTCTGCACCAGCGCCGCCAGGTCTTTAAACATCGGCAGCAGCTGCTCCATCGCCAGCTCGGGCTGGCGCTGCTTGGAGAACTGGAGCATGTTGAGCGTCAGCGAGTAGATCTTTTCCTGGTTGCGGTGGACGATGGCCCAGCCCTTTTTGATGACGTCGAGCGAGCGTTTCTTGATGCCCAGCTCGACGACGTCCGACCCGCCCCGCATGCCCTGGAGGATGTTCTTGATCGAGTGGCTCAGCGACGCGACGGCCGAGCCGACCGCGGCGAGTCGTTCTTCCTGCATGCGTTGTTCGAGCAGGCGCGCGTTGTCCAGCGCGAGCCCGGTCTGCACGCCGATCGCCGCGAGCAGCGACAATTGGTCTTCGGTGAAGGTGTAGTTGGCGATCTGCGAGTCGAGCTGGATGACGCCGAAGACCTTTTCCTTGTGCTTGATCGGCACGCACATCGCCGAGCGGATGCCGTAGGCCACGATCGAGTCGCCGGAGGTGAACCGCGTGTCGTTCATCGCGTTGGACGAGAGCACCGCGACGCCGCGTTCCAGCACGTACTTCACGATCGTCCGGCTGATCGTCGCCTTGCGGTTGGGGTCGGGCAGCGCGTCCTTGTCCTCGCGGAAGCGGATCACCGCCGGCTCGGGCTCGTCGATCATGTCGGCGCACAGCAGCACGAACCCGCGGTCGGCGGCGAAGTACTCGAAGACGACGTCCATCATCTTCTCGAGCATCGTCTGCTTGTCCGTCACCGAGCCGATCAACGCGACCAGGTGGTAGATGATCTGCAGCTGGAACTCGGCGGCCTGCGAGGGCTCGGGCGAGGACATGATCATCGACTCTTCGTTCGCGTCGACGGTGTGCTCGACGTTGACGTCCATGTGGCTGGCGGGCGCGAGCTTGAGCCGGTTCGCGAGCGGGTTGGGCGCGTTCTCGCCGTAGATCATCAGCGTGTTGCCCGTGCGGACCTGGTCGCCGAGCTTGAGCTTGCGGCGGTCGGTCACGCGCACGCCGTTGACGAACGTGCCGTTGGCCGACTGCAGGTCGCGGATGTACCACGTGCCGTCGCCCTCGGGCGTCAGCTCGGCGTGTCGGCGGGAGATCGTCTGGTCGGACAGCACGATCGCCTCGGACGACCGGCCGATCAACTGCGGCTCGGTGTCGGGCAGGGTGATCTTCATCCCTTTGTCCGACCCCTGGATGACGTTTAACACGAGCATATAGACCACCCATGAGCCATCACAGAGGACACAGAGGCACCGAGGCACAGAGGTTCGCCGGCATTGTATTCAAAACAAACACCAATCCTCTGTGACTCTGTGTCTTTGTGCCCTCTGTGACGTGCCTTGAACTACCTGTCTAATCGCTCTTTCCACGCTTTGAGCTGGGCCTCGAAACCACTCACCCCCGCGTTGCCCGCGGACCGGTAGCGCTTCACCACGTTCTCCGGGCCAAGCCAGTCGAAGACGTCGTGCTCGACCACTTCGCCGGCGTTGTATTCCCTGCAGACCGTGTTGAACTCCGAGACGTGCAGCTTCTTGAGCACCCCCAGCTGCCGCTCCTCGCACAACCCGACCAGCCGGCCGACGACCTGGTGCGCGGTGCGGAACGGCACGCCCTTGGTCACCAAATACTCGGCGAGCGACGTCGCGTCGAGGTAGCCCTTGTCCAGCCCGCGCTTGATGTTCGCCTCGTTGAACCGCGTGGTCCGCACGATCCCCGCGGCCATGTCCAAACAGTCGCAGACCGCGTCGTACGCCGCGAAGAGGTGGCGTTTGTCTTCCTGCAGGTCGCGGTTGTAGCCGACGGTCAGGCCCTTGCACATGGTCAGGAGCGCGACGAGCGAGCCGTAGACCTGCCCGGTCTTGCCGCGGATCAGCTCGAGCATGTCCGGGTTCTGTTTTTGGGGCATCATCGACGACCCGGTCGTGTACGTGTCGGCGAGCGTGATAAAGCCGAACTCGGTCGTCGCGTAGATGATCCACTGCTCGGCCCAGCGCGAGAGCCACATGGACGTCATCGTGAGGGCGTAGGCGAAGTCGAGGGCTGTATCCCTAGACGCGGTTGCATCGATACTACTCAGACTGATATGAGGCGTGATGATATCTTCCAATGCGTCGAGATCAATATCGTCGGTGTCATCATCACCGTCGTCCTGTTCGCTCGAATCGCCCGCCAAACTAAGGGCCATAAACTCATAAGTGGTATGACTGCGATCCAAAGGCAGACTCGAACCAGCGATCGCGCCGCTGCCAAGCGGGTTGATATCTTTCTCCGAGTAAAGCCCTTCAGTCAAACGTCTTTCGCATCGCTCGAAAGCGGTCACCCACGCTAGCAATTCGCCGCCAACGACAATGGGCTGCGCGCGTTGCAAATGGGTATAGGAAGGCATCACAACCATGCCATATTTCTCAGACAAAGTAACGAACGCCGCATAAAGAGACTTGAACTTTGGCAGCAGAGAATTTGTCGCAGCCGATGCCCAAAGACGTAAATCCAACGCCACCTGATCGTTCCGCGACCGCCCGGTGTGCAGCTTCCGCCCCGCGTCGCCGGCCTTCTCGATCAGCGCCGCCTCGACGCACATGTGCACGTCTTCGAGTTCGACCTTCCAGCCCGGCCAGGCATCGCCCTGCTCGTCGATTTCTTTCTCGATCTCGTCGAGCCCGGCGGTGATCGCCGATAAGTCGTCCGCGGTGATCAGCCCGACCTTTTCGAGCATCGCGGCGTGGGCCTTGGACCCGCGGATGTCGTGCTTGTAGAGCCGTTTGTCGTAATCCAGCGACGCGACGAAGCGCGCAGCGAGCGGGTCGGTCTCGCTACCGGCGTGCTTGGCGTGCTCCCAGGGCTTGTGTGATCCGCTCATAAGCCCAGAGTGTACCGCAGGACGCGATCGGGCTTAGGCGCTAGTCGGTTTCCGAAAAACAGCAAATTGGGCGTCAAACTCCCAGCAAACACCTAACACGGGCCGTCCGAATGAAAAAGCGGAGCGGCGCCCGGAAACGCCGCCCCGCACTGAGGTTTCGACGGTCGGCAGGGTAGACGGTTCCCGCCTCCGATCTTTGCGAGTGATCTGTCTTCTTTTCCTTCTCACGGGACGCCGAACCCCGTATCCTTTTACGCGTATCACTTCAGTGGCGTCGTGAGGGACGCTTGCGAGATCTTCCGGAGACGCCATGCTGGCCAAGACGCTCAAACGCATCATCGACAAGCAGTTCACCTCGGCCAAGGAAATCAGCGAACTGACCGGCGTCAGCCAGTCCACGGTCTACCGCTGGATCGCCGGGCAGTCGCAACCGGACTTCGACTCGATCCGCCTGCTGGTCCGGCTCTTGCCCGACACGCGGGCGCAGAAGGCGCTGCTCACCGCGTTCACCGCCGGGACGGACTGGCACGTCACGCACATGAACCTCGAGCTGGACGTCAACATGGACGGCAAGGTCGACGCGGACGACGCGCTGGACGCCAGCTGCAACGCGCTGAAGACCTCCAGCGACACGCTCTTGTCGGTCCGCGAGGCGAGCAAGGGCAAGGTCTTATCGAGCGACGAGACGCTCGAACTGATCTCGCTGTTGAACCACACGGTGCGCCACTGCTCGATCACCCAGCGGATCCTCGTGGACCTCGCCGAGCAGCGCAAGAAGCGGAAGCTGAAGCTGGCGAAGTGAGCCACTGAATGTAACCACAGATGCACACGGATGAACACAGATTCAAGGCATCGCTTCGCTTCACCGCTGAGGCGCAAAGGGCGCAAAGTACACAGAGAAAAGCACACCCGTGATTTGCCAACTCAGATCAATCACTCTGCGTTCTCTGCGACCTCTGCGCCTTTGCGGTGAAGCGAAGCGTGTCTTGACACGTTCAATCTGCGTCTAACCGTGAAAACTTCTGGCCGAGCTCAGTCCGGATTGTTCGCCGTGATCGTTAGTTCGATCGGCTTCTGTTCTTTATCCTTCGCGCCCTCGATGTGCAGCTTGTCGGCGCGCTGCGTCGACCAGTCCTTGACGACCAGGTCGGGCGCGGACTCGTCGGCGTGGGTCTTGATGAGGTGGTAGGCGTTGTCGCGCTGGGCGGGAACAAAACCCGCGTCGCGGATCAGCCGGCAGAGCACCGCTTCGTTGAGGCAGTAGGTCGTGCCCGCGGCGCTGACGACGTTCTCTTCCATCATCACGCTGCCCATGTCGTTGGCGCCGAAGAACAGCGCGAGCTCGCCGACGTGCGGGCCCATCGTGACCCAGCTGCTGCCGATCGAGTGGATGTTGTCCATGAACAGGCGCGCGATCGCCTGCGTGCGCAGGTACTCGGTCGCGCCGGCGAGGCGGACGACCTTGCCGGCGCGCGGCGCGAATTCGCCGCAGGCCTTCTTGTCCAGCGCGTCGACCTTGCCGTCGAGGACCGCCTCGGCCAAGACGTCGCCGGGGAACGGCTCGCCCGACGCGCGATCAAAATCCGGCAGGTGCCCGAGCGGCGTGTTTTCGCGCTGGAACGGCCAGGCGATGAACGACATGTACTTGCCCGGCCAGCCGTTCTCGATCGCCTCGTCCTGACGTTTCCGGATACGGGCCATGTGGTCGAAACGGTCGGCGACGCCCTCGATGTGGCCGAACATCATCGTGCCCGACGTCTTCATGCCCAGCCGGTGCGCCGTCGCCATCACGTCCAGCCATTGGTCGGCGGTCGCCTTGCCCAACCCGATCCGCCGGCGCACGTGCTCGGCGAAAATCTCCCCGCCCCCGCCCGGCAAGGAGTCGAGCCCCGCGTCCATCAGCAAACGCATGATCGCTTCGAGCTTGTCCAGCCAGACGTCGCGCGGCAACTCGTGGCTTTTTTTCGGGTCGGTCTTCGGGAAACCTTCCAGCTCGTACACCGCGACGAACTCGACGAACTCCGGCGGGCTGAAGCCGTGGATATGGATGTGCGGGAACTCGGCCTTGAGGTTCTTCAAGAGGTCGATGTAGAAATCGACGCCGAGGCTCGGATGCATCCCGCCCTGCAGCAGCACCTGCGTCCCGCCGATGTCCGACAGTTCACGGACCTTGTCGTGCAGTTGTTGTTGGGTGAGCACGTAGGCGTCGGCGTCGCCTTCCTTACGGAAGAAGGCGCAGAAGGTGCAGCTGGCCGAGCAGACGTTGGTGTAGTTGATGTTGCGGTCGATGACGTAGGTGCGCGCGGCGCCGTCCTCGGCCCGGCCGTGGATGCGGTCGGCGACCGCGCTGGACCACCGCCCCAGCGCGTGCAGCGAGGCCTCGCGGTACAGACGCAGCGCCTCGCGGATCGACAGGCGGCGCTCGCCCGCGATCACGGCGTCGATGTCCAGGTCCTGCTCCAGTCGGGCGTCGGCGGGTTTCATGCCCATATCATAGATCGCCCGCGCCCGCCCGATTGCAAAACGGCGGCGGCCGGGGTGGGGCCTCGGCCACCCATCCGCTGTTTCCTCAGATGCGTTTGCCCCGCGTCCCCGGCGCGTTCAATTGATTCGTGCCGGCGACGTGATACAATCACCGATTGAGCCGGCTTGATCCGTCTCTGTCATTGAACCGCTACCGGGAGCCGTGATGATCCGAATCCAGAACGAGGAAAGCCTTGATGCGCTGCGCGCGGTGCCCGTGGTGCTGGCCGTGATCGCGGCGTTGTTTGCCTGCCGGGACGCCGGGGCGCAGGTCGCCGCCGGGCCGGGCGTTGTATACGTTCAAGCGGAGGACGCCTCGGCGGAGGAGACCGACGAAGAGCGTCAGGAGCGGCTCAAGCGCATCGCCGAGGAACGCCGGGCCGCGGCGTTGGCCGAGCGGGAGAAGGAGAAGCTCGAGGCGGTGTCGGCGTACGAGGCGATGGCCAAGGCGTACCTGTCCGGCCGACAGATGGACGAGATCGACGAGATGTACAAGGAGATGCGTCGGTACACTCGCCACCTGACGCGTGAGCAGCGCGAGGCGATGCGGCACATGCGCGAGATGGCACCGACCTACCGCCCCGGCTGGTGGGCCGGGACCAAGAAGCAGGACAAGAACAGCTTCGAGGCGGAGATCTGGGGCCGCAAGTTCTGGGCCAATTACGTCCCGACGCGCGAGCTGGGCCTGCAGGCGGTGTTCCCCAAGGAAGAGTTCAATCAGCGGACCGGCGAGTTCGAGGTCGTGGACCTGATCATCCTCGTGACGTGGAAGCCGCTGATGGTCGACAGCCCCGACCCGGCGCAGGGCCGGCTGGCGCGCGAGCACCAGTACACGCTCGGCGACATCGCGGAGATCATCATCTGGCACGAGCTGGGCCACAACTACATCACCGAGAACCTGTCCACGAAGGACAACATCGAGCTGTACGAGAAGCACGACAAGCTGTACTCGACGCTGCACGAGTACTTCGCGGACATGTGCGCGCTGTACCACAGCACGCCCAAGGGCCGACGGATCGCGCTGCAGTTCCGCCTCGACGGGCTGGACTACTACACGCCGGACCAGGAGCACTGCCGGGCGTCGCACGGCATCGGCGCGATCGTCATCGCCGACATGCTCGAAAACCCCGACGCCTGGCCGAGCGTCCGCTTCCCGCCGAAGGTCCCTGAACGGCAGGCCGAGGTCAACACGATCATCTACATCTACGAGAACCTCTCGCCGGATTGGACGGTCGAGGAAGACATGCGCCTGCAGGAACTCGCCAAGGACTACATCATGAAGCACGGCGAGAAAACCTTCAGAAGCAAGGGCGAGATCACGCTGCCCAACAAGCTCAAGTACAAGCTGATGATCACCGAGGACCGCGAGCACCAGGCCCAGCGTGACGGCTGGGTGGCGGGCAAGCTCGATGCGTTGATCAAGTCCGGCCGGGCCGACAAGATCGAAGACGTCGGCGAGTACGACCCGCCCGAGCGGACGCACCGCCGTCGGCCGGACTTCGTGATCCGGCGGTTCGATGAGAACGGCAGGATCATCGGCGGTGAGCACGACGAGGACGCCAAACGCCTCGAAGTCCCGTGGGAACAGTAAGGCGCGAGCAGCCGACAACGCAAACGTAAAATAGCCCGCGCGTGAAGCGCGGGCTGTTGTTATGTCCAGGTACTGCGACGGGTGGCACTGACAAGCGGCGTCCGCCGAGCTTGTCAGTGCGTTGTCGTCTAGCACTGACAAGACTCAAAGCAGCCTTGTCAGTGGCACCCACAAGAGACAGGCCTCGCATGTTGCTCGATGCGTGACCCGCTCAGACCTCTTCGATCTGCTTGGTCTTGTCCGCGACGAGTTGATCGACGTCGGCCTCGTGCTTCTTCAGCAGGTCCTGGATGTCGTTCTTCGCGCCCTTGATGTCGTCTTCCGACAGCCCCAGGGACTTGTCTTTCTCGGCTTGGTCGATGTGCTTGTTCGCGTCGCGCCGGGCGTTGCGGATGGTGACCTTGGCCTGCTCGCCCATGGCCTTGCACGAGGCGATGAGTTCCTTGCGCCGGTCGCCGGACAAAGGCGGGATCGAGATGCGGATCTGCTTGCCGTCGGCCTGGGGGTTCAGGCCGAGGCCGGCCTTCTCGATGCCCTTGATGATGTCCTGCACCGTGCCGGGGTCGAACGGCTTGACGAGCAGCTGCGTGGGCTCGGGCGCCTGGACCATGCCCAGCTGTCGGAGCTCGCTCTCGGTGCCGTAGGCCTCGACCTTGACGAACTCGATCAGCGCGGGCGTGGCCCGGCCGGTGCGCACGCCCTTGAGCTCGCTCTTGAGGTAATCGACGGCCTTGGCCATCGAGGATTTCGCGTCGTTCTGGATGGTGTTGAGGTCCATGTCGTCTGCTCCGATGCGTGGGCAAGTTTCGCCTTGCGCTTGAATCGGGGCATGATAACGGATGGATCACACGCCGGCGGCGGGCCTTCGTCGCATGACCAGCGCGATCCCCGCCGCGGTGAGCAGCGCGAACGAGCCGGGCTCGGGCACGCTCGCCGGCGCGGTCGGGCCGGTGTAGTTGCTGAAGGCCGAGCCGAGGTCGGTGTCGTCGATGTCGCCGTCGCTGTCCGTGTCGCCGTCGGCGGTCGTCTTGCCTGCGCCGCCGGGGCCGGTGTAGTTGCTAAACGCGGTGCCCAGGTCGGTGTCGTCGATATCGCCGTCGCGGTCGGTGTCGCCGGGCAGCAGGCGTGTGAGCGTGAGGCGCGCGATCGAGCCGGCGCCGAAGAGCGCGCCGTTGGGCTCGGCGGCGTCGAGCATCTGGATGACGCCTTGCGGGACGGTCGCGGGGTTATTCAGCGACAGGCCGGTGCCGTCTTCGGTGCCCGCGTCGTAGCTGGGCAGGTCGCGTTCGATCCTGGGGATGAAGTCGCCCTGACCGTCGATCAGGCTCAGGCCGTGCACGCCGGTAAACCAGTCGGGACTGGGCGCGATCATGGTCAGCATCGTGAGCAGCGGGAACTGGTCGCTGACGGTGATCGTGAAGGTGTTGGTTTCTTCCGGGTCGATGAAGAAGTCGGTGCCGAAGAAGTGCTGGTCGGCGTTGCCCGCGTCGATGTGGGCTTGGATTTCCTGGGTGAGGATGATGCCGCCGCCCAGCTCGGCGACCTGCTCGACGCCGGGCGACGCGGGTTGGCCGACAGCGAGCAGCGAGCCGTCGGCGTTGTGCGTCCCGCCGACGAGCGTGGTGAAGTGCGCGCTGCCGGGCCGCGGCAGGTCCGCGGTCCAGCGGGCCTGGAAGGAGACTTCGTACTGCGTGGACAACGCGGTCGCCGGGCCGGCAAATGGCAACAAGAGAATGGCGAGTACGGCATGTCTGGTATTCACGATGCAGCCTCCCGAATCAGAAAAAAACGTCCACTGGGCAACGCCTGCCAGGTTCGAGGGCTCAACCACATGCTGGGGAGGATTATTTCACGCAAAGGCGCGAAGGCGCAAAGACAAGGCAAGGGATAGAAGCCGAATTGCCTTTCTCAGATCAAAAATCAAAAGCCCATGCTGATAAAAAGCCCAACGCAGCGTGTGTGATGGCATAGCCGATAAAAACCAAGGCCAGCCAATGGCTATTGACCACTTTTCTGAATTGAAACTGGTGAATTAAAATCTGGGTGATCATCAGAGGCACTGTTATCACAGACAAATAGCCGAACACGTAGAAAAAATAGTCAAACGTCAGCAAAGAACCGCCGCGCCTAGAAGCCATCAGGACGAGCATCCCAAGAAGCCCACAAGAAAACGCAACGGCTGACATCCCTGTCGCTTTGAAGCCAGGACCAGTCTTCATCTGCAGTCTCTGATGCCTTGAACTTTGCGTCTTCGCGCCTTTGCGTGAGTATTGCCTCGAGGTCGCCCGATGGCGACCGCTAATCGTGAGACTCAAACACTCACCCGCGTCCCGTGCGGCGTGCCCGCGACGACCTCCGCGATATGCCCCGGCGTCTTCATGTTGAACACGACGATCGGGATCTTACGCTCCCGGCACATCGCGAACGCCGTGACGTCCATCACCGCCAGCTGCTTGTTGATCGCCTCGTCGAACGTCAGCGTCTCGTAACGCACCGCGTCGGCGTGCTGATTGGGGTCCTTGTCGTAGATGCCGTCGACCTTCGTCGCCTTGAGCACCGCGTCGGCGCCGATCTCGCTGGCGCGCAGGGCCGCGGCGGAGTCGGTCGTGAAGAACGGGTTGCCCGTCCCGCCCACGAAGATGACCACCCGCCCCTTCTCCAGGTGCCGAAGCGCCCGCCCGCGGATGTAGGGCTCGGCGACGGCGCTGATCGCCAACGCGCTCATCACGCGCGCCGGCTGGCCGAGGTGTTCGATCGCTTCTTTGAGCGCCAGCCCGTTGATCGCCGTGCCCAGCATGCCCATGTAATCCGCCGACGCCTGGTTGAAGTCGCTCGACTTCGCCAGCGCCGCCCCGCGGATGATGTTCCCCCCGCCGACGACGACCGCCAGCTCCGTGCCCTGCCGCGCCGCGGCGACGATCTCTTTCGCGATCAGGTCCAGCTCTTTGGGGTCGATGCCCAGCGAGCCGGGCGCGCAAAACGCCTCGCCCGAGAGCTTGAGCAGGACACGCTGGTAGTGTGGTTTTTCGTCGGGCATCGGGTTGCATTCTCCGCGTGAGTCGGTTGGATTCTACTGCAATCCGACCCGCCGAGCCCGCGCGCGCGAAGCACGCCGAACCACCCAATGTCAGCCGCCCCGCCGCTATACTGCCCTTCCGTCTTATCCCAGGAGGCCAGCATGTCCGAAGCGAGCAACATCGAATCGACCCTCACCGAAAACCGCCACTTCCCCCCGCCCGCCGACTTCGCCGCGCAGGCGCACATTAAATCGATGGCCGAGTACGAAGCGCTGCACCAACGCTCGATCCAAGACCCCGAAGGCTTCTGGAACGAAGAGGCGAGCAAGCAGTTCTGGTTCCAGCCCTGGACGAAAGTCCTCGACTGGAACGCCCCGGACGCGAAGTGGTTCGTCAACGGCAAGACCAACCTCTGCTACAACGCCGTGGACCGCCAGGTCTCCGAGGGCCACGGCGACGAGACCGCCATCATCTGGGAAGCCGAGGCCCCCGGAAGCGATGGGAAACCGGTGGTGAAGAAGTACACGTACCACGACCTCATGGTCGAGACCGCGAAGTTCGCCAACGTCCTGCGCAGCCGCGGCGTGAAGGAAGGCGACGTCGTCACGATCTACATGGGCATGGTCCCCGAGCTCGCGATCGCCGTGCTCGCCTGCGCCCGCATCGGCGCGCCGCACTCGGTCATCTTCGGCGGCTTCTCCTCCCAAGCCATCAAAGACCGCGTGGAAGACGGCAAGTCCTCCATCATCGTCACCTGCGACGGCTCGTACCGCCGAGGATCCGTCGTCCCGCTCAAGGACAACGTCGATGAGGCGTGCAAACAAACCGACCTCGTCGATACCGTCATCGTCTACCAGCGGTGCCACAACGACGTGAGCTGGACGCAGGGCCGGGACGTGTGGTGGCACGACGCGATGAACGGCGCGTCCGACGACTGCCCCTGCGAAAAGATGGACAGCGAAGACCTCGCCTTCATCCTCTACACCTCCGGCAGCACCGGCAAGCCCAAGGGCATCATGCACACCACCGGCGGGTACATGGTCTGGGCCGCGATGACGTCGCGATTGACCTTCGACTTAAAAGCCGGCGACCCGACCGAGGTGTATTGGTGTACCGCCGACATCGGCTGGATCACTGGGCATACCTACATCCTCTACGGCATCCTGCCCAACCGCGTCCCAACGATCATGTACGAAGGCGCGCCCAACTTCCCGGCGCCCGATCGCTTCTGGGACATGGTCGAGCGCCACAAGGTCACCAAGTTCTACACCGCCCCCACCGCCATCCGCGCGTTCATGAAATGGGGCGACGAGCACCCCCGGAAACACGATCTAAGTTCTTTAAAAGTCCTCGGTACGGTCGGCGAGCCGATCAACCCCGAGGCCTGGATGTGGTACCACAAAGAGATCGGCGGCGAACAATGCCCCATCGTCGATACCTGGTGGCAGACCGAGACCGGCGGACACATGCTCACCCCCCTGCCCGGCGTCACCACCACCACCCCCGGCAGCTGCTGCCAACCCATGATCGGCGTCGATGCGGCCGTCGTGAACTCCGACGGCGAAGAGGTCGGCACCAACGAAGGCGGCATCCTCGTCATCCGAAAGCCCTGGCCCGGCATGTTGCGCGGGATCTACGGCGACCGCGACCGCTACGTCGATACCTACTGGAGTAAGTTCCCCATCGAAAAAGGCTATTACGTGCCGGCGGACGGCGCAAGAGTCGACGCCAACGGCAACTTCTGGATCATGGGCCGGATCGACGACGTCATCGTCGTCGCGGGCCACAACATCGGGACGATGGAAGTCGAGTCCACGCTCGTCGCCGAGGGCAGCATCGCCGAGGCCGCGGTCGTCGGCTACCCGCACGAGGTCAAGGGCAACGGCATCGCCGCGTTCTGCATCCCCAAGGGCGACTGCCCCGCCCCCGGAAGCCCGGAAGCCGAGGCGCTCAAGAAACAGCTCACCGCGTTCTGCGCCAAAGAGATGGGCGCGATCTGCAAGCCCGACCAGATCCGCTTCACCGACGCGCTGCCCAAGACCCGCAGCGGCAAGATCATGCGCCGCCTCCTGCGCGACATCGCCGCCGGCAAAGAGATCACCCAGGACGTGACGACGCTGGAGGATAGGAGCATCGTTGAGAAGTTGCAGGCAGCGGAGTGAGTTTTTTGAGCTTCAACAGAATCTGTTGCACGGGGCAAGAATCATGTATGGTATAACGACAAGCTAAGCATTCTACGGGGACGCTCACCATGCCTAGACCCACTGATGTACCACAGCCCATCCCGTATCAAGGCAGCAAGAGACAACTTGCACCAGAAATCCTTCGCTATTTCCCACACGATATTGACCGCCTCATTGAGCCATTTGCCGGGTCCGCAGCGATCTCTATTGCAGTGGCCTCGCGTAGATGGGCGACTTCATACTGGCTTAATGACGCCCATACCCCACTCATCGATCTCTGGCAACAGATAATTCATACCCCCGACGACCTAGCCAAAGCGTATGAGTTTTTATGGAATGATCAGATTGGAAGAGAGCGTGAGTACTTTAATGAAGTGCGTGCCCGGTTCAACAAAACGCATTCGCCGCCCGACTTTCTTTACCTCCTCGCACGGTGCGTAAAAGCCGCTATTCGATATAACGCAAATGGTGAATTCAACAATACTCCCGACAACCGACGCCGGGGTGCACGACCTGTGGAGATGCGAGGGCGGATTGAAACTGCTTCTGAACTGTTTCGAGGCACTACCGTTCTGACTTCAGTTGACTATCGTGAAGTGCTCCAAGATTGCACGTCAAATGATCTCGTGTACATGGATCCGCCTTATCAAGGCGTAACCGGCAAGCGAGACCAGCGATACCTGCCAACCATCGTGCATGAAGAGTTCTGTGAAGCTCTGGCCGAGTTAAACCGTCGCGAGGTGCCCTACGCCGTTTCATACGATGGCCGAACAGGCGACAAGATTTATGGCCAACCGATGCCAAGGTCTTTGAATCTGACTCATTTGGAATTGGTCGCTGGGCGATCAACACAAGCGACTCTGTTGGGACGTGCGGATATTACTTATGAAGGTTTCTATCTTTCACCCGCCTTGGCCGACACGATTAAGATGCCCGTTACCAAAAAACAGTTGGCCATGTGGTGAGGAGCATATGTGACTGAAATGAATGAAGGCAAATCGGGCGATGATCTGCCGGAAGATTTTGTAGCCAAGCTCAAGTCCATTACGGCGAAGCGTGCCAGAACCGTGATCGATCACATCCTGCAGCACGGCTTCATAACAACTGAGGAACTAAATACGACCTATGGCTACGACCACGCCCCAAGAGCGGCAAGAGATGTCCGTGAACAGGGCATCCCGCTTGTGACTTTTAAGGTCACAGCGTCGAATGGCCGTAGAATCGCCGCGTACCGCTTCGGTGATCCGAGCAAGGTCAAGGCTGGCCGGGTGGGCGGAAGAACTGTTTGGCCCAAAGAGCTGAAAAAAACACTCGCAGATACACACGGGCAGAAGTGCTCTGTGTGCAACACTTGCTACGAACTTCGCTATCTGCAGATCGATCACCGAGTACCCTACGAGGTCGGAGGTGACCAGCTCCAACAAACCAATCATGGCGACTTCATGCTTGTATGCGGCTCATGCAATCGCGCCAAGTCTTGGTCGTGCGAACACTGCGAGAACTGGAAAGAAGCGAAAGACCCCAAGGTTTGCAAAACTTGCTATTGGGCCCAACCAAACAACTATATACACATCGCTCTTCGTGATATTCGGCGAGTAGACATCACATGGACCGAAGCAGAGATCAATCAATACGAAAGGTTGGAGCGGCTTGCTGAGAAGGCCAAAGTCGATCTGCCCGACTTCGTTAAGTCTGCATTGAAAAACCCACTCAGGTGACTTGATGTCGGCGGGTGGCACTGACAAGCCAGCCTGCATTGTTGTCGCGTAGCTGGCGTTTCGCACTGACAAACTCAGCTTGCGGAAGCTGCTGATTGCTTGTCAGTGGGTCACTGGGGCAGGCCTCCGCCTGATTCTGAATCCTGTTTGTCAGTGGCACCCGATGGCTTGCTGGCGTCGTCCGGCGGGTGGCAGGGGTGGAGGCTTGGCGACCCCCCGGAACAAGCTGCAGCACTTCTATCTAGAACGATTCGCTCCGGGGGCTCGCGGACTCGACCCCGGCCACCCGTCGTTGGCTCCCGCGATGATGACGGCCTCCGGTATGGCGGCCATGTTATCAGCGTCAACCCAACTCATGGATGGGCCATAATGACAGGCAGGAATGCCTGTCCTACCTGTGTTTTGTAAAACTCCCCCGCGTGTTTCAATGCGGCTGCAAGCTTACCGCACCTCGTGTTTACAGCCCCTTGATCCGGGGTGGCCGGGGCAGGCGGCTTGGGGATGCCCCGGAACGAATCGCTTTTGATAGGTCAGTGCTCGTTCGTTCCGGGTCTTCGCAGGCTCAGACGCCGGCCACCCATGCTTCTATACACGACTCCCCCGCGTGTTACGCGGCGGCTACAAACTAACGCCCACCTCGCGCTCACAGGCCCTTGATCCGGTTCGGGCTGACGTCCATCAACAGTTGCAGTTCGATGTCGTGTTCTTCCCATTGCTCGGCGTTGCCGACGTAGGGGTCGTGGCCGTCTTGGTGGCGTTCGTCGACGAGGATGCTGCCGGGCGAGCGTTCGGCGGAGCCGTCGAACTTCGAGACGTTCCAGTACGGGCGGTGGGTCGCGCCGGGGCCGGTGTTGAAGCCGTTGACTTTTTTCAGGCCCTGGAGGATGTCCCCGCCGAGGATGGCGGTGGAGGGCTGGTAGAGGTCGGCGGGCATGGGTTGTTTCTTCTGCGGTTTGCCGCCGCGCCCGCCGACGTTCCATCGGAAGCTGGCGGTGTCGTTCATGTTGTATTTGTGCATGGGGTTGAACATGAAGGACGAGCCGATGTAGCTGTTGCCGTGGTCGTAGAAGCCGTCGGCGTTGCGGTTGGACAGGCGGAACTCGTCGGCCGGGCAGTAGTAGGCTTCGGGGTCGGTGACGTAGCCGCGTTTATAGAACGTGCCCCATCCGCGGTGCTTGTCGTTGTGGGGGAAGCGGTAGCCCATCCAGTTGAGCGTCTTGGCGATGTTGCTCCAGGCCCACCAGCCGGACTGGTTCCAGCCGTCGGTGTCGCTGGCGTTTTTGAAGCGGGTGATGGCGCCGTCGTTGTCCGCGGCGTGGGTGTGGGCGCCGACGGCGAGCTGGTGCTGGTGGGAGAGGCACTGGGCCATCTGCGCGGCGTAGCGGGCCTGGTTGAGCGCGGGCAGCAGGATCGCGATCAACAGCGCGATGATCGAGACGACCACGAGCAGTTCGATGAGCGTAAACGCCTTGGGCGGTTTCATGTCGGTTCCTTCTTCGAGCGTGGCGGCCAGAGCGGCGTGTTCGGATAGACGGGGCCAGGACGGGTTGGGCGTCGTGAGATGACAGCAGGCGATCGGTGGACGGCTTACGATCAGCATATCGGCGACGCCCCGCTGATCCAAACAATGGGTGGTCGGACGGGCCGAACGGGGCTTGCGCGGGCGGGGTAAAGCTGTAATTCGATGGCCCGGCGGGCGTCTACGTCGGGTTGCGGTGTGTTGAGGCTTGACTATTGAGGATAGGAACGATGAAATCATGCGTTTGGTGCTTGCTGGCGGGGTGGGGGCTGGGTTGCGTGGCGTTGAGCGGCGTGGCGTCGGCGGCGGAGCAGTCCGCGGCATCGGTGCCCGCGCATCGGCCGGAGGCGGTCTACGAATACTTCATGCGTCCGCCGGGGCCGGGCAAGGGGTACGACACGTGGGCGGGCGCGACCGGGCCGGACGTCGGCGAGGTGGCGGTCGATCCCGGGCGGCTGCCTTCGCGTGTGGACAACTCGCGGCGGCCGCAGTTCCCGCCGATCTACCGCCAGCGCTACGGCACGTGCGGGCAGTACACCGCGGCGGCGAGCATCTTCACCTACGAGATGAACGTGCTCAGCGGCACGTTCGCGGACAGCGACGCGACGCGTTTCCCGGCGACGTTTTCGTGGAACATGATGAACCGCGCGGAGAAGACCGGGTCCGAGGCGTACCACGGCTGGGAGGTCGCCAAGCGCGTCGGCCTGCCGACGATCAAGACCTACGGCAGCGTGGAGCGTTTAGAAGTCGGTGCCTGGCCTAACGGCTACGACGTGTGGCGCGACGCGATGGACCACCGCGTCGCCGGCTACCGCTACACGCCGGCCCAAACCGTCGAGCAGCTCAACGAGGCCCGCGGCTGGCTGTACGACCGCAACCGGCCGAACGAAAACGAACCGGCCGTCGGCGGGTTGTTCGCGATGGACGGGCGCATGGGCAAGCGCGAAGCGCGGGGCCTGGTCACCAAGACGATCCCCGAAGGCGGCTACGCGGCGGGCGAAGACCTGTGGACCCGCTGGAGCGCATCCGGCTACGGCCACGGGATGACCTGCGTCGGCTACGACGACAACGTCGGCTACGACCTCAACGAAGACGGGCAGATCACCAACGACAAAGATATCAACGGCGACGGCAAGGTCACGCTCGCCGACTGGGAACGCGGCGCATATATCGTCGTCAACTCGTGGGGCAAGAACTGGTCCGGCGACGGGCGGATCTACCTCTTGTACAGCGCAATGATTGATAAGACGTGGAAGCGCGGGAACTACCTCGGCCGGGTCGAGGTCGCGCGGCACACGCCGCGCATGACGCTGCGTTTCAAGCTGAGCTGCGACGACCGGACGGACCTGCGCATGACGGTTGGTCTTGCGGGGAGCGCGGACGCGGCCAAGCCCGAGCACACGGAGAAGCCCGAGGCGTTCAACGGTTGGCCGGTGTTCGGCCGGTCGCACGCGGGCCACGTCCCGATGGCCGGGCCGGGCGACGACACGCCGCTGGAGGCGGGCGTGGACCTGACCGGGCTGCTCGACGCGCTGGGCCCGGACGCGGACGGCGAGGGCCGGGTGTTCCTGAGCCTGTCGCGGAAAGACGGCAGCGACGCGCAGGGCACGCTGCACGAGGCGGCGGTGCGTTTCTACGACGAGGCCGGCGTCTTCGTGGAAGAAGTCCCGTTCGCGATCGACGATGGCACGTTCGGCGGATCAACGCTCGACCTGGGTGTCGCGGTCGGCGGGCTGACGAAATAGCAGGTCCAAACCCGGGTCTCGAGCACGCGTCGGCACCATCCGCCGGCACGAAAACATCGGGCCGCCGCCGACCACGGAGCGTGGAGAAAGCCGATGCGCCTTGGCTCAAGCAGGCTGCTGCAAAGCGCTGGTTTTGCCGTGGTCTTTCGGGTTTGATCGGAGGGCGAGGCTCCAAAAACGTTTTGCAGAAGCCCGCCAGGTTTTGATTGACGCGGCGCAACCGATCGCCTATCGTTTATTTAGATTACTTGCCCCCGGAAGCTCGCGTCGGCGGATCCTCTGCTGACGCGGGTTTTTTTGTCGCAGTCCGGCCGTTGCCTGCGGGGATGGGGACCGTTCGAGCGGCTGGCGTCGGTTGCGTGCGGGGGGTGGCCGCTGGCAAGGATCCATCGCTTCACAGGGGTCCCGCGACTCACATCGGCTCATCCAACGGCGACAACCCGATCTTGATCGCGAACCTTGCTAAACCCACGCGGTCGTGGATGTCGAGTTTTTTCATGATGCGGTTGGTATGCACCGCGACGGTGTTGTCGCTGATGCCCAGCTGCGCGGCCATCTGTTTGCGGCTCTGGCCCATGCCGACCCAGCGCAAGACGTCCACCTCGCGCGGGGTCAACGAGTTCAGCCTCGTCTTGGTCGGGTCGGGGTGTTCGCCCTCGGCGGACTCGGTCTCGAACCGGCCGCGGACCTCTTCGGACAGGTAGACCCCGCCGTCGACGACGGTGCGGATCGCGTGGATGAGGACCTCCGGCTCGTCGGACTTGCTGAGCAAACCGCACGCGCCCACGCCCATCGCCTGCTGGATGAACGCATCGTTCCAGTAGGCGCTCAGGAACAGCACCGGCAGGTCGGGGTGGGATTCCTGCAGCCGGCGGGCGGCCTCGAAGCAGCTCATGCCCGGCATGTTGATGTCCATGACCAGCACGTCGTAGCCGTTCGCCTCGGCGAGCGCGATGCCCTCGTCGGCGTTGCCCGCGGTGGCGGGGACCTCGAGGTCCGGCTCGTCGGACAGCCGGCGGGCCAGCGAATCGCGGACGATCACGTGGTCGTCCACGAGCAGCACGCGGGTCTTGGTCGTCGGGCCGGGCGTGGCGGCGGGTTCGGTCGGTGTCATCATGGTGTCGCGGCCTCCGTCTGCGTCGGGGTGGTCGTGTCGTGGGGTTGTTTCGCGTTTGGCGTTGGGCGGGTAGGCAGGGTGATGGTAATGGTTGTGCCCCGGCCGGGCGTGGAGTCGAGCGTGATTTCCCCGCCGTGGTCGGTGACGATGCCGTGGACCTGCGACAGGCCGAGCCCGGTGCCCTTGAGCCGGGCACGGGTGGTGAAGAACGGCTCGAGGGCCCGGCCGAGCACCTGGTCGCTCATCCCGCAGCCGTTGTCCGCGACGCTGAGCACGGCCTTGTCGGCGAGTTGTGACAGCGACAGCCTGATCTCGCCGTCGGTCCGGTCCGCGAGCGCGTCCTTGGCGTTCATCACGAGGTTCAGCATGGCCTGCTGGATTTCGCCCGCGTTCGCATGGACCTTCACCGGCGTGTCCGGGCCGTCCCACCGCAGGCGCACGCCCGGCGGGAGCACGGCCTGGAGCAGGCGCGTGTTGTCGCGCACCAGCTGCGACAGGTCCGTCACGCGCTTGGTCGCGCCCTGGCCGCGCGCGAAGGTCAAGAGCGACTGGGTGACCTGCATCGCCTGGGCGCAGGCGTCTTCGACCGTGTCGAGCGCGGGCAGCGCGGGGTGGCCTTGTTCGAGCTTGCGTTCGGCGGACTGGGCCGACGCCTTGATCGCCAAGAGCGAGTTGCGGAAGTCGTGCGCGATGCCGGTCGCGAACGTGCCGATCGCGTCGAGCTTCTGCGAGCGCGCGAGCTTTTCTTCCAGCTCGCGCTGGATGCGTTCGGACTCGACGCGCTGCGTGACGTCGCGCGAGATGCCGGTGATGTACGCGGGCTTGTCCTGCTGCTCGGGCACGACGAGCTTGCCCACCGCCTCGAACACGATGTACGACCCGTCCTTTCGGCGGTAGCGGTGCACGTCCTCGAACTCCGGCGACTCGGGCGCGAGCTTGGCGTGCTTGCCGCGCACCCGCTCGAGGTCGTCGGGGTGGAAGTAGCTGAACGCGTCGGTCCCGACGACTTCTTCGGGCTCGAAGCCCATGAGCTTGGTGATGCTGGGCGAGACGTAGGTGAACACGCCCTGCGCCGAGACGCGCCAGAGCATGTCGTACGCGTGGTCCGCGAGCGTGCGGTAGCGCGCCTCGCTGTCGCGGATCATCGCCATCGCCTCGCGGTAGGGCGTGACGTCGACGCCCGTGCCGACGTACCCGATCAGCACGCCGTTGTGCGTGTTCGCCGTGGCTTGGGTTTGGATCCACAGCGTCCGGCCGTCGGGCGTGACGACTCGGTGCTCGTAGTTGACGGGCGTGCCGGTCTGCACCGCCGTGGCCCAGTGGTCGGCGACGCGGTCGCGGTCTTCGGGGTGGGCGAAGGCGGCGGCGCTGCGGTACAGCGCGTCGGTCTGCTCGTGACCGGTCATCCGACGCCACGCCGGGTTGACGTACAGGAACACCCCCTTCGCGTCGGTCTGGAAGATCGCGACCGGCGCGTCGTCCGCCAGCGTGCGGAAGCGCTGCTCGCTTCGGCGGGTCGCCTCGGCGTCGGCGCGCAGCTGCTCGAGCTCCTTGCGCTCGGTGATGTCGTGGTGCGTGCCCGCGATCCGCCGCGGCCGGCCCTGCGCGTCGCGGTCGATCACCGTGCCCTGGCTGTGGTACCACCCCCAGCTGCCGTCCGCCGCCAGCATCCGGTTCTCGACCTCGAAGTAGTCCGTCTCGCCCGTGAGCAGCCGCTGCGTCTCCCGCTTGTTCAGCAGCACGTCCTCGGGGTGGATCCGCTGCTCCCACCACGCCAGCCTCGGCGACACCCGGTCCCGCCGATACCCGAAGCTGTCGGTCAGGACGTGGTCGGTCGTCAGCTGGTCGCTGCCCACCTCCCAATACCACCGGCCCATCCCCGACCCGCGCATCGCCAACGCCGCCCAGCGGTGCTCGGCCCGGCGCTGCTCCTCGGCCCAGGCCCGCATCACCGCGAACGAGCCGACCAGGATCGTGCTGATCGACAGCGCGATAAAAATCAGCTGCAGGTCGGTCAGCAGGGGCGGGTCGATGCCGTGCAGCTTCGCGGCGAACACGCCCGTGAAACTCAAGAGCAACAGCGCCGCCAGCCCGCCCGCCAGCCGGTACCGCATCGCCAACGCCGGCAGCGCGACAAAGCCAAGGTAATACACCCGCGGGTCGCACCGCTCGGGCAGGCACGACAGCACCGCCAGCCCCAGCGACGCCGCCACGATCATCAGCCAGGGCCCGTACCCGCGGAACAATTCGTAAGACCCGATCGTCCGCGCGTAGCGCAGCTTCGCCTCGTCCCCCGCCTTGCACAACCGCAAACACAACCACGGCGCGAGGACCATGACCAACAGCGGCGCCGTGACGAGCATGCCTACCGCGTCGCCCACCGCCCAGCCGACCACCGCGTCGGCGACGAACTCGGCCCCGATCTCGCCGGTCATCGCCAACAGCGCCACCCCGCCCCCCGCGGTCAGGATCGCGCACGCCAGGAGCGCCGCGATCACCGCCGCCAGGTCGATCGGCCGGCGCGGCAACCGGCCCGGCGGCAAGACCCGCCGAAGCACCACCGCCGCCCCCGCGTACGTCAGCCCCTTCATCATCGCCACCAGCGCCGCAGGCAAATACGCGTACTCCCACACCGCCAGCCCGCCCAGCAGCGACGCCGGCACGATCACCCACGCGTACCGCAAACCCAGCGCCCACAACAGCGCAACCCCCAGCCCCGCCGTCGGGTACCACCCGCTCACCCCGCCCGCGGTCAAAAACCGCCGGGACACCACCTCCGCCACCAGCCACAGCAGCATGAACGACGTGGCGATGAGCAGCTGCACCGCCGCCGTCGGCCGAACCGCCCACCCCGGCAGCGCAAACCCGTCGTCCGCCGAGTTGTACGTGAGGTCCTGCAACAACCAACCCTTCCGGACCCCCGCGACGCCACGCCACGGCCCGGTCCAACCCACTAAGTATAAACCCCACCAACACCCCGGCCGAGCGGAATTACCCGTAAAACAATCCGATGACAGCGGTTAGAGCGATCAGGCGCACCCGTTGTTAATCAATCGGGAATCTCGGGTGGCCGTGGAGGGGCCCCAGCGAACACCCGGCACGAATCGTATGAAACGGACCCCAAGCGAATCGTCCCGTGGGGCCGCTGAAGCTCCACCACGGCCACCCGCTTGGCTAAATGTACTCATCCTGCCCTGTAGAAAAGCCCAACGATAGCGATCACCATGATGTTGTGGGCGACCGCCATCAGCCCCATCTCGCGGCGTCGGCCCTGGTAGCTTCGTG
>JBKAGS010000004.1:0-66735 GCA_046290505.1 Phycisphaeraceae bacterium | reverse complement strand
ATGAACGCGGGCACCGAAGAGGTCAGCACCGGCGTGGCGAAGGCCGAGCAGGCCGGCGACGCGCTCAAGCAGATCGTCGCGTCGGCGCAGGACGTGTCGAGCATGGTGCAGTCGATCGCCGCGGCCGCCGAGCAGCAGTCCGCCGCGAGCGAGGAAGTGTCGCGCAACATCGAGCAGATCGCCGCGGTGACCCGCCAGACGTCCGACGGCACGAACCAGGCCGCCCAGGCCGCGACCCAGCTCAGCCAACGCGCCGAGACGCTGCAACGGCTGGTCGGCCAGTTCAAGACGGCGAACAGCTGACAACGGGCCGTCTCATCGACGCCACACGCACCGAACACCCGCCGGGCAAATCCCCGGCGGGTGTTTTCGTACAATCCTGAGGATGGCCGAGGGGTCCAACCATGTCGATCTGAAAAAGCTCAAAGACGAGCAGCTCGTCGTTGCCTATCGCGAGGGCGAGGTCGCGGCGTTGACCGAGTTGATCGGGCGATACGAAAAAGAGCTTTTTCACTTCTTGATCCGCTTCGCGGGCAACCGGGCGTTCGCCGAGGACCTGTTCCAGGAAGCGTTTTTACAGGTGCACCAGTCGGCGGGGACGTTCGACGCGAGCAAGCGGTTTAAGCCCTGGCTGTTCACGATCGCGGCGAACAAGGCGCGGGACCATCTCCGACGAGAAAAGCGCAAGCGGACCGCGCCGCTGTCGGCCCTGATCGACCCGACGCAGGATTCGGGCGCGAGCTTCATCGACCTGATGGAGGCGGACATCCCCCTGCCGACGGACACGGCCCAGGACCAGGAGATCGCCGAGCTGGTGCGTGACCTGGCCGACCAGTTGCCCGACCACCTGCGTGAGGTGCTGGTGATGGCGTATTTCCACCAGTTTGCCTACAAAGACATCGCGGAGATGTTGTCGATCCCATTGGGGACGGTCAAGAGCCGGCTGCACGCGGCGGTGGGCACGTTCGCGCAGCTGTGGAAGGCCCGGTACCCCGAACGAGGCCCGGCGTTGAAAGAGAAAAAACCGTGAAAAATCGCGCGCGGAATCGCAAACCCACGCCCAACCGATGGCGTATCAACTCCTACATACCATCTCCGGCGGGTCGGCGTAAGACGTCCATCACAGCGCAAGACCACAACGGCCCCAAACCCACCGCGACATGACATCGAGCCCAGACCAACCCGACCGCGACCTGCCCCGGCTGCGCCCGGAAGACGCCCGCCTGATCGACCGGCTGCTCGGCGGCGAGGCGCTGCCGGACGCGAACGAGAAGGTCGGCCCAGCCTACGAGGCGCGGGTCCGTCGGCTGCTGGACCTGATCGGCCGATGGGACGCGCAGGACCCCGAACCGGGGCTGGCCCGGCGCACGGTCGGGCGGGTGCTGGCCGCCGAGCCGGCGTCGCTGTCGCACGAGGACGGCGTGGCGCTCGACGCGTTGTTGGCGTTGCGTCGGCAGGGGCTGCCCACCGGCCCGATGCCCGCCGAGAGCCGGGCGCGGGCAGAGCGTATCGAACGGTTGCTGTCCGTGTTGGATCGGTCGGCCGACGAGCCGGTTCCGGAGGGGCTCGTGGGTCGGACGATGCGGGCGGTCGAGGCGGACCGGGCCGAGCGGCGTCGCCAGGCGTTCGCGAATCAGACGGCGAGCGGTCGATGGGGCGGCGCGGGGATCAGCATCCGCCAGATCGCGACGACCGCGGCGCTGCTGTTGATGGTCTTGTCGGTGCTGCTGCCGGTGCTGGACAAGGGCAAGCGTGACGCGATGATCGCCAAGTGCGAGCAGAACCTCGCGGGCCTCGGCGTCGACCTGCAGCAGTACGCCAGCGACAACAAGCAGTCGCTCGCCATGACAGACCAGCCCGACAAGCCCGACGCGCCGGTCGCCGACCCGCTTGGGCACCTCAAGCCGTTTGCCCGGCACAACATCGACGGCACGCGCATCGCTGACGACCGCGTCAGCCTGTTCGTCCGCCTGGCCGAGCGCAACGTGTCGTCGGATCACTTCCGCTGCCCGGCGGGCGACCCCGACGCGCCCAGCGCGGTGTACAACGGGCAGAACCCCGTCGCCGGCGGGCCGTTCCGCGTCTTCCTCGAGCCGCGCCCGATCTTCGCCGACACCAACCCGCTGTACCGGCTGACGCCCGACGGGCTGGTCCGCGACCGCACGATCCCCGGCATGACCCAGAGCAAGAACCACGACGGCGTCGGGCAGAACATGCTCATCTCCGACGGCTCGGTCCGCTGGAACGTCCGCCCCGCGCTGCACCGCGCCGGGCGCGACAAAGAAGACAATATCTGGCTTTTCCAACGGCCGGAAGCCGACGATGCCGAGCCGGACATCTTCCTCACGCCGTGACCCGCGTTCAATTTTTTCGCCTTCGAAACCCATAAATTATCTTTGTGGTGCGCGGGCCTTGGCAGTATCTTGATGAGAGAGGCGTTGTGCTTGTAGACGCCGGTGATTCACGACGATTCATCTTGACGACGCCGCGTTCGCCGGCCGATGATCCTCATGGAGGCGGGAAGTTGCAAAGGGGTCGGGCAGAAATCCCAACCAAGGGAGGTGCGCGATGACAGCAACGCTCGAACAAACCGCCAAGCAATGGATCGAAGACGAAGTCCAGCGGCGGACCAACCTGCCCGGCGGCCTGCCGTGCAAGCTCCAACTCAGCCCCGCGTCGTGGGTGCTGCCCAAGCTGCTCCGGATCGTCTACACCAACACGCAGCAACCGGTCGAAGTGCTCGGCCCGTTGATCCGCAACATGCTCGCCGAGCAGGCGTTCGCGAACACCGGCGGGGACCCGCTGGATTGCGAACGCCTCGATCAATCCATCGACGAAACGGTCAGCATCCTAGTCCGGGTGCTGGAACGCGTCCGACGGCACCGGCTGACCGAACAGGCCCACACGCAGGCCGGCTGAACGCGTCGAACGCGTGGGCCGGCGGGAGAAGGCGTGGGCGGACGGGACGGGCCCACCGCAGTGAAGCGCGGCTATCATGACGCCGGGCCAACTACCGGCTAGGAGGGCCGACCGATCGCCAACGCATCCGATTCACCCCGCCTGATCCTCTGGCCGCTGCCCGACCAGCGGCACCTGTACATGCTCGTGGCAGGCGTCGTGCTGGGCGTGCTGCTCGGGCCCGCCGTGCTGGGCCGGCTCGCGCCCGACGCGTACGACCGCCTCTTCGAGGGTACCGGCGACCTCGGCCGAGTCCAGGACGCACGGGCCGAACTGGAAAAACTCGACACCGGGGAAATCGACTTCACTCAAAGCGAGCAGGCTACCGCCGCTTTCGAGGCGTTCGACCGGGCCAACCAACTGCGTCAAAAGCGCATCGAAGCCATCAGGAAGCAATACGAACGCGTCGGCGAGGAGGACGACTCGACGGCGATCGCGCGCGACGAGCAGATCCGAAGCGTCGAGGCCGAAGAAGAGCAAGACCTCGCGACGCTGCGGCTTCGGTTGATCAATGTGAAGCAGGACATGCGCGAGCGGCTGCTGATTGAGCTGGTCAGGGCCGAGCGCGAAGTCAACGATCAACAGGACGCACACCGAGCCAAGCTCATGGGCATGGCGACGGCGATGTTGCTGCTGATCGTCCTGCTGCTCACGGCCGAGGCGATCCTCAGCCCCCAGCGCAGAGAGATCGAAGAAGGCAAGGCCGAATTGCCGCCGGTGCTATCGCGTTTGATCACGGTGCGCTACGCGCTGGCGGCGGGCTGGCTGATGCTGATGCTCGCCCAGCCGGTGTGGCTGCGCGGGATCGACCTGTGGTTTGGCGGCCTGTTGCTGCTGGTCGTGCTTGTCGCGGGTTTAGTCCCATTGGGCAGACGAGCGTAAGCGGTCGTCCGGACCGCCCGCCGACCGATCACAGATCGTTCGGCCCGGGGATCGGCACCCAGTCGATCTCGATCGCGGGCACGTTGATCTCGACGCCCTTCCATTGCTCGCTGATGTCCGGTTCAGCGCGCCCGGTGAGCCTGCCGTCGCCGAGTGGGGGCGGGAATCCCTCGGGGCGGTAGATCAAGTGAATCAGCCAACGCCCTTCTGTGTCGTGGCTGGACATGCCCGGCCAGAGGACCGGCTCGACGTCGATCGTGTTGCGCTGTCGCTTGAGGCGTTGGTACTGCTGCGCCTGATCATCCTCCAAGCGGATCGCGTGCAAACGGATCTCGCCCGGCTCGAGCAAGCGGTGAAGTTCGGCGAGCCTTTCCCAAGCCAGCGCGCCCCGCACGTCGCGCGCCCTGCCGTCGAGCGATTCGACCACGATGCGCAGGTTGGTGTGGCTTGCGTAGCCCGCCGAGGCGTCCGTACCGTCGGGCTGTCGGATGCGCACCGTGGGATCGGCGCGGATGGCCGGCCAATCCACGGGCTGGTCCGTCGTGTTGTGGGCCATGACCAGCAGCAGCACGTGGTCGTCGGGGGTGTTTCCCGTGATTTGCGTTACTGCCAGGCGGACGCCGTTGACCGGCTCGGACCACTCGGCGTCGATTGTCGGCTGGACCGCGACGGTTGGCGTGGTCTTCTTCCACGGCGCCTTGCCGAACCCCGCGGTGGAGTAACAGCCGGGAAGGACGGGCACGGTACCAAGCAGAAAGATGGCAAAGACGAACTTCTGTTGTCGCATAGTTGCCTCCGGAACTGTTCTGTTCTCGTGTCCGGCGTCCGTAGGCCACCGGCTGTTGCGCCGCGTCGATTGTGTAGCCGCTAAAACAACGCCGAACCGTTGTCGTCCGTCATACGCAGTTTGAGCCCGAGGTGTTGCGCCGCGGCTTTCGTGAGTTGCCGGCCCTTGCGCGTCCGGGCCAGGAAACCGATCTGCAACAGGTACGGCTCGACCGCCTGCTCGAGCGTGCCCGCGTCGTCGCCAAGGGTCGCGGCGACGGCTTCCAGGCCGACCGGCCCGCCCTGGTAGACCTCGGCGATGCAGCGCAGGTACTTGCGGTCCAACTCGTCCAGGCCCAGCGCATCGACGCCCTCGAGCGTGAGCGCCTCATCGACGATCGACGGGTTTAACGCGTTGTCGTGGCGGACCTGCGAGAAGTCTCGGACCCGGCGGAGCAGGCGGTTGGCGATACGCGGCGTGCCGCGGGCGCGCGAGGCGATGGCGGTAAGAGCGGTCGATCCCGCCGATTCGCTGCGCGAGTCTGCGGGCTTGGGGGGGATGTTCATTTCTAATAGGCCGGCGCTGCGGGTGAGGATTTTGAGCAGGTCGGCTTCGCTGTAGAACTCGAGGTTGTGCGACAGGCCGAAGCGCGAGCGCATCGGGCCGGAGATCAGCCCGGCCCGGGTCGTCGCGCCGATCAGCGTGAAGGGCTGGACCGGGAGCGTGATCGTCTTGGCGTGCATGCCGCTGTCGATCTGCACGTCGATCTTGTAGTCCTCCATCGCCGAGTAGAGGTATTCTTCGAGCGCGATAGGCAGTCGGTGGACCTCGTCGATGAACAGGACGTCGCGGGGCTGGAGCTTGGTGAGGATGCCGACCAGGTCGCTGGGCTTGGTCAGCGCGGGCCCGGCGGTGACGGTGAGGTGCGTGCCCATCTCGTTGGCGATGATGTGGGCGAGGGTGGTCTTGCCCAGGCCCGGCGGGCCGTGCAGCAGGACGTGCTCCATCGCCTCGCCGCGCTGGCGGGACGCTTCGAGCGTGATCGACAGCTTCTCGGTCAGCGCGGGCTGGCCGACGTATTCCTTGAGCGTTTGCGGACGCAGGGCGAGGTTGAACTGCTCCTCCTGCGGGGTCGCGGCGTCGGCGGCGATGATGCGGTGGGTGGCCACAACAGATAGCTTAACGCAGTGCGAACCAAGCGGGGTTCGGCCGGGGTGGGCGACCCGCCGCGAACAAAAGCTCAAATCCCGCCTGAACGCGGAAAATCGTCACTCGTTTCTCAACACACGGAAACAAATCCCGCGCACCATCGTCTTATCCTTCCTCGGCCGGCATAAACCCGCCGGCTCACGCGTTAAGCCCCCACCGGCCCACCGGCCGGGTATGAGCGAATCGAGCCCCATGATGTCCACCCTCACCCCTTCCCCAACCCGAAGCGACCCCCGCGTGCCGCGCCTGCTGGCCCGGCTGCGGCGCAAGCAGCTGGACACCGCCATCGCCGGCAATGTCGCCGACTCGGCCAAGTACGCCCAGCGCGCCTGGCGTGTCCGGCTGTTCTGCCGGCGTGTCGCCTGAAGACCGAGCCATCGGCCGATGGGTGGCCGGGGTGGCGGCTCGGCGGCCCCCCGGGACGAGTTGTCTTTCATCGATCTCATCCAGGGCGTCGCAGTGGGCACACAAGCCGACCCCGGCCACAGAGCCGCTTCGTGCCGCTAGATCGCGTCTTGCCCGGCCCCGAACGCCCCTTTCCGCGAACCCGCCGGGTCATCCAGACGTGCTACAATTCCCGGCCCTTTGACCCGGCTTCACGGAGTTGTCCATGTCTACCGCGACGCACGACCATCAGCACGACCACCAGCACGGCCCGGACGCGGACTGCTGCGATGTCGGCGGCATGGCCGGGCTGGCGCGTTCGCACGCGGGCGAGGACGAGCAGCAGAAGCTGGACCTGCAGATCGTCGCCGTGCTGCTAGGTGTCACCGTGCTGATCGCGTCGTTCGTCTCGATGCTGATCTACCCGTGGGGCGAAGGTCCCGACGGGCACACCGGGCAGATCGTCAAGACCGTGCCGGTGCAGTCGGCGATGCTCGCGATGGTCGCATCGATCCTGCTCGGCGGGCCGATCGTCTGGGGCGCCGCCAAGGGCCTGATCACCGGCCGCTGCTCGCACGACCACGGCCCGGGCCAGCACCACGACCACGAGCACGTCGCCGGCGGGTCGCACATGGAAGAACTCGTCGCGCTGGCGATCATCGCCTCCTTCGCCGCGGGGATGTACGTCGAGTGCGCGGTCGTCGCTTTCTTCATGCTCATCGCCTCGCTCATCGAGCACCGCACCGCCGCGGGCGCGCTCAAGACCATCGAGTCGCTCATCCGCATCACGCCCACCAAGGCCGTCCTGCTCACCGACGCGGGCGAAAAAGAAATCCCCGCCAGCGAACTCAAGCCCGGCGACCGCGTGCTCGTCCTGCCCGGCGACAACATCCCCGGCGACGGCAAGGTCGTCGAGGGAAACTCCACCGTCGACCAGGCCAACATCACCGGCGAATCGGTGCCCGTCGAAAAAGCGCCGGGCGATGAGGCGTTCGCCGGCACGATCAACGAGACCGGCCGGCTGGTCATCGAGATCTCCCGGGCCGGCGAAGACTCGACGCTCGGCAAGGTCCAATCCCTGATCCTGCAGGCCGCGCAGAGCAAGCCCGCCGTCGTCCGCGAGCTCAGCAAGTACGCCTCGTACTACACGCCGGTCGTCATCATCCTCGCCTTCATCATCTTCGTGTTCACCGGCGACCTGCGCAACTCGATCTCGCTGCTCCTGATCGCCTGCCCCTGCGCCTTGATCCTCTGCGGGCCGACCGCCATCGTCGCGGCGCTCTCCGCCTCGGCCCGCCTGGGCGTTTTGGTCAAGTCCGTGTCCGACCTCGAAGTCGTCCGCCGCGTCACCGCCATCGTCTTCGACAAGACCGGCACGCTCACCACCGGCGACCTCAGCGTCACGCGCATGAAACCGGTCGAAGGCGTCGACGGCGCCGAACTGCTTCGGCTCTGCGTATCCGCCGAGGTCCACTCGCGGCACCCCGTCGCCCGCGCCGTGGTTGACGTCGCCGAGCGTGCCAAGCTCCAGCCCACGCCGACCCAGCACTTCGAGGAAGTCTCCGGGCGGGGCGTCAAGGCCACGCTCGATGACGGCAGCGTCGTGCTCGTCGGACGCGAAGCGTTCCTCACCGACAACGGCATCGACATCGCCACGCTCGACACCAGCGAGACCGAAGGGCTGAGCCTGTTGTTCGTCGCGCACGGCGGCCGGGCGATCGGCTGGCTCGGGCTCGCCGACCAGCCGCGCCAAGGCGCGGCCGACGCGCTGCACGGCCTGGAAGAGCAAGGCGTCAAGCGACGCGTCATGATCACCGGCGACCGCTGGAGCCCCGCGCGCCGCGTCGCCGAAGCGCTCGGCCTGACCGACTTCACCGCCGAAGCCTTGCCGGGCGACAAGCTCGAACTGGTCGAACAACTCAAGGCCGAGGGCCATACCGTCGCGGTCGTCGGCGACGGCGTGAACGACGGGCCGGCACTCGCCGCGGGCGACGTCTCGCTCGCCATGGGCGCCGCGGGCTCAGACGTCGCGATCAACTCCGCGTCCATCGCGCTGATGAACAACAACCTCAACCGCATCCCCTTCATGGTCGGCCTGTCGCGCAAGACCGTCACCGTCATCCGACAAAACCTTGCCGGCACGCTGATCTACATCCTCTTCATGCTCGGCCTGCTGCTGGTCGGCTGGATGGCGCCCTGGATCGCCGCGGTCGGCCACGGCATCAGTTCCATCGTCGTCATCTTCAACTCCGCGCGACTCGTCCGCGAAGGCGAAGACCTGCACACCCCCGACACGACCGTCGAGACCGGCCGACGCGCCCGCAAGCTCGAGCACGTCGGTCCGCCGGCCGGCGACGTCGCGCCGGCGTGAGAACCGCGATGAACCGGGAACAAGCGATCTTTCAACTCGACGAACTCGGCGTGCATGTCCGGGAACTGATCGATGAGATCGATCAAGGCCGATACGACGAAGACGGCGACCTGTCGTATGAAGTCGCCGTCGCCCACCTGCTCGATCACCTCGCCATGGCCTGGCACTACGCGCGGCTTTCGAACGAGCAGATCGACGCGATCACACAGGCCGATTTCGAGCGGCTGACCAACGCCGTGCCCGACCTGATGCCCGGGCGAACGATCGTGGACCCGTACGACGATCAGATCTGACCCGCAGCACGCGCCTCGGATTGAACCAATCCTGCTCGCCATCGCCTGCATCTACCGATAAAATCGGTAATCCGACCACGACACCGGGCCCGACACCATGCGACACACCCCCACGCGACGCCCCGCCACCGCCGCCCTGCTCGCCGCGGCGATCGCCTCGACGCCGGTCTTCTCGGCAGGCTGCGCATCGTGGTTCGGCGCGGACGCAGACGACACCCGGGCCGCGGTCAAGCCCGAGGACTTCGTCGGCGAGCCGCGGCCGGTGGACCGCGCCGACGAGCCGGGCACGCCGACGACCCTCGTCGCGACTGACGTCACCGAGGATGACGCGCAAGACGAGGAGGGCTCGGGCGAACAACCCAAGCGGGACGCCGCGCTCGCGGTCAACGCGATGGTCGGGCACATCAACGGCGAAGCGGTCTACGCCGACCAGGTCTTCGACATCAACGTCGCCGCCCAACTCGCCAACTACGGCCGACGCTTCAGCGAAAACGACTTCCTCAAACAGGCCGCGATCGTCATCGAAGACAAGCTGCGCACGATCATCAAGAACAAGCTGATCCTCGGCGAGGCCGAGCGCAACCTCGAAGAGCGCCAGCGCATGGGCATCAACCGCGCCGTGCAGTCCCGCCGCGAAGAGCTGATCCGCTACCACGGCGAAGGCTCGCTCTCGCTGGCCAAGGCGCGCTTCCTCGAATCGACCGGGCAAACGCTCGAAGACCACCTGGTCGAGTACCGCGAGCAGCTGTTAACCAACAGCTACATCGGCATCAAGGTCCGCCCGAAGATCGTCGTCAACGACCGCGACATCGAGCAGTGGTACGCGTCCAATCTCGAGCAGTACCAGCAGCCCGACCGCCGGTCGTTCCGCATCATCCGCGTCAAGGACACCGCCGACGCCCGAGCCGTCGTCGGCCGGCTCGAGCGTGGCGAGGCGTTCGAAGACGTCGCCTCCGACGCCGAGCTGAACCTGTACAACGCCGCGGGCGCGGGCCTGTTCAACCAGGGTGAGCCGCTGGCGGGCGAGCGGGTCTACGGCATCGAGCCGGTGAACGACGCGCTGATCAAGCTGCAACAGGGCGAGCACGCCGGGCCGATCCTCGCGGGCGAGCACCAATACTTCGTCCAACTCGTCGAGCTGATCCCCGGCGAGAACCGCACGCTGCAGGACCCCGAGGTGCAGTTCGAGATCCGCCGCATCCTCGAATTGCGCCAGTTCGAGAAGCACGCCAACCGCTTCACCGCCGACCTCGTCGCCCGCGGCAGCTACACCGACGAGACAGAGATGAAGGTCAAGCTGCTCGAGATCGCCTACGCGCGGTACAAGCATTGACGCCCGACCCGGCACCAGCGAGAACAGGTCGCCGACCGCCTCGCGGGGCTGCGCGCCGCGCGTTCTATCTGGCGAGCTGGGTTTTATTCATCGCTTGGCTCTCACTTGGCTTCTCGTATGAAACCCAGAAGGCGTCGTGGTTGTGCGGCTGGGGGTGGGCGATCGCGCTGGTCCTGTGGTGCCGAGAAGACGCCGCGATCGCCGGCCGGCCGCTGCCGACGATGTCGCTCTGGATCGTTCTCTTGTTCTGGCCGATCGCCTTGCCGGTCTGTGTGATCCGAGCGCGCGGGCTCGTGCCGGGCTTGGCGCTGGTCTTGATTCACGCGTTCGTATACGCCACCGCATACGGCGTCGCGGCCGCGCAAGCGTCGCGGGCATCGTGAGGCCGCATCGATGCGTATCCCATTCATCGCTTATCTACAACGGCTGGTTGGCAAGCCGCCGATCAACCCCGGGCGAGTCGGCGAGCGACTCGCCGAGCGGCACCTCAAGAAACAGGGCTACCGCCTGGTCGCGCGCAACCTGCGCAGCCGGCTCGGCGAGATCGACCTGCTCATGGTCGCGCCCGACAGGCGGACGATCGTGTTCATCGAGGTCAAGACCGCCGAGCCCGGCCGACGCTCGTCCGTCCCGCCCGAACACCGCGTCGGCCGGCACAAACAACGCAAGATCGCCCAACTCGCCGCCAGGCTCATCGCCAGGCACAAACTCGCCGGCCGGCCTGTCCGCTTCGACGTCGTGGGCGTGGACCTGCACGACGCCCGCGACGCCGAGGTCCGCCACCACGTCGCCGCGTTCGAATCGCCGTGGTAATACAGGGGGTCGGGCGTCGGGCGTCGGGCGTCGGGCGTCGGGCGTCGGTCAATGCAATCAAATCAAAACGCCGCGTGTGTCGCGGCGTTTGGTTGCATGGCGTATCGATTTTGGCCGGCTCCCGACGGCCTACCCCCGACTCCCTGAAAGAACTCAATGCGGGTCCTTATCCATCAGCGCCGGCGGGGGCGTGTACGGGTCGGTCGCCCGGTTGGCGGCGTCCTTGGCCTGGGCCGCGTCGTACGCCTGGATCGTGTCTTCGTACTGCCAGGTGTCGATCATCGTGAAGCCGATGAACAGCGCCACGAAGCCGAGCGAGGCGGCGATGAGCAGGCCGTGGAACGCGCGGTCCCACCAGATGTGCATGAATACCAGCACGACCAGGAGCGCTTTGACCAGCGCGATACCCAGCGCGACGACGATGTTCAGCGGGCCGAGATCGACGTTGATCGCCGCGACGGTCAGGACCGTCAGCACCATGAGCGCGAGGAACACAACAGTCAACAGCTTGAAGCTGACGACGTGGTGCTCGTGGTCGTCGTGACCATCGTGACCGTGGGCGTCGGCGTCGTGGTGTTCGTGGGCGGTGGCTTCGGACATGTGTGTTCTCTTGTTCGATGCGGTCTTCGCTGCGCTCAGGACCGGCTTGTGTTTTTTTTGTCTGACTTCTCTCACGCCTGGCACCTTGCTCCTAGTGGATCAGGTACAGCAGCGGGAAGAGGAAGATCCAGATCAGGTCGACGATGTGCCAGTACAGGCCGACGATATCGACGGGCACGTTGTAGGCGGGGCTGAAGGCGCCGGTCATCGCTTTGCCCAGGACCCAGGTGATGCAGCCCATACCGATGATGACGTGCAGGGCGTGCAGGCCGGTCGCGCAGAAGTAGATCTGGAAGAACAAGTGGATGCGGTCCTGGACGCTTTTGTCCTGCAACTCGTAGGGGATGTAGTACTTGGTGTGCGACAGGTCGGGCGTGCCCAGCGGGTTGGCGGCGTGGCCGTCGTGCCCGCCGTGGTCCGAGGCGAGTGCGACCGAGTGGGCCTCGCTGTCCACCAGCCCGGTCCTGCCGGACGCGGGCAGCTTGATCGTGGACACGCCGGCGGTCGCGCTGGCGACGGGCACGGCGTCCATCATCGTGTCCGCGTCGATCGCCGGGTCCGCGGTGTAGGCCAACGCCTTGCCCGGCTTGGCCCGGTCCTTCTGCTCGCCTTTGGCCACGCCCTTGTCACCGCCCTTGTCACCACCGTGATCTTCGACCCACGCCACCGCGTCGGCCACGCCCGCGTCGGCGAACATGTGCATGATGTGGTGCTCGTAGCTCTTGTCCGGCTTGCCGGCGTAGCCCTTCTTCTTGTCGTACTTCGCCAGGTCCTCGAACACGCCACGCTTCTTGTACAACGCGTACGACGTCTCGACGGGGTGGGGCATGTACCCGTGGTGCATCAGCTTCTTGGCCTCGACCGACGCCACCGTCTTGAGCTGCATCTCCCGGCTGATCGTCTCGGTTTCTTCCTTGCCCTCGGTCTTCATCTGCAGCGTGTTGGCCACCTTGCCCTGCCCGTCGAGCACGGGGTAGTACAGGTTGCTCGTGCCCGGCCAGATGTTCTCGGCAAACTTCGAGGTGTACTCGAAGTACTTGATGACCAAGAACCCAAAGCCCCCGCCGAGCGTCAGGACCAGCAGCAGCACGAGCGCCTTCTGCTGGCCGAGCTGCGCCGCGCGCACGGCCAGGGCCATCGTAAACGACGAGGCGAGCAGGATCGCGGTGTTGATCCCGCCCATCTTCCAGTCGAGGAAGCCGTGGGCGTAGGCGAAGATGTCCGGGTGGTTCGCGCGGTACAGCGCGTAGGCGCAGAACAGGCCGCCGAACATCATGACCTCGGTCACCAGGAACAGCCACATGCCCAGCTTGCCGGACTCGAACTGCTGCTCGGGCGTGTCGAAGTGGTGGGCGAGGTAGTGAGGACCGTGGTGGTCGCCGTGCCCGTGGTCGTCGTGTTGTTGTGCGTCGCTCATAGTGTTGCGGATAAGGTGTTGGGTGTTAGGTGCATGAGATTGAATCCTGGCTGCCTGGATCGGGTCTTACCCCAACACCCGACACCCGGGACCCAACACCCATTAATGCGCCGGCTGGTGCTTGGGGTTGGACGGGTCGTGGTCCGGGTCCAGCACGTAGCCGTCGATCTTCTCGTCGTACTTCCAGTCGTGGAAGTGGTACGGGTCGGTGCCGACCGGCTCGTACTTGAAGTTCTCGTGCGGGGGCGGCGAGTTGGTGTGCCACTCCAGCTGGTTGCCGCCCCAGGGGTTGGCGGGGGCGCGCTTGCCGCGCCGGGCCGCGACCCAGTTGATCAAGACCATGATCAGCCCGATCGTCAGGATGTACGACCCGCCGGTGGAGATGTGGTGGTAGATCGTGTACTCGTCGATGTAGGTCGCGTATCGGCGGGGCATGCCCTTGGTGCCGGCGACGAACTGGATGAAGAAGGTGACGTTGAAGCCGATGAAGGTGACCGTCCAGGCGATCTTGCCCCAGAACTCGTTGTACATCCGCCCGAACATCTTGGGGAACCAGTAGTACATCCCGCCGAGGAACGCGAACAGCGTCGAGCCGACCATGACGTAGTGGAAGTGGGCGACGACGAAGTAGGTGTCGTGCATGTAGATGTCGGTCGAGAGCGCCGCCAGCGGCAGGCCGGTCAGCCCGCCGATGGTGAACAGCCAGATGAAGCCCATGGCGTAGAGCATCGGCGTCTCGAGGCGGATCTGCCCCTTCCACATCGTCGCCAGCCAGTTGAAGACCTTGATCGCCGAGGGGATCGCGACGGACATGGTCAGCAACGAGAACAGGGCGTTGATCATCGGCGACTGGCCGGAGGTGAACATGTGGTGGCCCCAGACGATGAAGCCGAACAGCGCGATGGCGAGCGAGGAGTACGCGATGAACTTGTAGCCGAAGATGTGCTTGCGGCTGAAGGTCGAGATGATCTCGCTGACCACGCCGAGCGCCGGCAGGATCATGATGTAGACCGCCGGGTGGCTGTAGAACCAGAAGAAGTGCTGGTAGAGCACCGGGTCCCCGCCGAGCTTGGGGTCGAACACGCCGATGCCCATGATGTTCTCGGCCATGAGCAGGAGCAGCGTGATGGCGAGGACGGGCGTGGCGAGGATCTGGATGATGCTGGTGGCGTAGAGCGCCCAGAGGAACAGGGGCATCTGGAACCAGCCCATGCCCTTGGGCTTGAGCATGTGGATGGTGGCGATGAAGTTCAGTCCGGTGAGGATGGACGAGAAGCCGAGGATGAACGCGCCCATGGTCGCGGCGACGACGCCAGTGTTCGTCGAGGTCGAGTACGGCGTGTAGAACGTCCAGCCCGTGTCGAGGCCGTTGGCCCCGGGGATCTGGATGCCGAACGCGGCGTTGAGGATCCCGCCGATGAGGATGAAGGTGAAAAACGCCCCGCCGCCCATCCAGCAGTAGAAGCTCATCAGGTTGAGCCGGGGGAAGGCGACGTCTTTCGCGCCCAGCTGCAGGGGCAGGACCATGTTGCCGAGGATCGCGGGGATGGCGGGGATGATGAACATGAAGACCATGATCGCGCCGTGGAGGGTGAACGCCTGGTTGTACAGGTTGTTCCACGTCGCCGAACCGACCGCGCTGCCCGGCCCGATGTTGTCCGCCGAGCCGAAGAGCAGCTGGGTGCGCAGCGCCACGGCGAAGAACCCGCCGAGCGCGAACGCCGCGAGCACGACCACCATGTACATCAGCCCGATGCGCTTGTGGTCGAGCGTGAGCGCCCAGCTGAGGATGCCCTTGCTGTGGTTGATGTAGTTGTCGCCCGGCGTCGGCTCGATCGGCTCGCCGTAAATATCAGTCGTGATCGGTCTATCGGCTACGGTCATGGTGCTTGGCTCCAGTCGCAAACATCGGTGCGAACCGGTAAACGGTTGTTGATTTTAATCAGCCCTGCGCATCGGCAACGGGCTCGGGCTCGCCCGCGGGTGAGGCGTCTTCGCCGCCGGGCGTTTCGCCTTCATCGCCTTCTTCGCCCGCCGCATCGATCGGCGTGCCGTCGGGGTTCAGGTCGCCCCAGACCGGCGTTTCGTCGCCTTCGGTCTTGTAATCGGGGTAGTACTTGCTGATCGTCTTCATGTACTCGATCAGCCCGGCGATCTCGCGCGGGTCCAGCGACGCGAACGACGCCATCGCGTTGGGGTAGCCCTTGGCCAGCTTCGCGCCGGGGTTGATGATCGACTCGCGGATGTAGGCTTCGTCGGCCAGGATGTCGCCGACGTTGGTCGGGTGGTTCGGCTCGCCGATCAGGTCGTTCCACGCCGGGCCGGTGCCCGCCTTGCCTTCGACCGAGTGACAGCTCTTGCACTGGGTCGCCCAGATGCCCTGGCCGACTTCCCAGAGCGGCTTGAGCGGGTCGGTCAGCGAATCGCCTTCGAGCCACTTCTCGAAGTCGCCGCCCGGCTTGTACACGTACACCTTGGTGATCATCGTCGAGTGGTCCTGCCCGCAGTACTCGGTGCAGAACAGGTCGTACTCGTTGTACTGCACGTCCACGGTCCCGCCGGCCTTGGTCGGCATGGTGCGGGTCTTGGCTTCTTTGGGGTCCCACTTCGCCTCGAACCACATCTGGTTCAGCCGGCCGGGCACGCAGTCCTTCTTCACGCGCATCTGCGGGATCGAGACCGAGTGGATCACGTCGTTGGACTGCAGCGTCAGGCGGATCGGCCGGTCGGCGGGCACGTGCAGCGCGATCGGGTCGGGGAACTCATTGCCTTCCTTTTGCCAGCCCTTGGCGCTGTGGCCGTTGGGGTAGTGGAACTGCCAGCCCCACTGGTAGCCGACGACGAGGATGTCGTACGCGTCGTCCGGCGGGGTGGACTGGTGCAGGAAGCCGCGGAAGCCCCAGATGAAGATGATCGCGAGGATGAACGCCGGGATCACCGACCAGGTCACCTCGAGCGCGGTGTTGTGCGTCGAGCCCGTCGCGGCGCCGGCCTTCTTCTTCTGCCGGTAACGGATCGCGAAGAAGACCATGAGCCCGGCGTTGAACACGAGGAAGAACGCGCAGATCCAGAGGATGAAGTACGACAGGCTGTCCACCTGGTTGCTCGACGACGCGTCGGTCGGGAACCAGATGCCGCCGTCTTTCACTTCGGCCAGTAGGTTAAAAAGTGGGGTGTCCATGGTTCGTGTCTTTTGCAATCCGGATTAAGCGGGGTCGGGCTGACCCATGCCCGGCGTGTTTTGTTGCGAGTTCGTCTTCTTCGCGGCGGCCAGCTGCCGACGGCGTTTCTCGTACGCGAAGCCCGCGACCACCAGCCCGGCGACGAGCAGGATCGTCACGGCCCCGCCGAGCATCATGATGAACTTCGCCGTCGCGGTGTAGTTGTTCGCCTGGTCGTCCCAGACGAAGCAGGTCAAAAACACCCTGTCCCACGCCGAGCCGACCTTGCCCTGCGACGTCTCGACGACCGACAGGCGCAGCGTCTTAGGCGAGTACGCCGTGCCGCTGAGGTAGCGCTTGATCGTGCCCCGGCCGTCGGCGAAGACGAGCACGCCGGGGTGGCCGTACTCGTCCTGCGGCGGGATGTACAGGTACCGGTACCCCAGCGCGTCGGTCAGCTTCGTGATCGTGTCCTGGTCCGCGGTGAGGAAACGCCAGCCCTCGGCGTCCGGCTCGATGCCGTTGTTCTTGAGCTTGGCCCAGACCTCGGCCCGCGTCGCGCGGGCGTCCTTAGGCGTCTCGTCCGGGTCGATCGTGATGTTCAGAATGATGAAGTCTTCGCCCATCGCCAGGCCGGTCTGCCCGAGGTTGTCGGTGAGTTCGGACCGCATCTGGATGCAGATCGACGGGCAACGGGCGTAGCCGAGGTTGAGGATGACCGGCCGGTCGCCCCGGAAGAAGCTGCCGAGCTCGACGGGCTCGCCGTCTTCGTCGATCAGGGTGAGGTCCAGCGGGATCGGCGAGTTGACCTTCTCGATGACGCCGACCTCGGACTCGATGTCCTTCTGCCAGGGGTTGGCCTGGTTGTCGGGGTTGTCGCGGTTCTTGCTGTTGTAGACCGTCGCGTCGGCGGGCCCGGCGACCGCGGCCAGCAGCAGCGCGGCCGTCAGCGCGGCGGACCAAGCCCAGGCGAAACGCCCGCGTCGTCGGGTCGGGTTGTGGTTCGATGCCAAGCCTGGCATGTCCAACTCCTGTCTCCCACCCCTCTGCGGTTCGCCCGCCGAGGCGGGTCCGATGCGTCCGAGGGAGAGAATCCTAGTCCGGTCGATCGGCCGCGTCCTGCGACCGTGTTTCAAGCCCCGAGTTTCCTTCGGCGAACGGTTACTGCCCGCCGTGGTGCTGGCCCTGCTCCCCGCCGTGGGCGGTGACGACGTGGTCGATCGCCTGGTCGATATCGCCGAGGTTTTTTTCCTGCTCGGCGAGGCGGTTGTTGTAGTCCTCGTCGTGCGTCGGGCCGGTGAGCACCTGCTCGTTCAGGACCACCCGGCTCTCGTACTCGTACCAAGCCAGCCCGAACATGGTGATCGCGACCAGCGACACCGTCGCGCCGATCGAGACCGCGAACATCAGGGGCATGTTGATCGTTTTGCTGCTGCTTGCCATTTTTTTATTTGGCGATTTGGCGAAGTTCGATTTGGCGATTTCGTGTCACCAAATTGTTATCTCATTTCTTCGCTTTTACTCACCAAATCCTTTCGTGTGCAACATTCTGTTATTCACCAAATCGCTAAATCACAAAATCGCCAAACACCTCAATGGTGGATCGGCGCCCAGACGTTGGTGTCCAGCGCGGTGGTCTCGTGCAGGCGCGGGTCGCCGTGCGCCAGCGGGGCGTGCTTGGCGTACCGGCGGACGAAGGCGGCGAGGACGACCGACATGAGCAGCAGCGCCGCGCCGATCTCCGGCAGGCCGAACGTCACCGCGACGCTCCCGACGTCGAAGAACGGCATCGCGTACCAGTAGAAGTCCAGGTACACCATCAGCAGCATCCACGTCGCCGCGAACGCCAGCATCGTCAGGTTCCGCTTCACGTGCCGGCTGAGCAGGAAGGCGAACGGCACGAGCAGGTGGCCGAACAACATCAGCAGCGAGATATAAGTCCAGCCCGAGCCGTACTGCGGCGCGGTCTTGACGGTGGTCATGCCGTGGATCTCGAACCAGTAGGTCGTCTCGGGCAGCGACGCGTACCAGATCAGCATGAACTGGCTGAAGCTGACGTAGCCCCAGAAGAAGACGAAGGCGAACAGCAGCTTGCCAAGGTCGTGGTAGTGCTCGGTGTTGACGGTCTTGAGGTAGCCCTTCTTCTGAAGCACCATGCAGACGAGGATCGTCATCGCGATGCCCGCGGTGAAGCTGTTGGCGAAGAAGATCACGCCGAACATGGTGGAGTACCAAGCCGGGTCCAGCGACATGAGCAGGTCGAAGGCCATGAACGTCGTGATCAACGCGAACGCCGCGACCGACAGCGGCGCCCACCACTCGCGCCTGGTGGTCAGGCCCGCGTCGCCGGTCTCGTCCTGCTGGACCGAGCGTGTCCAGTAGTACCAGCCGATCAACGAGAGGACCGCGAAGTAGACGACCAGGCGCAGCGCAAAGAGCATCGGGGTGTACCAGATGAAGCCCTTGCCCTTGCCGGTCTTTTCGTCGATCGGCACCTGGTTGTTGCCGTCGAGTTGCCCGCCGTAGGCCTTGTAGTCGAGCATGTAGCCCAGCAGCGTCCAGTAGAACGCCTCCTGGACCTTGAGCGCGTCTTCCCGGTCCTCGGGGTAGCCCATGCCGGCCTTGGCCTTCATCAGCGCCTCGGCCTGGTGGTAGCCGTCGGTCTTTTTCGCCGACGCGCCGGGCTGGTCCGATTCGGCCTTCGCCGCGGCGCGGGGCGGGGCCGACAGGCCCGCGGTGACGTAGTGCGTCTCGCCCGAGCGGATCGACGCCTCGGCGTCTTGAGCGCCCTCGCCGGCGTCGTCGTGTTCGCCTTCGTGTTCCACCGGGGCCGCGGGGTGGTCTACGCCGTGCAAGTAGGCGTGGACGACGCCTTCCGCCTCGTGCAGGCGTCTCTCGGCCTCGGCCTTGTCCATGCTCCAGGGGTACAGCGGGGCCGAGCCCATGAACGACGCGACGAGGATCGGCAGGCCCAGCAGCCCGACGAGCCAGAAGTTGGCGGCGAAGGTCTCGGGCACTCGGCGGACCGCGACGACCCAGCCGGCGCGGAACAGGTGCGTCAGGATCACCAGCGCGACCGACCCGACGGTCAGCCCGAGCACGAAGGTGTAGCCGATCAGGTACGCGAAGAAGAAGCGGCGCATCCCGCCGTCGCCCTCGAGCAACAGCCCGATGGCGATCAGCAACAGCCCCACGCCCGCGAGCGCGCCCAGCAGGCGGAAGGCAGGCCACAGCTTCGCGCCGATCGGCTGCTTGTCCGCTTCGTCCAGTGTCGTGTGTCCGTGAGCCACGTCGGCTTGTCCTTATCTGTCGTGTCGGCGGGGTGTGCCGCCGATGGGTGTCCGTCCGGTCCTGACCCCGGGCTATTCCGAAGCGTTTTCGGCCTGTGCCTGCGTCTGCGCGTGCTGCATCGCCCGCACGTACGCGACGATCGCCCAGCGGTCCTTCACGTCGATCTGCCGGCCGATGCCCGGGGCCATCGTGCCCTGGCCCTTCGCGATCGTGTTGTACATCCGGCCGTTGGCGTACACGCCCTCAGCGAACTTGGGGTCGTGCAGGTTCGCCACGATCAACGGCACCGTGCCGGTCTCGGGCTGGCCGGCGAGCAGGTCCATCGCGGTCTTGCTCGGCCCCACCCCGAACCCGTCGGCGCCGTGGCAGGTGTAGCAGTGCACCATGTACTGGTGCCGCCCGCGCTCGATGAACGCGCGGTCGATCGTCAGCGTCTGGGGGTACCCGGCGAGGTACTTGGGCTGGGGCGTGCCCTGGTCGTCTTCGACGAACACCGTCTCGCCGGTCTTCGGGTCCGTCTCGAACCCGCGGAAGAGCAGGTCGTCTTCCTTGAGCATCGACGGGTCGGGCCGGTCGGCGCTGCGCCCCCACGCGACCGTGCCGGGCGCGTAGTCGCGCATCGATCGGCCGTCGGCGAAGATATCCGACGCCGACTGGGCCTTGGCCTTGGCCTGGTTGTCCATGTCCTGGAAGATGTGGATGCGCGGGTTGGGGTCGAACGCGTTGCGCTTGTACCAGATCGCCGAGGCGATCCCCATCGGCACGAACGCGCCGATCACCAGCACCGCCACCAGCACCATCGGGGGCTTGGGCAGGCGGAGATCGAGGTCAATATTTGAGAGCTTCATGGTTCAATCCGTTTGATTCGCTTCAGCCGAAGCGGCACGACTTCGTCGCACTGCGCGGCAAAGCCGCGTCGTTTCGTACCGCGGCTGCGCCGCGTGTGACTTGCGTCACTCGTCTTCGATCACCTCCACCGCCAGGCAGCCCGGCAGGTTCTTCACGAACTCGGCCGACTGCTCGGCGTCGAACTGCGCGTCACGCGCATCGATCGCGATGAAGAACCGGTCGTCCGTCGCCCGGCGGAAACGCCTGCTCTTCAAGAGCGGGTTGCTCATCATCGGCAGCTTGTTCAACAGGAACATCGCGAACACCGCGGTGTACGCGCTGAACATGATCGTCAACTCGAAGATCACCGGGATAAAACCGGCCAACGAGTTGTAGGGCTTGCCCGAGATCAGGAACTCGTAGGGCTCGAAGTTGACCGGCAAAAAGCCCGGCTCCTGCCAGACGCCCATCGTGTAGGTCGTCAGGAACAGCCCGGTCGCCATGCCGGTCAGCCCCATCACCAGCACGATCCAGGGCAGGATCGTCGGCCTGATGCCCAGCGCGTCGTCGATGCCGTGCACCGGGAACGGCGTGTGGGCGTCGATCTTGCTGTAGCCGGCCTCGCGCACCGCGTTGGCGGCGTCGATGATGTCGTCGACGTTGTCGAACTCGCCGATGAGACCGAACAGCTTCTGCTCGGCGGCGGCCTCGGCGGTCGGGGCGTGCGTGTGGCCGGTGTGGGGGGTGTCGATCGCGGTCATGGCTTATGCGTCCTCCTTCTGCGCGTCGTCGGAGGCGGTATCGGCGTCGGCGTCATCGCCCTGGTCGTGCCCGTGCCCGGTCAGGCCGTGGTGCGCCGCGGGCATGACGGTCTTGACCTCGCTGATCGCGATGACCGGCAGGAACTTGAGGAACAAGAAGAACAGCGAGCCGAACAGCCCGAACGAGCAGGCGAACATGCAGATATCGACCCACGTCGGGTGGAACTGCGCCCAGCTGCCGGGCAAAAAGTCCCGGCTAAGCGAGGTGACGGTGATGACGAACCGCTCGAACCACATGCCGATGTTCACGCACATCGCGGCGAACATGATCCACCAAAGGTTCTCCCGGCACTTCTTGATCCACAACACCTGCGGGCCGATGCAGTTGCAGAACACCATCGTCCAGAAGCCGATCGTGTAGTTGCCCAGCGGGCGGTTGCGGAAGACGAACTGCTCGAAGTGGTGCCCGGAGTACCAGGCGACGAAGAACTCGATCGAGTAGGCGTACATGACGATCATGCCCGTCCCGAGCATGACCTTGGCGCAGTTGATGATGTGGCGCATCGTGATGATGTGCTTCAGGCCCAGCCACTCGCGACACGGGATCGCCAGGGTGAGCACCATGGCGAACCCGCCGTAGATCGCGCCGGCGACGAAGTAAGGCGGGAAGACGGTCGTGTGCCAGCCGGGCAGTTGGGCCACCGCGAAGTCGAACGACACGACCGAGTGGACCGAGAGCACCAGCGGCGTACACAGCGCGGCCAGCAGCAGGTACGCCTTCTCGAACCGGTGCCAGTGCCGGGCGCTGCCGGTCCAGCCGAGGCTGAAGAAGGAGTAGAAGGCCTGCCCGATGCGGCTCTTGGCCTTGTCGCGCAGCGTCGCGAGGTCGGGCACCATCCCGGTGTACCAGAACAAGAGCGACACCGACGCGTAGGTCGAGACCGCGAAGACGTCCCACAACAGCGGCGAGCGGAACTGCGGCCACATCGCCATCTGGTTGGGGTAGGGGAACAGCCAGAACGCCAGCCACGGCCGGCCGACGTGGATCGCGGGGAAGATGCCCGCGCAGACGACGGCGAAGATCGTCATCGCCTCGGCGAAGCGGTTGATCGACGTCCGCCAGTTCTGCCGGAACAGGAAGAGGATCGCGGAGATCAGCGTGCCCGCGTGGCCGATGCCGACCCAGAACACGAAGTTGATGATGGGAAAGCCCCAGGCGATGGGCTGGTTGTTGCCCCAGATGCCCACGCCGGTGACGACGAGGTAGCCGATGAAGGTGAAAAAGCCCAGCGCCATCGCGCTCAGCACGAGGAAGCCGGACCACCACAGCAGGTCGGGCCGGGTCGTCGCCACGCGGGCGACGCTCTCGGTGACGCCGGCGAAGTCGAGCCCGCCGGTGACCAGCGGGGCGCGTCGTCGCGGGTCGTCGACGGTGTTGTCCGTCTCGACGGTGGGGATCGAACTGCCGGGGTGGATCGTTGCCATATCGTGGGGTCTTCTATGCAGCGGGTCGGCTTCGCCGCGTCACGCGATGGAGCCGTGTCGCTTCGCTTTGTGTCAGTCCTTGGCGGCCGTGTACGGGTTGCGGATCTTGGCCATGTGCTGGGTGCGCGGGCGGCTGTTGAGCTCGCTGAGCACGGCGTAGGCGCGTTTGTTCTTGTTCTGCAGCAGGCTGACCTTCGACTTCGGGTCGTTCAGGTCGCCGAAGCTGATGCAGTCGGTCGGGCACGCGTCCTGGCAGGCGGTGACGATCGTGCCGTCGGGCACGGTCTTCTTCTCCGCCGGGTTGTGCGTGAAACCGCCCGCGTTGTTCGCCTGGACGTAGGCGTTTTTCTGCTGGATCTTGGCGCGTTGGATGCGCTGCGTGCAGTAGGTGCATTTTTCCATCACGCCACGCATCCGCACCGTCACGTCCGGGTTGAACGCGAGGCGCTTGATCTTGTCGATCGCCGCGTCCTGCTGCGTGTCGGGGATGTTCAGCCAGGGGTTGGCGACGTCCTGGCGCGGGCTCTTGGCGTGGTAGTCAAAGTAGTTGAACCGCCGGACCTTGTACGGGCAGTTGTTGGAGCAGTACCGCGTGCCGATGCAGCGGTTGTAGACCATCGTGTTCAGGCCCTCGGTGTCGTGCACCGTCGCGGCGACGGGGCAGACCTGCTCGCAAGGCGCGTTCTCGCACTGCACACACGCCACGGGCTGGTGGACGACCTGCACCTGCTCCGGCTTGTCCGGGTCGCCCTTGAAGTACGTGTCCGTCCGCAGCCAGTGCATCTCGCGGCTGCGCCAGACCTGCTCCTTGCCGACCGACGGGATGTTGTTCTCCGCCTGGCACGCGACCACGCAGGCGTTGCAGCCGATGCACGAGGTCAGGTCGATCGTCATGCCCCACGCGTGCGGCTCGTTAAACACCTCCGGCCCATCGGGGTGCTTGCGGTCGAACGAGCCTTCGCCCTGGATCGAAGGCGGGTCGAACAATTGCAACCGGTAGTTGCCGTGGTCGTGGCCCATGACGTGCTCGGGGTGTTCGAGCCAGTCCTTGAGCTTCGCTTCCTTGATGATGTTGCCCTTGGTGCCGGACTTGTTGGGCTTGCCCGCCCGCTTTTCGAGCGCCCACGCCGCGGTCTGGTCCATCTCCGGCGACAGGCCCATCACCAGGTGGTGGACCGACGTGTACGCCAGCTCTTGGTAGCCGACCTTGCCACTGATCTTGGTCGGCGCGAAGCCCATCTGCCCGGAGACGCGCAGCGGGTAGAGGTTCGTGCCGACCCCGGTGCCGACGTTACCGGACTTGCTCCGGCCGTTGCCGACCTGCGCGACGACGACGCCCTGGGCCTGGCCGGGCTGGCCGAAGACCGGGACCTTTTCGACTTTGTTGCCGCCGGCCTCGATGTTGATCGTGTCGCCGTTGATCAGCTTCTTGGCCTTCATGTCCGGCACGCTGAGCAGCAGCGGGTTGTCCCACACGACCTTGGTGATCGGGTCCGGGCACTCCTGCAGCCAGGGGCTGTTGGCGAACCGGCCGTCGAACACGCTCGACGGCTGATAGACGACCTCGAACTCGGCCGAGTCTTTGAGCGTCGGCTGCGTGATCGTGCTGCCGGTGTCGACGTAGACCTTCTTGAACGCGCTGCCGGGCACGAAGCCCAGGTGCACCGCGCGGCGCCAGCTGCGCTCGAAACCGATCAGGTCCGAGGCGTAGCCGGGGTCGGTGAGGTGGTCGTCGAAGTTCGCGCCGTCGAGCAAGCCGTCGGCCCTGAACGTCTCACGGACCAAGTCGTAGCCGGCCGGCTGGGTCAGCGACTTGTCGCTCAGCACGCCCGCCAACAGCTCAATCGCGCTGCGCCCGTTAAACAAAGGCAAAATCAACGGCTGCTGGATCGCCAGCGTCCCGTCGTACCAGCGCCCGTCGCCCCAGCACTCGAAGCTCGTCGCGGCGGGCAGCGCCCAGTCGCAATCGACCGCGGTCTCGTCGCGGTACAGGCCGAGCTTGATCGAGGTCTTGACCTTGCCCAGCGCCTCGGCAAAGTGCATGTCTGCCGGGGAATCGAACACGGGGTTGCCGCCGAGGATCAGCAGCGTGTCGATCCCGCCCGCCTTCATCTTTTCGCTGAGCTTGGCGAACGCGTCGAGCTGCCAGGCGTCGTCCGCCGAGGGCTCGTCGCTGTACGTGATCGTCTGATCGCGGTTGCCCAGCGCCTTGTTGATCGCGTGGACGTAGGCGTGCACGTCCGCCGGCTGGTTCGCGCCGGCGACGACGATGCTCGCGCCCTTGTTCGCCTGCAAATCCTTCACCAGCTTGTCGGCGAAGGCGGCCTCGCTCTTGGTCAGGCTCAGCTTCTGCGCCGCGCCCGACACGCCGAGCTTCACGCCGACGTACGTCAGCACGTGCCCGACGCGCGAGGGCTTGATCGGCAGGCGCTCGTCCGCCGCGCTGCCCGTCACCGTCATCGCGGGCTCGGCGACGTACATGCGGTTCATCGTCTGCTTGTCGTCCACCGACTTGCGCCCGACCGCCCAGCCCTTGGCGTTGCTCAGGGCCGAGGGGTGCGTCGACAGGAAGTCGCAATCGAAGCACGCGATCACGTTCGCCTTGCTGACGTCGTACTGCGTGCGGACGGCCCGGCCGTCGAACGCTTTCTTGCTGCCCTCGATCGCGCTGTCCAGACCCAAGGGCTCGTAGGTCACCCAGGCCATCTTGGGCATCGCTTGCTTGAGCTTCGCCTTCAAACGCAGCATCGTCGGCGAGCTGGTCGGCTCGGCCAGCACGGCGAACGTCGACCCGCCGTCCGCCGCCTTCGCGGCCTCGACGAGCTTGTTCAATTCGCCCTCAAACGTCGTCCACGAGCTGCGTGCCGGCGAGTCGCCCTTGCCGACCAAGACGTCGCGCAGGCGGTCGGGGTCGTACTGCTGCAGCGTGAGCGCCTGGTCGTAGATGTCGGTGGCGTAGCCGGCGTGGGGGTGGGACTCGACCTTGATCGGTCGGCCGTCGAAGCTTGCGACAAGCATGGGGTGGGCGACCCCGCCGCGCTCGGCCATCGAGGCGAAGTAGTTCGGCACGCCGGGGATCAGGTCCTCGGGCCGGGTCGCGAAGGGCGCGAGCTCTTCCTCCGGCCACCGCCGACAACCCGACAGTGTCAGCCCCGCCAGCGCCAGCGACGCGCCAGCGAGCTTGAGGAACGTTCGTCGGGAGACCGACTGGATCTCCTCGGGGTCGTAGCCCTGGAACTCGTCGTCGAGCTGCGCGAGCAGCCGCGGCGAGTTGGCGTGCTCTTCGATCGAGCGCCAGTAGGCCTGTCCGGTGATGTGGTCTTCGATAGTCGACACGGGGGTATCCATTTGGTGATTTGGTGAAGTCTGATCGGGTGAAGTTTCAAGGCCTGACATCTCGGCTCCTTGCTTCTGACTTCACCCAACCGCCAAATCAAGCTTGCCTTACCGGTGGCAGGTCGAGCACGCCTGCATGTACGCCGGGCTGTTGATCTCGTACTGCTTCTTGAGCTTGCTGCCCAGCCAGAGCTGCGCGGCCTGCTCGTCGTCCTTGTCTTTGAGTTCGCCCTTCTCGATCGCGGCCTTGACGTGCGGGTCGTTCAAAGGCGACCAGTCCATCGCCGTGATCTTGTCCAGCGGGCGCAGGTGTTTTTCCGGCTCGCGGTGGCATTCCAGGCACCAGGCCATCGACAGGTTGCTGACCTGGTACACGCCGGCGATCGCGTCGTCGGTGCCCGCGCCGCCCATCTTGTCTACCCGGCCGTGGCAGCTCACGCAGCCGACGCCCTTGTTGACGTGCGCCGCGTGATTGAAGTAGGCGTAGTCGGCCAGGTCGTGGACCTTGACCCACGGGATCGGGTCGCCGGTGAAGTGGCTTTCCCAGACCGGGCGGAGGTTGAGCGAGGCCTGGTGCACGCCGGGCATGCCGGTGTCGATGCCGTCGAGGTCCTTGCCGGGCGCGTGGCAGCTGATACACATCGAGGTGGGGGGGATGGAGGCGAAGGCGGCCCGGTCCACGGTGTTGTGGCAGGCGGTGCAGTCCATGCCGAGCTTGCCGACGTGGATCGCGTGGCTGTAGGGCACCGGCTGGTCGGGCTGGTAGCCGACGTTGAGCGTCTCGGCCGACCCGCCGTAGAGGACCAGGGGCGGGACGACGGTCGCTCCGCCGAGCGCCGAGACCACGATGAGCGGCAAGAGGTAGTTCACCCACTTGGGGAACACGAACTGATCGGTCTTTTCGTAGGACAAGGTGCTCGTCTCTGCTGGCCGCTGGCGTTCGCCGGGCCGGTAGGGTCTGGTTGATCCTCGCGGATCGAGCGCTACACGATAGCTAGTCTTTCGCGCCGTGACAAAGCGGGACAAGCAACGGGATCGGACGCCGACACGCGACTGAGAACCGGTTGCAAAACAACGCCAATCCCCGACGCTTCCCTCATCGACCGACCCGCGATGGATGGTGCACAGTTCGACGCCTGCACGGCGTTCACAGCCCCAGCGCCCGCCCGCTCGGACGCGCAAAAATCAACAGCAGGATCGCCCCCATCACCACCAGACCGCCGGGCATCATCGCCTTCATCAACAAAGCGCCCAGCACCGCCAACAGCGCCCCCACCGCCAGCACGCCCCACACCTGGTACATGCCCTTGAGGTAGCTGCCCGGCTCGACCGGCCGGCCGTCCCACAACGCGCGGAAGCAGTAGCTGCGCAGGATCAACACCACCCCACCCAACAGCAACAACCACGCCATCGACAAACCGATCAGCACCGAGCCGGCGAACCCGCCTGGCGACGAGCCGGTGCCGCCGGCATCGCCCGACGCGGGCTGGGTCGTCATCAACAGCACCAGCCCGCCCGCCGCGAGCGCCAGGATCACGCCCCACCAGCGCCAGCCCGAGGCCAACGCCTCGGCGGGCAGCGGTTCGGTGCGTCCTTTGCGGTCAGTCATGGGCATCGGCAGGTCTCCTGAGCGTCAGAAAAGTGTAACAAGCCGAGCAGAGTTTCACTTCCCTCAAGCCGGTCCTGAGCGGCAGCGAAGGTCCGGATGGCTGTGGATAGATCGAAGATCGGTTAAGTGAGCTCTTATTCGATCCGGACCTTCGCTGTCGCTGAGGACCGGCTTCGGGCGATGGTGCTTTGAGTTACCAACGCCGTGCGTGATGCCTTACCCTGTCCCACAATGACCAAGCTATGCGTGCCCATCATGGTCGATTCCGCCGAGCAGGCCCTGGCCGACGCGCACGCCGCGCGCGACGCCGGGGCCGACCTGGTCGAGCTGCGCCTGGACCGCTTCGCCGACGAGCCCGACGCCGCCGCGGCCTTGGTCAAAGGCTGCCCGCTGCCGTGCATCGTCACGATCCGGCCGGACTGGGAAGGCGGGGACTACGACGGCGACGATATGCACCGCGTCGCGCTGATCGAGCACATCGGCGTCGCCTGCCACGGCCACGGCCCGGCGTACTTCGACGTCGAACTCGCCGCGTACGACCGCTCGGCCAACCTCCGGCACAAGGTCATGCTCGTCGTCGATCACCACGAACAACCCCGCCCGACCGACACCGGGCTCATCCTCTCGTCCCACGACTTCCAGACACGCCCCAGCGACCTGATCCGCCGCGTCGGCGCGATGGCGGGCTACCAGAGCTGTCGGGTCGTCAAGCTCGCGTGGCGGGCCCGCTCGCTACGCGACAACCTCGAAGCCTTCGAGCTGATCCGCCAACGCACCAAGCCGACCATCGCGCTGTGCATGGGGCAGGAAGGATTGATGTCGCGCGTGCTGGCGAAGAAGTTCGGCGCGCTGTTGACCTTCGCCGCGATCGATAAGACGCGCGGCACCGCGCCCGGCCAGCCGACGATCGACGAACTCAAGACGCTGTACCGCTGGGACATGCTCAACGAGCACACGCTCGTTTACGGCGTGATCGGCTACCCCGTCGGCCACTCGATGTCGCCGGCGATCCACAACGCCGGCTTCGACGCGGTCGGCTACAACGGCGTGTACCTGCCCATGCCGATCCCGCCGGAGTACGAGCACTTCAAGGCGACCGTCGGCAGCTTCCTCGCCGAAACACCGCTTCATTTTTTCGGCGCGTCGGTCACGATCCCGCACAAGCAGAATCTTCTTCGTTTTGTGGAAGAAATGAACGGCGAGATCGAGCCGCTGGCCGCGCAGATCGGCGCGGCGAACACGCTGACGTTGCGCGACGACGGCGTGCTATATGCGTCCAACACCGACTACGCCGCGGCGCTGGACTCGGTGTGCGAGGCGCTTTCGATCGAGCGCGATGAACTCAATGGCAAGCGCGTCGCGGTGCTCGGTGCCGGCGGCGCGGCGCGTGCGGTCGTCGCGGGCTACACGCACTGCGGCGCTCGCGTCACCGTCTACAACCGCACGGCCGACAAAGCGCGGGCGCTCGCCGAGGCGTTCGACGCCGAGCACGCGCCGCTTCGCGCGGTCGCGGACGCCGAGTGCGACATCCTCATCAACTGCACGCCGATCGGCATGCACCCGAACGAGAATGCGACACCGGTCGATTTCGCGCATCGCACATCGAACATCGAACATCGCCTGCTGGTCTTCGACACGATCTACAACCCCGTCGAGACGCGCCTGCTGCGCGAGGCGAAGGCCGCGGGCTGCGTGACCGTCTCCGGCGTCGAGATGTTCGTCCGACAAGCGGCGGCGCAGTTCGAACTGTGGACCGGCGAGCCGGCGCCGGCCGAGCGTTTCCGGGACGTGGTGCTTGATCGGTTGGCCGATTGATCTCACTCAAAGGCGTGAGCCCGATCATGGCCGCCTAGAATGCTGACGCAATGAACGACACCACCCCGACACGCCCCACGCCGATCCTCGGCCGATCTCAAACGCTGCACCACGTCCCGCCCGGCACGCACGCGCTGGGCATGTGGCTGTTCCTCGCGGCGTTGGCGGTGCTGTTTGTCGCGGGGATGCTGGCGTACGTGATCATCCGGATCACCTCGACGTTCGACCGGCCGGCCGGGGGCGTCGCGGGCGAGGTCGTCCCGCCGACCGCCCCGCCGCTGCACTCGATCGACATGCCGCTGATCCTGTGGCTGTCCACGGGCGCGATCCTGATCTCCAGCTACACGATCCACCGCGCGCTCGATAACGTCGTGCACGAGCGCCAGGACCGCTTCCGCCAGGCGCTGCTCGCGACGCTCTTGCTGGCGGTGCCGTTCTTTCTCGCGCAGGGCGCGGGGCTCGCGACGCTGCTGGGCCGGGCGTCCGAAGCGGGCGCGGCGTTGCAGAACGCGATCGTGTTCCTCATCATCGTCCACGCGCTGCACGTGATCGGCGGGCTGATCCCGCTGGCGGTCATCCTGAAGCGTGCCAACCGCGGGCGATACGACCACGAGTACCACACGCCGGTGAAACAACTGGCGATGTACTGGCACTTCCTCGACGCGGTGTGGCTGGTGATGTTCGCGACGTTTTTGATCCTGGGCTGATCACGCTTAGAACGCGCCGCCCGGGGCCAGCGGGTCACCGGGGTTGCGGTTGAAGCGGTCACGGCTGATATCCGGGCCGCGGTAGCCGGGGTAGGAGAGGTAGAACTCGCGGATGGCCCTGGCGAGGCGGTTGCCCCGGCTGTCGTAGACCTCCAGGCCGTCGTCCATCTCGGCGAAGAAGACTTCGCGCATCGCCGAGCCGGGCGAGACCCGTCGGTTCGCCGGCATCCACTTGCCGAAGGCGCTGTTGTAGTGGATGCCGTTGACGTAGCGCCAGTCGCCGTTGAGCCGGCCGTGGCCCTCGGCGTTGCGGGTGATGTCGGCCATGCCCATGCGCTCGAGGGCGTTGTTGATCTGCTCGTGCGTGGCGGTGAAGCGTTCCTGCACGCCGCGCGGGTTGCGCTCGAGGAAGGCGTTGAAATACGAGTAGGTCTCGTCGGCCTGGCGGTCGCGCAGCCGCTCGTGGGCCCGGGGCATGTAGCCGGGGTTGTTGCGCAGCTCGTCGAGCCGCGTCGCCTGGTCGCCGGTGAGCCCGTAGAACGCGTTGTTCATCCGCGGGTTGCGCATCTCCGTGGGGATGTGCTGGGGGGCGGGCCCGGTGGCGCCCGGCGTGGTCTGCTTCCACGCGGCGTAGCGGTCCATGTTCGTCACCTGCGCCTGGCGGCGGAAGTTCCAGCCCAGGTAAATGATCAGCACGAGCACCGCCATGATGAACGGCAGGACGATGACCGTCTCCACCATCACCGCGCCCAGCGTTCGGCGGGGGCCGCGTCGTCCTCGAGTTGTTCGGTTGCGGTTCATCATGAGAAGTCTATCGGTTTGATCCGGCGATTCGCTAGGGCTCATCACCGGCTTCTTTCGATTGCTGTTCTTCGCCTCGACTCCTACTCAATGGTTCAGCATCACCGGCGCGAGCTCTTCGAGCGACTCGAGGTAGTCGATGGTCTCCTGCAGTTCGCCGACGCTCAGGCCCTGGTAGCCGGACGCCGCGCCGATCTGCGCCTTCATCAGGTCGATCCACCGGTCGTAGTCCTGGACCGGTTCGAGCTGGGCGTGCCACATCTGCGTCCACAGGTCCCACGAGTGGTTGTTGAAGACGCTGGCCTGGGCGATGCCGGCGTGGCCGTCGTAGGCGCTGGTCGTGAACAGCTGCTCCCACAAGGGCGGGCTGTTTCGCTGCTTGGCGAGGCCGAGGAACGTGAACGGGCTGCCGGGCCGGCCGACCGCGCCGTCGATGGGTCGGGGCATCTGTTCGTGGTCGAAGTCGATCGGCTTGGGCAGTTCTTCGCGGCTGGCGAAGTTGTTGGGGTCGCGGATGGTGATCTCCGGGCCGACGTTCATGGCCGCCCAGACAAACAACCAGCGGTAGCGGATCTCGTGCTCGTCCACGATCTCTCGGCGTTGGCCGTTCTCGTAGACGACGCGGGTGGTGGTCCATTCGACGGTGGCCTGGTCTTCCCAGACGTGGTCGCGGACCTTGGTCGCGCCGGGGACTTCGAGCCAGCCGCCGCGCGGTCGGAGGATCGACCAGTCGTCCATCAGTTCGGGGCCGACGGGCTGGCCGTTGAGGAAGCGCTGCTCGTAGTCCATGCGGACGAACTGGGTATAGGCGGGGCGCGGGGTGCCGGCGGCGATGATGTCCTGGGCTTCTTCGTAGCTGGTGATCCACTGCGGGTCGAGGAAGACCCACTGCCTGGCCGAGCCGGGCCAGAGGTAGTTGAGCTTGTTGCCGCCCATGCGGTTGACGCGGGTAACGAACTGGCTGTTGTAGAGGACCTCCTGCTGGTCGATACGGTTGCGCAGCACGTCGCCGAGCCACTGCCAAGTGCCGTAGGTCGTATAGCCGACGAGGGTCGAGCCGACGGAGATGGTCCTGGGCTGGCCGCGTCCGCCTCGGCCGGTGCCGCCCGACCAGCGTGAGCCGGGGCGTTGCGAGGTGGTGGTGCGGTCCTGGGGGTTGTAGTTGGGGTTGGGGATCTCGATCGATTCGCGCTGGGTCGAGCGCCAGCCGAAGATCGTGTCGTAGGGCCCGCGGTTGGTCACCTCGTCATCGACCCAGCGCGGCAGCCGGCCGCGCACGACCGGGTCGCGGAAGTCGTCGAAGTCGTACTGCTGCCAGAGGATGGCGTCCTCGAACGGGGCGATCGCGGCGACGGCCTCGCCGGAGTCGTCGGACATATTGCGTCGGCCGGTCTCGACCGCGGTGACCTGGCGCAGCTCGCCGAGGTGCTGCATCGTCGCGTCGCTGATCGCGTGCAGCGACTCCATCGCCTTCCACAACTCGCCCCGGCCGAACTCGCTCTCGTAGAACGTCATCTCGCGGACGTCGTAGCCGCTGCGGTTGAAAAACTCGTCCATCTCCGTGAGTTGGCGGATTTGGTCGCGCAGGTCCTCGGCGATCTCATCGAGCGTCTGGTCGCCGTACGCGTCGCCCGTGCCGCTACGCTGCTGCTGCTCGACGCGCTCGAGCGTCGCCTCGGTGTCCAGCAGCGTGTACTCGACCGCCAGGGGCACCGCGTCGAGCATCTGCACGACCGCGATCAGCCGGGAGATCTCGACGTTGTTCATCGCCACGGTGTTGAACGACCGCGCCACGTAGCCCGAGCCGGAGACCGCCGTCGCATCGGCGGCGTGCTGGGTCTGCTGGCGCAGCTGGGCGTGCCGGCCGGCGTTGAAGACGTAGCCGATCATCCCCGCGACCATGAACGCGCCCAGCAGGGTCAGCACGATCACCGCCCCGCGGCTGCGCGCCGACCGCCGAGCCAGGCGAGCCCGCCCGCGTGCCGTCGTCGTCGTGCTGGTTGATCGTTTGTCCATTCGGTTGCCGATCGCTAGGCGATCGCCTCGATTTCAGGTTCCACCCACAGCGGTTCAATCAACGCCGATCCGCCGGCGGCTTCTCGGGCAGGCGGCGGTCGATGCCTTCATTGGTCAGGATCGCCCGGGCCTCGATCAGTGTCCACCGGCCCGGCGGGGGCGGCGCGGCACTCGAGCCCGACGCGGGGCTGTAGCTGCCCGATCGGCCGCCGGCCAACTGGAACGCGGCGTTGGCCAACGGCACCGTCAGCGCGAACTCGTGCTGCACGCGCACCGAGATCGCGTCCTTGGGCCCGAACTCGGTCAAGCCGGTGACCTCCTCGAACTCGACCGTCTGCGCGTCGTTGCCGTTGCGCACTTTTTCGATGACCACCTCGGTGTGGTTGACCGCGTAGCTCAGCCGCCCGGCCAACAACCGATCGACCCACGCGGGCACGGGCTCGCCCCGGCCGGCGTACAGGCCGCGCACGCCCGCGACGACCTCGCTGGACGCGACGCCCGCCCCCGCGTCTTCCCGGCCGCTGACCGGCATGACCGCCAGCGCCGCCGAGGCGCGGATCGCGTCGTACTTCTCCGACCCCTCGACCGGGTAGATCGTGTTGGTCGGTTCCCGGGTCGTGTGCATCGGGACCTGCACGATCGCCGAACGCGCCCCCGCGAACGCCGCGTACTGCACGTAGAACAGGCCGGTAAACACCAGCGTCGTCTGGATCAACAGCAGCGTCACGCCCAGCAGGATCGGCGTGACCAAAACAAACTCGATCATCGCCACGCCCGAGTCGTCGGCCAATCGCTGGCGCGCCGTCGAGACGCGCTGCGTCGCCGACACGCGACGCAGCCGCACCCCGAGGTACACCAACACCAGCACGCACCCCAGCGCGACCCCGAGCAGCGTCAACGCCGGCCCGCTGGTCAGCGTCGACCACCACCAGCCCTCGTGCGGCGTCGGGCTCAGTTGCGCGAGTAAAGACAAACCGGTCATCTCCCATAGTGTATCGGCACGCCGATCCCAACCCTAGACCAACGCCCAACCTTCTTAATGATTTCATCGGCCGACGCGGTTGTCTAGCCAAACCCACGAAAAAACAAGCGGATATGGGACGCCCGCGTAAACCGTTTGGATCAGGCAATAATCCAAGCGCTTTAGAAACGCAGCTCGATCCCCGCGCGGATGTAGCCCGAGTCGTCCAGGTCGCGCAGGCCCGCCGGGTCGCGCACGTCGTAGCCGACGTCGAACTCCTGGCCGAACGCGTAGCCGCCCGCGACGGTCAACGCGGTGGCGTTGGCCAACTCGTAACGCAGCCCGAGCTCGGCCCGCTCCTGGCTGAACAGCAGCCGGCGGTTGTCGGGCAGGCCCGAGGTCACGAACACGTCGTTACGCCGAACGTAAGACGCGAACAGCGACAATCGGTCGCTGACCTTGTAACTCACCTTGCCGGTGAACGAGATGAACACCGCCGACCGCAGCTCGACGGTCCACCGGTCGTTGGGCGTGTAACGCAGCGAGCTGAACGGGAAGCCCAGGCCGTAGGTCACCGTCTCGCTGAGCCGGCCGAAGTACGTCACCGCGGGCAGCGGCACGTCGGGCAGGAATGCGCGGTGCCCGTCGTAGTCGAGCGCGACCAGCCAGCGCGTGTCCTTGTCGATCGGCTTGACGCCGTAGACCGTCGCCTTGCCGTACCACGCGTGGCCGTCGTTAAACGGCGCGGTGCCCGCGTAACCCAGGCCGACGGTGTAGCCGAACTGCCACGCGCCGCCCAAGGTTTCGCCCAGGTCGATCGCGCCGAAGCTGCCGCCAAAGCCGATCGACAGATCGACCAGCCGGTCGGGCAGCGCCGCGTCGGTCGTGCCGAGGTTGAACTGCGTGAACGAGAAGCCGAGCGTCGGGTCGTAAGACGACGCGGCGTCCAGCCGGACGCGCCCCTGCGCGTCGAAGATCGACAGGTCCACATCCGCGCCGGTCACGTCCGACTCGGTCGGCGTATAAAACCCCTCACCGCGCAGCTCGACGGTCTGGTCGGGCTGCCAAGGCGCGAGCATCATCGCAGGCCCCGACTGCGCCGCCGCCGACGCGCCCGCAAACACCGACACCCCCGTACCCAGAACGATCGCGTGCAGCTTGTGTTTCATGCCACAACTGTAGCAGCGCACGCGTCCGCCGGGCTCACTTATCGTCCAACAAATCCACGCTCGCGAACGACTTGCCCTCGAGCATCTCCAGCGACGCCCCGCCGCCGGTCGACACGTGCGTGACCTGGTCGGCGAAGCCCAGCTGCTCGATCGCCGCGGCCGAGTCGCCCCCGCCGATGATGCTCGTCGAGTCGCTGTCCGCGATCGCCTGGGCCACCGCTTTAGTCCCTTCATCGAACGGCGGCATCTCGAACACGCCCATCGGCCCGTTCCACACCACCGTCTTCGCGCCCTTCACGATAGCCGCGTACCGCTTGGCCGTCTCCGGGCCGATGTCCAGTCCCTCGAACCCGTCGGGGATCTCGCCGGCCTTCACGACCTGCTTGTTGCAATCACCCGAGAAGTCGTCGCCGCAGTGCGTATCCACCGGCAGCACCAGCTTGTCGCCCCCCTTGGCGATCAGCTCTTTCGCCAGATCGACCTTATCCTTCTCGACCAGCGACCCGCCGACCTTGCCGCCCTGCGCCAGCGAGAACGTGTAGGCCATCGCCCCGCCGATGAGTACCTTGTCGCACACGCCCAGCAGGTTGTCGATGACGTTGATCTTGTCCGACACCTTCGCCCCGCCGAGGATCGCGACGAACGGCCGCCGCGGGTTCGCGATGACGTCGGTGAGGTACTTGATTTCCTTCTCGACCAGGAAGCCGACGACCGCGGGCTTGCCGACCTCTTTCATCGCCTTGGGCACGGCGTACATCGACGCCTCGGTGCGGTGGCACGTGCCGAACGCGTTGTTGCAGTACACGTCGCCGAACGACGCGAGCGTCGTGTTGTAGTTGACGTCGTCGCCCTTCTTCTCCCCCGCGTTGAAGCGCACGTTCTCTAGGACGAGCACCTGCCCGGGCACGAGCGCATCAACCTTCGCGTGCGCGTCGTCGCCGTCGGTATCCAGCGCCATCTGCACGACGCCGTCGCCCAGGAGTTCGCCCAGCCGGTCCGCCGCGGGCTTGAGTGAGTACCGCGGGTCCGGCTCGCCCTTGGGCCGGCCGAGGTGGGCCATCAGCACGACGCTGCCCCCGGCGTCGAGCACGTGCCTGATCGTGTCCAGCGCCATGACGATCCGCCGATCGTCGGTGATCGTGTCGTCTTTCAAGGGGACGTTGAAGTCCACGCGCATGAGGACTTTTTTGCCGGTCAGGTCGAGGTCTGCGATGGTTTTTTTGGCCATGGTGGATTCTCCGTTTAGGGCGGGTATGGTACAGGATGCACGCGAAACAGTTTGTCGCCCGTAGCGACGCGACTTCCTCGCGTACCGCGGCATCGCCGCGTCGCTACGATGACGCCGATGCAACAACACCTCGAACAACTGGGCGCCCAGATGATCGGCTACGGCCCGCCGGACCACGCCGTCGCGCTCGCCGAGTCCTTCGGCGCTTTCGAGGCCGAGTACGCCGCGATCCGTCGGCACGTCGGCGTCCTGCACCTGCCGCAGACCGGCGTCATCCGCATCCAGGGCGGCGACGTCAAACCCTTCCTCCACAACATGCTCTCGCAGGACATCAACAAGATGACCGGCGGGCAGAGCAAGCGCACCTTCCAACTCGACGCGGAGGGCCACGTCCTCGCCGACGGCTACGTCCACTTCGGCGACGAGGCGACTTGGCTCGAACTCGACCGCTTCGACGCCGACTCGGTGATGAAGCTGCTCGATAGCCGGCTGTTCGCCGAGGACGTCACGCTCGACAACATCAGCGATCAACAAACCACGATCGCCCTGCTCGGCCCCGCGTTGGCGAAACTGCTGAACAAGGTCGCCACGCACAGCGTCGAAAGCATGAGCACCGACGACATCTTCCAGATGCCCGGCACGCATCACGTCGTGAAGATCAACAGTGCTTTGGTCACCGCCACGCGGCGCGACCTCGGCCAGACGCTGGGTGTCATGTTGTTCGTCCCCGCCGACGCCGCGGCATCAGTTCACCAAACCCTGCTCGACGCCGCGGGGTACGAGCAGACCGACGATCCCGACGCCGACTTCGCCGAGCGCCGCCGCGAGTCGCTGCGCGGCCGGCCGGTGGGGTGGTCGGCGTACAACACCGCGCGGATCGAGTCCGGCCGGGCGCTGTATCACATCGACTTCGGCCCCGACTCGCTGCCCGCCGAGGCAGGCGAAGCCGCGTTCAACGACGCCGTGTCGCTGACCAAGGGTTGCTGGCTCGGCCAGGAAGCCGTCGCGCGGATGCACAACCTCTCGCACCCCAAGCGCTTGCTGGTCGGCCTGAAACTCCCGGCCGACGCCCTCGCCGTCGCGGGCACGCAGGTCTTCGAGCGCGACGAAGACAAGCGCGCCAAGGCCCCGCGCGGCGGGCAGGTCGGCGGGGTGACCAGCTCGACGCTTTCGCCGTTGCTCGGGCGCGCCGGGCTCGCGTTCGCCGTGATGAAGTGGGGCCGGCACAAGCCGGGCACGAAGGTCGCGCTGCCGGTCGAAGGCGAGATGGTCGAGGCGGAGGTCGGGCCGCTGTACTTCGCGGGGTGAAGTTTGTTTTACCGCAGAGGACGCAGAGGACGCAGAGGACGCGGTGGAAAGGCGGGTTTAGGAAGACAGGAAGTTAGAAATGCAGGAAGCAAGGCAATCCAGCAAGGCTGCAAATTGATAGATGAATTGATACGCATCCCAAGAAACTCGTGTGCGTTTACGGATCAATAGCTCCGTGGCGGGAGCCCGGAGCGTGCGGCTGCGAAGTGCTCTTTCGCGTTGTGCAAGCCCGTTGATCCACGCACCGGGCTTCCGCCGGGTGCTATGGGAAACGCTCAATATTTCTTGGAATACGTATGATTCCTGGTTTCCTAACTTCCTGCCCTCCTAATAACCATGCCGTGGACAATCCCTCCGCGAACTCCGCGATCTCGGCGGTAAAAAAATCGATCTGTAACGCCTAGACAAATCAGGCAAGCGGCGCGTGACCTCCTCGCCCAAAGTCGCGCACCGATCCGACCGATACCGCCGATACCGCGAACACCGCTTCTGGTGTCCGGCCCATGGAGCGCCGCGCATGCTGCCCGAAACCATCGAAGTCGAACAGGCCGGTTCCGTCGTCACCGCCCACATCCGCCAGGCCGAGTTGGCCTACCAGGAGATGCAGGAGCTGGTGGACGCGTGCGTGGACAAGATGCGTTACGAGAACGCGCAGAACTTCATCTTTGACTTGGCTCAGGTCGAGTTCCTCGCCAGCGCCTGCATCGGCGCGCTCGTCCAGCTCTTGCAGGACATCGAGCACCAGCGCGGCCAGATCGCGCTGTCCGGCTGCCAGGAAAACGTCGCGTTCCTATTCAAAGTGACCCGGCTCGATTCGGTCTTCCCGATGTACGACGAGGTCGAAGACGCGGCGGGGAGTTTCTAGGGTTCCATTATTCGTGCAATTGCTTCTTTGGCAAACTGCAGCAGCTTATCGCTTGCTGGCTTTGGCTGCGCGAGAATGATCTGTTTGTACAGGAGAGACTGTCGAGCAACCCGGATGGCGCGCAGTGTCTTTCTGATAATCGACGCAGTTCGGTCGGGATCGGCCAGCACTTTATCCCACGCGATCATCTCCAGTATTTGGGAAGAATCAAATTTATCTAGCTCCTCTCGCCACTGACTTGGATTCTTGAAATAATCGGATAAATAAGATGCGGTCTGGTAAACATAATCAAAATCGAATAGCAACTTCCATAATCCATCAGAATCAATATCGTATGATCTGAAATCAACGACTCCCTGATCAGAGAGCATAGCGGCAAAATCACTCGATTTACCTTCTGAAAACGCCAGCTTATCTGACAACTGACTAACTTGCTCTTTCGCATCATGTAGTTCTGCCATGACACGGAGCATGGCGGGGTCAACCCGGACTGATTTCAAACCCTTCGCCCATAGCCGAATTTCAGTACGTGCTCTTTGCATCCCTTCAGCAAATAATCGCACACATGTAAGCCCCAACAGGTCTGTCGCGGTGCGCGGTCTTCCAGACACGCATATGACCGCTTTCTCTGGGCCTAATTGCCCGGCGAATAAGCCATATTCGATCAATACATTGTCACGCGGCTGAGTTGCAGAATCACCGCGATACCATATATGGTCATCTTCGCCAAAGATAAATATTGCAGCATCCACCGTTTTGCTGATCTTGATCAGAGTTGGGAAAGTCGATTGGCCCAACGGAAACAAGCCAGCCTCATTCCACTTCAAAGGCGTGTGGCCATAATCCTCCAACCACAATGCGACAGTATCCATATCATCAGATCGCTCTTTCGAACTTCCAATGAAGACTCTCATGCCCATTTAAGATACTCCTCTAACGCCCCTCAAGCAGCCGCTGGCCCAGGAAATCGCTCAACTCGTCGATCGCCTTGACCTTCTCTACGACTGCTTGGATGTCGTAGTCCAGCCGGATAAACTCGATCTGCGTCTCGTCCATGATGGCGTAGGACGCGCGCGGGTCTCGGTCGCGGGGTTGGCCGACGCTGCCGGGGTTGACGACGACCTTGTCGTCGCTGCCCCACTTGTACGCGCCGCCCAGGTCCGCGGGCGGGTAGAAGTCCGGCTCGTCGGTGAAGATGCCGGTGACGTGGGTGTGGCCGACGAAGCAGCGCTCGTCGATGCGGTCGAAGATCGCGGTCATCTTGTTGGGCGCCGAGACGACGTCGTCGGGGAAGATGTACTCGTTGATCGGCCGGCGGGGCGAGGCGTGGACGTAGAGGTTGCCGTCTTCCCACTTGCGCACCAGCAGGTTGCCCAGGTACTCGTACCGCTTCTTGCGTAGGTCCGCGTCCGGCTCTTCCTCGAACTGTCGGCGGGTCCAGAACGCGGCCTGCTCGGCGGTCGTGTTGAAGCTCGTCGGCTCGTAGAGCACGGCGAAGTCGTGGTTGCCCATCATCGCGAAGTCGCAGCGCTCCATCACCAGGTCCAGGCATTCGAGCGGGTTCGGGCCGTAGCCGATGATGTCGCCCAGGCAGAGGATGCGGTCGACGCCGCGCTGGTCGATGTCGGCGAGGACGACCTGGAGCGCTTCGAGGTTGGCGTGGATATCGGAGATCAGGGCGGTGCGCATGGTGAGTCGGGTCCGCAGGCCAAGGGTTGCCAAGTTGTTATATTAGCTAAATCCGGCAGCCGAGCGTTGGCGGGCGCGGCGGCGTGGCGTGCGTCGTATGATGGCCGGGCAACGACCCGACCCGTTCACCACGCCGCACAGGGGGCCGACCATGTCCGAAGACAACCGCTACTCCGTCGCCGAGTTCGTCAACTCCACCGCCCAGCAGGACCGCGGGCAGGGCCTGTTCGAGTTCGAGTCCGAGCGCCTGCTGGAGGTCAACCTTAACGGCATGGTGTGGACGAAGATGGGCTCGATGGTCGCGTACGTCGGCGGGATCAAGTTCACGCGCGAGGGCATCCTCGAGCAGGGGCTGGGCACGCTGTTGAAGAAGGCGGTGTCCGGCGAGGGCGCGCGGCTGACCAAGGCCGAGGGCCAGGGCCGGCTGTACCTCGCCGACGAGGGCAAGAAGATCTCGATCCTCAACCTGCAGAACGAGGCGGTCGTGGTCAACGGCAGCGACCTGCTGGCGTTCGAGCCTTCGCTGAAGTACGAGATCAAGATGGTCAAGTCCGTCGCCGCGTTCACGGCCGGGGGGCTCTTTAACGTCAGGATCACGGGGTCGGGGATGCTCGCGGTGGCGTGCCACTTCGAGCCGTTGACCCTGCGTGTCACGCCGGGCCAGCCGGTGTTCACCGACCCGCAGGCGACGGTGATGTGGTCGGCGAACCTGGAGCCGAAGTTTAAGAAAGACGTGTCGCTCAAGACGTTCCTCGGCCGGGCCAGCGGCGAGTCTTACCAGATGCAGTTCGAGGGCGAGGGCTGGGTGACGATCCAGCCCTACGAAGAGACGTTCGCGCAGGTGTCGCCGGGGTGAAGCGCGATTACTAGCCGGCGGCCTACGGACGCCGGACGAGAGAGCCCGCATCGTAAACGCACGCTGGCTATGTCAATCGAACAGAGGTTTGGTCAATCGAACGGGAACTTGGTTAACGCGTCCGGTCCATGTTCTATCCAGCACATACCGTATTTACATACTCCGAGTTCTCGCGTCCGGCGTCCGTAGGCCACCGGCTATTTTCCAGAGTGATCGTTCAACTTAAAAGGGGTTGACTCGATGGCCTTGAACCCGCAGACGCTCGACTTACGGCAGCCCCCGACGCACCCGCTCGTCGCGGCGTCGATATTGTCCGCGGACTTCGGCAGGATGGCCGAGGACTGCGAGCGCATCCTGGCGCTGGGCGCGGACCTCCTGCACGTGGACGTGATGGACGGGCACTTCGCGCCCAACCTCACGATGGGCGCGGACATGGTCAAGGGCGTGCGTCGGCACCTGCCCTACGTCAACCTCGATGCGCACCTGATGGTTGACCGGCCGGACAAGTTCGTCCAACCGTTCGCCGAGGCGGGCGCGAACAACTTTTCGTTCCACGTCGAGGTCTGCGACACCTACGCCGACGACGGGATCGACGGCCACGCGCTGATCGACGAGATCCACGGCCTGGGTATGACCGCGGGGATCGTGATCAACCCGCCGACCGAGCCGGAGACACTCGAGCCGTATTTGGAGGCGGTCGATCTGGTGCTGGTGATGAGCGTGAACCCGGGTTTCTCCGGGCAGAGATTCATGCCGGAGGTGCTGGAGAAGGCGACGTGGGTCCACGAGCGCGTCGGCCGGCACACGCGGGTCGAGATGGACGGGGGCTTAAACAAACAGACCGCCCCGCTCGCCGCCGCCGCGGGCGTCGACACGATGGTCACGGCGTCGGCGCTGTTCGGCAGCGACGACCCGAAATCCGTCATCGACGCGTTCCACGCCTGCCCGCTACGCAAGTAACCGCGGGGCCGGCCCAGCGCAGCACGCAAGAACATTCTGCAGTGGGTGCCACGGACAAGGCTGCCTTGAGCCTTGTGAGTGCTTCACGACAACGCACTGACAGCTCCGCAGACTCCGCTTGTCAGTGCCACCCGTGGAGAGAAATGATGATAGCTGCTCTAAGTTCGAAACCCAGAATCTCGCATCCAGCGATCAAGCGATTGACGCCGAATCGCCGACGACCTAGCATGTTTTGTGCAACAACACCTTGGCCCATGGTGTAATCGGCAGCACTACAGATTCTGATTCTGTCAGTCTAGGTTCAAGTCCTAGTGGGCCAATTCAGACGCTCAAACCCGCCGAGGCCGGCGGGTTTTTCATTTGACACGTCGCGTCCGGATGGCAGACACATGGCGTGCGGATAATTCGCATTTGGATGCCGAGAATCCCCTGCAGAGGGGATAGGCAGGATTAGATCGGGGACTAACATGCTCACTTACCACTTTCATGTCATGGGCCAGGGGGTCGAGTAATGAGTCAGCAGACGCGATTGAATATGGCCGGCGTGATCGGCGCGGGCCTGGTGGCGGGTCAGGCACACGGGGTCATGGTCGAACGGCCGGAGTTGTCTCAAATCCTGTCGGTGACCGGCTCGGGCGTGCCGGGCCTCATCGAGCGCAATTCGATCGCGGTCGATTTTTTGCCCGATAACCCCGCCAACCAGCCCTTCGTTGTCAGCCTGACCCTGGACGGCGACCTGCTCACCGAGGACAGCAAGCAGTCTAGCAGCTTCGGCTTGTCGTTGATGCTCGCGAAACTGGTCGAGCCGAACACAACGGGGCTTGGCAGCTCGATCCTGCTGAGCTTGTTAAGCGGCGGCGACGTCGCGTCCCTGCCGCTGAACAGCGGCAGCAGCAGCATCGTGTCGGCGTTGGGCCGGCTCACGCCCGGCCAAAAGCAGTTCGTCGTGGTCGGGTTCGACAACGGCGCGGGCGAGACGCTGCACGGCTATTTCGGCGTGTCGTACAACCGGGTTGAACAGACCAACGGCGAGGTGACCGCGGAACTGGTGTTGAGCGACTTCGCCTACGACGATGACCCGTCCGCTTCCTCGCTGTTGGTCGTGCCCGAGCCCGCGAGCCTGGGCGCCCTCGCCGCGGGCCTGCTGCTCGCCGGCGGGCGACGGCGATCCGCCTGACGAAACGAACGCCGCGATGCCACTACCGCCCCCTATGCCGACGCTGGTGGTCGCGGTGGACGGGCTGGGGCCGCGGGCCGTGGTCGAACTGTCCGAAGCCGGGCGGCTACCACAGATCACATCGATCCTGGACTCGGGTCGCCGCTATCGGTTGGTCAACACGATCCCCGACGACCCGACAGTGCTCTGGGCGGACTTGGCAAGCGGTCACAACGCGACGGATCACGGGGTCCTGTCTGCGGTCAAGCCAACCGGCGAAGGGCTTTGCCCGGTGACGCTGGACGATTGGCGGATCGCGCCGGTGTGGGAGGACGTTGCCGACACGGGCGTGAGCGCCGACGTGATCAACTGGCCCGCCTCGACACCCCGGGCCGCGGGGGGCAGGACCGGCGTGACGATCGTCAGCGACCTGGAGATCAACGCGGAGCCGGGCACCCTGGCCAACGCCAGCCTCTCGCGCGAGAGCCGGTTGAACGGGGACGACATCCCGCCGGCGATGGCCGGGGCCCTGGCCGGGGCGTACCGCGAAGAGGTGCTGGGCTGGGCCGAGGACGAGCCGAGACGGCGGGCGTTGTCGGCGGCGCTGGCGCGAGCGGGGACGATCCAGAACGCCGCGGTCGACGCGGTCGTCCGTCAGGGCGATCCGGCGGGGCTGGTCATGGTGCGCTACGACCTGCCCGCGGTGCTCGCCCAACTGGTGCTGCCGCGGCCGGGCGTGTTCGATCGCGGCGGCGACGTGGCCGACGCGCTGCGCCTGGCCGTGATCGCCGGCGGCGCGGAACTCGTCGACACGATGGTCGGCGCGTTGCGCCAGCGGATGCCGCCCGACACCGCGGTCCTGATCGTGGGCCTGTTGGACTACCGCATCGATCGGCCGGCGGGCGCGTACGCAGACAAGCCAGACCCGCGAGAGCCGAACCGCGCGATCGTCGACCGGGTCAACGGCATGGCGTTCTGGGGCGAGACCCGGCGGGCGCAGGCCTGCCTGCGGCCCGGCGGCTTCGCGGTGTGGCACGACCCGGGCGACCCCCTGCTCGCCCCCGAGCCCGCACCCGCCGTACCGGTCAAACGGCTGCACGGCCTGCTGAAAGCGCGGTACCGCTTGCCCCCGCGGCCAGACAAGAGCCGGGGCCACGCCGACGCGCTCGTAGGTCTGGACGCCGCGTCCCGTCGGTTCGAGGACCGCCACGCGCTGAACCTCAGCGGGCCGGTCACGACGGGGATCGATGCCTGGCGCGCGGCCGTGGACCGCCGCACGCTCAACCTCGCCCGGGCGGCTTCCGCGCACCGGTCCTGGCACTTCGCGGTGCACGCGTGGGACCTGGCGCTGTCGCGCAGCGACCGGTTCGTCTATCACGCCATGCGGCTCGAAGCGCTGCTCAACGCCCAGCGATTCGGACGCTTTGACCGCGAGTTGGCCCGCTGGCTCGAGCGTGTGCCCGATCAGCCGATGCTCCGGACCCTTGCCCAAGCCCGGGCCCGCGTCCAAACGCCCCCGCCCCCCGGCCTGCCCGCGCCGGACCGCCCGAGCCCGTACACGCGATTGCCCGAGCGAGGCGGCGTCGAGCCCGAACGCTACGCGCTGTGGAACGAACTGAACGAAGCCGCCCTGGCCCGCCTGCACGCGGCGTGCCAGCCGGCGGCCGACGCCTGCCGACAAGCGTACAGCCGGCTCGAAACCGCCTGGTCCGCCTATGCCGAGCAAAGGCGTCTGCCCGCCACGAATCAAAGCGACACTGAACGACACAACGACGGGCTGGGCCGGGCCCTGAATCGACACGCCTGGACGCTGACCGGCGTGAACAGCTTCAACGACCGCCACGGCTCGGTCAACGAGAAGTCGCGAAACATTTACGACTGCGTCGATCAGATCGACGCCCAACCGCGGCTCAAGCGATACCACGCCGACTGGCTGCAGGCCCTGCACCGCACCCTCTTCATCGACGCCGACGCCGCGCCACATGCCGGCGTGTTCCGGAACGACAACCTCGAGACCGGCGTGCGGATGCCGCGCATCGACGGCGTGCTCGTGCACAACGACCCGCTGCTCGACCCGTCCTACAACATCCCCGCGCTCGTCGACCGGTTGCTCGCCGCGCTGCGCAGGCAACTCGCACTCGAACACCTGGACCCGCTGATTACCGCGATGCTCGCGTTTGTCTCCCTGCTCAAGGCCCACCCGTTTATCGACGGGAACGGGCGAACATCCCGGGCGCTGCTCATCCACCTGCTCCAGCACCACGGCTACCCGCTGGTCCGGCACATCGACCTGCCGACCTGGTTCGAGCGCAAACGCGAACCCTACCTCGGCCATTGCGTGATGCTCGGCAACGCCAGCCAGGACCGGCTCAACGACGACCATCAGAACCTGCAGATCGTGTTGGCCTGGCTGATCGATCTGGCCCGCGACGCGATGGATCAGGCCACGCAATGCGTGCAAAGGCTCGACCCCCACGCCCACCCGGTCGAGAACCGGACCGCCCCGGAGTGAGCCGCAACGCTATGATCGAAAGACCCATCGGAGCTGACCATGAAATACTTCGCCCTGCTCGTATCCGCCCTGTTCCTGCTGCCGGCCTGCACCGACACCAGACACGCGGTCTCCCCAGCCACGGTCCAAACCCAAACGTGCGGGTCCATCAAGACGCTCCACGTCGTCGGCGACGTGTACCTCGCCAGCCAGCCCTCGGCCGAGGACTACGCCCTGCTCAAAGACCGCGGCGTCAAGGCCGTCATCGACCTGCGCACCGACAAGGAAGACCGCGGCTTCGAAGAGGGCGCGACGCTCAAGGCGCTGGGGATCGACTACATCGAGTTGCCCTGGAACGGGCCGGACCAGCTGACCGACGCGAAGCTCGACGCGATGCGCAAGGCGCTGCGCAACGCGAAACGGCCGGTGATGATGAAATGCGGCTCGAGCAACCGCGTCGGCGCGGGCTGGCTGGCGTACCGCGTGCTGGACGAGGGGGTCGCGTTGGAGACGGCGGTCGCCGAGGCGAAACAAGTCGGGCTGCGCACACCGGCGTACGAAGCCAAGGCGCGGGCGTACATCTCGGCCCGGCAATAACACCTCAACGCGACGCGACATCGAGCCGTCCCTGTTTTCACCGCGGGCCATCTCATGAACCGGAGATCGATAGGCAAGCACATGCCGATCTGCTTCGTGTTGCTGCTCACGGTCACACAGGCCCACGCGCAAGCGGACTCGATCACGCCGGCCCAGGTCAATCCTTGCCTGCGCAACAAGGACTGGCCGGCGGCGTGGGAAGACGCGTTCATGGACCGCGCCCGCTACGTCGTCGAACAAACCGCGAGCGCGGGGCGCTACGGCAACACCTTCTTCGAAAACGAAAAACGATCCTACGCGATGGCCATGCTCTCGCTGCTGGGCGGGCACGACGAGCCGGCGCTCAAGTTCCTCCAGGAAAACGACAACCCCGGGCACTGGAGCACGCACACCGAGGGCATCGACTTCTACGCCTGCTTCACGCTCAAGCACCAGGTACGCAAGTACTTCTACTTCGGCGACCGGCTCGACCCGGCGTACAAGGCCCGCATGGACCGCGGCGCGAAGACGTGGACCGAACGCGACCCACTCAACCGGCCGCACCACGCGTTCGAGGGGAAAACCGGCTGGGGGCCGGACGCGAAGAACTCATGGGTCGATGTCCGCAACACCGACAACCTCAAGCTGATGCGCGACACGTCGGTCTACCTCTTCGCCGAGGCCGCGGGCAACGAGCAGACCCGCCTGCTCTACAAAGAAAAGCTCAAGGCGTTCATCGTCTCGCTTTACTTCGTCGGCCAAGGCGAGTGGGACTCGGAGAACTACCTCGGCCACTCGATCGCGCCGCTCTTGAACCTGTACGACTTCGCGATTGACAAGGAGGTCAAGCGGCTCGCCAAGGCGGGGCTGGACTTCATGTCGGCTTCGCTGGCGCTCAAGTACTACCGCGGCAACTACAACGGCCCGAGCCGGCGCGACTACAACCACCCCTACCCGTTCGGCGGCAGCGCCGCGTTCGTGGGCTGGCTGTGGTTCGGCGACGCGCCGACGCCGCCCGACAAACAACACATCGAGCCCGACGCGATCCACGTCATCACCAGCGCCTACCGCCCGCCCGCCGCGGTCGTCGAACTGGCGCGCAAGAACTTCGACAAGCCCGTCGAACTGTTCGCGGGCAAGGGCAAGTGGGAGGCCTGGCGCGACCTCAACACCGACCGGCCGAGCTACCGCGAGACGCACTACTTCGGCGACGGGTACCAGTTCGGCACGCTCGCCCGCGGGACGCAGCGGCCGGATATCAACGGTTTCAAGATCCTGGTCGAGCACCCCGAGCGTGGCGCCGACACCCTCGTCGCCGGCCCGATCTCGGACCCGACAAAGCTGGGCTCGTCGCAGTACAACGACGAACTGCTCGCGCCGCACTCGGCCGTCGGGCATCACGCCAACTTCGCGGTCTGCCTCACGCAGCAGTCGGACCACCCCTACCTCTGGCTGATCCCAGCCGACGCAAAGATCGAACAAAAAGGGTCCGCGACGTTCATCGCCACCGCGTCGCACACGATCGCGATCTGGCCGATTAATGCCTCGCACCCCGTCGCCGACGACGCGCTGACTCGGACCGCTCGGGTCAAGGAAAAGACCCACAAAAAAACCGGCGAGGTCACCGTTTCGCCGCGGTGGCCCCACGTCACGATCCTGCGCTCGGAGCGATCGGGGCCGGGCGTGTACGGCTTCGCGATCGAGGTCTACGCCGGCGATCGGCCTGGGGCGTTCGTCGAAGCGGCACGCCAACGGGCGCCCGAGACCGGCGAACGCGCGGTGCGTGGCGCGGTCGCCATGACCGCGGTCAGCGGCAAGCGCGTCCGCCTGCAGTGGGGCGACACGCTCGACGCGATCGGCGTGTGGCGCGACGGCAAAAAACGCGAGTGGGACAGCGAAACCAACAAGGCACTGTTCCACACGATCGACGGCGACCTGATCACCCTGCCCTGGCAAGGCGACGGCGTGTTGCGTGTCAACGCCGGCGGGCGGTCGTTCACCTGCCGGGTCGATCGCGACGGTACCGTTCGGCTCAAGGAATAACGCCGGCCTCGCGTCGGACCCGCGCCTGCACGCGGTAGCGCTCGGCGAGGTACTTCAAGGCACCGATCGGGTTGCGGTTGCGGAACACACGCCGGCTGACGAGCTTGCCCCCGTCGGGCCCGCGACGGCCGGTGTCCAGCCGCTCGATGTGCCGGGCCAGCACCGCGAAGAGGTTGTGTTCGTCGAGCGTCAGCCTCTTGGCTTCTCGTATCGCATCCAAACGCTTCTCGTACTCGTTGTTATTGATCGCGAAACGTATCACTTCGATCGCCCCCCGCGTATCTCTGATATCGATTGGGATGAAGCTTTCCTTCGGGAAATAATCCGTCGCATTCGGTGCGCCGAAATACAGCGGCAACGCGTTGCCAAGAAACACGTCAGTGAGTTTCTCGGTGATATGGTGCGGCGCCACGTGGTTTTCGATGGCGACGTGGTATCGGTAGCGGTCTAATGCTTCGGCCTTGTCGTCGATGTCACGCACCCCCCTGCCAAACACATCCAACTCGGGCATGGCCGACTTGAGCGCTTGAGTAAAGTCATACCTCAGCCGGTGAAGCGTATGCGACATCACCTTGTTGGAGCAGACGGTGGAAATGACGGCGTCTTTCTGAGCCTCGGGACCGAACTTCATTTGGTCGTAGGTCCGCAAGTCGAGGTGACTCCCGACCGGGGGCATCCCGATGTACCACTTCAGCGCGGGGTGGCTGCGGATCACGCCGGGATGATCAATCGCATACGGCTCCTGGCTCGTGAGCACGTGACCGAACTGCCGCAGGTAAGCGCTGCCGTATACTTTGATCGACGCGGGCTCGGCGGTGACCAGCAAGGTTTGCTGTCGCGGGCACTTGAGTTTGATCGTTCCGTGCGGCAGTTCGTCGTACGCGACCAGCCAGTCGTATCGCTGAGCACCGTCGTCGAAAACAAACGCGCAGCGCCCCCACACCGGCTCGCCGTTGGGGAAGTAACGCAGCATGCGGTTCTCGTCACGGATCAGGCCCTTGCCCGCGATCCTCACGACAATCTGATGTTCCGCGATATCAACCATCTTGTGTGAGACCCGCTGTCAAAACACCGAACCCTTAGGCACTCGCGATTCTACTGGATGCACGCAAATCGCGGGGCAAGTGTTTCGCTGTCGCAACGGACCGACGACGCGGACTGGGCAGCAGCCGATGCTTGCCGGAATAGCATTTCGCCTACAATAGCCGAGCAGTTCATAGATGGGACACGGATCGATGAAGCTCAGGGATTTATACAAGTATCGTGTGCACGGCAAGCGGTACGTGATACAGATGAGCCCGGTCCGGACCGGAAGCACGCTCGTCTACAACCTGCTGCGCCGGGTCCTGAGCGACAAGACCGTGATCAAAGACCATAAGTACAGGATCGCGTTTGGGCACCTGCCGATCGTTGCGACCGTCCGAGACCCATTCGATGCGATCGCGTCGATCATCCGTGTCAACAACCTCGGCAACGACCAGCCCGGCGTCGAACAGGCCTGCCATATCTTCAGGCATCACGGCGCGGATGATATCGTCAGGATCCGCAACAAACCCAACGTGCTGATCCTGAAGTACGAAGTTTTCATCGATTCGTATGATTACATCTTTTCAGAGTTAGAGCGTTTTATGGGAATAAGCATTGCGGAAGACTTAAAGTCGGAGTTGATCGGCGAGTTCGATATCGACAACGCAAAAAAAATCGCTCGGCACAATGATCGCTTCGGCGAATACGATTCGGAGACGCTCATCCATGGCGGCCACATCTCAGAGCGGGCGAAGCAGGCCGGTTACGCGGTCCAGATGTTCAGCGAGCAGCAAATCGATGCGATCGTAAAAGCAATGCCTGGCTATATCCAGGCCTTTGGATACCGGGTTTGAGTTGGCTCACGCGTGCCGGCCCGCGCCGCCGGGCCCGTCGGGGTGGCAGAACAGCAGGTTATCGTAGCCGTATTCGTCGATGGGCGTGTGCGGGCGGATCGCGCCGTCGCTGAACTCGAACACCGCGTAGCCGCGATCGATCAGGAAGTCGACGCTCTGGCGTGAAGGCGGGTTGCCCGTCTGCTGGTTGATGTACTCGCCGACCTCGAGCGTGATCATCGGCCGACGGCTCTCGAGCAGGCCCCGCATGCCTTGTAGGATCGCGTACTCGGCGCCCTCCGCGTCGACCTTCACGAAGTCGGGCGGGCGGTGGACTTTGACGAAGTCGTCCAGCGACACCGCGGGCACGCGCACCTCGCCCGCCGACGTGCCGCCTTCGCCCTTCGCGCGGATGTGGTTCAACGAGCTGTCCTTCTCGCCCATGTCGCAGAACACCAGCTCGGTCGTCTCGCTGTACACGGCCTGCTTGATCGGCGTGACGTTGTCGAGCCGGGTGATGTTGGTCAGCAGCCGGGCGTGCGTCGCGTCGGTCGGCTCGAAGCTGAACACCTGCCCTCCCGGGCCCACCAGCGCCGAGCCGAGCAGGCTGAAATAGCCGAAGTGCGCGCCGATGTCGTACATCACCATGCCCGGCTTGAGCCGTTGGATCAGCACTTGGGTCAACCCGCGTTCGAAGTAGCCGAACCGGGCGAGCTTGTTCGAGACGTGCTCGGGGTGCAACACCGTCATGGGCTGGCCCCAGAACAATTCGACCTCGCGTTCGACGTCTTTGCCCAGCCACTTGGCGCGTTTGCGATCGACGCGCCATCGCAGCCATCGCATCAGCGGCTGCGCGCCGCGCGCGTGCTGGTGTGCCTGCCATCGGCGTTGGATGTCGTCGGGCGTCATCGCCCGGTATGCTACCGCAATCCACGCCATGCCCCACGCTTCCCCCGCTGTTATCGCCCACGTCCAGGGCGGGCTGGGCAACCAGCTGTTCTGCTACGCCGCCGGCCGCGCGCTGGCGCTGCGCGCCGGCGCCGCGCTGCGCCTCAACACGCGCGCCGGGTTCCGCAAGGAAAAGTACGGGCGCGACTGCCTGCTGCGGCTTTTCAACATCGATGCGCCCGAGGCGGGGTGGTGGGAGGGCTTCCACGACCCGGTCGGCCGGTCACGCCGGTCGTGGCTGGCCAAGCTCAACGGCCGCCGACCGCTGGATCGGCGCTCGCTCATCAAGGAGCCGGCCGACCAGCGCTACCTGCCCGAACTGACCGCGCTCACGCCGACGCGCGATGTTTACCTCGTCGGCTACTGGCAGGACGAGCGCTATTTCGCCGATGCTCGCGCGACGCTGCTCAACGAGTTGCAGGCGAGGCCGGGCACGGCGTTCGAGCCCGACCCGGCGCTGGACGAATTGACGCACCAGCCCGAGGCGGTGAGCGTGCACTGCCGAAGCTACGGTGAGGTGACGAACCTGCGATCCGGCGTCCGGCTCGACGCGGGCTATTACCGCGCGGCGTTGACGGGCGTGCGCGAGCGCGTGCCCAACGCGCGGTTCGTCGTGTTCAGTGACAAGCCGGGTTGGGCACGCGAACTGATCGCCGAGGCCGGCCACGCCGACCACGCCGTCTTCGTACCCAACGGCCACGCCGACCCCACGACCGCGACGCTGACCGACTTCCGGCTGATGGCGCGTTGCCGGCATCACGTGGTGGCGAACAGCTCGTTCAGCTGGTGGACCGCCTGGCTGGGCGAGCGCGAGGGCTCGGTCGTTTTCGCCCCGCCCGGCGGGCTCTTGGGCAACGGCCGGTTCCCCGATCGCTGGCTGGAGCACCTGCCGTGAGCCGAGCGACCGACGCGATCCAAGCCGATGACGCCGAGTCGGCGGCGCGCGCGCTAGAGGCCCGGCTGGGCCCGGGCGTGCTGTACCCGATCAGCTACGCCGCGCCGCGCGAACTCATCGTCGATCGCGTGCCCGACAAGACCGAAGCGGTCGCGGGGCTGATGTCGAAGAACAAGGCCGGCGGCTACCGCTTCACCGCCGGGCAGCAGGACGCGTATTACGACCAATACCGCCGGGCCTACTTCGCGGTGACCCGCAAGCGCGGGGGTTGGGACTGCCTGCGTCATATCGAGATCATGCTCAACGGGTGCCTGCCCTTGCTTGAGAATCTCGACGCCTGCCCACCCTGGACCATGACGCACTACCCCAAGGCCCTGCTGCGATCGATCGCCGATCGCTATCAGCGTTTGGCCGACGACGAAGCATCGGATGCCGCGGACGCGATCGACCCGAGCGAGTACGAGCGCGATGCGTGGGCGATCCTCGCGCACCTGCGCGAGCGGCAGACCACCGAGTCGATCGCGCGGGACGTGCTGCGGTGGATGGGCGCGGCCGACGCGAAGCGCGTATTGTTTCTCACGCCGGTGCGCAAGCCGAACTACGCGTGCGACCTGTTGTTCCACGGATTGCGTTCGCTGCTGGGCGCGGGCTGTGTCGACATCTACAAGCGGTGGTGGATGTTCGATTCGCTGGTGCGCGAGCGCTACCGCGGGCTGTACGGCAACGGCTTCACTTACGCGGGCATGCTGCCGGATATCGACGTCGATCGTTCGGACGTGCGCGGCGCGGTCCGGCGACGCGCGTTCGACCTGGTGGTCTACGGCTGCGTCGAGTACGGCACGCCTTACCTCGGCACCGTTCGTCGGTACTACGACCGCAATCAAGTTGCGCTGATCGACGGCGGCGACCTGGACACGCTGCCCGGCACACCCGGGCGGGTCCGGACCCGCCGATCGCTCGCGCAGCGCTGGGCCTGCGCCGACGCAAGGCTGTTCAAACACGGCGTGTACTTCAAGCGCGAGATCGCCGACCACACCCTCAACACCGCCGAGCGGCTGGCCGACGCCGCCGGGCTGCTACGCTAGTGCGATGCCATCGAACCGACCGGACAACGCGGCGCTGCGGGTCTGCCACTTCTCCGGCTCGCGCGGGCTCGGGCACGGCGAGGTCTACGTCGACCTCGCCAACCAGACCGTGCAGGACCACCCGGGCGTCGAGGTCGGCCTGCTGGTCCCGGCGGACGCGAAGTTCCTCGGGCGCGTCGATCCGCGCGTGACCATTCTTGCCTACAAAAGCAAGGACACACGCAACAACCCCCGGCTGTGGTTCGAGCTGGTTCGCCTGCTGCGGCGGTACAAGCCCGACGTCGTCCACACGCATTTCGCCAAGGCGACCGAGGTGTATCGGCGGATCGCGCCGCTCGTGCGCGTGCCTTACGTGGCGACCAAGCACAACCCGCGCAAGGGCCGGGTCTTCGAGAAAGTCCCGCGCGTCATCGCCGTCGCCGAGGTCGTCCGACAGAGCATCGGCCACGACCGCGTGACGGTCATCCACAACGGCATCACGCCGCGCGATATCGACAAGCCAACGCGCCACAACGACGGCGTTCGGCGGTTCCTCAGCGTCGGCCGGCTCGACCCGATCAAGGGCTACGACCACCTCATCCGCGCGCTGGCGCAGCACGATCGGCCGTGGTCGCTCACGCTGCTGGGGGAAGGGCCGCAACGCGCCGAGCTCGAAGCGCTCGCCCAGTCGCTGGGCGTCGCCGACCGCGTGGCGATGCCGGGGTTTTCCAACCGGGTCCCCGAGGCGATGGCGGGCTGCGACGTGTTCGTGATCTCGTCGCACTCCGAGGGCTGCAGCGTCGCGCTGCTCGAGGCGATGGCCTACGCCCCGCTTGCGATCTCGACGCCCGTCGGCCTCGCGCCCGAGCTATTTCCAAGCTGGCTGGTGTGGGACGCGCAGGACCCTTCGACCCTCGACCCGTTCTTCGGGGACTACGACGCGCTCGCGCAGCGCTACACGGCGTGGATCGATCAAACCCTGCCGCGATTTTATCTCAGCGAGACGACCCGGCAGCACGTCGCGTACTACCGCGACATGCTCGGCAGGGCATGAGCTGAGCGGTGAAAGCCCCCGCGCCCGATCACGCACGATCGGGGAACGGGCTGAGCGCGATGAGCGTGTCGCGGATCAGCGGGCGGCGTCGGCGGACGGCGTTACGCAGGACCGCGCGCGGCTTGACCTTGCCGTTGCGGCAGGTGATCAGCCGGCTTGGCCGAAGCCCCGCGCGGTCCAGCACCTTGCTCAGCGTGTAAGGGGTGAACCAGTAGCGGTGGTCGGAGTTGAGCACCTCCAGCCCCGCCCGCGACCACTTGCGGTTCTCCGCCGCGAACGCGTTGGGCACGCTCACCAGCAGCGTGCGCACCCGTCCCGCCTGCCGCTCGGCGAGCTTGGACAAAAACTGCACGGGGTTGTCGATGTGCTCGAGCACCTCGGCGACGACCATCAGGTCCCACGGCTCGCCGGTGCCGTCGGGCGCCGGCAGGTCCGCCTCGAGCACGTCCGACGTGAGCAGGTCTTCATAACCCAACTCGTCGCGCATGTACGCGATCCCCGCCGCGTCGATATCGACGCCCAGGCAGCGCTCGGCGGCCTCGTCCAGGCGCTTGTGCAGCCACTTGCCCTTGCTGATCTTGGCCCGGATAATCTGCGCGTTGTGGTCCACGCAGCCGACGTGCACGACGCGCTTGCCGCGTGATAGCTCGACGATCCAGTCCTGGCGCGAGCGGTAGATCCGGTCCTCCGCGTCCTGCTCGAACCGGACGCGCAGGCCCGAGTCGAACTTCTCGCCGGTCAGGTAGTCTCCGATGTCGGCGGGCAAACGCATCCGCGGATCATAACGAGTCAACATGCGACGCGAGCGTTTCGCGATACAGCCGGATCGTCCGGTCCAGCATGTCGCTGAGCAAGAACGCGTCGATCGGCCCGGGCGGGTCGGCCCTGCCCGTCGCGAGGTCGGCCAGGCGATCAACCAGTGCGCCCACATCGCTCAGCGGTGTCCGGCCCTGCGGGTAGACCTGCGCGAGCACCTCGCCGACCCCGCCGTGGTCGTACCCGACGACCGGCCGACCGAGGCGGACCGCTTCGAGGACCGACCTGCCGAACGACTCGGGCTTGGTCGAGAGCGACACGACGGCGTCGGACACGGCGAGGACCTCGCGGATGTCTTTGCGGTGGCCGGTGAACGTGACGTGGTCGTTGAGTCCCTTGGCCGCGACGGTCTCGCGCAGCTCGCGGGCGTAGGCGAGCCGGCGTGGGTCTTCGTCGCCGACGATCAGGCCGTGGGCGTCGATGCCGCGTTCGCGCAGGGCGGCGATCGCGTCGATCAGGTCGAGGTGGCCTTTCAAACGCGTCAGCCGACCCGCGAGCGCGATGACGAACTTGCCTTCCAATCGGGGATACTGCTCGCGCCATGCGCGTAGCCAGTCGTCGGTAGGTCGGTAACCGAACGGGAAGCCGGCCGGGTCCACGCCGCGGTAGTTGAGCAAGAGCTTGTCCGGGTCGGTATCGGGGTAATTGTCCAGCACGTACCGCCGGACGGTTTCGGAGACGACCTCGACGCGCTGGCCGGCGGTCATGATCTTGCTGAAGCGGTTGACCGAGTACAGGCCGTGTACGGAGGTGATAAACACCGGCCGGTCACGCTCGGCCATGCCGCGCCACGCGAGGTAGGCGACCCACGCGGGGACGCGCGAGCGCGCGTGCAGCACCTGCACGTTAAGTTCGCGGATCGCGCGCCGCAGCGGGCGGACCTGCGTCAGCGTGATCGGCGACTTGCGGTGGACGGGCATCGCGCGGTGTTGCGCGCCGTGCTGTTCGAGCTGGCCGACCAAGCGCCCGCCGTTGGACACGACGACGCTGCGGTGGCCGCGTTCGCACAGGGCCTGGCTGACCTCGAGCGTGCCGCGCTCGACCCCGCCTGCCTCGAGCCCGGGCAGCACCTGCATCACCGTCAACCGTTTGTCAGGCTCGGCCATCGCTGCAAGATAACGTCTGCCACGCGGTCGGCCTCGGCCAGCGCCGGCCGATCACCCGACAACGCCTGGCCCGCGCGCCAATCGTGGAACGGCGTGACCCACCCGCGCTCGGCCAGCGACTCGACCCCACGCACCACGCGCCCGGGCTTGCCCGGCCGGCGGGGCACCTCGAGAAGGCCCACCCGCGCACCCGCCGTCAACGCCTCGTACACCATCGACACGCTGTCCTCGCTCACCCAGCAGACGCCACAGCGTGACAGTTGCTCGGCGACCCAACCGCGCGGCGTCTCGCTCGCCGGGGTGTAAAGGAAGCGCCCGCCGTGCTCGTCGGCCAGCCGGCGCAGCAGCTTGTCGGTCGCGTCGGGTGTTCGGCGTGAACCGGTCGCGGTCCAGCGCACGTCCGGATCGCGTGACAGCAGCGTGTGCAACTGCGCGAGCATCGATTCGTCTTCCCACCGGTGGTGCTTGCTCGGCCCGCCGATGAGCAAGAGCGCTTGATTCGGCGCGCTGTTAGTCGCGGGCGTGATGCCGTTGAGCGCACCTTCGGTCACGACGACGTTGCGCGATTCGGCGACGCCGTCGTGACGGGGAATGACGCAGAGGCCGAAGCGTTTGCGTTTCAGCCAGCCGGGGTTCATCAGCGCGATCGCGGGGAGCGCGCGGTCGCGGGCGAAGCCGAGCGCGTGCGTGTACGTCCGTCGGCCGGCGGAAAGGACCAGGCCGTCCCTAGCGCTCGCGCGGTCCGCGTCCTTGCTCGGGTTCGTGAGGTTGATCTCGACGGTGTTGATGTCGACCCGCCGGGCGATCGCGTCGGCCAGCCCGCGGCTCTGGGCGAGGTGGCCGGGCTTGCCGTCGCTCACGATGTAGATCGTCGGGCGCATCATCGCGTTCGCTATCGTACCGCCGCGGTTGCGGGCGGGCGTTCAGATACAGCCGCTACCCCGCGGTTCCGCTAAACTGTTCGGTTTGCCCCCCGCCGAGCCGACGCATGTACCCCTCGCTGATGAAGACCGCCAAGCCGCTGCTGCGCCACAAGGCGCAGCTGGGCGTCGCGTGCGTCGGGCTGGTCATCATGACGCTGTCCTTCGGCGCGGGGCTGGGGCTGATGCTGCCGATCTTTAACTTCCTCTTGAAGGAAGAACGCACGCTGCCGGACCTGGTGGACGGCGCGCTCAACGGGCGGTTCGAGCAGTTGGGCGACGACATCGCCGGTACCCTGCCGAGTGACGCGTTCAACGGCTTCATGCTCGTGATGTTCTGCATCCTGCTGCTGACGATCGTCGGCGGCGTCGGGCGGTTCCTGCACACCTATATGATCGTCCGTACGACCGCGCGCGTCATCCAGTTCTGGCGCGTCTCGCTGTACCGCAAGATGGTGCGCATGGACCTGGGCAGCTACTGGGCCCACGGCATGGCCGACGGCGCGAGCCGGATCATGACCGACGTCGACCAGCTGCGCAACGGGTTCCAGGGCATCCTGGTCCGCTCGTCGCAGGCGTTGCTGAAGGTGATCATGGCGCTGACCGTCGCGTTCATGATCAACTGGCAGCTCACCGCGGTCGCCCTCATCGGCGGGCCGATCATCTCCGTCGTCGTGCGCAAGTTCGGCAAGTCGGTGCGCAAGGCCGCGAAGCAGACCCTCGTCGCCCAGGCGGAGATGCTCGAGCGCATGAACGAATCGCTCGGGGACCTGCGCGTGATCAAGATGAGCCAGTCCGAGGGCGCCGAGTCCCGCCGGTTCCTGCGCTCGGCCCAGCGCGCGTTCAGGGAGCAGGTGCGCCAGCACCGGGTGCGCGCGGTCTCGTCGCTGGTCGTCGAGGTCATCGCGATGGCCGGGGTCATCGCGGTCGCGGGGTTGTCGGCGTGGGCGATCTTCGAGAAGGGCGTGCCCGGCAGCCAGTTCATGACGATCCTCGCGGCGCTGGTCACCGCGGGCGCGAGCTTCAAGCCGTTGTCGAACCTGCACCACGACCTGACCGCCTCCGACGCCGCCGCCGAGCGGTTGCTCGAGCTGGACGAACGCATGCACCCCGACGACGAGCACCAGCGCGGCGAGCTGCCCGCGCTGCCGCGCCACCGCGAGTCGGTACGCTTCGAGAAGCTGACCTACAGCTACCCCGGCGCGGCGACGCCGGCGCTGTGCGAGGTCGATCTGGACGTGCGCTTCGGCGAGATGGTCGCGATCGTCGGGGGCAACGGGTCGGGCAAGTCCACGCTCGTCTCCGTGCTTGCCCGGCTGATCGAGCCCGGCGGCGGGCGCGTCCTGATCGACGGGCACGACGTCAACCGGCACGACCTGCGATCGGTCCGCTCGCAGATGGCGATGGTGACGCAGAAGACCAAGCTGTTCAAGGGCACGATCGCGCAGAACATCGCCTACGGCCGGTCGTGGGCGCGGCAGTCCGACATCGCCGAGGCCGCGAAGGCCGCGACCGCGGACCTGTTCATCGACGAGATGCCCGAGGGCTACGACACGCCGATCGGCGAGGGCGGCGAGGGCGTGTCCGGCGGGCAGGCGCAGCGCCTGTGCATCGCGCGTGCCGTTTTACGCGACCCGGCGATCCTCATCCTCGACGAGGCGACCAGCCAGGTCGACACGACCAGCGAGGCGCTCATCGCCAAGGCGATGGAGCAGATCACCGCGGGCCGGACGACGTTCGTCATCGCCCACCGCATGTCCACGATCGTCAACGCCGACCGCATCGTCGTCATGGACGCGGGACGGGTCGTCGGCATCGGCAAGCACGACGAGCTGATGCGGGATTGCCCCGCGTACCAGGCGCTCGCGAGCGGGCAGCTGGTCGGCGCGGAGTGACCAACGCTCGAATCGGATCATGATCGCCTTGCAGGCGATGGCTAACGCGCTCACCGATTCCCGGCATAATGTCGGCAGATGCCCCGCCGTGCTGATAATCCGAGGGACGATCCGCGGTCCGACCTGGACCTGATCGATGCGCTCAACCGCGGCGAGGCCGACGCCTTCGACACGCTCTACCTCCGCCACCGCGACTACGCGATCCGTATCGCCATGCGCTTCGCCGGCGAACGCGAGCTCGCCCTCGACGCGGTCCAGGACAGCTTCGTCTACTTCTACAAGAAGTTCCCCGGCTTCACGCTCACCGCCAAGCTGACGACCTTCCTCTACCCGGTCCTCAAGCACAACGCGCTGAGTGCAAAACAAAAAGCAAGACGAACCCAGGGCGACACGCCCGAGGCCGCGCTAGCATCACAAGCGGGCACCGACCGCGCCGACGACCCGGCGCAGGCCGACGCGCCCGGCGACCTGCACGCCGTGCTCGCCAACCTGCCCGACGCCCAGCGCGAGGTGCTGGTCCTGCGGTTCGTCGATGGGTTATCGCTCGAAGAAATCGCCGAGGCGGTGGACATCCCGCTGGGGACCGTGAAGACCCGCGTCCACCACGCGATCCGCAAGCTGCGGGACGACCCGTTGGCAAAAAAACACTTCGCCCCTTGAACCCGCCGGGCACGACGGGCCCTGTACCGATGGAAGGCCGACCGCCATGCCGCACGATGATGAACAATTTGACCGCCTGCCGCCCGCGATCGTGGACGCGTTGCGCGAGCTCGACGGCCCGGCCGTGATGCCCGACGCCGGGCGCGACGCCGACGTGCTTTCCGGGGCACGCCGACACCTGGCCCAGGCCGGCCGAAAGCGGCGGAACCTCCGGCTGTTCTTCGCCGGCTCGGCGGGCGGGGCGCTCGCCGCGGCCGCGATGATCGGCATCATCGTTTTCCTCGGCAACCCCTTCGGCGAAACCGAACGCGACCTCGAAGTGGCGTACAGCGAATCCGTACCCGCCACCACGTTCCACGGCGAGGCGGGCGACGTCGACCAGAACGGCAGGGTCGACATCCTCGACGCCTACGCGCTCGCCCGCCGGCTCGAACGCGGCCGGTCGTCGTCCGAGCCGATGGACCTCGACGGCGACGGCAAGGTCGACCAGCGCGACATCGACTGGATCGCCCACCGCGCCGTCATGCTCAACCACGGGGAGCCGGGCTGATGAAAGTGTTGCTCGCCATCCTGGTCTCGGCGTCGTTTGGCGCGGTCGCGATCACGCCGACCCTCGCCGACCCGCCCGCCGATGACGCCCGGCCGGACGCCGTCGCGCCCGACGCCGGGCTGACCTTCGCCTACATCGACGTGACGATCGACCCGAGGGGCAAACCGCTGGGCGCGTATCAGTTCGTGCTGTCTGCGCCGGGCGTGAACTTCACCGTCGTCGGCGTCGAAGCCGGCGAACACCCCGCGTTCGACCACGATCGGCCACCCTACTTCGACCGCCTGGCGCAAGAGATCGACATCGATCGCTTGATCGTCGCGGAGTACGCGCTGCCGCATTTAGACGCCGAGCAATTGCCGACCGAGCCCGTGCGTGTCGCGCGGGTGCACGTGATGTTCATGCAGCCGGTCGACGCCGAGGCGCTGCCCGAGTTGGAACTGAAACTGATGACCGCCGGCGACGCCGACGGCAGGAAGATCGACGCGAAGCCGAGCCACACCCTCTCGATCCCGGAAAGGCCCGAGTGATGAAGATGAAACCGATGTCGTTGATGCTGGTGCTTGGGTTGCTGGTTGCGTCGATGGCGTGGTTGCAAGGCTGCGGTGTACAGAGTTCGCACGACGCGGCGTTAAGCATGAACCGAGCCGCGCAAGCGGATCAAGCCATGACAAAACGGGCGCACGAAGAAAGACTGATGGCCGGGATGATCCCGAGTGTTGACGCCGACCCATCCGCCCCGCTCATGCTCGCCAAGCCCGGCGACGACATCTGGGTCATCGTCAAGCCGCAGAAGCAAGGGGCCCCGCCGAACGCGGAACAAGAAGACGACCACCCCGGCGCGGGCGCGATGGTCGCGGTCGTCCCGCCGACCAAGGGCGACCCCGACGCCGAGCCGACGCTCGTGCCGATGCCGCTGAAACACACGGCCGTCAAGGCGTCTGTCGCCGGCTACATCGCGACGGTCGACGTCGAGCAGCAGTTCCACAACCCGTTCATGGAGAAGATCGAGGCGGTGTACCAGTTCCCGCTGCCGCAGGACGCCGCGGTGAGCGAGTTCGTGATGGAGGTCGGCCCGGAAGACGACCGCCGGCAGATCCGCGGGATTATCCGGGAAAAAGGAGAGGCGGAGCGTATTTATCTGGCGGCGCGTCGGCAGGGGTTCAACGCGTCGCTCTTGAGCCAGGTTCGGCCGAACATCTTCGAGCAGAAGGTTGCCAACATCGAGCCGGGCAAGCAGATCGACATCAACATCCGCTACTTCAACACGTTGAGCTACAGCGACGGCTGGTACGCGTTCACATTCCCGATGGTCGTCGGCCCACGATTCAACCCGGCGGGCAGCGCCGACCCGGTCCACGCCGTCGGCCGGGGCGCGACGCCGCGCGGCACCGGCACGACGAGCAGCTACCTCCGCCCGAACGAGCGCAGCGGACACGACATCGCGCTGACCCTCGACATCGACGCGGGCGTGTCGATCGAAGAGGCGCGCTGCCTGACACACACCGTCGCGGCGCGCAGCCCGAAGGACAACGCGAACAAGCTGCACGTTGAACTGGCCGACCAGAAGACGATCCCGAACAAGGACTTCGTCTTCGCCTTCCGCGTGGCGGGGAAGACGATGAAGAGCGGCTTGGTCAAGCACGTCGACCAAGAAGGCCGCGGCTACTTCACACTCATGATGTATCCGCCGAGCGAACTCGAGGGCCTGGAGCGCCAGCCGATGGAGATGGTCTTCGTGCTCGACTGCTCGGGCTCGATGTCCGGCGAGCCGATGCGTCAATCCAAAGACGCGATGCGCCACGCGCTCAAGCAGCTGCGCCCGACCGACACCTTCCAGATCATCCGCTTCAGCAACGACGCCAGCGCGTTCGGCCCCGACCCCGTGCCCGCGACGCCGCGCAACATCCGCCGCGCGCTCGATTACGTCGATGGGTTGTCCGGCTCGGGCGGGACGATGATGATCGAGGGGATCAAAGCCGCGCTCGACTTCCCGCACGACCCCGAGCGCTACCGCGTCGTCACCTTCCTCACCGACGGCTACATCGGCAACGAGAAGGAAATCCTCCGCGAGATGGACCAGCGCATCGGCGGGGCCCGCGTGTTCAGCTTCGGCGTCGGCTCGTCGACCAACCGCTACCTGCTCGAGCGCATGGCCAGGGTCGGCCGCGGCGCGGCGGCGTACCTCTTGCCCGGCAACGACGGCGACGAGATCATGGACCTGTACTTCGAGCGCGTCAGCCGGCCGGCGATGACGGACGTCCGGATCAGTTGGGGCGCCGCGGACGTCGCGCAGGTCTACCCCAACCGCACGCCCGATCTGCTCGTCGGTCGGCCGGTGATCTTGACCGGGCGGTACAGCGGCGACCTCAGCGAGATCGGCGTGACCGGCCGCGCGGGCGGCGAGCGCATCGGCTTTTCAATCGACGACGCGCACGCGGCGCAGCACCCGGCGCTGGGCCAAGTCTGGGCCCGCCGAAAGATCGCGGACATGATGGACCGCCAAACGCTCGACGGCAACAACGAGATGAAGCCGGCGGTCCTCGCGACCGCCCTCGAGTACGGCCTGGTCAGCGCGTACACGTCCTTCCTCGCCGTCGACGCGACCCGCGTCACGGCCGGCGCGACCGGCACGACCGTGAACCAGGCGCTGCCCGTGCCCGAGGGCGTCAAGTACGACACGACGGTGGGCGAATAAGCCCACGCAACACCATCACGATTCATCAAACCCGAAAGGACTTGCGATGCTCATTCCCCTTCAACGCCTATCCTGCGCGCTGGTCGCGTGCCTCAGCCTGCTCGGCTGCGCGGCGAGCCCGAACGCGTACCGCTCTCTTGATGCTGCTGCGTCGCCGTCTATGCTGGCTGAACAGCGGGCCGTCGCCGCGTCCAATCCCGCCGGGGCTTCCGACCCGACATTCACGACGGCGGCTCACAACCCGGGCGAGCAGCCGGACGCCTTCCGCCCTCTCATCATCTACACCGCGGAGCTGGGCTTGAAGGCCGACCGCGTCGAGCTCGTCCAGGCGAAGGCCGAGCGGGTCATCGAAACGAAAGGCGGGTACATCGGTGAATCAAGCCCGGGCCGGCTCGTGCTGCGTGTCCCCGCCGCGGCGTTCGAGGAAGCGCTCGACGTGTTGGCGGGGCTCGGCGAGGTCACGACCAGGCGGGTTTTCGCGCAGGACGCGACCGAGCGCGTCGTCGATCTCGAGTCGCGTTTGCGTAGCGCCCAGACGCTGCGCGACCGGCTGATCGAGATGGTCAAGGGCGCGGAGAATCTTGAACACGCGTTGAAGGTCGAGCAGGAGCTGGCGCGGGTGACCGAGCAGATCGAACTGATTCAGGGCCGGCTTCGGCTGGCGAAACAACAGATCGCGTACGCGACGATCACGCTGACGATCCAGGCGACGCCGAGCGAACAACGCCTGACGCCGGGCATCCCGATCGCGTGGGTGCGCGACCTTGGCGAGGTGTTCCACGAGCGGCAGGCGATCGACGTCACCGGGCCCCGCCGGCTGCGCGACGGCGTGAGCGTCGAGCTGCCCGAGGGCTTCATCCGCTACTTCCAGGAGGCGTACGTCACCCAGGCCGTGGACGCGAACGGCGTGCGGGTACGCGTCCGCAAGTTCAAGAACTTCGACGAGGGGGCGTTGACCTTCTGGCAGCGGTTGACCGAGCGATCGCTGAAACAGATCGCCGAGCTGGAACTCGTCGCGCCCGAGGCGATCACCCTCGAGCGTGGCGGCCCCGGGCGGTTGATCAAGGGGCACAAGCAGATCGCGGGCGAGACCGTGCGTTACCTCATCGCGCTGGGCGTCTCGGACGACGGCGACTACGTCTACGCGTTCGAGGCCTGGGGCGTCGCCGAGTACTACGACGAGACGGAACGCGCGATACTCGATTCGATCAAGACGATGCGATGCTATTGAGACCGTGGATACGCGGCGCGCGTTCCGCTCGCTATCATCCGGCGATGACCGCACCGCGGACCACCCTCTTCGTCTACGGCACGCTCAAGCGCGGCGACGTCCGAGCCCACTTGCTCGCGGAGCAGGCCTTCCTCGGCGAAGCGCACACCGCGGCACGCTACCGACTGTTCAACACCGGCGACTACCCCGCGCTTGTCGAGGCCGGCCCGCTTGGAGCAATCGGTCGGTCCATCCTCGGGGAGCTGTGGCAAGTCGATGAGCACTGCCTCGCCCGGCTGGACGAAGAAGAAGGCGTCGATGAAGGGCTGTACGAACGCAGGTTGATCGCAATGCTCGGTCGGGAGGAGCCGACCCAGTCGTATTTCTACCTGCCGTCAACCGCTGGCATGGCAGACTGCGGCGACCGCTGGGCACGTACCCGTTAGGCCGGCATGTGGCATTATCATGTCCGGCGCATGTACGTCTACGCGGGCATCGACGAGGCGGGGTACGGGCCGATGTACGGCCCGATGGTGGTCGGCGCGTCCGTCCTGGTCCTGCGCGACCGCGATCACGACGACAAGCCGCCGGCGATGTGGGAACTGCTGTCGTCCGCGGTGTGCGAACGCCTGCGTGACCGGCGCGGGCGCATCGCCATCAACGACTCGAAGAAGCTGACCACCAAGGCCGCGGGCATCAAACACCTCGAGCTCGGCCTGCTCGCGTTCGCAGGCACGGACCACCACACGCCCAGGCCCGACCACGTCGGCGACTGGCTGGACCGCGTCGGCGAATCACGCCACCGCACCGCGGGCGACGACGGGCTCGACGCCCTGCCGTGGTACGCCGCCAGCGACGATCGGCCGTGGCAGACGCTGCCCAGCGCGAGCACCGCCGACGAGATCACCCTCGCCAGCGGGATGCTCGGCCGGGCGTGCGACAAGGCGGGCGTCCAGCTCGGCGGGCTGCACGCCCAGGTCGTCTACGAAGACCACTTCAACCAACGCGTCGCGCTCACGCGCTCCAAGGCCGCGGTCAGTTTCACCGCCGTCGCCCACCACCTGGTCGGCCTGATGCAACGCTTCGGCGACCACCACCCGCACGTCGCGGTCGATCGGCAGTCTGGCCGGGTCCGATACCGCGACCTGCTGGCCCAGGTCTTCCAGGACGCGGCGATCGACGTGCTGGGCGAGACCGAAAAAACCAGCGCCTACCGCGTTTCGCAAGCGAAAAAAACAATGACCATCTCGTTCATCGTCGAGGCCGAGCGGCAGCACATGCCCGTCGCGCTCGCGTCGATGACGGCGAAGTACACGCGCGAACTGCTCATGCAACGGTTCAACTCTTTTTTCCGCCGCCTCGCGCCGCAGGTCGCACCGACCGCCGGCTACGGGGCCGACGCGAACCGCTGGCGCGACCAAGTGCTGCCCCACCTCCAGCGGGCCGGCATCGAGCACGCCCGGCTCCGTCGGCTGTCGTAAAAAACGTCCAACCCGTTCGGGAACACGCGTCCGACGCGGTTCAAAGGCGCTCTCCGCCCCGCTGGCCTGGGGCCAACAGGTTAATCGGTTAGCCCGTTCCGCCGATCTCTGCCACGACAGCGGACAGTGACCCGCGCCAACCGTGCCCGGCCTGTCCCGTTCGCTTACTCGTGGAGGCACCCTGATGCGATCGCTTTTCAATAAGTTCAAGTCCCTGAGTCTGGGGGTCCGGATCATCGGGCTGACGCTGACGATCATCACGCTCATCGTCGTCGTCAACAACCTGGTGTTCATCGACAAGCACCGCGCCGCGGCCAACCAGTCGATGATCGACAAGGCCGCCGCCTTCACCGCCGTCGCCGACGAGGCGAAGAACCACACCGGCGACCTGCAGGCCGACGGCGTGTTCAGCAACGAGGCGTTGCTGGCCGAGCTCGCCGAGGAACGCGCCGCGGCGGGCGATTCGTACGACTACACCCGGGCCCGCATCTTCAAGACCATCCCCGTGGTCGCCGGCTGGTACGCCGCGCAGGAGGCGGCGGAGCGCGAGGACATCGACTTCCAGATCTCGTCGTTCGACGCCCGCAACCCCGACAACGAGCCGGACGCGCAGCAGGGCGACGAGGACTTCGACCGCCGCGGGCCCTTCGCCGCCAGCCTGCTGACCGACCTCGAGCAGCAGGTGGCCGCCGGCGGCGAGGAGACGATCTCGCGCGTCGACGAATCGACCAACACCCTGCACTACATGCGCGCCATCAAGCTCACCCAGGACTGCATGCTCTGCCACGGCGACCCGGCGACCAGCCCGACCGGCGACGGCAAGGACGTGCTCGGCTTCACCATGGAAGACTGGTCCGTCGGCGACATGCACGGGGCCTACCACGTGATGATGCCGCTGAGCAAGGTGGATGACGATGTCGCCGAGGCCACTACAAGCGTGCTGCTGTTCGTCGTGCCCATGGTCGTCGGGGCCGTCATCCTCTTCGTCTTCGCGCTGCGGTTGATGTTTGGCAAGCCGGTGAATCAACTGGTCGCCAAGTTCAAGCAGATCGTCGAAACGCTGGACCTGCGTGAACGCGTGGAAATCCATAGCAACGATGAGGTCGGCCAGCTCGGCACGTGGTTTAACCAGCTGGTCGAGAAGATGCACGACGTCATCGCCGAGGTCACCGGCGCCTCGACCGAGGTCGCCGCGGCGTCCACCGAGATCGCCGCCAGCGCCGAACAGATCGCCGCGGGCGCCAACGAGCAGTCCGCGCAGATCACCCAGGTCTCCTCCGCCGTCGAAGAGATGTCCGCCAGCGTCGTCGAGGTCGCGCGCAAGTCCGCCGACGCCGCCAACTCGGCCAACGAGTCCGGCCGGATCGCATCGGAAGGCGGCAGCGTCGTCACCGAAACCATCACCGGCATGCGGTCGATCAACGATGCCGTGTCCTCGTCGGCC
>JBKAGS010000003.1:0-72955 GCA_046290505.1 Phycisphaeraceae bacterium | reverse complement strand
TAACGGCGTGTCAACGCGTCCGGCGTCCGTAGGCCGCCGGCTATTGTTCCTTCTTCTGATCCCCAAACGTCTCACGCACCCACGCCAACTCGTCCGCGATCCCGTCGGCCAGTTCCTCCCGCTTCAACTCGTCGGGCAGCACGTTCCACGCGTACGTCTCGACCTCGAAGTGATGCAGTTCGTCGCCGGGCTGCACCGCGTTAAGAAACTCGCCGATCGCGTATCGCGTCGTGCGGACCGGGCCGAACTGATCGAGGTAGACCGGCACGTGGAAGTGCACGCGCCATTCGCCGGCCGGGTCGGCGTCGTCTTCGTGCGCCTTGATCGCGTCGGGCAGGTCGTGGTACAGCGTCGTCGCGCCGCTCGGCTCGCGTACGCAGGTCTGGTGCAGGTACCGGCCTTCCTGGAAAGACTTGAGGTGCGTCATCGCCTCGGCCTTTTCGTCGAAGCTCATCTCGCCGAAAGGCACGCGGACGGCCGAGCTGAGCTGGGCCTTGCCGACCTTGATCCCCGCGTCGCGGTAGGCACGCAGCGCGTCGGCCTGGGGCTCGAACATCACCGCGGAGTGGCAGACGTCGTGGCAGACGCGCAGGTACCCGAGCACGCTGAGGTCGTCCGGGGAATCCAAGAGGTACTGCTGAAAGAAGTCGACCATGCCGGGCGCGGTGTCGATCAGGCAGCCCGGCTCGGGCTCGAGGTTGATGTGGATGAGCTTGCCCGTGTCCAGCTCGAGGCGCGCGAGCTGGTGGACCAGGTCGTGCAGCCGGCCGGCCGAGGCGGACTTGACGCGGTGCAACGCCTCGTCCGATTCGCCGGTCAACGCTGGCCAGCCCAAAGGCAGCGTCGAGATGCTGCCTTCCGCCCCCTCGGGCAACAGCTCGGCGAGTACCTTCGCCAGCGTCAGCGTGTAGTCGTAACGCGCCTGCGTCGTCCAGTCCGGCTGATACACCTTCGTCTTCACGACAGGCTGGTGGAAGTTGCCGTAGGGAAAGCCGTTGACCGTGTAGACCGCCAGGCCCAGGCCCTGCATCCACGACTTGAAGTCGGCGAGCGCCGCGGGGTTCGCCAGCGCATAGTTCGCCGCGTCCGCCGCCAGCCACAGCCCCACGCCCATCGGCGCGCCGGGCGACACACGCTGCTTCACCGGCACGGCGTACCGCAGCAAGTTCGACCGCATCTCATCGAACGTCGCGCCCGCGTGCACGTTGGTGCAGTAGCCGAGCGTGGTGTTGGGGCCTAACACATCGAGCATGATTCGATTCTAAACCGCCAAGGTGCCAAGTGCGCCAAGGAACGCAAGCCGTCCATTGACTTCCATGGCGCACTTGGCTCCTTGGCGGTTCATTCAGATGTCTTGAACCGACCCGACTGCGACAAAAACTTCAGCGGATTCTCATAACTGATCTGCTCGATCGTCTGCAACGTGTGCCCGCGGAGCTTCATTTCCTGCTGGCACTTGGGCACGGCCAGCGGGTCCGAACACCCCCAGTCGCCCGCCGAGTTGATCCACAACCGCTCCTTCCCGCACATCTCGATCACGTCGGCGGCCCGCTGCGGGGTCATCTTCGTGTCCGGGTACAGCGTCATGCCCGCCCAGAACCCGCGGTCCAGCACGTGGTTGACGGTGTGTTCTTCGACGTGGTCGATCAGCACCCGGCCCGGGTCGATCGAGCCGTGGTTCCTGATCGCGTCCATGATCAGTTTTGTGCCCTTGAGCTTGTCTTCGAGGTGCGGGGTGTGCACGAGGATCAGCCGGTCGTGCTCGGCCGCGAGGTCGATGTGGGCTTCGAGGATCTCGAGTTCGTTCTTCGAGTTTTTGTTCAGCCCGATCTCACCGATGCCCAGGACGTTGGGCTTATCAAGGAAGTCGGGGATGATCGCCATGACCTCGCGGGCGAAGCCGGGGTCTTCCGCTTCCTTGGGGTTGATGCAAAGCCAGCAGTGGTGGGCGATGCTGAACTGAGCGGCGCGCTTCGGCTCGGTGTCGGTGAGCTGGACGTAGTAGTCGTAAAACCCCTGCGCGGAGCTGCGGTCGAACCCGGCCCAGAACGCAGGCTCGGTGATCGCGACGCACCCGGCCATCGCCATGCGCTGGTAGTCGTCGGTCACCCGGCTGACCATGTGGATGTGCGGGTCGATGTATTTCATTTATTTGCGATTCAACCAAGACTTGTAGTTGTTCAAGAATAATTCGATCTCATTCTGTCTGTCTTTAAATTCAAATCCATTGACACGACCGTTGATCTGAAAAGAAGAAAACACTTCACGATGAGTTACTTTAACTATTGTTTTACTTCGATCTGAATCACTTCCTATCGAACTGAAGTATATCGTCAAGCGATAGTCATTCTCGTCTTCGGATATGCGAACTTGCTTTATTCCACTATAAGGAATCAAGTAATTCTCTGTCGGATGCTTGTCATCAGCCGGGACAAATTGTAGCTCCAGATAACCACTCTCAATCGTCACGACTTTCATCGCACCACCGACTGGACTTTCCGATGAAGCTGCTGTTCTATCAATGCTAGAATACGCGATTACCACTACAACAGTGAAGCAAACTATGATCGCTGCTAATCTAGAATTGCTAATATTTTTCATTTTGGGTCTTTCTTGCTGTAGGCACCGGTCGCGCCCTTCATCGGTGCCTTGTCGATCGGCGTCTCGGTCGGGTCGCTGAACAGTTCGAGCACGCGCTTGGCACGCTCGCCTTTTTCATCGATGAGCAGGGCGATTGCGCGCTGCAGCGCTTCGACGCGGAAGTCTTCGTCGGCATCGGCAGGCGCTTCGCTTCGGTCCAGCCGATCCAGGAAGGCGGCGACATCCAGCAGCTTCGCGCGGTGTTCGAGGAAGTACCGGTCGACGACCTGGTCGCGCGGCATCGGGCAGGTGGGTTGTTCGGGGTTCTCTGCCATGACTCCATTATGCATGAAGTAGGACAGACATTCCTGTCTGTCATCCGGCGAAGCCGGATCAAATAGGTGTCGCGATTCGGCCTGCGGCTGATTGACAGGCAGGAATGCCTGTCCTACCGGTCACATCACCGTTGCGTTCGCGGCGAGTTTGCGGAGTTTGGCGACTGCCTGCGCCATCGCGTCGCGGTCGATCGTGTGGACGTTGACGGGCTTGCCGATGCCCTCGATGAGCGTGATGGTCAGCCGCCCGCCCAGGTGCTCGCGGAACTCGTCGAGGCCGGCGAGCAGGGCGTCGGGGTCGTCCATCGCGGGGTGGTACAAGTCGAAGCCCAGCGTCTCTAACGTTTGTCGGATGTCTTGCGCCACCTCCGGGGGGAGCATGCCCTTGAGTTCGCAGTAGGTGACGTCGAGTGCGAGTCCGAGGGCGACGCCCTCGCCGTGCTTGATGGCGAAGTCGGTGAGTTGTTCGAGCTTGTGGCCGGACCAGTGGCCGAAGTCCAGCGGCCTCGCGGTGGTCATCTCGAACGGGTCGCCGCCGTGGGCGATGTGGTCGAGGTGCAGGTGTGCCGAGCGCTGGATGACGTCGTCGCCCAACGCGCGGTCGCGTTTGCCGAGCATGTCGGCCCGTTTGCTGATCAGGCGGTACAGCCCGGCGTCTTTCAGCAGGCCGACCTTCACCGCTTCGCTCAGCCCGCTGCGCCACTCGCGGTCGTCGAGCGTGTCCAGCAGCGTCAGGTCGTTGACCACGGCCCAGGGCACGGCGAAGGCGCCGATGAAGTTCTTCTTGCCGAACATGTTCACGCCGTTCTTCACGCCGACGCCCGAGTCGGCCTGCGCGAGCGTGGTCGTGGGCACACGGACCAGGCGGATGCCGCGGTGGGCGACGGCAGCGGCGAAGCCGACCATGTCGAGCACGGCACCTCCGCCGATGACGAGGATGTAGCTGTGCCGGTCGAGGCGGGCGCGGTCGATTTCGCCAAGGAACGCTTCGAGATTCGAGAGGTCGTTCTTCGACTGCTCGCCACCGACGACGGCGCGGAAGCCGACGAGCCTGGGCAGTGATTCGGCGTGCTCGGTGAAGTAGTCTTCGATCTGTTGTTGTAGCCCGGGCATCGCCTGGACTATGCCCTGGTCGCAGGCGACGAGCACCTTCGCGTGTGCATCGGCGTCGCCCTCAAAGACGTCGGCGAGCGTCGTGTTACCCGCGGCAAACGCGTTGCGCGTGAAGCGGACGCGGTGGGGCAGGCTCAGGTTGATGCTGGGGTCGTTGAACAAAGCAGGCCTCAAAATCTCTAGTAAGACAGGCATTCGTGCCTGTCATCCGGCGAAGCCGGTTTCGCGTGGTGCTGATTCAGCCTCCGGCTGATTAACAGGCAGGAATGCCTGTCCTACCTCACCATTCATGTATCGATTAACTCTATGTCGCCGCGGCGGTCGCGGCGTCGTGCAGCTTTTGCAGGTCCTCCCAGTAGTTGGGGTAGGTCTTATTCACACAATCCGGGTCGTTGATCGTCACCGTGCCCGGCGGGGTCGCCAAACCGATCACGCTGAACGCCATCGCCATGCGATGGTCGTCATATGTATCGACGCTGGCGGGCGTGAGCGTATTACCCGCGGGGGGCTCGATCAGGATGTCGTCTTTCTTGATCTCGACGCTGGCGCCGAGTTTGGTCAGCTCGACACGGATCGCCTCCATGCGGTCGGTCTCCTTGACACGCAGGTTGCCCACCTTTCGGATACGTGTCGGGCCGTCGGCGAGGATCGCGAGCGCCGCGAGCGTCTGCGCCATGTCGGGCATCTTGCTGAGCCGAACATCGACGCCGCGCAGCCTGCCCGACGCCGGGGCGGCGACGGTCGTCGAGTGCGTGCGCTGCGTGACGGTGCAGCCCATCCGCCCGAGGATGTTGCAGAAGTCCGCGTCGCCCTGGACCGACTCGCTGCCCAGGTTCTCGATCGTGCACGACGAGCCGGGCACGGCCGCGGCCGCGGCGAGGAAGTACGACGCGTTCGAAGCGTCCGGCTCGATCGTATAAGGCGTCGGCTTGTAGCTCGCGGCGGTGACGCGCACGGCGTTCTTCTTCGGCCCGCCCCATTCGTGGCCCGCGCCGAAGTGCTTCATCAGCTTTAGCGTCATGCTGATGTAGGGCAGCGACGTGATCTCGCCGTTGAACGTGATCGTCACCCCGCGCGGCGTGCAGGGCCCGGCGATCAAGAGCGCCGAAATAAACTGCGAGCTCAGCGTCGGCTCGAGCGTCACGAACCCGCCCTCGAAGTAGGGCGACCCTTCGATCTTCAGAGGCGGGAACCCTTCTTCGCCGAGGTACGCGATCTCCGCGCCCAGTTGACGCAAGGGCTCGACCAATTCGCCGATCGGCCGCTGTCGCATGCGTTCGATGCCGTCGAGCGTGTACGTGCCGTGGCCCAGGCAACACGCCGCGGTGAGGAAGCGCATCGCCGTGCCCGCGTTGCCCAGCATCAGCTCGGCCGACTCGGCGGGGACCTTGCCGTTCTGGCCGTGCACGGTGACGCGCCTGGCGTTCTCGTCGATGTCGAGCGTGAAGCCGAGGGCCTGCAGCGCTTCGAGCATCCGCCGGGTGTCGTCGGCGAAGAGCACGCCGTCGAGTTGCGTCGCCCCGTCCGCCAGCGCCGCGATGAGCAGCGCCCGGTTGGTCAGGCTCTTACTCCCCGGCGGGGACAGCGTCAGGTCGAACGGTTTGACCGGCTCGATCTGGATAGACTCGCTCACGCGGCGCTCCTTGCGTTGAATCGCCTACTTGGCCTTGCGGAACACCGCGACGATGTTTTCGACCGGCACGACGAACAGGCGGTTGTCGCCCTCGAAGTCCACGGGCACCGCGTCCTTCGGCGAAAACAAGACCTTGTCGTACTGCTGGACCGGGATCAGCTCGTCGTTCGCGACCTCGGCGGACACCGCGACGACCCGGCCGGTCAGCGTCGGGATCTCGATCTTGTCCGGCAGGTGGATGCCGCTCTTGGTCTGCTTCTTGTCCTCGTCTTTGCGGATAAGCACACGGCCGCCGACCGGCTCGACGATCTCGAGTTCAGGCTTCTTGGTTTGGGGGGGTGAATCAGACATTTGTAAAGTTTACCGCATGAAAGTGTGACAGGCATTCATGCCCGTCGTCCAGCTCGGCTGGATAAACTTGCGACTCGATCCGCGGACGAATGACAGGCAGGAATGCCTGTCCTACCTACGCATACACCAGCCGACACTTCTCCCCCGTCCGCCCGTGCTCGTCGAAGAGCATGAGTTCGTTCGGCTCGTCCACTTTCAGCCACGGCTCGGGCAGGTAGTAGCGCTGTTGCGGGCCGACCTGCTTGCTCTCGCGGGTTTGTTGCCAGTACCGGCCGACGTTGTGGCCGTTGAGCACGATCTGGCCCTTGCTCAGGCCGTGCGGTTCGAGCCACAGCGGGGCGTCGGTGGACTTGACATTGAACGTGCTGCGCAGCCAGCTGGGTTGGCCGGGCAGGGACTTGGGCGCGACGCGCCAGGCCGGGTCGTCGCTCGCGGGGATCGTCCAAGGCGTAAACGCCCAGCCGTCCTTCGGCGTCGCCCGGCCGGTCGTCTGGTAAAACCGCACGTGCTTGTCGATCGCGACGCCTTCACGCAAGGGCTCGAGCAGTTCGAGCTTGATCGTGTTCTTCCCGCCGGTCATCGGCCCGCCGTCCGCCGGGTCGAGCAACACGCGCAGGTGCCTGCCCGCGAACTCGGCGGCGTAGTACCGCACCGGCTCGTCGTTCACGCTGATCACACACGGCTGTTCCAGTCCGTCGATCTCAACGATGATCGGCTTGCGCGACTCGGGCTTGATCTCCCACGCCAAGGCCTCGGCCATCGGCCGCGCGCCCGCCTGCTGGTGGTAGACGAACCCCTCGACCGCGAACGGGTCGCCGGCGTGCTGCTTGATGTGTTCGGGCTTGCCGGCCTTGGACGGCTTGACGTGGTGCAGGTGGTCGGGCAGGCCCTTCGTGTCTTTGCCGACTTCCTGGCCGTAGCAGTACCGCCCGAGGTTGTCCGCGAGCACGACGACGTCGCCGACGAGTTTGAGCTGGGTTGGCTCGTCGCTCGCGCCCTCGCCTTTGCCGAGGATCGCCGTGAGCTTGCCCTTTTGGTAGACGTGCAAACGATCTCCGCCGGCGTGGGGCAGCACCTTGCCCGTCGCGGGCTTACTCAGATTGAATCGGTACCAGCCGTAGCCGAACGCCTGGCCGAGTTCGCCCAGCGACGCCGGGCCTTCGATCGGTTGGTAGCCTTCGTCGGTCCCGTCGATGAGCGGCTTGACGGTCAGCGCCTGCCACTTGCCCAGGCGTGGGGCGGTCGGCTTGGTTACTTGCGTGACGCGTTTCTTCTTGATGTCCCCGTTGAGCGTGACGGTGTGCAACGTGCCCCAGCCGGGCTTAGAGATCGGCTGGTCATCGTTGTCCAGCCCGTCGCAACCGACGAGCAGTCCGTCGGACGCGAGGTAGGCCGCGTCGATCTGCTCGTGATTGAGCACGGCGACGTGGATCGGCTCGCCTTTGAGCACGATCGGCGTCTTGCCGGTCGGTACGGTGACGTCGCGGTGTTCGCCGTTGATCGAGACCACGCCCTCCGCACCGGCAGGGCCGAAGACGACCAGCAGCTTGCGGTCGGCCAACGCCCACGGGCTGAGGCTGGTGTAGTCGAGCGTGGCGACGCCGCCGAGGTTTGTGTTGAGCAGCACCCACGCGGTGCGTTGACCGGCGTGAGGCACGTCGAGCGTCAAGCCATTGGGCAATAGCAGTTCGGTGTGTTTAGTCTTGTCCTTCTGCGACTTGAGCAGCACGACCCACTCGCCCTGACCGCCGCGCTGGTGCAGCAGGGCGGTGGGGTGGTCGGTTTCATTGAGCGCGATCGCCGGGGCGGGCGTGTGATCCCGCGCGGCGAGAACGTGGCCAAAGTGGCTGGCGAAGGTGCACAGGCGCTTGGTCGCGGCGTACTTGTCGCCGCGGGCACCGGCTTCGCCGAGCGGCGCGTCGTAGTCGTAGCCGGTGGTGAGGTAGGCGTGGTCGTTCGTGCTGGTTCGGCCGGCGAAGAAGCCGAAGTTCGTTCCGCCGTGGAAGAGGTACTGGTTGAACTGTGCCCCCACACCGATCAACCCGGCCATGCGGTACTCGTGCTGCGAAGCGCTGACGCGCGAGCCCCGCTCTTTACCCCACGTGTCGTACCAACCCGGCCAATACTCCATGACCATCGGCGGCGTGTTGGGGCGGAGCTGGGCGAGTTGGCGCATCATCGCAGGCAGGTCGCGTGCGCCGTTCCACGTATCGATCGTGCCCTCGACCTCCTGCCAGAGGTTATTGCAGTTGACGATCGGCACGCCACAGCCCTGTTGACGGAGCATACTGACCAGGCGCTCGAGGTAAGCCGAGCCCTGGTCGGGGTTCGAACAGAACCACTCGTTCTCGACCTGCACGAGCACGATGGGGCCGCCGGCGTTGTGTTCGTAACCCCCGGCGGCGGCTCCGGGCGCGGTCCCGGGCTGGGGCGTGGGCTTGAGCCCGTCGCGTGGCGTCGAGACCTGAAGGTCGCCGACCTGCGACATCAGGGCGCGCCAGTATCGATCAACCGCTTCCATGTACAGCGGCTCATCCAAGCGGAATCGTGGGCGGTTGCCCTTCTTGTCGGCCGTGCCATGCAGGTACGCGGGCAATCCGCCGAAGTCCCATTCGCTACAGACGTACGGCCCGGGGCGGAGGATGCAAAACATGCCTTCGTCCGCGATCAGCTGGACGAATGCCCGCAGGTCGAGGTCGCCTTCAAAATCGAACTCGCCCGGCGACTGCTCGTGCGCGTTCCAAAAGACATAGGTCTCGATGCAGTTGAGCCCCGCCTGCTTAGCGGCGCGGATGCGGTCACGCCACAGCCCGCGTGGGGTGCGGGCGTAGTGGATCGAGCCCGATACGATCCACACGCGCCGGCCGTCGATCGAGAAGCTGCGGCCATCGTATGAGACTTCGGGCATGGATCGTTCTCCGCGTGTAAGCAAAACTCGAACGGCTCGTCGAACCTTAACAGTAGGCACGCGTATTAATAAGTCAACCCGGGCCGGCTCTCTCGCGTAGAATATGCATCGATCCACGTCGTCCCCGCCCTGAGCAAGCGACTATGACCACCCTTCGTGACACATCGGCAGCGCGGCACTTGACGGTGGGCTGTGTGTTGCTCCTGGTCGTGGCCGCTCTGTTGACCGGCTGTTACGGCTCAGTGACCGATTTGGACCGCGAGGTGAGCATGATGATCGCCGAGCGCCAGCGGATGTCGCTGGGTGCCCAGGGCGTGACCGCGCCGACCATCGGGACGCCCCGCTCAGACGCACTAGCGACCGACCCGTATGCCCGGCACCCCGACACGTACAACCCCGCCGCGAACGAACTGCCCGCGCGCCAGGCGGAGGCCCCGGCCGCCACGCAGTACAACCCCAAGCAGCCGATCACCGACGAGGCGGTCCGGCTCGACCTGCAGGCCCTGCTTGCTTATGCGATCGAAAACGCCCCGGAATACCGCTCGGAAAAAGAGCGGCTGTTCCTCGCGACGCTCTCGCTGATCATCGAGCGGCACGCCTGGGGCCCACGGTTCTTCAACACGCTCTCCGCCGACGTCGCCGGCACGCCCGAGTCGGGCGACTACGACACGGCGCTGGGCCTGCTCAACGACTTCACCGTCAGCCAGCGTCTGCCCTACGGCGGGGACGTCTCGGTCTCGGCGCTGGTCAACTACACCAACCTGATCCAGCGCGCGAGCACGACCACGACGGCCGAAGAGGTCCAGGACGCGCGCATCAACGCATCGATCGACCTGCCGCTGTTGCGCGGGGCCGGGCAGGTGGCGCGTGAGGACCTGATCCAAGCCGAGCGCGATCTTGTTTACGCGGCGCGTGACTTCGAGCGTTTTCGTCGCGAGTTTTTCGTCGATATTTCCAACACGTACTTCAACCTGCTGCGTCAGCAGCAGCGGATCAACAACCAGGAGCTTCAACTCGCCGGGCTCGAACGCCTGGCCGAAGAACAGCGTCGGCGGAACGAGGCGGGCGACGTCCCGGGCTTCGAGGTGCGCGACACCGAGGCGCAGGTTCTTTTCGGCAAGTCCGACCTCGCCGACGTGGTGGACAGCTACGCGTCGTCGCTGGACGCGCTGAAGCTGCGGATCGGCATGCCCGTCGAGCAGCAGCTGGTGATCGTGCCGGTGCAGATCGACGTCCCGCGTCCGGCGCTCGATACCGCCGAGTCGATCCGCATCGGGCAGGCCGCGCGGCTGGACCTGCAAACACGCGGGGACCAGGTCGCCGACGCGATCCGTTCCGTGCGCGTGGCGAAAGACCGGATGCGTGGCGAGCTCGACCTGAACGCGTCGGCGAACGTGCGGACCGACAGCGGGCGCGAGATCGGCGGGGCGGACTTCGACGCGGGTGACAGTGATTACCGGGTGGGCCTGTCCTACAGCCCGCCCCTGGACCGCAAGATCGAGCTCGCGCAGTACCGCAGCTCGCTGATCGACCTCGAGCGGGCCGAGCGTGACTTCCGCGTGCAGCGCGACCGCGTGGCGCTGGACATCCGAGACGCGATCCGGACGATCCAGCGGTCCGCGCTCACGCTCGCGTTGCAGGAGGAAAACGTCGAGCTGGCCGAGAAGCGGCTGACGAACATCGCCATTCTCAAGCGCCGGGGGACGGTGGAAAACCGCCGGATCATCGAGGCCGAGGAAGACCGGCTTAACGCCCGAAACCGCCGCGACCAGGCCCTGGCGGACCTACAATCCAGCGTGCTGAACTACCTCTTGCAGACCGGCCAGATGCGCGTGGACCCGCAAGGCCGGTGGCTGTCGCCGGGCACGCTGACTCCCTCCGAAGACGTACCGACGCCGGATGAGCCGGTTGTGCCCGCCGAGGATGAAGATGATGCCGGGGCAGACTGACGGCCTGGCCATGAATAATCCCCGAGCCCCAACGCGTTGAACCGATACCAACGATGAAGACCCAACCCACGGCTACGACGATGCTCAACGACGCACTGACAGGCAAGCGGACCCGGCGGCGAACACGCGGCGCGACCAAGCCCGTCGTGCTGGTTGCGTTGCTCGCGGCGGTCGCCCTGGCCGTCGCGGGCGGGGGCTGGTGGGTGGTCCACATCGTCAGCGGGTCGGGGGGCGACGACGCGACTCCCGAGGCCAGGGCCCAGTGGGCGCCCGTTCGCCGGGTGGCGATCCCCGTCGTTGTCGTCGCCGAGGGCGATCTGGTGGCGAAGGACCAGGTCGATGTGATCAACCTGATCGATCACCCCGACGACGAGACGATCGAGTCGATCGTCGAGGAAGGCACGTGGGTCCAGGAAGGCGACTGGCTGTACACGCTCAGCGCACCGGGCCTGGTCGCCGACCGCGACGAGCAGCTCTCGCGCGTCCGCGAGGCCGAGGCGGAGGTCGAGGAGGCCCGGCGGAACTTCGAGATCGAGAAAGACACCGCGGCCAGCGCGCGGGATAAGGCTCAGCTGACGCTCGAACTCGCGGAGCTCGCGTACAAGCAGTGGGAGCAGGCGACCCATCCCCAGGCCGTGCGCGACTTGAACCTCGCGTACGAGACCGCCGAGCGCGAGCTGGAACAGGCCAAGCGCGAGCTGGGGTTTAGTCAAGAGCTGTACGCGGAAGACTTCATCAGCCGGCGGGAACTGGAAGACGACGAGATCACGTTGATCGAAGCGGAGAACGCTTTCGAGACCGCCAAGCTTGCCATCGAAGACTACAACAACTACGAGAAGGTCAAAAAACAAAAAGAGCTGCGCAGCGATATCGAGCAGGCCCGGCAGGAACTGGCACGCACCATCCGCAAGAACGAGAACAGGCTCAAGCTGCTCGAAGCGACGATCGAGAGCGAGGTGAACGAGCTGAGTCAGCGTGAGACGCGGCTCGCAGACCTGCAACGCATGGTCGATCGGCTTGAAATCCGCGCCCCGCGCGACGGCATGGTGATCTACGCGTCCACGATCGGCGTGGGCTGGGAGAAGTACCGCACGATCCGCCCCGGTGCCGGGCTCCGTGGCGGCTCACGCGTGATGGTGCTGTCCAACACCAGCCAGATGATCGCCAATCTCTACGTCCACGAGTCGCGCATCAACGAGATCGAGCAAGGCCAGAAAGTCAGCATCAAGGTCAACGCCCGGCCCGACGACATGTTCACCGCGACGATCGTCGGCAAGAAAAACAGCGCGGTGCAGAACAATTCCGGCAACCCGCACCTGCGCCAGTACCAGGTCATCGCCGAGTTGCCGCCGAACCTCGGCGACGATATCCGCCCGGGCATGAACTGCAGCGGCGAGATCTACATCCGCGAGATCCCCGAGGCGCTCGCCGTGCCGATCCAGGCCGTCCACACCGAAGGCGGGGCCCACTTCGTCTACGTTGAAGCGGACAACGGCAAAGTACGCAAGCAGCCGATTGCGATGGGCGGGTCCAGCGACACGCTCGTGCAGGTCAAGGCCGGGCTAAAATCCGGCACGCGGGTGCTGCTTCGCAACCCCCTGCCGGGCGAGGTCCTGCCCGGCGAGCTGCCCGCGCTCGAAGAGCGCGAGCCCGTCACGGCCGCCTCGGCGTCGCCGTGATCGGGCAAGCCCCCGCGATCAGCCTCAATGCCCGCCACGGGGTTTTGGTACACTAGGGGATTCCCCCCAGCGAACCGGAGCCGCCGTGCAGGAAGCGATCAACAAAGCCGCCGCCCTCGTCGAGGCCCAGGCGTACATCCGCGGGTTCGAGGACAAGGTCGTCGTCGTCAAGGTCGGCGGGTCGATCATGGACGACCCCGAGGCGCTCACCAGCCTGCTCAACGACGTGTGCTTTATGCACGCCGTCGGCATGCGCCCGATCGTCGTGCACGGCGGGGGCAAGGGGATCACCGCGGCGATGGAGAAAGCCGGCCTCGAAGCCCAGTTTGTCCAGGGCAGGCGGTACACCGACGAACGCACGCTCGCGATCGCCGAGCACGTGCTGGTCAACGACATCAACAAAGACATGCTCAAGGTCATCGCCGATAATGGCTACCGCGGCATGGGCCTGCACTCGCTGGCGAGCTGCGTGGTGTTCGGCAAGCGGCTGTTCCTGGAAGGCGAAGCGGGGCGGAGGATCGACATCGGCTCGGTCGGTGAGGTGACGTGGGTCAACGGCGAACTGCTCGCGGCTCTCGCCGAGGCGGACATCATCCCCGTCATCGCCCCGATCGCCCGCGACCAGGCCGGCGGCAAGCTGAACATCAACGCCGACTCGGTCGCCGGCCACGTCGCCGCCGCGGTCAAGGCCGAGAAACTCGTGCTCGTCTCCGACACGCACGGCATCCGAAAATCCGACGACGTCAACGACCTGGCCCGTCACCTGGACCGCGGCGAGATCGACGGGCTGATCGCGTCGGGTATCATCAGCGCCGGCATGTTGCCGAAAGTCGAGGCGTCGCTCACCGCGCTCGAAGGCGGGGTGAACAAGGCCCACATCATCGACGGCCGGATTCCCCACGCGCTCTTGCTCGAGGTCTATACCGACGCGGGCGTGGGCACCGAGATCGTGTTGTGATGTGCGAAATCGCAGTTGCGTAGCCGCCGCGTCACCACGCGGGGGTCAAATGATGAAAGATTGATTGTTTTGCTCTGAAACGCGCGAATGAGATTGATCCGATTCGTCCCCCGGGTGGTGACCCGGCGGCTACGTCACTCCTCATTCTTTATCCCAAGGCGGACCGCCATGTCCAACAAAACCGCCACTCAGACCGAGCCCGTCACGCACTTCCTGTCCATCAGGGACTTCGACCGCGATCAGCTCGACCAGATGTTCGACCTCGCCTACATGCTGCGTGATCAACGCAACAACGGCGTTGTCAACGAACCGATCCTCAAGGGCAAGACGCTCGGCATGTTCTTCGAGAAGCCCTCGCTGCGCACCCGCGTCAGCTTCGAGCAGGGCATGTACGAACTCGGCGGCCACGCCATCGTGCTCGGTCAGGCCGAGGTCGGCCTGGGCAAACGCGAGTCCGTCGCGGACTTCACGCGCGTGCTCAACGGCATGGTGCACGGCATCGCCGCGCGGGTCTACAAACACGACCACCTGATCGAGATGACCGAGCACGCGACGGTGCCGGTGATCAACATGCTCAGCGACCTCGCCCACCCGGCGCAGGCGCTCGCCGACGCGATGACGATCATGGACGAGTTCGGCCGGGATTTGTCGGGCAAGCACGTCGTGTTTGTCGGCGACGGCAACAACGTCGCGCGCTCGCTGGCGATGATCTGCGGCAAGCTGGGCGCGGCGTTTACGCTGGCCAGCCCGCCGGACTACGCGCTGGACCAGGCGTTCGCGGACAAGGTGATGGCGGCGTGTTCGGGGATGGACTTCACGATGTGCCACGACCCGTTCCAGGCCGTGCGCTACGCGGACGCGATCTACGCCGACACCTTCGTGTCGATGGGACAGGAAGAAGAGAAGGCCTCTCGGCTGGAGGTCTTCAAAGACTTCCAGGTCAACGAAAAACTCATGGCCGAGGCGCCGAGCCACGCGATCGCGCTGCACTGCCTGCCCGCCTACCGCGGGGTCGAGATCACCGACGCCGTCATGGACGGCCCGCGGTCGCGCGTGTTCCAGCAGGCGCACAACCGCCTGCACGCGCAAAAGGGTATGCTGGCGGTGGTGATGGCGTGAGTCTCTGGCGGCATGGTTTGAACCGCAGAGGCGCGGAGGACGCGGAGGAAGGCAAGGTTTGCCACGGATTCACACGGATCGCCACAGATCAAGCTAATCATCGGCGCGCGAGGTTGTGCGCCGATAATTCAATAGTCAACCGATTGTCTTCCTCCGCGAACTCCGCGCCTCTTCGGTTGCATTCAAAACAAGCCTTGCGACGTTGCTAACATAGGTACATGGGCCCGGACGTCGATGAGACCAACGCCGTCATGATCGTGGTCGGCTCGCACCTGCGGGCCGAGGAGTGCGATCGTCCGCTCGCGTACGGCCTGCGGGCGCGGATTGAGCACTGGCGCGAGCAGCACGCGGACCAGCTCGACGTGCCGTTGACGCCGCTCGTCTGCACGGACCTGTGGTACCTCAACCACGCGGACCTGCAGCGTCGGCCGACGATCTGCCTCGGCGGACCGGGCGTGAACGCGCTCGCGGCGATCAACGCGAATCAGAGCAGTGAGGAAGAAGAAGGGGGGCGAGAAGCCCAGCCGCTGCCCACCGAGCCGCGGGTGACGATCATGATCGACCCGGACTTCACGCACCTGCGTGTCGGCGTGTGGGGCACGGACACGGAGCTGACCGAGAAGGGCCTGCAGCTGTTTTGCGACCGCTACCTCGACGCGTACCTGCGGGCGTGCGTGACGCAGGTCGAGCCGAAGACGGATTGACCGGGTCGAGCCTCGGGATCTGAGCCGTCCACGCGAGCGGGGAACCCGCAGGCTCGACAGGCGTCAAAACTGGTCCGCGGCAGACAATGGGTGTCGGCCGTCTCAATACACGGAGTTTGAACGATGAAACCCCAAACCCTCGCCCTCTGCCTGAGTATCCTCATGCTGACGCCCGCCTGCCTCGTTGCGCAAGAACAGGAGCCCGGCACCGTAGCCGCGGTGACACGACTCGACGCGACGCCCGAGCAGTCGGTCTTCGACGACGCGACGCGCGTCAAGCCGCTTGAACTCGGCTCGGCCGAGGCCGCGCAGGCGTACTTCACCGGCGACGCGCTCAAGGCGCTGAACAAGGCCGTGGACTGGGAGAGGCAGACCGTGCTCGTCTTCGCCTGGCGCGGTTCGGGTCAGGACAAGCTCTCGACGCAAGTCAAGGAGCAAGGCGACGGCATCGCCGTGCATTTCGTGTACTCGCCCGGCCGAACGCGCGACCTGCGCCCGCATACGTACGTCTACGCGGTCCGCAATGGCGTGTCGTGGGAGACGAAGTAAGGGAACAGGCTTGATGCTGCAGCGCGGATCGCCCGTGTCTACACTACAGGCATGATCGAATATTCCGTCCTGTTCGTTTGCACCGGCAACACCTGCCGAAGCCCGATGGCCGAGGGCATCGCGAAGCGGTTGTTGGCCGAGATGAAGCGCGTGCCCGTTGATCAACTCGAGTCGGCGGGCGTACGCGTGCGCTCGGCGGGCGTCGCGACCGGCGGGGGCAGCCCGGCCAGTGCCGAAGCCGTCGAGGCGACGAAGCAGATCGGTGTCGATATCTCTGACCACGCATCCAGCCGGCTGACCGAGGACCTGATCCAGGACGCCGACGCGGTCTACACCATGACCGACGCTCATCGCCAGGCCGTGCTGATGCTCAGCCCCAGCGCCGCGGAAAAGACCCAGCGTCTTGACCCGGCTAGCGACGTTAGCGACCCGATCGGCGCCCCCCTGAACGCCTACAAGCAGACCGCCGAGATGATCCGCAAGGCGATCGAGCAGCGTATCACCGAGCGATACGGCGACGCGACGCGACGCTGAGCTTGGGTATCATGTGCCGATGCGAAGATTTCACGTCTCTAATCGCGCCCTGATCGCGGGTGGTACCGACGATGCCTGATCCCTCGCCGAGTTCGCCCAACCGCGTCGCGCTCGACCGAGTCGATTGGCTCAACGTCGCGCCGGTCCTGCGCTTGGCCGGCGCGTTTCGCAACGCGCTGCAGCCGGGCAAACTAATCGTCGCGCTCGCCGCGGTGCTCGTGCTTCACGGCTGCGGCCTGCTGTTAGACGCCGTGTGGGCCGAGCCCGCCGAGGGCTTCGCGCCCGCAGATCAGGGGATTTACCAAACCGCGCTGGACATGGAAACCCAGGCGTTTGACGCGCTGGTCCGCGCCGCGTTGCAACTCAAACTGGGTTTGGGCGGCGAGGAGTTCGGCGTCGGCGACGGGCTCTACGGCATGTTCGTCCGGGTCCCGGCCCTGGTGTTCGACCATCACCCGTGGTTCGCGGTCGTCCTGGGCCTGATCGCGCTGGCCGTACTTGGCCCGGCGAGCGGCGTCATCTGCCGAATGGCTGCGACGCAGGTCTGCACCGGGCAGGGTACCTCGGTGCGACGCGCGGTCGCGTTCGTCCGTCGGCGATGGGTGTGGTACGTCCTGACGCCGATGCTCCCGGTGCTGGTGATCCTTATCGCGGGCGGCGTGTTGATCGCGCTGGGCTTCGTGTTCTTCAACCTCGCCTGGCTCGAGTTCATCGGCGCGCTGCTGTTCGGTGTGCTGCTCGTGCTGGGGTTCGTTATCGCCATCATTACCATCGTCCTGGTGTTCGCGGTCATCCTGATGACCCCGGCGATCTCGGTCGAGGGCACCGACGGCTTCGACGCCATCGCCCGGTCGTTCAACTACGTCATGTACAAGCCATGGCAGTTCGCGGTCTACCTCGTCGCGGCGGTCGTCTATGCCGCGATCGTCTACCTGCTCGTCGCATCGATCGCGGGCTTGACGCTCAAGGCGACGCACACATTCATCGACATCGGCGCGTTCGCGACGCTCGACGAACAGAGCGACGTCGACGAGATGCAGCGCTATCGGGCCGTCACGCAACAGCCGCGCGCGTTCTACGTCGATGGCGAGTTTGTCCAGGCCCCGCCTTCAGAAGTTTCCCAGTCGCCTTCGATCAACGCCTCGGGCTGGGTCGTCCGCCGGTGGTTCGGGCTCGGGGTCGCGCTGATCGTGGCCTTGATGTTCAGCGTGGTGTGCTGCCTGCAGACGCAGGCTTACGTGCTGCTGCGCAAATCCGCCGACGGCACGCCGATGGGCGAGTGCGCACAGGACGACGAGGCGGACCCGTGGTCCAGCCCGGCGGACATGGTGGACCCCGAGGCCCAGGCCATCGCCGCCGCCGGCCCGACCGCCGCCGCGTCAACGCCCGACGCGGCTGACAAGCCGACGACCCAGGAGTGAGCCGATGCAGTGGCGTGTGGCAACCCGCATGACGGATCGGAGGTTGCTGACGGCGGCGCGTTGCTTGCTCATGTCCGCGTTGTGCCTGTTGCTCAGCGCGTGCGATCAGCAGGCCGCACCGACCGGGCAAGCGCCAGCGGATAACAACCCGGACACCCAATCGGCACCCGCCAGCCCGACGATCGTCTCGCTCACACCCGCCGTCACGCAGATGCTGATCGACATGGGTAAACGTGAACACCTCGTGGGCGTCTCGACCGTCGATGACAAGATGCTCGGCCTGCCCACGTGTGGGCGCTACAACGACCCGGACGTCGCGAAGATCCTGGCGCTCGGGGCGGACATCGTCATCACCGAATCGTCACGCGGTGACGGGCAAGATGTGCCCGCCCTGATGCGAACCGCCGCGGCGCGTGGCGCGTTCAAACTCGTGGTCATGCCCAACAGCCGATCGATCGCGGACGTCGAGCGGGCGCTAACCGACGCCGAAGCCGGGCTCGGCAAGGCCGTCGGAGACCCGGCCGCCGCCGAACGGGCACGCGATTTGATGTCGGCGCGCTTAGAACTGGTCAACGCCGTGGTGAAAGACCTGCCAGCGCCACGCGTACTGATGCTGATCGACCCCGCCACGCTCGGCGCGCTGGGCCCGGGCGCGACGCACGACGAGATGCTCAAACTCGCCGGCGGACGTAACGCGATCGCCCACCTCGATACCGCCTACGTCAAACTGCAGATCGAGCAGGTGCAGAAAGACGTCCGCCCCGACGTCGTGCTCATTTTCGAGCCCGGCGGCCGACCGGTCGCCGACAAGAACGACGCGCGGTTGCGGGCGCTCAAACACCTCGCCGTCCCGGCTGTGACGAATCGGCGCATCGTCGTGATCGACCACCCCGCGGCGATGCTGCCCTCGACCGCGTCGCCCGCGGTGGTCGCGCAGATGGCCAAGGCGATCCACCCTGGCCGGGCCGAGGCGATCGACCAGGCGTACGACGTGGCCGACAAACTCGCAACGCCGAGCGACGCCGGGGGCGGGCCGTGAGCCGGCCGCGCCGATGGGGCGTGTGGGTATTGTTGATCGTGTTGCTGTTGGCCCTGGCCGCGACGCGATTGATGCTGGGGTCCGATGGCTTTGGCTGGCCCGGCGACGCCCACGCCGGCCTCATCATCGAGGCACGATTACAACGCACCGTCGTCGCGGTCATCGTCGGCGTCGCGCTCGCGGTCAGCGGCGTCGCGCTCCAGGCCCTCTTGCGCAACCCCCTCGCCGAGCCGTACATCCTCGGCCTCTCCACCGGCGCGGGCCTGGGCATCATCGTGCAGGGCTACCTCGCGCTGCAGTTCGGCCTGATGCTCGGCACCGACGGCGTGGGCGCAGCGATCGGCACCGCGCTGACCCTCGCCATCGTCTTCTTCGCCAGCCGACGCCGCGGCGTCATCGACCGCCTCGGCCTGCTGCTCGTCGGTGTCGTGCTCGGCACGATCAACGGCGCCGGCATCCTGTTCTTCACCCACCTGACGCGCCCGACTGCGCTGGACGACAACCTTGCCCAGTGGATGATGGGCGTGTTGCCAGTCCGCTTGCTGGCGTGGACCGACGGCGTCGCGGCGTCGATCGTCGCCGGCCTGATCGCGCTGCTCGTCTGGCAGGGCAGGGCGATGGACGTCGCGACGCTCGACGACGACGAGGCCGCGTCGCTCGGCGTCCACACCGGCCGGCTCAAGACGCTGCTGCTACTCAGCGCGAGCGTGCTCACCGCGCTGGCCGTGCTCATCGCCGGGCCCATCGCCTTCGTCGGGCTCATCGCCCCGCACACCGCCCGCGCGCTGCTCGGCCCCTCGCACCGACAACTCATCCTCGGCGCGGCGCTGCTCGGCGGGTCGCTGCTTGTCGGCGCGGACCTCGCCTCCGCGGCCGTCGCCTGGCAATGGCCCGGCGTCGGCCGGGTCCCCGTGGGCATCTTCGCCGCCATGATCGGCGGGCCGGTCTTCCTCTGGATCCTCCGCCCCCAACTCGGCCGCGGGTTGGAGTAGACTCACGGCCATGACCCAGCACTTCGCCGACCGATTGCTCCAAGCCTGCGAACAAAAAGGCGCACCCGTCTGCGTCGGGCTCGACCCCGTGCTCGAGAAACTGCCTGACGCGATCGACAAGGCCGACCCGGTGAAGGCGATCGAGGCGTTCTGTCTCGGCGTGATCGACGCGGTCGCCGACGCCGTCCCCGCCGTGAAGCCGCAGTCCGCCTGCTTCGAGCGCTACGGCGCGCCCGGCGTGGCGGTCTATCACAAGGTCGTGAAACACGCGAAAGACGCCGGCCTCATCGTCGTCGGCGACGCGAAGCGCGGCGACATCGGCACGAGCAGCGCGCACTACGCCGCCGGCCTGCTCGCCGAGCCGCACGGCTGCGACACACTCACCGTCAACGGCTACCTCGGCGGCGATGGGATCGAACCCTTTATGAAAGTCGCAGAAACACAAGGCAAGGGATTGTTCGTGTTGGTCCGCACGTCCAACCCAGGCGGCGACGCGATCCAGACGCTGCCGCTCAAAGACGGCCGAACCGTCGCCGAGGCCGTGGGCGACGTCGTCGCCGAGTTGGGCTCGCGCTGCGTCGGCGCATCGGGCTACAGCAACGTGGGCATGGTCGTCGGCGCGACCAAGCCCGAAGACGCCGTGAAACTCCGCGAACGCTACCCGCAACAGATCTTCTTAGTCCCCGGCTTCGGCGCCCAGGGCGGCGGGGCAGAAGACGTGAAAGCTTGCTTCAAACCGAATGGCACTGGCGCGCTGATCACTGCAAGTCGTTCGGTGATTTATGCACATAAGGGGGTTGATCAGCAATGGCAACAGCGCGTCATGCAGGCGGCCGCACAACTGCGTGACGATATCGCAGCAATTCTCGATTAAGCCGGCCCGCTTCTTGGAATAGTCGAGAACGCGAAAGCACCGGGACAAGCACCGCGGCTTACGAAGTTGAATTGATTCAAGCCTCTTTCCGCGGCGGGTACTCGCTGAACCGGCCTTTCATCCACGTCGAGATCGCCGTGTCGTACTCGGCGGTGCGGGTGAAGGCGGTCGCGGCGAGTGAGCGGCGCAGCGCCAGCGTCGTCGACCCTTCGTTGTGCTCGATGTCGTTCGCGACGCTGTCGTACTGCGACGGGTCGGTCACGATCGTGACGTAGCCGTGGTTCTTCGCCGCCGAGCGCACCATCGACGGCCCGCCGATGTCGATCTGCTCGATCGCGTCGGCGTCGGTCACGTCGGGGTCGGCGATGGTCCGCTCGAATGGGTACAGGTTCACGCACACCAGGTCGATCGGCGTGATGTCGTGCTGCTTAAGCGACTCGGCGTGGTCGGGCTTGTCGCGCAGCGCGAGCAGCCCGCCGTGGATCTTGGGGTGCAGCGTCTTGACCCGCCCGTCCATCATCTCGGGGAAGCCGGTGACTTTGTCGATGGGCGTGACGTCGATGCCGGCTTCGGTCAGCGCGCGGGCGGTCCCGCCGGTCGAGATGATCGTCGTGCCGCAGGCGGTGATCAGCCGGCGGGCGAAGGGGACCAGGTCGGTCTTGTCCGAGACGGACAGCAGGGCGGTCTTGATGGGGACCAAGTCTTGCATTGGGGGGAGCCTTTAGCCCGTAGCCTTCAGCCTTCAGCCTTTAGCAAGCCGATGCCTTGAACGAAAGGCTCATAGCTAAAAGCCAACGGCTCGCGGCTCGTTCAAAGCGGGTTGAGCCGCAGCAGCCGGCCGGTGGGCCCGACGAGGATGATCGCGCCCTCGTCGCCGACGGGCACGACGGTCTGCAGCCGCAGCGTCTTGGACTGGGTGACCAGGTCGCCGTCATCGAGGTCGATCGCGACGAGCGCGTCGTCGGTGTGCAGGAGCATGTCTTGCTGGCGGGTGAGGATTGGGGTAGCGCTGATGTCGTTGCGCCAGACCTCGCTGCCGTCGATGGCGTTGACCGCGACAAGCCCGCCGTCGGGCAAGAGCGGCTGGATGATGAGCCGGCCGAGCGCGACGGGCTTGGCGACCAGCGGCTGGGCGGCGTCGAGGTACTGCCAGGTGTCTTTGCCGGTGGTGCGGTTGAGCGCGTAGAGCTTGCCGTCGAGGCTGGCGACGATGATCTCGCTGCCCTGGACGGTGGGCGCGGCGGAGACCCCGCCGAGGGTTCGGCTGCGCCACAGCGGCGTGCCGGTCGCGGTTTCGAGCAGGGCGTAGGTCCCGCCGGTATCGACGATGAACACGTCCTGCTGCGCGATGGCGGGCGGGTTGGTGATGCGGCTGGCGAGGTTGTAACGCCAGCGGGTGAAGTTCGAGTCGACGCTGTGGGCGAAGACAAGGCCGTTCGAGCCGGAGAGGATCGCCAGGCGGGTGAGCTTGTCGTAGACGGCGGGCGAGCCGACGGAGGTTTCGAGTCGTGCGACGGACTTAACCTCGCCGTCGCGGGCACGGAGGGTGAAGAAGCGCGAGCCGGAGTGCATGAAGATCTGGTCGCCGTCACGGCTGGGGGCGTAGATCGTTTCGAGTTCGCTGCCGAGTTTGATCTTCCACAGCAGCTCGCCGTTGTCGGCGCGGACGGCGGTGACGAGATTGTCCGGGTCCTCGACAACGATGACGATGTCGCCCAGCACGGTGACCGAGGTGATCCGCTGGCCGCGCAGCAGCTCGATGGGCGTGGCCCAGCCGAGGCGGTATCCGATGTCGGCGGCGGGCTGGGGCTCGATGAGCAGGCCGATGTCGCCCGGCGCGGGCTTGGGGTCGGCGCCGGTCGCCCAGCGGTTGGAGGTCGCCCGGTCGTCGGCGGACGCGGTTTCATCGGTGCTCGCGCAGGCCACGCCGAGGCATGCCAGCGCCATCACCGCTACCCATTGAACTGTCTTGAGAGTCATCCGCACGGTCTCCCGCCTATCGGCCAGGACAGGGCGGACGGGCATCGACCCGCCGCCGGAGTTGGTTCGAAGCGGTAAGTATCAGGCGCAGCAGGGTTTTGGTCAAGCGTTAGGGGCGCGGATCAGGCCTTGGCCAGTTCCGAACGCTTGTTGGCGATCGTCTGGATCAGCTTCTTCTGCGGGTCGGCGAACTTTTCGGTGCCCTCTGCCATCAGCGTTTCTTCCAGCGCCCGGACGTCGACCTTCTGCTCGAACTCGTCCAGCACGGCGCGGTCGGGCAGCTTGCGAGAGGCGGCGGCGTAGGTCTTGCCCATCTCCGCGATCGCCGCGTTCGTCGCCGGCGGGTTGGTCAGGATGTCGCTGCCGGCCATCTCGGCGATGTAGTAATCCTCCGCCTGCCAGTCCAGCTTCTTGCCCGTGGACGCGAAGATCATCTCCTGCTTGAGTGACAGGCCCTTGTCGGCCCAGAACGCCTCGTTGGCGATGCCGATCTGCTTCGCGTTGATCACGCCGACGCTGCCCTGCAGCGCGTCAGACAACTCGGGCAGCTTCTTCTGCGTGTATACATCGACGCGTGAGATGAAGATCGAATAGACACTCTTGAATTTATCCAGTTCGCCGAAGCGTTGCCGGCCGCGCCAGACCGCGTCGCGCGCGGCGACGTATTGCCGCTCGGAAAAGATCAGCGTGACGTTGAGCGTGATGCCCGCGGCGGCGAGCTCTTCGAGCGCGTCCAACCCCGCGGGCGTCGCGGGCACCTTGATCATGCGGTTATCGTGCCCGGCGGCCCATTGCTTGCCGAGTTCGATGTAGCGCTTGACCGCCTCGCCGTGCGGCGTGGGGTTCTCGACGTCTTCGAGCAGCGGGTCGAGTTCAAAGCTCACCCAGCCGTCGTCGCCCTTGCTCTGCTGCCAGACGCGGTGGAACTCGCTTTGGGCTTGCTTGACCAGGTGGTCGGTCATCTTCCAGGCGAGGTCTTCGTCGCTGATGTTGTCGTCCATGAACCCGGACAGGGTGTCGTCGAACCTGCCGGACTCGATGAGGCCGGCGATGATGATGGGGTTGGAGGTCGCGCCGGTGATGCCGATGGCTTTGTTCTTTTTGACTTCGTCGGGATCGACCGAGTCGAGCCAGACCTTCGAGCCGGTTTCGATGAGGGATTGGATGCCTGTGGCCATGGGGGTGTCCTTTCGCGAGGTTTGCGTCGTTTGATTTATCGTCGATTAGGGGCGTGTTGTCTTGGCGTCCGCCGCGGTTATCGCGTGGGCGCTCAATACTTCACTATAGACAGGCCGTCGGGAGCTGAGAAAGAGGATGTCGTGACCGGCTGGTTTAACCCGACAGCGCGATCACCAGGATCGCCAGCAGGATCACGAGCGCCGCGCCCTCGGCCAGCGAGACCCAGAACAGCGGCTGCTCGGTGAGCGGCTTCTGGCTGCTGCGTCCCTCGGACTCGACCGCCATGATCTGCGTGTCGTCCGGCTCGAGCGCGGCCAACGAGGAGAGATCGACCATCTTGCGTGCGATCGTCGGCGGCTCGCCCTTGGCGACCGCGCGGAGGTCCTCGAGCAGGTCTTCGGTCGTGCCGTAACGCTTCTTCGCCGGCTTGGCCATGCACACCTCGATGATCTCGGAGATGCCCGAGGTCAGTTGGGTGTTGACGTGGTCGGGGGGGACGAGGTCTTCGCTCAGGTGCTTGCGCATCACGGCCGAGGGGTTGGGCCCTTCGAACGGCACCTTGCCGGTGACCATGTGGTACATCGTCGCGCCCAGGGCGTAGATGTCGGCGCGGAAGTCGATCTCGATCTCGCCGCGGATCTGCTCGGGGCTGATGTAGTAGGGCGTGCCATACGCTTTGCCCGCTTCGGCCTCGGCGGCTTCGCGGTCGCTGACGGCTCGGGCCAGACCCATGTCCGCCAGTTTCACCGTGCCGTCGGCGGTGATCATGATGTTCTTGGGCTTGACGTCGCGGTGGATGAAGCCGGCCTGATGCGCGTGGCTGAGCGCCTTGGCGACCTGCGTGGCGATGTGCAACGCCTCTTCTTCGCCGTACGCGCCCTTCGCGCTGATGTCGTCGTAGACCGTCCGGCCGTCCACGAACTCCATGACGAAGTAGTGGTAGTCGCCGGCCTTACCCACGTCGTACGCCGCGACGATGTTGGGGTGGTTGAGCTTGGCCGCGGCCTTGCCCTCGTCGTAGAAGCGCTGGATGAAGTCTTTGTCTTTGCTGTGCTTCTGCGGCAGCACCTTGATCGCGACGATGCGGTCCAGGCTCAACTGCTTGGCCTTGTAGACCGTCGCCATCGCGCCGGCGCCGAGCTTGGAGAGGATCTGGTAGCCGGGGATCTGCCGGCCGGCCTTCTGCTCTTCCATCTCCGGTCGCAGGCGGTCGATCTGCCGTTGGGTCACGACGCCGTGTTCGACGAGCACGCTCGACAGGCTGCGCTGGTTGGGATCGGACCCGCCCGACGCGGACTTGAGCAGCTTCAGGCAGTGGTCAACGTCTGCCTTCGTCGCCAGGCCGCGCTCGACGACGATCCGGCCGATAGTGGTGTCGAGATTCGCGGAGGAGGTGTCGGCCATGATCGGTTGAGAAACGTCTCGCATACGAAGGGGAGGTACATCAAGCGGGCACGCCGATAGGCCCGAGCCCGTCGCTCCTTCTTCGCGCGGCTCCACGAGGCCCCGAAGGGTAGATCGGCCGTTTTAGGGTGTCAAACCGGTCAAGCACGGCAAGAATTGCTCGGTTCCGCGTCCGGATAAACACATTTGGGCGTTTTCTTGCGACGCGCGGCGTGAGACCGACTTACAATGCAGCGTTCACCCGATCAGGGCGGACTGACGCCCCGCACCACGCAGGCCCGGATGCTGCTACAGACGCCCAACGACACCCAACTCGGCACGACGCTCCAGGCGATGCTCGACGATGTTCAGCAGCGTTTCAGCGCCGAACTGCTTAGCGACACCGACTGCGTCAACACGCTTGTCGAACACGTCGAGCGGTACCGCGGCAAGATGCTCAGGCCCACGCTCGTACTCGTGTCCGCCATGGCCGCCGAAGGTCGAGACGACCTCGGCGAGATGCGCGAGCCCGTGCTCACCGTCGCCGCGGTCTGCGAGATGGTCCACATGGCCACGCTCGTGCACGACGACGTGCTCGACGACGCGCAGGTCCGACGTCGCGGCGCGACGATCAATCGGCTGCGCGGCAACGAGACCGCCGTCATGCTCGGCGATTACCTCATCAGCCACGCCTACCACCTCTGCTCGTCTCTCGGCCGGCCGGACATCAGCCGGGCCGTCGCCGCCGCGACCAACACCGTCTGCGAAGGCGAGCTGCTGCAGCTGTCCAACCGCCACAACCTCGACCTCGACGAGCGGGTCTACTTCGAGATCATCCGCCGAAAGACCGCGGCGCTGTGCGGCCTGTGCTGCGAGTTGCCGGTCCGATTACGCCACCCCGGCGCCGAAGCCAACGGCGACCAGCAGCTCGCCGGCGCGCTCTTCAGTTACGGCGAGAAACTGGGCATCGCCTTCCAGATCGTCGACGACATCCTCGACCTGTCAGCCGATGAACAAACGATCGGTAAGTCGGTTGCGCGCGACCTCGCGAAGGGCAAGCTGACCCTACCGGTGATCCGGCACCTGCAGCAGGCCGACCCCGCCGAGCGTGAGGTGGTCGCCGGGCTGCTGAGCCGCGCGGCGCAGGAAGGGATCGGAGAAGACGCGGCCCAGCAGGTCGCGCAATCGGTCTCGACGCGCGTCGTCGCGTCGGGCGCGATGGACTACGCCCGCCGGTGGGCGCGGGACCTGGTGGACCAGGCGACCCAGCAGATCGTTTCTTCGTTTACGCCTTCGCCGGCACGCGACCTGATGCAGGCGATGGCGAACGCCGTGATCGATCGGCGTTTCTAACGGTTTGAGCAGCGAGCGACGCATGAGCGGTGAGCGGCCACGAGTCCTGGTGTTTGGCGGAAAGGTGCTGGGCGATCACCCCATCGCGCACCTGCTGGGCGAGAGCTTCGATGTCGATGTCGTCGCCTCCAGCGACGAGGCGATCGAGGCGCTCAAGGCCAAGCCGTACCACGGCGTCTTCGCGGACGTCGGCGACTTCCTCCCGCTCGAACGCGCGATCGTCAGCGAGAAAGCCAGCGTCGTGCTCAATACCATCGGCGAGGGCGTCTGCATCGTCGATGAGACCGGCCGGTGCAACTGGTCCAACCAGAAGATGGCGACCTACCCCGGCGAAGTCTTCGAGCAGGTCCGACGCATCTGCGGCCAGGCGCTGCAACTCTTCGGATCGGCGCAGACCAGCCCGGCCGGCGGGGCGGCGCGGCCGACCAGCAAGAAGTTCACCTTCGGCGTCGAGGACCGCTATTTCGAGATGATCTGCTCGCCGGTCACCGACGACACCGGTCAGGCGATCCAGGTCGTCGCCGTGGTCTGGGACGCGACCAGCGGCAAGCGGCTTCAGCGCAAGATCGACGCGATCGACGCCTCGGGGCGCGAGCTGGCCAAGCTCGATTCCGAGGCGATCGCCCAGCTCGCCCCGCCCCAGCGCCTCAAGCTCCTGCAGGACAAGATCATCAAGTACAGCAAGGACTTGATGCACTTCGATCACTTCGCGATCCGCCTGCTGGACAAGCGGAGCAACAAGCTCGAGGTCGTCATCGCCGAGGGCCTGCCGCCCGAAGCATTGGAGATCGACCTCTACGCGCAGGCCGAGGGCAACGGCATCTCCGGCTACGTCGCCGCGACCGGGCGGTCGTACATCTGCCACGACACCGAGAAGGACCCGCGCTACGTGCTCGGGCTCGAACACTCCAAGAGCTCGCTGACCGTTCCGCTGATGCTCTTCGACGAAGTGGTCGGCGTGTACAACATCGAATCGGAAAAGATCGGCACGTTCAACGAGGACGACCGGCAGTTCGCCGAGATCTTCGGCCGGTACGTCGCGCTGGCGCTGAACATCCTCGACCTCCTGGTCGTCGAACGCTACACGATCTCCGGTCAGATCAGCGACAGCGTGTACCAGGAGATGTCGGCGCCGATCAACGATATCGTCCACGAGTGCGGCCGGATCAAGGAGGCGCACCTCGGCGACGAGGCGCTGCACGCGTCGCTGGACAAGGTGATCCGCGACGTCGAGCAGGTCCGCGAGGCGCTGGACAACGTCAAGGCCGGGCCCAACGCGGTGATCGGTTCGCAGGCGGTGAAGCAGCAGGCCGGCGACAGCGTGTTGACCGGCCGTCGGGTGCTCGTGGCCGACGACGAGTCGAATATCCGCGACACGATCCAGAGCGTGCTATCAAAGTACGGCTGCGAGGTGACGGTCGCGAAGGATGGCTACGAGGCGTGCAACGCGCTGAGCGCCGATGACTTCGATTTGGTCGTCTCCGATATCAAGATGCCTTATCGCAACGGCTACGAGATCTACGCGGCCGCGCAGCGCGCCCGCGAGGGCCTGCCGGTGATTTTGATGACCGGCTTCGGCTACGACCCGAACCACTCGATCGTCCGCGCGACGCAGGAAGGGCTGTCGGCGGTGCTGTTCAAGCCTTTCAAGGTCGATCAACTGCTCGACGAGATCCGCAAGACGCTGTCGCAGGACCGGACGCCGGCGAGTGAGTAAGCAACCGGCACCCAACACGCAAGACGCCGCCGCCGACTCCGCCCGCCTGTGGGCCGCGACGCGGCTCGCGCGTGTCGCCGAGCAGTTCCCGCACGTCGACCCGCCGGACACCGACCTGTCGGGCTTGTCGCACGCGGACGCCGCGCTTGCGCTGGCGATCTACCGCACGACCGTCCAACGGTGGTTCACCCTGCAGGCGATCTGCGAGCGCTACCTCTCCAAGCAAAGCCGCAGGCTCGAGCCGGCGATGCAGGCCGTGTTGTTGTCCGGCGCGGCGCAACTCGTTTTTTTCGATCGTCTGCCCGCCTACGCCGTCGTCGATGAGTCGGTCGGCTTGGCGCGCAAGCTCGTCCGCCCCAACGCCGCGGGCATGGTCAACGCCGTCTTGCGACAAGTCGACCGCCTTGTCTCTGCCGGCTCGCGCCTCAAACACTGGCAGCCCGACGCCCAACTCGTCCCGTTGCCCGGGGGCGGGGCGGTGAAACTGAAAGAGCCCGTTCTGCCGTCGCCCGACGCGCTGGACAAGCACCTCGTCGCCGCGACGAGCGTGCCGCTGCGCCTCGTGCGTGAGTGGTCGCAGCGCTTCGGCGAAGAAGAGACGACGCGCCTGTGCCTGCACGGCATCGAGAACCCGCCGACGACGATCGTCGTCGAGCCGGGCTTCGACACCTCGGCAAATAAGAATCTTTGCAAGCCGCATCAGCGCGAGGGCTTCGCCGTCTGGACCGGGCCGAACGAATCGCTGCGTGGGTTCCTCGATGGCCACGCACGTCGGCGGGTGCAGGATGTCGCGTCGTCCCTCGCCGTCGAATCGACGTGTGATCACGACCCGAAGTCGGTCCTCGATTATTGCGCCGGCATGGGCACGAAGACACGCCAGCTCGCGCTGCTGCATCCAAATGCACAGGTCACCGCAACCGACACGCACCCCGGCCGGCGTGAATCGCTCAAGCAGGCGACCGCCGACCTGCCCAACGTCCGCGTCGTCGAACCGGACCAGGCGGGGCAGGCAACGTACGACCTGGTCTTGCTCGACGTGCCTTGCTCGAACACCGGCGTCCTCGCCCGCCGACCCGAGGCGCGCTACCGCTACGCGCAGCAGAGCCTGGGCGAACTGGTCAAGCTCCAACGCGAGATCATCGAACAGGCCTCGGCGTGGATCGCGCCCGGCGGGCTGCTGCTGTACTCGACGTGCAGCATTGAGCCGCCGGAGAACAGGAAGCAGACCGAGCGCCGGCTGCGGCGGGGCGGGGAACTGCTCGCCGACCACCAGCAATTCCCGCAAAGCGGGTCCGCGGCCGGCGACACCTACACCGACGGCAGCTATCATGCATTGATTCGGGTCTAGATTATTTGGCCGGTTCGCTGAAGCAAGCCGGCCGATTAGGGGACACGACAGCCGGAGCCATCGCATGTCCGTCAAGATGGAGCTTTGCCGGGTGCTGATCCGCGAGACCGACGATACGCACGTCGTCGAGCTGCGCGAGGCCGACGTGCCCGAAGACGACGCGCGGGTGTTCCCGATCGTGATCGGCCTGACCGAGGCCGCCGCGATCGAACGCCGACTGATGGGTCAGACGCCCCCGCGCCCGCAGACGCACGAGTTGCTCGAAACGGTTATCACCGAACTCGGCTACGAGCTGGACCGCATCGAGATCAGCGATCTGCGCGAGCACACCTTCTTCGCGCGGATCTACCTGCGCAACGGCTCGGAGATGGTGGACATCGACGCCCGCCCGAGCGACGCCATTGCGCTGGGCGCCAGTGGTGACGCGCCGATTTACGTAGCGGAGCATGTGCTGGATGAGGTGAGTCGCACGGAGTTTTAGGAAGTTCAATCATCAAGCAAGCAGTGGGTAAAGAGCATGGGACAAATCCGACGCGTTTTTGCTGCTTTACTCCTGCTTTTGGCTTGCGGGTTTTATAGCTTCGCCGCCCACGCCGCGGACCGCCCCAATATCGTCCTCATCATGGCCGACGACATGGGCTACGAGTGCGTCACGGCCAACGGCGGGCAAACCTACAAGACGCCGAACCTCGACAAGCTTGCCGCGCAGGGCGTGCGGTTTACCAACGGGCATTCGCAACCGATCTGCACGCCCAGCCGCGTGCAGATCATGACCGGCCGGTACAACAGCAAAAACTACATCCGTTTCGGACTGCTCGACCCCGACGCGACGACGTTCGCCAACCGCCTGCGTGACGCGGGCTACGCGACGTGCATCGTCGGCAAGTGGCAACTCAAGGGCGGGTTCGAGGGCCCGAACAGGTTCGGCTTCGACGAATACTGCCTGTGGCAACTGATCCGCCGACCCAACCGCTACCCCAACCCCGGGCTCGAGATCAACGGCAAGGAGGTCGACTACAAGAACGGCGAGTACGGGCCTGATGTTGTCACCGACTACGCCTGCGACTTCATCGATCGTCACGCGGAGGGCGACAAGCCATTCCTCTTGTACTACCCGATGATGCTGCCGCACTGGCCCTTCGAGCCGACGCCGGACTCGGAGGACTGGGACCCTGAGTTCAGGCGGAGTGACGAGGCGGAGAAGGGCTACCGGGGGATGCGCAACCAGCCGCATTTCGTCGGCATGGTCGCGTACACGGACAAGATGGTGGGCAAACTACTGGCCAAGCTCGACGCGGCGGGCGTCCGCGACAACACGCTGGTCATCTTCACCGGCGACAACGGGACGTACGCCGGCATCACGTCCGTGCTCGACGGCAAGCCGTACAAGGGCGGCAAGGGCACCACGCTGATCAACGGCACGCACGTCCCGCTCCTCGTCGATTGGCCCGGCAAAGCCAAGGCCGGGTCGGTGTGCGAGGACCTGATCGATTTCACGGACGTGCTGCCGACGCTGCTCGGCGCGGCGGGCGTCGATCCGCCGAAAGACGCGCAGCTGGACGGTCGAAGTTTCCTGCCGCAGGTGTTGGGTGAGCCGGGCGATCCGCGCGCGTGGGTCTACTGCTGGTACAAGCGCAACGGCGACGAGAAGGTTGCGCAAGAGTTCGCGATGGACAAGCGGTACAAGCTGTACAGCGATGGCCGGCTGTTCGATTACCGGGCGGACCCCGCCGAGGCGCAGCCCATCGCGCCCGCTGACCGGACGGCCGAGCAGCGGGCGGTGGCGAAGCGGTTGGAGGCGGCGATCAAGGCACACACCCGTGTGGAGGATCGGGCGGGTCAATCGTCGGGCTGATCTGAACTTCAACGAGAACCAAGATGGCTGACGATCGCCGAACAGACCGCGGGACCAAACAGGCCCTCACGGGCAAGCAGGCCTACAACGTGGTGACCGATACGGTCGCGGGCCCGAACCTGCGCCTGCGCGACAACCTGTTCCAAGGGCTGGCGATCCTGGTGTGCCTGGTTCTGGGCGTCGGGTTGGGTTATTTAGTAGACGGCATGGACTGGGCGATCCTCGGCGGGTTCATCGGCCTGCTGGCCGGGTTGTTCGGCAGCGGCATCTTCCTGATGATCTACCGCGGGGTCCAGCACAGCCGGGGCCGGCACGATTAAAGTGGGCGACTGCGGGCAAGTCGCACCGGCCCGAGCCCTAACAAACAAAATCTTCACATCCGGGCCTTACCCGCGTTGACAGCCCTGCGGGTTTCGCTACACTACGCGGCTCGCCCTGAACCGGCCGCTGTGGTTGCGGTCCCGACGATGGGCGTCAGTAACACCGCCCCGCGGGGCAACGAGGCTCTTTGACATGACTGGCGGCAAGATCAGAATCAGGATGGAAGCGTACGACCACCAGGCCCTCGACTCGTCGGCCCGTGAGATCGTCGATCACGCCAAGCGGACCAACGCGAGGGTTTCCGGCCCGGTGCCCCTGCCCACGCGGATCGAGCGCTACACCGTCCTGCGATCGCCGCACGTCAACAAGAAGAGCCGCGAGCAGTTCGAGATCCGGACCCACAAGCGGATCATCGACATCAAGGACTACAGCCCCCGGACGATCGAGGCGCTGAACCGTTTGATCGTTCCCGCTGGCGTGTTTGTGAAAATACTCGCTTAGCCCCCGGAAGTTTGGCTAGAGCGTAGAGATCGTAGAGATAGACCGAATTCAACAAGAGGCACGGTCCTCTGGCGAGAGCCAAGACTCGGCGAATGCCGCCTCGGGAGACTTCAACGATGCCAAACGCGATCCTAGGTCGGAAAGTCGGGATGACCCGGCTGTACGACGACGACGGCAAGAACATCCCGGTGACCGTGATCCAGGCCGGGCCTTGCTTTGTCAGCCAGGTCAAGACCGCGGAGACCGACGGCTACGACGCGATCCAACTCGCGTTCGAAGACGTCAAGGGCCGCAACTCGACCTTCCCGCTGATCGGTCACGACGCCAAGGCGGGCCTGAGCCCCAAGCGCTTCCACCGCGAGGTGCGGCTTGGCGAGGGTGAATCAGCGGGGTTTGAGCTTGGTCAGCAGATCAACGTCGATGCCCTCGCGGACGTGAAGTTCGTCGATATCACCGGCACGAGCAAGGGCAAAGGCACGCAGGGCCCAATGAAGCGCCACGGCTTCGGCGGTCAGGAAGCGAGCCACGGCGTCGAGCGTAAGCACCGCAGCCCCGGCTCGATCGGCGGCCGGTCGAGCAACCTCGGCACCGGCAAGCCCAAGAAGGGCATCCGCATGGCCGGGCGCATGGGCAACGAACAAGTGACCTGCCGGTCCGTGCAGGTCGTCGGGATTGACAAGGACAAAGGCCTGCTCCTGGTGAAGGGGCCGGTCCCGGGCGCCAACAAGGGCCTGGTTTACGTGCAGGAGGCCAAGCGGCTGTACAAGCGAAAGGCGGCAATCGCCAAGGCGTCGTAAGTCGGTGGGCTGGCCCGTGTTTGCGGACCGGCTAAAAGTCCGAAACTGCTTCGTCGCAACAACGCGGCTCCGACCGAGTCGTAGGGACCCCTCATCGGCCGAAAGGCCGTCCCTCGCGGCGAACTCAACGCATGCCACCGGCACCTGGCCGGCAGGCACCGTAGGTATGAAACGATGATCGAAATCCCCGTCTACAACATGACCGGCGCCGAAGCCGGCAGCGTGCAACTCGACGAGTCCAAACTCGGCGGCGAGGTGCGACCATCGCTGCTCAAGCAGGCCTACGTCCGCGCCCACGCCAACCGCCGGCCGGCGAACCAGGCCACCAAGAGCCGCGGCATGGTCGAGGGCTCGACCCGCAAGCTGTATAAGCAAAAGGGCACGGGCAACGCCCGCCGTGGCGACAAAAAGGCCAACATCCTCCGCGGCGGCGGCCACGGCAAGGCGAAGGTCGCCCACTCCTGGCGGCAGGACATGCCGGCCAAGATGCGCAAGCTCGCCAACCGCAACGCCTTGCTCGCCAAGGCGATCGACGGCGAGATCCGCCTGGTCGATGGCCTGTCGATGGATAAGCCCTCCACCAAGGCGTTCGCCGATTTGCTGGCGGCCTTGAAGATCGATCGCACCTGCCTCGTCGCGTTCAGCGACACCCGCGGCCCGGAAGCCAAGTCGGCCGCCAATCTCGACAACGTTGACCTGACCCAGATCGACCGGCTCAACGCCTTCGATCTGCTGAACCATCGCTACCTCGTCGCCGACAAGCAGGCGTTCGAGGACTACATCGCGCGTGTGACCGCCTCGGTGAAGCAGGTCGGCGCGCAGGAGGTGGCCGCCTAAATGCATACCGAGCCGACCCACATCATCAAGCGACCGATCATCACCGAGAAGTCGACGTTCGAGGCCTCGGGTTCGATCCCGCGCGGCAAGCGCGCGGGCGAGCCGATCAACCGCTACTCGTTCGAGGTGGACATGAAGGCCCGCAAGGGCGAGATCGCCAAGGCCGTCGAAGCGATCTACAACGTCCGGGTCGAGCGTGTCTCCACGATGATCCGCAAGGGCCAGTACTTCCGCAACCGCTTCGGTCCGGGCAAGACGTCGAGCTGGAAAAAAGCCGTCGTGCAGCTGCACCCCGAAGACCGGATCGACCTGTTCTAAGTAACACCGGCGACTTGTCGCCACGAGCATAGAGGCCTAGACATGGCAGTCCGCATCTACAAACGAACCTCGGCAGGCCGGCGCAACGCCTCGGTCAACCTCTACTCGGAGGTGACCAAGACCAAGCCCGAAAAGACCTTGCTGCAGAAGAAGACCAAGACCGGCGGCCGCAACCACCACGGCAAGCTGACCGACCGCAACATCGGCGGCGGCAACAAGCAGCGCTACCGCCGCATCGACTGGTCGCGCAAGAAAGACGATGTGATCGCCACCGTCATCGGCATCGAGTACGACCCGAACCGCTCGGCGAACATCGCGCTGCTCGAGTACGAGGACGGCGAGAAGCGTTACATCATCGCCCCCAAGCAGCTGACCGACGGGGCGAAGGTCGTCTCGTCCAACGACAAGGCCGAGCCGAAGGTCGGCAACTGCATGCCGATCAAGCACATCCCCACGGGCCTGAACCTCTACTGCATCGAACTGCAGCCTGGCAAGGGTGCTCAGATCTGCCGATCCGCGGGGACGTACGCCCGTCTGACCAACCGCGAGGGCAAGTGGGCGACGATCGTGCTGCCGTCGGGCGAGGTGCGCCAGGTCTCGGTCGAGTGCCGGGCAACGATCGGCGGGGTCGGGAACTCGGACCACAACAAGACACGCCTGGGCAAGGCGGGCATCAGCCGCAAGCTTGGCCGACGCCCGCACGTCCGCGGCATGGCCAAGAACCACCACGACCACCCGATGGGCGGCGGTGACAACAGCTCGTCGGGCAACCGCCCGCCTTCATCGAAGACCGGCGTGCTCTCGAAGGGCGGCGGCACCCGAAAGCGCGGCAAGAACAGCAACAAGCGCATTATCCGCCGGCGAACGTCCAAGCGTTACGGCCAGCTCAAGCTCCGCGGCTAATTCGATAAGCCAACACAGGAACCGCGAATGTCACGCTCACTGAAAAAAGGCCCGTACGTCGACCTCAAGCTCTACCGCAAGGTCGAGAAGCTCAACCAGCAGGACCGGCACGAGCCGATCAAGACCTGGGCCCGCGCCTGCACGATCGTGCCCGAGTTCGTCGGCCACACGTTCATGGTGCACAACGGCAAGAGCCACCTGCCCGTGCTGGTCACCGAAGACATGGTCGGGCACAAGCTCGGCGAGTTCGCGCTGACCCGAAGCTTCCGCTCGCACACCACCGGCACCAAGGCCCAACGCGCCGCCGGTATCAAGTAAACCCTTCAAGCGGCTTGCCGCTTAGCACTGCGACTTAGCACCGAGACCCAGCAATGGCCTACACCAGTAAATACCGCATGGCCCGGATCAGCCCGAAGAAGGCCCGGCTTGTGATGGACACGATCCGCGGCAAGCGGATCGACGAGGCTGCGACGATCCTGGAGATGTCCAAGCGCCGCGGCGCAGCGCTGATCAAAGGCGTGCTCGACTCGGCGATCGCCAACGCCGACCAGGCCGAGGCCAACCTCCGCGCCCTGGTCGTCACCGACGCCCGCGTCGATGCCGGCCCGACGATCAAGCGATTCCAACCCAAAGACCGCGGCCGGGCGCATCCGATCCTCAAGCGAACCAGCCACATCACCATCGCGGTGGATGTGAAAGCCCCGGTAGAGGCCTGAACGAACGGCCTGGCGACGACCCACGCATTGCACACGAAACGACGCGGCTGACCGCGTGATTGGAAGACACCATGGGACAGAAAGTTCATCCATTCGGATTCCGCGTCGGGATCACCGAGGCCCACAAGAGCCGCTGGTACGCGCCCAAGGCGTTGTACGGCGAGCTGCTGGTCGAGGACTTCAAGATCCGCAAGTTCCTGGACAAGGAGCTGAACCGGCGCGGGCCCTTCGCCGCCGTCTCGGACATCCACATCGAGCGGACGCGTGAAGAGTTGAAGATCATCGTCAAGACCGCGCGTCCGGGCCTGGTGATCGGTCCGAAGGGGGCGAACATCGACGCGCTGACCAGCGAGTTGCAGCGTATGACCGGCCGCAACGTGTCGCTGAACTGCGTCGAGGTGACCAACCCCGACGCCGATGCGCAGCTCGTTGGGGAATCGATCGCCGAGCAGCTGGCCAAGCGTGCCAGCTTCCGCCGGGTGATGAAGATGAAGGCCGAGGCCGCGATCAACGCCGGCGCGAAGGGCGTGAAGATCCAGATGTCCGGCCGGTTGGGCGGGCACGAGATGTCGCGTACCGAAGATATTCGGATGGGCGCCGTCCCGCTGCAGACGCTGCAGGCCGAGGTGGACTACGGCTTCGCCGAGTCGCGCACGACCTACGGGATCATCGGCGTGAAGGTTTGGATCTACAAAGGCATGTACCACGAGGTCGAAGAAGGCGAGATCACGTCCAAGGCCGCCGGGGCCCGCCCGCGTGCCCGTGGCCGCCGTTGAGTCAACGAATGAGAACCACCCGCCGTCTGTTGAGACGGCTTGGAGCATAAACGATGCCCCTGATGCCCAAACGAGTGAAGTTCCGCAAGGAGCACCGCGGGAAACTAAAAGGCAACGCCAGCCGCGGCAATTTTGTCGCGTACGGCGAGTACGGCCTGCAACTGACCCAGGGCGGCTGGTTGACCGCGCGGCAGATCGAGGCCGGGCGTATCGCCGCCCGCCAGTACGTGTCGCGTGAAGGCAAGCTGTTCGTCCGCGTGTTCCCGGACAAGCCGATCTCGAAAAAGCCGCTTGAAACCCGTATGGGCAAGGGCAAGGCCGAGCCGGAGTACTGGGCGGCGCGTGTGAAGCCCGGCACGATCGTTTACGAGATCTCGGGCGTGCCCAAGGACCTGGCCAAGGCGGCGTTCGCGCGTGTCGCGCACAAGATGCCGTTCAAGTGCCGCTTCGTGGAGCGTCGCCACGCGTAATCAATCGCCGCTCGCGGCTTTGCACGGAATCCATACCATGCCAATCAAAAAAGACGAACTACACAAGATGAGCGACGCGGAGATTGTCGAAGAGACCGGCCGGTTGCGTGAGAGGCTGTACACGCTGCGCCAGCAAGCCGTCACCGAGCAATTGGAAAACAACCGCGAGCCCGGCAACATCCGCAAAGACATCGCCAGGCTGCTGACCGAAGCGCGCACGCGCGAACTCAAGAAGGAAACCGCCTGATGTCCGAGAGCACGACCACCCAAACCCGACGCCTGACCGGCACGAAGGTCGGCATCGTCACCAGCGCCAAGCGTGACAAGACCCGCACCGTCGAAGTGGACTTCCAGAAGGTCCACGCCAAGTACGGCAAGCGACTCCGCCGGCAGGCCAAGTTCCAGGTCCACGACGAGGCGAACGAGAGCGGCGAGGGCGACCGCGTCGAGATCGCCCAGTGCCGGCCGCTGAGCAAGACCAAGAGCTGGCGCCTGGTCCGCGTGATCGAAAAAGCGCCCGAGGCCGTGACCCACGAGGCCTCGGCCCCCGTAACCGAATAACCCGCGGCGACGCACCCATTACGAAGGGACGCGGCTCTCCGCGAAGCACCCGAACAACCACCCGCGCCCGGCGCGGAGGAACCCGAGATGATCCAGCAGGAATCCAGAGTTGATGTGGCCGACAACAGCGGCGCGAAGATCGCTTACGTGATCCGCGTGCTCGGCCGGACCACCGCGCGTGGCAAGTTTACCCGCCCCTGCGCGAGCCTTGGCGATCGCGTGGTCTGCTCGGTCAAGAAGGCGCTGCCCGGCAGCGACGTGAAGGCCGGCACCATCGTGAAGGGTGTCGTCGTCCGCACGAACTACCCGGTCCGCCGGCCCGACGGCAGCTATGTCCGCTTCGACAAGAACGCGATCGTGCTGATCGACGACAACGGCAACCCCCGCGGCACGCGCATCTTTGGTGCCGTCGCCCGCGAACTCCGCGAGAAGAGCTACATGAAGATCGTTTCGCTCGCCAGCGAAGTGGTCTGAGGATTTGACCGCGGGACACCCCGCACGACTGACGCAAACAAACGGCTAAAGGCTCAAAACCATGGCACGACACATACGCAAAGGCGACGAAGTGATCGTTACCGCCGGCAAAGACAAGGGGACGCGCGGCAAGGTCGTTCGCGTGCTCACCGGTGAGGACCGCGTGATCGTGGAGGGCGTCAACGTCCGCCGCAAGCACGTGCGCCCGACCCAGTCCAACCCCCAGGGCGGCGTGGTCAGCGTCGCGATGCCGATCCACCTGTCCAACGTCTCGCCGGTGGACAAGAACCGCAAGCCCACCCGCGTGCGCTTCGTCACCAAGGACAGCGGCGAGAAGGTCCGTGTCGCGGTGACGACCGGCGAAGAACTCTCGATCCTCAAGAAGGCCCGCTGAGCAACGAACCAACCCCACGCGTAAGACGACCACGCACATCCCGTGGCGCCGCAGGAAAGACCCGCCATGACCCCCCGCTTGAAGACACAATTCGAAGGCTCGGTCCACGCGAAGATCAAAGAGCAGTACGGCGTCACCAACCCGATGGCGCTGCCCCGGCTCGAGAAGATCGTCATCACCGTCGGCCTGGGTAAGCAGCTCGACGGCACGAAGCTCAACCCCAAGGCCCGCGAGCAGGTCATCCAGGACCTGTCGCTCATCACCGGCCAGCGCCCGATCATGAAGAAGGCGAAGAAGGCGGTGTCGAACTTCAAGCTGCGGATCGGCTACGAGGTCGGTGCCATGGTCACGCTCCGCGGCACACGCATGTGGGAGTTCTACGACCGCCTGGTCAACCTCGCCATCCCGCGGATCAAGGACTTCCGCGGCATGAAGGACACCAGCTTCGACGGCCGGGGCAACTACTCGTTCGGCCTGACCGAGCAGGGCATCTTCCCCGAAGTCGACATGGCCAGCGCCCAGTTCACCCACGGCATGAACGTCACCCTGGTTTTCAAGAACTCGACCAACGAGATCACCAAGACCTGCCTGGTCGAGATGGGGTTCCCGTTCGTCAAGCCCGAAGACAAGAAGAAGCGAAACTAAACGCCGTTTACGGCGTGCACTGAAGAGATACACCCATGAGCTCGAAATCCACGATCGAACGCAACAAGCGCGTGAAAAAGACGGTGGCGAAGTACGCCGAACAGCGCAAGAAGTACAAGGCCGAAGGCGACCAAGAGGCGCTTCAAAAGCTGCCCCGCGACGCGAGCCCGACCCGCGTGCGCACCTTGTGCGAGTTGACAGGCCGGTCGCGTGGCGTGTACCGCAAGTTCAAGCTTTCGCGGATCAAGCTGCGTGAACTCGCCTTGCAGGGCAAGATCCCCGGGATGCGTAAGGCTTCCTGGTAACACGCGAAGGGTTGTCGGCTGGCGGCCGTCAACTCGCACCAAACGGACTTAGACCCCGGACCCCGAAGAACTGACAAGCTGATAGCTGATAGCTGAAAGCCGATTGCTTATGTCCATGACCGACCCTATTGCCGACATGCTCACCCGCATCCGCAACGCGGCCAGCAACCAGGCCGCACAGGTGCGTGTGCTCAATTCCAAGGTCTGCCGCGGCATCGCCGAGGTCCTCAAGACCGAGGGGTACATCGCGGGCTACGACGTGATCGATGACGGCCGGCAGGGCCTGATCCGTATCGACCTGAAGTACGGCCCGGCGGGCGAACAGTTGATCCACCTGATCAAGCGCGAGTCCAAGCCCGGCCGACGGGTCTACAAGGGCGTGGCCGATTTGCCGCGACCGCTGGCGGGCCTCGGCATCGCCATCCTCACCACGCCGCGCGGCGTGCTCTCGGACCGCCAGTGCCGCGAACAACGCGTCGGCGGCGAACTGCTCTGCACCGTCGAATAAACCCCAACAGCCGCTCGCGGCTTAGCACACACATCGCACCCCAACGAACCCACCCCGTTTTGCATTAAGGAAGGCCAAACACAGGCCGCCTGAAAGGAACGAAACCGTGTCGAGAAACGGAAAAAAACCCGTCGAAGTCGCCAAAGGCGTGACCGTCAAGGTCAACGGCGACGAGGTCGCGGTCAGCGGGCCTAAGGGCAACCTCTCGCTGAGCACCAAGCCCGAGGTCAAGGTCACCTTGTCCGACGACGGCAAAGAAGTCAGCGTCGAGCGCGTCGGCGAGACCCGCTTCGCCCGCGCGATGCATGGCACCACCCGCGCCCTGATCCAGAACATGGTCACCGGCTGTGCCGAAGGCTACACCCGCGAACTTAAGATCGTCGGCGTCGGTTGGTCCGCCAGCCTGCAGGGGAACAAGGTCAACCTCAACGTCGGCTACGCGGACACCCGCGTCGTCGAGGTGCCCCAGGGCGTCACCGCCGAGGTCAAGGGCCAGGACATCAAGCTCAGCGGCGCGGACAAGCAACTCGTCGGCCAGACCGCCGCGAAGATCCGCGCCCACCGCAAGCCCGAGCCCTACAACGGCAAGGGCATCATGTACACCGACGAAACGATCCTCCGCAAGCAGGGCAAGGCTTTCGGCGGCTAAGCCGTACCCATGAAGCGACGCGGCTCGGCCGCGTCACGCAGGGACATCAACCATGAACGCACAGAAACTCAATAACATCCGCCGTCAACGCCGCAAGACCGGCATCCGCAAGGGCGTGTTCGGCTCGGCGCAGAAGCCCCGGCTGTCGGTGTTCCGCAGCTCCAAGCACATCTACGCCCAACTGATCGACGACTTCGCGGGCAAGACCCTAGCTTCGGCCAGCACCGTGCAGGGCAAGGCCGAGAAGGGGGGCAACATCGACGCGGCCAAGCAGGTCGGCAGCCAGATCGCCGAGAAGGCCAAGGCCGCGGGCATCGAAGCGGTCGCGTTCGACCGCAACGGCTTTAAGTACCACGGCCGGGTCAAGGCCCTGGCCGACGCGGCGCGCGAGGGCGGGCTGAAGTTCTGATGTATTCAAGGTGGGACAGGCGCCCAGCCTGTCAGGCCCAGTGAATGAATCACCATGATGACAGGCTGCAAGCCTGTCCCACCCGCAAGGCAACTCAACCAAGAGACACCCATGGCAGAAGTCCTCGACGAATCCCAGGCACTCGAATCCACGACCGTGGCGATCAACCGCACGGCGACGACCGTGAAGGGCGGCCGACGCATGAGCTTCAGCGCGCTCGTCGTCGTCGGCGACCGCAACGGCCGCGTCGGCGTGGGCTACGGCAAGGGCCGGGGCGTCCCCGCGGCGATCGAAAAAGCCCAGAAGGCCGCGAAGAAGAACATCTTCAAGATCACCAGCCGTGGCGGCACGCTGCCCCACCAGGTCACCGGCAAGTTCGGCGCCAGCACCGTTCGGCTGATCCCCGCCGCGCCCGGGACCGGCGTCATCGCCGGCGGCACCGTCCGAGCCGTGCTCGAGATGGCCGGCGTGCAGGACGTCCTGACCAAGTCTTTCGGCTCGACCAACGCGATCAACCTGACCAAGGCGGTGGTCGACGGGCTCAAGGCCCTGCGCAGCCGTGAATCGGTTGCCTCGCTCCGCGGTGTCGAGATCGCCTCCTCGACCGTCGACGAGATGCTCGACGCCAGCAAGAAGCTGATGGAAGAAGCCTCGGAGATCGCGCCGGCCAAGTCGCTCAAGGAAGCCAACGACTCGGTCAAGCCCAAGGAAGAACCCAAGGCCGAAGCACCGAAGGAACAAGCGAAGGCCCAAGCCGCGACCGCCACCGAAGATGCGCCGGCCCAAACCACGGAACAGACGCCCGCCGAACCCGCCGCGGAAGCACCGGCCGACGAGACGCCGGCCGAAGATGAGAAGAAAGAAGACTGACGAACTCGATGGACATGTTGAGGTGGGGCGGGCGTCCCGCCTGCCGTTCGGACGCGGTCCGAACTTGACCAAGCAAAAAGAATCACGGCTGCGCCGTGAATGCAGGTGAGACGCCTGCTCTACCAAAGTATCGAAAGGACTGACCGCCATGATGATCCACGAGATCACCGAGAAAGTCGGACGGCACAAGCGCCGCAAGCGCATCGGCCGCGGCCCGGGTTCGGGCACCGGCAAGACCGCGGGCCGGGGCCACAAGGGCTACGGCTCGCGCTCGGGCAACTCCAACCCGCACAACGGCGGGGGCACGCCCCTCTGGAAGGCGCTGCCCAAGCGCGGTTTCTCGAACGCGATGTTCAAGAAGCACTATGCCGTGGTCAACCTCTCGGCCATCGACGCGCGTTTCGACGACGGCGCCGAGGTCAACCCCGAGATGCTGGTCAAGCTCGGCCTGATCCGCGACACCAAGCTGCCGGTTAAGGTGCTCGGCACGGGCGAGATCACCAAGAAGTTCGCGGTCACCGCGGCGAAATTCTCCAAATCCGCCGAGTCGAAGATCACCGCCGCCGGCGGGACTGTCACCGTTGTGTAAAGATGTGTTGGGTAGGACAGGCATTCCTGCCTGTCAGTCGACGAAGTCGAAACAGGATTGGATCAGGCCTATGGCCTGTTGACAGGCAAGAGTGCCTGTCCTACCAGAGAAATTATGCTCCAAGCGTTTTTCAACATCTGGCGGATCAAGGAGCTGCGCAACAAGCTCTTTTTCACGATCTCGATGCTGGTCATCTACCGCATCGGCTTTTTTATCCCGTTGCCCGGCGTCGATCAGGGCGCGCTCAAGCAGTGGGCGGAAGACTCGGCCGGCGGCGTCGGCTCGGTCCTGGCGTACATGCAGATCTTTACCGGCGGTTCGCTCAGCCAGTCGACGGTCTTCGGTCTGGGCATCATGCCCTATATCTCCGCAGCGATTATCTTCCAACTCCTGGGCAGCGTCTCCGAACGCCTCAAGGCGCTGAAAAAAGAGGGCCCGGTCGGCCAGCAGAAGATCCAGGAGTACACACGCTACGCGACCGTCGCTCTGTGCCTGGTTCAGTCTATTTTCTGGCTACAGTACCTGCCCCGCATCGGGGCGGTCTACCCCGCGTACGCCAGCACGCCGATCTACTGGGTCTGCGGCGTGCTGGGCCTGACCGCCGGGTCGGTCTTCCTGATGTGGCTGGGCGAGCAGATCGACAAGTACGGGATCGGCAACGGCATCTCGCTGATCATCACCGCGGGCATCATCGCGTTCATGCCCAACGCGATCATGATGATCGCCGGTGATTTCTCGATCTCCGGCGGCGCGACGTACGACATCATGACCGTCGTGTTCCTCGTCCTGGCGTTCGTCATCGTCACCGCGGGCTCGGTCATCATTACCCAGGGCCAACGCCGCATCCCAATCCAGCAGGCCAAGCACACACGCGGCCGACGGGTTTTCGGTGGCCAGAAGAGCTACCTGCCCCTTCGCGTGAACCACGGCGGGGTCATGCCGATCATCTTCGCTTCGTCGCTGATGATCATGCCCTCGATGCTGCTGGCCTGGGCTGCCAACGCCGCGCCCCCGCAGAACTACACCGAAGACGGTGGGTTTATGCTGTTCGTCGCCCGCTCGCTCGAGTTCCTCAACGGCGAACTGGGGCAGATGGACGGCTACCTCTACGCGCTGATCTACATCGTCCTCATCTACTTCTTCAGCTACTTCTGGACGACGGTCCAATTCAACCCCGAGGAAACCTCGACGAACCTGCGCGACCACGGCAGCTTCATCCCCGGGCTGCGGCCGGGCCCGCGTACGGCCGAGTACCTCGAGACCGTCATGGAACGGATCACCTACGTGGGTGCCGGGTTCCTGTGCGCGATCGCGATCGTTCCGACGATCGTGTCGAGCCTGTTTGGTATCCCGTTCCTGGTCACGCAGTTCCTCGGGGGCACGGGCCTGCTGATCACGGTGAGCGTGATGCTCGACTTCGTCCAGCGGATCGACGCGCAGCTGATGATGCGCAACTACAAGGGCTTCCTCGGCGGGGGCGAGGGCAGCGGCGGCGGGCGGATCCGGCCGACGCGGGGGTAATCCGAGATGACGCGGTTGAGCAGCCAGCCCGGGTCGGGTACAATCCCCGGTTCGCCACCGGCTCGCTCGGGCGGGCCGACTGGTGATATGGTAATCCGTAAAACGCCCGAACAGATCGAGAAAATGCGTGCCGCGGGCAGGGTGGTCCACAAGGTCCACCAGCGGATGCAGGAGATGTGCAAGCCCGGCGTGACGACCCGGGAACTGGACGACGAGGCCCAGCGGGTCATCGACGAGAGCGGGGCCGAAGGCCTGTTTAAGTGGTACCCGACCTACAAGCCGGGCACCGGGTTCCCCGCGACGCTCTGCATCAGCGTGAACGAAGAAGTGGTTCACGGCATCGCGAGCGACCGGCAGATCAAGGACGGCGACGTCGTCGGCGTGGACTGCGGGGTGCGGGTCGATGGGTGGTGCGGGGACGCGGCGAACACGATCCTCGTCGGCGATGTGAAGGACGATGTGCGGCGGATGTGCGAGGCCTGCCAACGATGCCTCGAGATCGCCATCGAGAACGTCAGGCCCGGGCGCAAGTGGAGTCAGGTCGCCCGCCTGATGCAGAAGTACGCGGAAGGCCGCAACTACGGCGTGGTCCGCGAGTTTGTGGGCCACGGCATCGGGCAGAAGATGCACGAAGAGCCAAAGGTGCCCAACTATGTCAGCCGGCAGACCCTGCGGGATGACATCGACCTGCGGGAAGGCATCGTGCTCGCCATCGAGCCCATGCTCACGCTCGGCAGGGCGGACACGAAGATCCTCAGCGACGGCTGGACTGTCGTGACGAAAGACAAAAAGGCCTCGGCCCATTACGAACACACCGTGGCCGTGACGAGAGACGGGGCCGACGTATTGACCGACGGCCGGTGAACGAAACAGGTTGGACAGGCATGCCTGCCTGTCACGAATTGAAGCAAGGCTTAGGAAAGACAACGCTTGCCCAAAGAAGACGCGATCCAACTCGAAGGCGAAGTGATCGACACCCTGCCCAACGCGATGTTCCGCGTGAAGCTGGAGAACGACCACGAGATCATCGCCCACATCTCCGGCAAGATGCGCAAGTTCTACATCCGCATCCTGCCGGGCGACCGGGTGACCGTCGAGGTCAGCCCGTACGACGTGACCAAGGGCCGGATCACGTACCGGCACTAGGTGTGATTGAAGGTGGGGCGGGCGCCCCGCCCGTCACGAAGTAGGACAGGCATTCCTGCCTGTCGCGAATGGCAGATCATTAGAGGACAGGCAGGAATGCCTGTCCTACCGTTAGCAAGAAAGGCAACCGCCATGAAGATCCTCAGCTCCCTCCGCAGCGCCAAGGTGCGTCACGCCGACTGCAAGGTCGTTCGTCGTCGCGGCAAGGTGTTCGTGATCTGCAAGTCCAACCCCAAGTTCAAGGCGCGTCAGCGCTGACTGGTGGGACAGGCATCTTGCCTGTCATCGAACAATGAAACCACAGGCGAGATGCCTGTGCCACCGAGACACCCCGAAGCCAGGTTCCCGCCGACTGTCGGAAAGCGGAGCCGCTGAACTTCAAGGAAACCGCTATGCCCCGTATCGCAGGTATCGACGTCCCCGACAACAAGCCGCTGCGCATCTCGATGCGCTACATCTACGGCATCGGCCCGAAGTTCGCCGAGGCGATCGTCAAGGAAGCCGGCCTCGACGGCCAGATGCGCGCCAAGGACCTGACCGAGGACGACATCGCGAAGATCAACGGCATCATCGAAGGCGGCTACGTCATCGAAGGCGCCCTCCGCCGACAGGTCGCGCAGAACATCCAGCGCCTCCGCGACATCCGCAGCTACCGAGGTGACCGCCACCGCCACGGCCTGCCCGTCCGCGGCCAGCGCACGCAGACCAACGCCCGCACCCGCAAGGGCCGCAAGAAAACCGTCGCCGGCAAGAAGTCGGTCAAGGGCATGAAGTAACACGCGGTGTTGCCGGCTGCGCAGCAGCACTTTGCGAAGCAAAGGTTTAGCGGGCGGCCCGAAGGGCCCCGCGTCGAATATTCAAACAACCGACCGCACCGTCGCGGTCATCACAAGCCAGAAACCCGCCCGCGAGGGAGAGTTGGTTTCGCCCAAGCTTAAGGAGCGCCAACCATGGCCAAGAAGTCCAAGAAAGTCCGCAAGAACGTGACCCGTGGCGTCGCCCACGTCAAGGCCTCGTTCAACAACACGATCGTCACCATCACCGACGTCAACGGCGAGACCCTGTGCTGGGACTCGGCGGGCACCGTCAACTTCAAGGGCTCGCGCAAGTCGACCCCCTTCGCCGCCACCCGCGCCGCGGAAGAAGCCGCTGCGAAAGCCAAGAAGTTTGGATCAGGAAGTCGAAGTGAAGGTCCGCGGCGCCGGCCCGGGCCGGGAATCGGCCGTGACCGCGCTGCAGCGCGCGGGCCTGAAGGTCACCGCGATCGAAGACCACACCGCCGTGCCGCACAACGGTTGCCGGCCGCGCAAGAAGCGCCGCGTGTGATTCCTCCGGGTAGCGCAGGCACCACGCCTGCTTGTGTGTCGAACGCGTGACAATCGTCGGGAATGGCGCCTGCGCCGCCCGGCACAACCGAACACCAATCAGCCCGCGAACAGAAGCAGAACCCGGTCCCCGCAGCGACCGGCCGACGCGTGAATCCCGGGTTGCCTTCCTCCCCCTTGGAACGCTGCGATCAAACAGGAGCACCGCGATGCGCATCCGCTGGCGTGGTCTGGAACTTCCCCACCGAGTCATCCCCGACGAATCGACGTTGTCCGACACCTACGGCAAGTTCGTGGTCGAGCCGTTCGAACGCGGCTTCGGCACGACCGTCGGCAACTCTCTCCGCCGAATCCTCTTGTCCTCGCTCGAAGGCGCGTCGATCACCGGCGTGAAGATCAAAGGCGCCTCGCACGAGTTCACCTCGCTGGAAGGCGTCATGGAGGACGTCACCGACATCATCCTCAACGTCAAGAACATGGTCGTCTCGCTCGAAGGCGACGAGAACGCTCAGCAGATCATGCGCCTCCAGGCCGAGGGCCCGGGCGAGGTGACCTGTGACCTGATCGAGGCCGACACCTCGGTTACGATCCACAACCCCGAGAGCGTGCTCGCGACGCTGACCAAGCAGGTCGATTTCGACATGGAGTTCGTCGTCGAGAAGGGGCGGGGGTACGTCCCCGCGTCCGAGCAGTACAACGACCCGGGCGACGAGATCGAGGTCGGGCTCATCCCCGTTGACGCGATCTTTTCTCCCGTCACGCGCGTGCGGTACAAGGTCGAAGACACGCGCGTCGGCCAGAAGACCAACTACGACAAACTCACCCTTGAGGTCTGGACCAACGGCACGGTCAGCCCCGAGATGGCGATGGTCGAGGCGGCGAAGATCCTGCGCAAGCACCTCAACCCGTTCGTGCAGTATTTCGAACTCGGCAAGGAACTCGCCAGCGAGTCCGCCGCCGCCGCCGCGAAGGTGGACGAGGACCTGGTCCGCAAGCTGCAGATGCCGATCACCGAACTGGACCTGTCGGTCCGCGCGGGCAACTGCCTCGAGTCGGCGAAGGTGCTGACCGTCGCCGAGCTGGTCTCGATGACCGAGCCGGAGCTGTTGAAGGTACGCAGCTTCGGGCGTACCTCGCTGCGTGAGGTGAAACGCAAGCTGACGGACATGGGCCTGGAACTGGGGATGGAGATCCCCGAAGAAGCGCAGGCCGAGATGGAAGTCGAAGCCAACTGATTGAATCCCCCGCGCGTCGCGCCGGTCAACCCCGGCGCGACGTTTTGTATCGAAACATGGGGCCACCGAAGCCCCGGGCCTGCGTCAGGCCCTTTGCCCCGGCAACGCAGGCCGCTCGCGGCTTGGCACGCTACAGCGCAACCGGGAGTGGATCGCCCGGCGGGACGTCTCACCCCGCCCGGCCCGACCAAAAGGAGACCCACGATGAGACACCGCGTGTACGGCCGCAAGCTCGGTCGGAAGACCAATCACCGCACCGCCATGTACCGTAACATGGCCGTCGCCCTGTTCACCCACGGCCAGATCACGACGACCGTGCCCAAGGCCAAGGCCTTGCGCCCGTTCGTCGAACGACTGATCACCGCCGCGAAGAAGGGCGACCTCGCCGGCCGACGCCGGGTCCTCTCGCAACTCGGTGGCGACAAGCCCATGATGACCGGTGAGGACGGCGAGGGTGTCGAACGCAACCGCTACGGCGAGCTGAAAAAAGCCCCGAAAATCGTCAAGCACCTCTTCGACGAGATCGGCCCGCGTTACAAGGATCGCGACGGCGGCTACACCCGCATCATCCGCCTGGGCACCAACCGCCTGGGCGACGGCTCGGACCTGTGCGTCATCCAACTCGTCGGCACCGAAGAACAGGACGCCCCGCAGCTCGCCGGCGACCGCTCCCGCCGCGCGAAGTCCAACAAGCGTATGCAGTTCGCCGCCAAGCTCGCCAAGGCCAACGGCAAGGAGGACACCTCCGACAGCGCGACCGCCGTCGCCGAGCCTGAAGACGAAGCGCCCGCCGAAGAAGAAGCGACCGAGGCCGGACCGTCGGCCGAGGCCGAGGACGCTGGTAGCGAAGAAGAGAAGAAAGACGGCGAGTAAAGCCCGCCGCCCAACCAAGATCTAGAAAGCCATCCTGATCGTCAGGGTGGTTTTTTTCAAACCATTCGTGATACGATCCTGCCGCGATGAAAATCCTGCTTACCAACGACGACGGCATCGAGGCCGCCGGCCTGCACGCGACTTACGAGGCGATCAAAGACCTTGGTCAGGTCCACGTCGTCGCGCCGTCAAGGGTGCAATCCGCGACCAGCCACGCTATTACGCTCCACCGCCCCATGTCGGTCACGCCTTATACATGCGAGCGTTTTGAAGGTCACGCCGTCGGCGGCCGGCCGGCGGATTGTGTCAAGCTCGCGGTGACGCACCTGGTCGGCCCGGTGGACCTGGTCGTCAGCGGGATCAACCACGGCGCAAACGTCGGCGTCAACGTGCACTACTCCGGCACCGTCGGCGCGGCGCGCGAGGCCGCGTTCCAGGGCATCCCCGCCATCGCGCTCAGCCTGCACCTTGGCGACCGGACACAGAAGCACTGGCCGCGCGCCGCCAGGCACGCCCGCGCCGCTCTCGACCGCGTCCTTAGCGTCGGCATCGATCCGGGCGTATTGGTCAACATCAACGTGCCGATCCTCGACGACGGGGCCGAACCGGTGGGCATGAAGGCGGTACCGTTGAACAATTCGCCGATGAACGATCGATTCGACCTGGTCGAGGACGAGGGGGGGACGGCCCATTACCAGGCGAAGGATTCGATGTCGTTCAGCGACCGCGGCGAGGGCACCGACGTTGACACGCTCTACGCAAAGTTCATCACGCTGACGCCGTTGCACTTCGAGCAGACCGACAACCATTCATTGGTGAAGATGCAGCACGCGATTCGAGCGTAGGCCTTGCTACGCCCGGGGCGCGTTATGCACGCAGCGTGCATCTGCGACAAGCCCGGCCTACCCCGTACTGCTACACTCAGGCGATGCCGCAGGAGATGACCGACAGCACCGACGCGACGAGCGAACTCGAAGCGCTGATCCTGGCCGACGACGGGCAGGCGGTGGCGACGTTTCTTCACTTGTTGCCGCCGGAGGACACCGCCTACACGGTCTCGCACCTGAGCGAAGACACGCGTAAGCGCATGTTTGAGCAGCTCGCTTCCGCGGCCCCCGAACTGGGCGCAGACCTGCTCGAGCACTTCGTCGATGAGTACGCGGCGGGCGTGATCGAGCAGCTCGAGCCCGAGCACGCCGCGGCGCTGGTCGACGAGATGGACTCGGACGAGCAGGCCGACGTCCTCGCCGAGCTGACCAAGCAAGACCTCGAGGCGATCCTTCGGGAGATGGACCCGGCCGAAGCGCAGGACGCGCGCGAGCGGATGGTCTACGACGAGGACGTCGCCGGCGGCCTGATGATCACCGAGTACCTCGCCTACCGCGAGGGCCAGACCGTCGCCGAGGTCACCGACGACCTGCACGCCCGAGCCGAGGAATACGCCGAGTACGAGGTGCGGTACGTCTACGTGATCGACGACGCGGGCAAGCTCACCGGCGTCGTGCCAATGCGCTCGCTCGTGCTCGTGCCCGGCACGCGCAAGGTCGAGGCCCAGCAGGTTCGCCAGCCGGTCACGGTGCTCGTCGATGCGTCGCTCGACGACCTGCACGACCTGTTCGATCGCGTGGACTTTTCGGCCGTACCCGTCGTCGATCACGACGGCAAGTTCCTCGGCGTCGTCCAGCGTGCCGCGGTGCAGGAAGCCATCGGCGAGCGCGAGGCCGACCAGTTCCTCAAGTTCGGCGGGATCATCGGCGGGGAAGAATTGCGCTCGATGACCGTCGGCTCGCGTGCCGCGCGACGCCTGACTTTTCTCCTGCCGATCATGCTGCTGCTGCTCGCCTCGGCGACGGTCATCGCGTTATTCGAGGAGACCGTGAAGAAGCTGCCGATTCTCGCCGCGTTTTTGCCCGTGGTCGCGGGGATCTGTGGCAGCGGCGGCAACCAGGCCGTCGCCGTGAGCATCCGCGAGCTGTCGCTGGGCTTGATCGACGGCAGCGACTTCGTGCGTGTGTTGTTGAAAGAACTGGCGGTCGCCTTGATCATCGGCCTCGTACTCGGCGTGGTCTTGTTTGGGGTGGTCTTTGTTTGGCAGCAAAGCTTCCATCTCGCGCTGGTGCTCGGCGGCGCGGTGCCGTTCGTCGTCACCGTCAGCAAGACCATCGGCGGGACCGTACCGGTGTTGCTCCGCAAACTCGGCGTCGACCCGGCGATGGCCGCGGGCCCGATCGTCACGACCATCGTCGACCTCGTCGGCTTCTTCACCGTGCTGATGCTTGCGACGCTGATGCTCGAGAAGTTGCAGTGAGTTGTTCTTTATCGATTTGAATGCCAAGACGCCAAGACGCCAAGAAAGGCAATAGGATGGATGTTCCAAAGCTGAAAGATTGGCTCAATGACATTCTTAGCCGCGATGCATCCACATTTGAAGATGCGTATTGGGGCGATAGGCCGGTAGCATTCGAAGCGATTCCGGCTCTAATTAGCCAACTTGAGATTCAGCAGGATTCGTATACGCGTGGGAAGTTGATCGAATTGTTGGGGGAATCCGAGGATCTATCTGTTTTGCCGATACTTCAACAAGAGTTAGATCACCCTTAAGAAGAAGTTCGGAAATGGGCTAAGGCTGCGATTGGCGCACTGAAAAGAGGTGAGCCATGGCAGAAAGATGAAAAGTATTAACCAAGAATGTATCTGCCTTCCTTGGCGTCTTGGCAACTTGGCGTCTTGGCGTTAAAAACAACACACGAGATGGCCAAAAAGAAAACCACAACCCGCAAAGCCGCGTCGCCTGCCGTCTCCGCCGACACGCGCATCCTCGTGCTGCACGGCCCCGAGCAGATGGTCATGCAGGAACACCTCGACGCGCTCAAGGCCGCGCTCGACGACGCGCACGGCGGGTTTGAGACCTTCCGCTTCGACGGCAAGTCGGCGACGCTCGCGGACGTGTTCGACGAGGTACGCGGGTACTCGCTGATGTCGGCGTACAAGCTTGTCATCGTGGACGACGCGGACGAGTACCTCAAGAAGGACGGCTACCGCCAGGCGGTCGAGCGGTACGCCGACGGGCCGGTGGATCACGCGACACTCGTGCTGCGCGCGGGCAAGTGGAACAAGGGCAACCTCGACAAGAAGGTCGCGAAGATCGGTGCGGTGATCAAGTGCGACGCTCCCAAGCCCGCCGAGGCGGCGCGCTGGCTGGTCGAGCGGGCGAAGTCGCACCACAAGGCCGAACTGAAACAAAACGCGGCGGGGGCGCTGGTCGATCGGGTCGGCCCGCACCTGATGCTGCTCGACGCGGAGTTGGGCAAGCTCGCGGTCATGGCCGCCGGAACCACGGGTAATACGCAGAGCGTGATCGATCTGGCGCTGGTCGAGCAGGCGGTCGGCCAGTCCAGCGACGCGAAGATGTGGGTGATGCAGGAGCCGTTGTTGATCGGCATGGCGCGCGGCTCGGCTCGCGAGCCGTTGGAGATGGTGCGGGAACTGTTGGACCTCGCGGGGCACGACGCGGTGCCGGTGACGTGGGCGGCGCTGGACCTGTGCCGGAAGCTGGCGGTCGCCTGGGCGATGAAATCGGCGGGGGACAGCGAGCAGGCGATCGGTAAGGCGATGCGGCTGTGGGGCCCGCAGACCCGGCCGTTCATGGACGTTGTTCGCAGGCTCGACAGCGTGTCGGCGACGACGCTCTTGCAGACCGCGCTGCGCACCGACGCACGCACCAAACGCGGCCTGGGCACGGCCCGGCGGAATCTTGAAGCGCTCTGCGTCGCCCTGACCGATAAATAGATTGACGCGCAAGACCTGCGCACCGCCCGGTTGGGTGAGTTGAGTTCATGGATGAACGGCCGCGGATCAGACGCGGCGGATGCTGGAGGCATCATGCAACGCTTGCTGTGGACGACTCGAAAGCCCCTGATCTGCGCGGCGCTCGCCGGCTTGCTCGCCGTTGTTGGCTGCGGGTCGGCGCCGCAGGGTTCGCGTCAGCCCGCGATCCATCAGCCGCCACAGCGCAGCGTGGACGCGGCGCAAGGCCCGCGTACGCTCGGCGCAACCCCGGAGATCGACCAGCCGACGCCCGCGGAGATGCAGCGGCTGATCGCCCGGCTGGACATGCTCGAGACCGACAACGCCCAGCTGAAAAAGCAGCTGAGCGACCAGTACATGGAAGCGATCCGCCAGCGCCGCGAGCAGTTGGCGAAGGAAGAGGCGGCCGGGGCAACGAACAAGGCGCAACCCAACAACGCTAGTCAGAACGCCGGAGCGGGCACGGACAACACGAGCGCACCTGCGCCTCCGGCAGGTCTCGACGCCGCGCCGCGTCAGGCGTTGATGGACGAACTGGTCAGGCGTATTGTCAACGGCCAGGACCCGGCCCGGACCAAGGCGCTGATGGTCGCCGCGATCAGCGTTGCCAATCAGAAACACGACCTGGACCACGACCTGCTCGATGGCTTGGACCCGCGCTCGCGCGAGCAGATCGCACGCTTCCACCAGATGCTCGCGGTCGCGTTTGACGAGTTGGCAGGCGAGCCGAGCCGCACACTTACCCGTCGCGAGATGGTCGCGAAGATCGACGAGGTCTTCGGTGCACAGCCGCTTAAGATCGAGACGCTCGAGCTTTGCAGACGCGTCGATAGTTACGGCGTGTACGAGCCTTTCGCCGCCCCCCGATTCCTGTCCGGCCGTAAAAACCGAATCCTCGTTTATGTCGAGCTCGAAAACTTCCACCACGAGCCGACCGAGGACGGCAGGTTCGAGGTCAAGCTCGAACAGTCCGTCGAGCTCTACGACGCGACCGGCGAGGCGACCGTCTGGCGGCAGGGGCCGGTCGAACTGGTCGATGTCTCACGCAACAAGCGCCGTGACTTCTTCATCGTCTACCCGATCGACCTGCCCGCGCGGCTCACGGCGGGCAGCTACCGATTGAAAGTCCGCGTCGCCGACAAACACACCGGCTCGATCTGCGAGCAGACGCTGCACGACATCAAGATTGTCGCGGACCGGGCGCTGGTCGGTGGGAATTGACCTCGCGCACTGCGCAACGACAGTCGGATTGACGACCCATTTACGGCACAGCGGCTATCGTATGGGGTCACAAGCGTCGTGCGATGCTGGTACGCGTTGTGTGATTGTTTATTCGATTCCTGCAGCAGCGAGATAAGCCGATGGATTTCAAGCGATTTAATGTTTTGGTGTTGGTTGTTGTTGGCCTGGTGCTTGTCACGCCCGCGAACGCCGATCCTGACGCACAGCCCATCCAAGTCTTTATCCTCGCCGGCCAATCCAACATGGTCGGGCACGGCAAGACGCTCAACGGGCGCAACCCCGATTTCGATCCGGATCAGCCGCAGTCCCGAACCAATCTCGGCGAAGTGCCAGGCGGGATCGGCAGCCTGCTCTGGGCGGTCCAGACCATGCCCAAGACCTACGGCTTCGACGGGTCCGATCCGCTGGTCGATCGCAAAGGCGACTGGCTGGTCCGCGACGACGTGAGCGTGTACGCGCGTATGGAGGTCTTCAAGGACAAAGAGAATCCCGGGCAGCTGACGACCGGCGTGACTCGGAAGGGCCCACACACCGTCGGCTTCGGAAAGGCCGACAGTGCTACGCAGAAGTGGAACGGCCCTGAGTACGGCTTCGGACATATCGTTGGCAACGCTTTGGATCAAGACGTGTTGATCATCAAGGTCGCGACCGGCGGGACCAGCTTGCAGGGCGCCTGGCGATCGCCCACGGCCGTGAAAAACCGTGGCGGCGCGGTCGGTTACATGTGGCCGCACCTGCTCCGCACGGTTCGGCACGTTCTGGACAACCTCGGCACCGAGTTCCCGCGATACGCGGGTCGCGAGGTCGAGATCGCGGGCTTCGGCTGGCACCAGGGCTGGAACGATCGCACGGAACAAGGCGTCGCCGAGTACGAGGCCAACCTCGCCGACCTCATCACCGACGTGCGGGCCGCATTCGGGGAGGGCCTGCCCGTCGTCATCGCGAATACCGGGATCGGGGGCGAAGACGTCGGCGGTGTCGGGCTCGACCTCATCGACGCCCAGGGCGCCGTGGCGGACTTCGAGAAGTATCCCGGGCACAAGGGCAACGTCGCGGTCGTGGATACCCGGCCGATGTACAGGGATCGTTCGATCTCGCCCTCCGGTTTCGGCTACCACTGGAACCACAACGGCATCACGCACTACGAGATCGGCGCGGGGATGGGCAAGGCGTACCTGGAACTCGTCGGCGACGCGACCACTCGCGTTGGCACCCATCGACGCGAGATGCCGTGGGAAGACCCGGCGTATAAGACCGACCTGCGGGCGACGCGGGCCGAGTCGCGCCCAGGCCCGGACGAGGACCCCAATAGCTGGACCGCGTGGATGCGGCATCACAACGATCGCAAGCGATGGGTCGCCGAACAGGAAACCGACCTGCTCATGGTCGGCGATTCGATCGTCTTCGGCTGGTCGCGCGTCGGTCGTTCGGTTTGGGACGAGTTCTACGGCGAGCGCAACGCGGTCAACATCGGCTCGAGCGGCGACCGAACGTACCACATGCTCTATCACTTCCAGAACGGCGGGCTGGACGGCATGAAGGGCCGCAACCCCGAAGCGGTCGTCGTGATGATCGGTACGAACAACCGCGGCGAGCCAGAGCAGAAGGGGGCCGATACGGCATATGGCATCCTCGCGCTGCTCAAAGAAATCCACGCCAAGCTGCCGGAATCGAAGATTCTCTTGCTCGCCGTATTCCCGCGCGGCGACAAGCCCGACAACCCCGGCCGTGTCCGAAACGAACAGATCAACCGGATCATCAAGCGCTACGCCGACAACGAAACGGTGCATTGGCTCGACCTCGCGCACGTGTTCCTAAACGACGACGGCACACTGAAGCGCGAGCTGATGCCCGACGGCCTGCACCCGAACGTCGAAGGTTACCGCGCCTGGGCCGAAGCGATGGAGCCGACGCTCAAGCAGCTGCTCGGCGAAGAATAGAGCAACTGGCGGCATGGTTGGCCTCGCTCCCTCTCCCTTTCAGGGAGAGGGTTGGGGTGAGGGTCGTGCGTTAAATGCACGAGGTGTTGGTGAAAGCCGTTGGTTGTTCAACGCCCCACCCTCATCCCCCGCCTACTCCCTGAAAGGGAGAAGGAGCCCGAGCCAGCCATCATGTACGCCAGCTGCGATAGTCGTGGATGGCATCATCGAAGGCAAGATCGCACCAGGAAAAACGCGGCCGCACCCTTCGTGCGACCGCGCCTGAATCCGATCATGTTTTGTGCGTTTATCGCAGGAACGCGTCTTTCAACCCGCCATCGACGTGGACCACGGCACCGGTGGTCTTTTTGAACGCCGGGCCCAGCATCTGATAAATCGCCTCGGCCTGGTCGGCAGGCTTAATCACCGCGTCGAGCAGGTTACGGCTGGCGTAGAACCGGCCGAGTTTGTCCAGCAGCGACTGGTCCGACTCGCTCTCGTCGAAGTCGATGCTGTACTTGCTCAGCGACGCCATCACCCGCTCGCGCGGGAACATCTTGCTGCCCTCGATGACGGTCGCGGGCGCGACGCCGTTGACGCGCACGTTCGGGGCCAGCGTCACGGCGAGTTCGCGGATGAGGTGGTTGCTCGCGGCCTTGGATGTGTCGTACGCGATCGAGCCGGGCTTGGCGACGACGGCGTTGACGCTGGTCGTGATGACGATCGCGCAGCCATCCATGTCCTGGTCTTTGAAGATCTTGCCGGCTTCCTCAGCGAGGAAGGTCGGGCCGACGACGTTCACCTCGTAGGACTTCTTGTAAAGGACGTCGGGGATGACGCCCGAGTCGTCGGGCGCGGCAAAGAGGCCGGCGGTGATGATGACGTCGTCGATCCCGCCGTAGGCGAGGATGACTTGTTCGAGCATGGTCTTGCACTTAGCGCGGTCGGTCATGTCGATGCCCAGCCCGATGGCGGGCCCGCAGCCGGAGACGCCCGTGCCCGCGACGCCGATGCCGACCCCGTACTGGTCGGTGATCTCTTTGGCGGTTCGCTGCGCACCCTCGACGGCGAGGTCGGCCGCGACGACGTGCGCGTCTTCGGGCATGAGTCGGTGCGCGGTCGCCTTGCCGATGCCCGAGCCGCCGCCGACGACGACGCTGACGTGGCCGGCCAGTGGCTTGTCGGGCGGCATGCGCTGCAGCTTCGCTTCTTCGAGCAGCCAGTATTCGATGTCGAACGCTTCCTGCTGGGGCAGGGCGATGTACCCGCCGATCGCCTCGGCACCGCGCATCACTTCGACCGCGCAGTTGTAGAACTCGGCGGTGACGCGCGACTCGGACTTGTTCTTGCCCCAGGCGATCATGCCGACTCCCGGGATGAGGACCACGGTCGGATTCGGTTGACGCATCGCGGGGCTGTTGTCGTGCTTGCACGCCTCGTAGTACGCGGCGTAGTCCTTGACGTACTGCGTCAGGCCCGCTTCGATCTTGGCCTTGAGCGCATCCAGGTCGCCCGACGCCGGGTCCCAATCGACATACAGCGGCTTGATCTTCGTGCGCAGGAAGTGGTCCGGGCAGGACGTTCCGAGTTCGGCCAGCCGGGGCGCGTCGTTGGAGTTGACGAAGCGCAGGATCTTGTCGTCGGCCTGCACCGTGCCGATCATGCGCTTGTGCGTGCTGACCTTGCCGCGAAGCCACGGCAGCAATTTCACGAGCAGGGCGTTGCGTGCTTCTTCGTCGAGTGACTGGTACTTTGCCCCGCCGAAGGTGTCGTCGCCTTTGTCGCGTGCTTCGATGTACTCCGCTGCTTTATTGATGAGTTCCAACGAGAGCTCGTAGCATTCCTGGTCGTCGTCGGCCCAGTTGATCAGGCCGTGCTGGCCCATGATCGCGCCCTTCGCGTTCGGGTACTCCTTGCAGCCTTCTTCCAGCGCGAGACCCAGCTCAAAACCCGGACGCATCCACGGCAGCCAGAACAAATCGTCGCCGAAGACTTCTTTCATGACCTGCGGCCCGTTGGCGCTCGCGGCGATCGCGATGAGCGAGTTGGGGTGGGTGTGGTCAACGAACTTGTGGGGGACGAAGGCGTGCAGCGGGGTGTCGATCGACGAGGCGCGGGGGTTGAGGTTGTAGGTGCAGTGCCGGTAGAGCGCGACCATCTCGTCCTCGGCCGGCGTCTTGATGCCGTTGTTCGGCTTATTGGCGTAGACGGTCTTGAGCTGGTTGAGCTTGCCCATCTCGAGCGCGGCAAAGTTGGCGCGTTTAGAGGTCCGCAGGTCCCCGCCCGAGCCCTTGACCCACAGGACCTCGGTCTCTTCGCCGGTGAGCGGGTCGGTTTCAATGATCTTGGAGGAGGTGTTGCCGCCGCCGGTGTTGGTGACGCGCTGGTCCTCGCCGAGCTTGTTCGAGCGGTAGACCAGCCGGTCCAGGCCGTCGGCGAGCTTCGCCGCTTCGTCGTCTTTCCAGTAGCGGGTGACGTGCTTGAGGTCGGTCTGCGTGGGCATGTCGAATCGCCTCCTCGTGGCGTGGGATCGGTTTTTTGGCTAGGGTTTTTGGCCGCTTCAAAGCCTTGCATGATACACGACAACCGCCCCCGGCTCACGCTTGTAGCGAGCAACCGGGGGCGGTTGGGCGGTCGGCTTTTGACAGGTTGGATCAGCCCTGTTGCTGGTCGAGTTTGATCTCGCCGAAGCGTTTCTCGTGCGCCTGGACCAGCTGCACGAGCGTCCCCGCCAGCCGCTTGGCGGTGAGATAGTTCATTACCAGGCGGTTGTCGATCTGGAAGTTCATCTGCGCCTCGCCCGGTTCGCCGTCCTTGGGCTGCTTGGTCGGGGTGACGACGTTGATGCCGAAGTCGAGGATGAGTTCCTGTGGCGTGGCGTGGTGGCGGAAGGCGTTGGCGTAGGTCACGCGCGTCTTGGATTCGTCGATGCGCATCTGCACGTTGGTCTTGGGTTGTTCGTCGGCCATCGTGTGGGTCCTCCGGGTGGGTTGAGGTGGGTAAAGGTAGAGTCGTTCGTTGGGCTACTGCAGCGCCGCGAGGTGCTTGAACTCGGCGGCCAGCGCGCCGTAAAGGCGTTGGTACTGCTGGTGGTATTCGTTGTAGCGTTTGGCGGCGGGTCGGCTGGGCTTGATGACCTGCACGTCGCGGATCGCGGCCTTGCACGCCGCGGGCACGCTGGGCCAGGTCTTGACCCCGACGCCCGCCAGCAGCGCCGCGCCGTACGCCGGGCCTTCGTCGGCGTTGATCAGCGCGACGGTCTTGCCGTAGATATCGGCCTGCAGTTGTCGCCAGAACCCGCTCTTCGCGCCGCCGCCCGACAGCCGGACCCGGCTGACCTTGACGCCCATGCTTTCGAAGATGACCAGCTGGTCTTTCATCCCGTAGGTCACGCCTTCGAGGACCGAGCGGATGACGGCCGCGCGGTCGGTGCGGGCGGTCAGGCCGACGAACGCGCCGCGCGCGTCGGGGTCGGGGTACGGGCAGCGCTCGCCGGTGAGGTAGGGCAGGAAGAACAGCCCTTCGCATCCGGCGGGGGCCTTGTCGGCCTTGCGGGTCAAGAGGTCGTAGGGGTCGGCCTTGCGCTTGGTGGCTTGCTCGACTTCGAGCTGGCCGAGTTGGTTGCGGAACCATTGCAGCGAGCCGCCGGCACTCAACATGCAGCCGAAGACGCACCACTGCCCCTTGACGGCCGAGCACATGGTGTGGACGCGTCCCTCGGGGTCGTAGGCGGGTTCGGAGGCGTGCGCGAAGACGACGCCGGACGTGCCGATGGTGGCGCTGACGATGCCTGCCTTGACCACGCCGTTGCCGACCGCGCCGCAGGCCTGGTCGCCGCCGCCGCCGACGACGGGCGTGTCCTCGGCCAGCCCGAGGTGCCGCGCGCCCTTCGCGTGCAGGTGCCCGGTGACCTCGTGCGACTCGAAGCAGGGCGGCATGAGCTCGGGGTCGAGCTTGAGCTTCTTCATCAGCGTGGTATTCCACGCGCGCTTCTTGACGTCCAGGAGCAGCGTGCCCGAGGCGTCGGAGACCTCGGTCGCGTGTTCGCCGGTCATGCACAGGCGGACGTAGTCCTTGGGCAGCAGGACACGTTTGGTCTTCTTAAAGATCGCCGGCTCGTTGTCGCGGACCCAGAGGATCTTGGGCGCGGTAAAGCCGGTGAGCGCCGGGTTGCCGACCATGTTGATGAGTTTCTTGCGTCCGCCGGCGGCCTTCTCGATGTCGGCGCACTGCTTGGCGGTGCGCTGGTCGTTCCATAAGAGCGCGGGGCGGAGGACGTTGTCGTCGCCGTCGATAAAGACCGAGCCGTGCATCTGGCCCGAGAGCCCGACGCCGATGACGTCTTGTTTTTGTGCGCCCGCCTCGCGGAGGACGGCGCGGGTGGCCTTGCCCGCGGCGGTCCACCACATCGCCGGGTCTTGCTCGGACCAGCCGGGCTTGGGGGTCGAGACGGTGTGCGGCGCGGTCGCGGTGGCGACGACGCTGCCGCGGGTGTTGCACAGCAGGGTCTTGGTCCCCGAGGTGCCGATGTCGATGCCGAGCAGCAAGGCCATGATTCGCTCCTGCGCGATGCCGTGGTGTCGCGGTTCCGTGGAGCGAGAGTCTAGCGGATTTGCGGGGGCCGCACCCGGCCGCTGGGGTCGTCCATGCTCAGGGCGCGACGAACTGGATCGTGCCGTTCATCGACTGCCAGTGCCCGGGGAACGTGCAGACGTAGGGGTACTTGCCGGGTTTGGTCGGCGCGATGAAGCGTAGGGTGTATGTCTGCCCGGCTTTGAGCATCGGCGTGTGGAACAACACCGCGTCGCCCTGCGGGATGTAATCGATCGCCGCGGCGTCGGCGGGGTTCATCGTCGAGATCGCGATGCCCACCTGCTGCATCTGACCCGGCCTGGTGATCGCAAGGTTGTGCTCCATGTTGTCCGGGTTGATCAGCGTGATCTCGACCGGCCGGCCGGCGACGGCGGTCAGCTCCGTCTTGTCGTACTTGATCTGACCCGGCACCGCCTCGAGCGTCAGCGATGTCAGGCGTAGGTCGTCGATGTCGCCCGGCTTGATCGCCTCGGGCAACGCGTTGATCGCGCGGATCGCGGCGAAACGCACCGCCGTGTCGTCCGCCTCACGCGCCAGCTTGAGCACACGCGCCACGGCCGGCTCGACCCGGTCGGCGTTGAAGCGCGACAGCGCGTCGAGCGCGGCGATCTGCGCCGCCTTGGTCGCGTCGTTTTCGCCCAGCGCGTACGCGATAACGATCGGCGCCCACGTGTTGCGCTTGCCCGGGTCTTTGACGTAGGCAAGGCCGTCGAACAACAACGGGTCCGCACCGATCAATCCGATCACGGCTTGGGGTTCGTCGCTCGCGCGGATTAGCGCGCCGGCCGCGGCGGCTTTCAATGCGTCGGGCCGGCTGTCTTGCTGGAAGAGTTCGACCAGCCGCGCTTGCTGGGCGTCCAATTCGTTGGTTCTCCAGCCCGCGAGCTTGTCAAGCAGCGGCTGCCGCTTGACGATCGTGCGCGGGTTCATCACCTCCAGCAGGTTGAGCAGCGATGTCAGCGGGCCCGCGCCGTTCGACTCGGCGAGGTCTTTCAGCACTTGGTCGATCTGGTCGTCGGGCAGGTCGGTGCGTTCGAGCAGGATCGCGCTGACCAACGCGTCGCGCTGTTCGGCGAGCAGCGCATCGATCGTCAGACGGCGCAGGCGGTTGGCCCGGCTGTCAGCGGGGATCGGCTCGCCGAAGCCGAGCATCTGCGCGCTGGTTGTTTGGTAGACGCGACGCATGTTGTCGGACATCGCGTAGGGCTCGACCAGTTCGACAACACCCGCGGCGCGACGGCCCGGGATCGCTCGGCAGGCGGCGAGCGCCTCGTACCGCACGCGCATGTCGTCGCGCTCGGCCAGCAGTGTCAGCTTGCCAAGCGGGTCGGTTGTCTGCTGGGCCAAGTCACCGATCGCGCGGGCGGCGAGCGCCTGCACCGCGAAATCGTCCGACGCCATGGCCTGCTCGATCAAATCGTCGGCAGGCAGATTCATCGCACGCATGAGGTTGAGCGCGTCGGCCGTTGCGGTCTCGGGCTTACCCATCGCCGGCACGATTTCATAAGGGCTGCGCTGAGCGATCGTCAGCATGGTCCGCGCCGCTTGCGAGCGGTCTACGATGACGTCCAGGTCCATCAACAAGAGTGCGGCCGGCGCTTCTTTTTTCGGGTCTATCTCCTTACCCGCCTGCTTCAGCCACGCGAGGAGGTACCCCGACCGCGGCCGGCCCGGCATGTCGTCCATCGGCTCGACCTCGGCCCAGTCGAGGATGTCCACCTTCTCGGTCGTCATCAGGAACGTCCAGTCGTAGGGGAAGTCCGGCCACTGGTCCTCGCCGGGCAGGGGCGTGATGATGAGGATTTGCTCGGCGTCATTGAAGGTTTCCATGTGGTCGCGCACCGCGATGGCGAAGTCGGCCTCGGGCTCGCCGCCGGCGAAGTCGATGGACAGAACGACCGCCTTCGCGGGCTTGTCCGGGGTTTGGCGCTGCGCGGCGTTGATCGGCGAGACGTCGATCGCGACGAGCGTCTTCGTCTGCGGGTCCCAACTCAGCGAGTGGCAGACCAGTTCCTTCGCCGGCACCGCGGCGAGCAGGGCGAGTTCGCTGAGCGCGGACAGGCCGAGGCTCCGCGACCACAACCCACCGGCGTAATAGTTCGGGCCTTGCGGTTCGTCGTCGTCGCCGTGCGTGTGACCGGGCTTGTCGGCGGCGTGTTCTTGGCCGGTGTGCCCGCCGTGCATCGCGTGGTCGTCACCCGCGTCGCCCGTCTGCTTGGGGCCGGTGCGGTTGCTGAAGGCGGCGGCAAAGATCAAGGCGACGACGATCGCGATGAAGGCCAGCGCGAGGCTCGGCAGCAGGCGCGGGGCATTGTCGGTCGGGTGGGGGTCGGGTTGCATCGGCGCGGGGCTCCAACGGGTCGGTCGATTTCGGGCCAATCAGGATAACGGGACGGCCGGAATAGTGTGGCGCGTGGCCGCGTTAGAATCAGAGGTGTGCAAAGCGTGTTGTCCGACGATGTGGTCAATGTTGCGCATCGCCCGGTCCTCGCGGTTTTCTATTCGATTCGAGCGTTTTATGGCGATCGTGGTGGTACTGCTGGTCTACCTCGTGCCCGGCCTCCTGGTCGGGACAGGCTTCATCGTATGCGGCGTGAGTCGGGTCGATCCCGTGGCCGCGGGCTCTCCGGTCGTGTTCCGCCTGCTGATCCTGCCCGGGTGCGTCGCGCTTTGGCCGGTGATGCTGGTCAAGTGGTGCCGGGCGATGAAGGAAGGGGCCCGATGACATACGCCCAACGACGCGTACACCTGTTGCTTTGGTTGGTGCTCACGCCGGTCGCGCTGGCGGGCCTGGTACTCGCGGTGGCGTGGCGACCGGCCCAGCCGGTGCAGGACGGCCCGTTGCCCGGCGTCTCGACACGAGACGCGGCGGCGACCGAACCGGGTGGGTCGCCATGAGCACACGTTACACCGTGGTCCAGTGGAACCGGGGTAAAGTTGTCTACGACTTGTTCCTGTTGGTCGGCGTCGCGCTGTTCCTCGCGGCATATATCGGCGTAAGCGTCGCGGCGACGCCGGCCGGCCAGGCGATCAGCCGGCCGATCCTGCTGATCCGCGCGACCGGCGCGTGTGCGATCGTCATGCTCCACCTGATCCTCGCCATCGGCCCGCTCGCGCGCCTGTTCCCCGGCCGTTTCGCGCCGATGCTCTACAACCGCAGGCACTTCGGCGTCGCCTTGTTCTGCGTCGCGCTCGTCCACGGTGTCGTCGTCCTGCTCTGGTACGGCGGTTTCGGGGTCGTCGATCCCATCACCGCGATCCTCACGAGCAACCCGCGACTCGGCTCGTTCGTCGGCTTCCCGTTCGAACTCTTCGGCGCCGCGGCGCTGGTGATCCTCTTTCTCATGGCCGCGACCAGCCACGACTTCTGGCTCAAGAACCTCTCGCCACGCTGGTGGAAAACGCTGCATATGGGCGTGTATGTCGCGTACGCGATGCTCGTCCTCCACGTCGCGCTGGGCACGGCCCAGACCGAGCACGGCATCGTTTACCCGATCCTCATCGGCGGTGGGGCGGTGGTCTTGTTTGTGCTGCACGCCACCGCGGGGTGGCGCGAGCTGCGGAGCGATCTGAGTGCGTGCCCGAAGCCGATCAGCGGTTGGATGGACGTCGGAGCGCTCGATGAGGTCCCGCGCGATCGCGCGAAGGTCGTGCGGGTCAAAACGCGCAGTGGTTGCGATCGCGTCGCGGTTTTTCGGCACGGCGAGCGGGGCGAAAAGCTTTCGGCCGTCGCCAGCGTCTGCGCCCATCAGGGCGGGCCGCTGGGTGAGGGCAAGGTCGTGGATGGCTGCATTACCTGCCCGTGGCACGGCTACCAGTACCTGCCCGAGACCGGCCAGTCGCCGCCGCCATATACCGAGACAATCGCGACATACGAGCTGCGTCTCGAAGGCGAGCGTGTCATGCTGAATCCTGAGCCGAAGCGTCCGGGCACGCCGGTGCATCCCGCGATCATCGGAGGCCACCGCGATGCCTGATCAACCCGGACCGGACCCGTTTTACGTCGGCTATTTGAAGATGCCCGCGTCGATCAGGCGTTTCGTCTTGCCTTGGGCGGTAGGCAATCTCGTCCTGGCGATCGGGGTCGCCGCGGTGGTAGCGCTGCAGCGCCGCGACCCGGGCGACGGGACGTGGGACACGGGGCAGGTGATCGAGGTCGAGGGGCTCTTGGTGATCGATCCTTATCCGCTGCTTCGGACGGATACGCGGACGTATCTGCTCGTGGAACAGGGCAAGCGCGGCGTGCAGGATCGCCTGACAAGCGAGGCGATCGGGCCCGGGCCGGTGAGCGTCACCGGGTACCTGGTCGAGCGCGAGGGGCGCAGCGTCATTGAGTTGGACGGTGCCATGGACGATCCGATTCGGCAAGTTGCGTCTCCACGCTTGGCGTTCGGCACGCGGCGTGAGAACCTCGGCACCCACACCCTTCGCGGCGAGATCGTGGACCCCAAGTGCTACCTCGGGGTCATGCAGCCGGGCGACGGTAAGACGCACAAATCCTGCGCGACGCTGTGCATCCGAGGCGGCATCCCGCCGATGTTCGTCGCGCGTGATGCGCACGGTAAAACCGCGGTGTACCTGCTGACCGATGCGAAGGGCGCTGCGCTCCCGGCGTCGCACTACGAATACATCGCCGACCCGATCGAGTTGACCGGGCGGGTGTCGCGCGAGGGCGACCTGCTGGTCCTGCACGCAGAGCTCGACTCGATCCGCCGGCTAGGCCCTGGCGGCTGAGCTGCTTGACATACCGCCTCGTGGTCGATGCGTCGGCTGGAGAACGCTCGCTGCAACCGGCGTCGATGCCGCGGTGGAATATCGGTGGCTGGCAGTCGATTAGGCCGATAGACGGATGGACTTGCGAAACGTCGTCGGGTCCGCGAAAATCACTTATTCTTCGACTCTCGAGATTGGCGCATGCCCGACCCGCTCGACACCCAAAGCCCCACCCACGCCGACACGCAGACCGTGCCGTGGTCCACCGGCCCACTCACGCAGTTGATGACGCAGCTGGGCGACCTGGTCCGCACGCTCGACGCGGACCTCTACAACGCTCGGCCCGATTCGACCCGGTGCGGCGCGATCGGTGGGCACGTGCGGCACGTGCTCGACCACCTGGTCGCCTGGCTCGACGGATTGGACAACGGGCTGGTCAACTACGACGACCGACAACGCGACACCGACGTCGAGCACGACTGCGTCGCCGCGCTCCACGCGATCAAGCAACACACCGCGCGCCTCGCCGAGGTCAGCGACGCGCAGCTCGCCGAGCGTGTCAACGTGCTCACGAGCATGACCCACTGCGGCGCGCTGGTCGCGCTGCCCTCGACCCACGCGCGCGAGCTCGCCTTCGTCTTCAGCCACACGATCCACCACAACGCGATCATCGGCACCATCGCCCGGGCGCTCGGCGTCACGCTGCCCGACCACTTCGGCATGGCCCCTTCCACCATCGCCTACCGGAACCAAGGCGGATGTGCACGGTAACGATCGTGCCCAACTCGGCAGATTCAGCCGGCTTCCGCATGGCGTGCAGCCGAGACGAGCAGCACGGCCGGCTTCCCGCCCGACCGCCGCAACCACACACCATCGGCGGGCTCGACGCGCTCATGCCGATCGACCCGGTTTCCAACGGCACGTGGGTCGGCGTCAATACCGCAGGCCTCGCGCTCACGCTGCTTAATTACAACCTGCCCGACCCGCCGACCGGCCGCGATGCCAGCCGCGGCGCGGTGATCCCCGCGTTGCTCGGCGCACGCTCGGTCCACGAAGTGATCCAAAGCTTGAAGACGATCGAGCGCGAACGCATGATGCCCTTCCGTCTCGTCGCCTGTGACGGCGACGCATTGCTGATCTGGCGCAGCACCGATCCGGTCGAGCGCGTGGTCCTCGATCCCTGGCAGGGCGAGCCGGTCATGTTCACTTCCTCGGGCCTTGGGGATCACCTCGTGGAACCGCCCCGCCGAGAACTGTTCAACGGCTGGTTCAGTGAAGGCGTCTCGTCATACCTCGAAGCGCAGCACGCTTTCCACCGACACCGCTGGCCCGACCGCGAGCACCTGAGCGTCTGCATGAACCGCGAAGACGCTCGCACCGTCAGCTACACGACCGTGGATGTCCACCCCCAGCGGGTCACGATGGCCTACCATCCCGACCGGCCCGATCGTGAAGCACACGGCCGGTCCATCACACTCCAACGCAAGCTGGCCCCGCGGTGAGCGAGACCGACCAAGCCAACGACACGCAGGTTCGCAAGCCGACGCCACCGCGTCGCCGTCGGCCACGCTGGTGGCAGGTCTATCTGCCACTGCTCGTCGCGTCGTTCGTCGTGCAACTCTACACCGACCGCACACAATCGATCCCCGCAGAATACAAAACGATCGACCTGCCCACGCAGCGCCGCGACGGCCCGGTCCGGCCGCGACCGGACAACGGCGAGACCCGACGCGTCAAGGTCACGCCCGATTCCATCACACTCGCCTACCATGACAAAGGCCCGCGCGAGGGAGTGGTCGTCGTCCTTCTCCACGGCAGCCCGGGCGACAGCGCCAACTTCCACATGCCGGGCCAGGACAACGCGCTCATCCCCACGCTCGCCGATAAAGGCTACCGCGTCATCGCGCCAGACCTTCCCGGCTTTGGCTACTCCGACCCTTACGCCCCCGACTATTCCAACCGCGCTCATGCGCGGTACGTCCTCGCGCTGCTCGACGAACTGGGCGTCGAATCGGCCCACTTCCTCGGCTTCTCCATGGGCGGCGGCGTGTGTATCCAGCTCTATGACCTCGCGCCCGACCGCGTCGAGTCGCTCACCATGCTCGCCGCCGTCGGCGTACAGGAGGCCGAGGGCAGCGGCGACTACCACTTCGAGCACCTCAAATATGGTGTCGGATACCTTTTACTCGTCGGCGGCGTCGAGTTCGTCCCGCACTTCGGCCTGCTCGGCGACCGGTCCGCCCGACACGCCTTCCTCCGCAACTTCTGGGACACCGACCAGCGGCCCAACCGCGCGATCCTCGAACGCTTCGACAAGCCGATGCTCATCATCCACGGCGAGGCCGACCCGCTCGCGCCACCACGCGTCGCCTACGACCACCACGCCATCGTCGAACACAGCGAACTGATCGTCTATGCCCACGATGATTTCGGCAGCGACTTTCTTAATCACGCGATCGTCTTCGATGACACGGGCAACGAACTCGCGCTTAAGGCCCTGCTCCCCTTCCTTGACAAGCACCGCGAACCCGGCATCCCGCCCACGCGCTCGACGATCGACCGAGGCGGCGGGCTGAAAGACCAGACGCTGCAACTGCCCGGCGACTTCGAGTTGCGCCGCGCGATGGGGCCGTGGACCAAGGTCGGCGTCATCATGCTCGGCACGTTCGTGCTCGAAGACCCGACGTCGATCGCCGTCGGACTGTTCATCAAGGCCGGGCAGATCGATCCGTTCCTCGGTGGGTTCGCGGTCTTCGCCGGCATCTTTCTCGGCGACCTCGGGCTGTACCTGATCGGCTTCGTCTTCGGGCGACGCGCGCTGCGTTGGCGTCCTATCGCCGCGTGGGTGCCGACGCGCCACGTCGAGTCCCTGGGCGCGTGGTTCGACGACAAAGGGTGGAAGGCCGTCCTCGCCAGCCGGTTCATCCCCGGCACGCGCATGCCGCTGTACATCGCCGCGGGCGTGACGGGCAACAAGCCCTGGCGGTTCGTGCTCTGGACGTTCCTCGCCGTCGCGGTCTGGGCGCCGGTGATCCTTGTTTTGGTCGTGCTGCTCGGTGAAGCGGCGCGTTCGCCGTTCCAGGTGATCCTCGACCTCGGCGGCTGGCCGGCGTTCGTTGGTGTGGTGCTGCTGCTCATGGTCGTGATGCACACGCTGCTGGCGCTGTGCTCGCGCCAGGGCCGACGCAAGCTCGCGGTCCGCCTGCAAAAACAATGGAAATACGAGTACTGGCCCGGCTGGAAGTTCTACGCGCCGCTCGTGCCGTACTTCGCCTGGCTCTGCATCAAGCACCGCTCGTTCACCGTCTGGACCCTCGCCAACCCGTGCATGCCCGACGGCGGGGTCGTCGGCGAATCCAAGAGCGACATCCTGGCCCGTATCAACGACCCGGCTGTGCTCGAGCACGCGCTGATCCCGGATAACGCGGACCGCGATGAACGCGTCGAGCTCGTTAAACGCACCATCGCCGAGCGAGGCTGGGCCTACCCGCTGATCCTCAAGCCCGACGCCGCGCAGCGCGGGGCCGGCGTCACGCTCGTCCACTCCGACGACGACCTACCCGGCTTCTTCAATGAATGCGAAGCACCGGCCCAACTCCAGCAGTACCACCCCGGCCCGCACGAGTGCGGCGTCTTCTACACCCGCATGCCCGGCGACGAACGCGGCACCCTCTTCTCCATCACCGACAAACAGTTCCCCGTCCTCACCGGCGACGGCGAACACACCCTCGAAGAACTCATCTGGCGCCACCCGCGCTTCCGTATGCAGCACGACGTGTTTCACCTGAGGTGGATCGAACAACTCGACCGCGTGTTGGAAAAGGGTGAACCACTGCGGCTCGCCGAGGCGGGCAATCACTGCCAGGGCACGCTCTTCCGCGACGGGCAGCGCCTGATCACGCCGAAGCTCGAACAACGCATCGACGAACTCGCCAACCGGCTCGAGGGCTTCTACTTCGGCCGGATCGACCTGCGTTACACCGACGAGGATTCGCTCAAACGCGGCGAGGGCCTGGCCGTCATCGAGATCAACGGCGTCACCAGCGAATCGACGAACGTTTACGATCCCAGTTGGTCGATTCGCCAGGCCCACGCCGTCCTACGCCGACAATGGGCAACCTGTTTCGCCATCGGCGACGCGGTCCGCGAGCGCGATAACCTTTTGCCTAAGTCGGGCGTTCGGCTACTGCTGGATATCTTTCGCTACTATCGAGAGCGGCAGGTGAAGGCTGTCTCGGACTAAACGTTTGATGAGTGTTGTAGAGAAAAAATAACCAACTCTTAGTTGGTTAAGTGATAATCCAAGTAAACATCCGCCGCCTCTGCCCCAAGGTACTTCTTCATCACGCGCGGATCGATCTTCGGCACGTCGATCAGAATCAACCCATCCAGCACGTTGCCGAAATCCGGGTCGACGTTGAAGCCCATCAGCTGGCCGTTGAGCTTGAGGTACTGGCGGAGCAGGATCGGGATCGGCTTGCCGTCGGCCTCGAGCTCGCTGACCAGTTCGTTCGCTTCTTCCAGCGAGCCCGCAACCGTCGAAAACGCCCGGCGGTCGAACTCGCGGACTTCCTTCTGCTTCATTGGGTTGCGCGGCGACACGAGGCGGGCGAGGTCGGGCAGGAACTTGTGCAGCGTCAAAAACGCGGTGAGCAGGTGCTTGCTCATCGAGCTGTACTCGGCCGAGATCGACACCGGCCCGAACAGCCTGCGGTACCGCGGGTTCTTCACGAGGTACGCGCCGATGCCTTTCCAAAGCAGCATCAGCGGGGCGTAGCTGCGCTGGTATTCCACGGCGACCCACGACCGGCCGAGCTCGAGCGCGGGGTCGATCTGCTTAAGCAGGTCCTTGCGGAACTTGAACAGCGTGTTCGTGTACATCCCGTCCTTGCCTTGCTTAGGCAGGATCTCGTCGGTCGGACCGAGGCGGTACCCGCCGACGACCTCGTGCTTCTCGCGATTCCAGACGACGAGTTGGATATAGGTGTCGTCGAAGCGGTCGGTGTCGGTTTCCAGGCCGGTGCCTTCGCCGACGTCGCGGAAGGTGATCTCGCGCAGGCGTCCGATCTCGCGCATCAGGCCGGGCGACTGCGGGCCGCGCATGTAGAAGACGTCGAACTCGCCCTGGCTGAGCAGCCGTTGATCGTCGGGGAGGTCGGCGACCTCATCGACAAGCAACTGTCGGGGCGTCGGGTCTATCACGGGCTTGTCGCTGGTAGGGACCTGTTCGAATGTTTCGCGTTTGGTCTCGGGTTTGAGCAGGTAGGTGCGGACGCGGAGGTAGTCGTTAAGGTTGCTCGGGTCGTCGAACCGGGCGAGGCGCGGAGGCGTGATCGGGCTGCCGATGCGGACGGTGACTTTCGCGTTGCGTTTGCGCAGCATCTCGGTGGGCAGCATGACCGTGCGCAGGCGCGGGTGGATCAGCCCGGCGACCTGGAACAGCCGACTGTTGTAGCCGTCGAAGAAAACGGGCACGACCGCCGCGCCGGTCCGCTTGATGATGCGCGCGGTGGTGGGGTTCCACTTCGGATCGACGACGGCGCGCTGGCGCAGCTTGAGGTGCGCGACCTCGCCTGCCGGGAACGCGCCGAGCAGGTGGCCATCTTTCACCCAGTTCATCGCCTGGCGCGTCGGGCCGATATTGCGGCCGATGGCCTCTCGGGACTCGAAGGCGTCGACGAAGAAGAACGAATCGCGCAGGTCGGGGATCATCCCGAGCAGTTGATTCGCGAGGAGTTTGGCGTCGGGCCGGACGCGTCGCAAGAGTGAGCAGAGGATGAGCCCCTCGATCCCGCCGAAGGGGTGGTTGGCGATGACGACGACCGGGCCTTGTTTGGGGATGCGTTCGAGCTGTTCGTCGAGCGCATCGACTTCGACGCCCAGCGCGGCGAGGGCCTTGTCGGAGAAGTGGCGGTCATCGTCGTGCCAAGACTGGATCTCTTCATAGATCGCGTTCATGGCCGGGAAGCGCAGGGCGCGTTCGACGATCGGCCGTGAGGCGCGGAGCATCGTGTCCCGCAGGGGGCGGCTGTTTCCGACCGCGAGCTTGAATGGTTTGGTCGTCATGGTGCAGGCTGGGCAGGCGTGCGCCGGCCCTTTCGCGAGGCGCTAACCCGGGCCGGTCTCGGGATAGTCTACCATGGCACGATGCCCGCCCGCGGCAAAGGGGGGGGGCGTTTCCCGATCCTGAGGAAGGCGTTTGACGCTCACCGAAGCACAGCCCGCTACCGCGTTCACGCCGACGCACCACGCTCTGGCGTTGGTCGTGTTCGGCGTCGTGGTGGCGCTGTTGGTCCTGTGCGGGCGTCGGCATGATCGACCGACAAGGCTCGCCTTCGCGGCCGTTGGTCTCGGCGTGTGGTTGCTGTCCGCGGTGTTCTACGTGCTGCCCGCGAACCTCGAACCGGACAAGTCGCTGCCGATCCAGGCGTGCGACCTGCTCGCGCTGCTCGCACCGATGGTGCTCGCGCTACCCAGCCGGCTGCTGCGAACGCTCGTCTACTTCGGTGGGTTCGGCCTGACGACCCAGGCATTCATCACCCCGACCAGCGACATCGGCGGGCCGGACCACATCAAGTTCTGGATCTTTTGGCTCTTGCACGGCAGCATCCTCGCCACCGCGATCTACATCGTCGTGGTCGATCGCTACCGCCCGACGCTCAAAGACCTCGGTGTCGCGGCCGCGTGGTGGGGCGGGTACGCGTTGGCCATGATCGGCCTGAACTACGGCACGTCCCTCGCCGGGCTGAACGACGGCGACGGTTGGTACTACGGCTACCTCGGCCCGAGCCTGCCCGAGATCGTTCAAGGCTCCGTATTGAAATACCTCGGACCGTGGCCTGTACGCCCCTTGATGATGCTGCTGCTGGGGTTTGGGGTGTTTGTGTTGTGCTGGCTGCCCTGGGCGGTGGTGAAGCGACGCGCCGATATGACGAAGTGATCAAGGCGTCAGGCCTTGCGTTGCAGTTTGATCTCGTTCATACCGTGATAGGTCAGCAGCAGCGCACCCTCGGCGGCGAACGCGTCGAACAGCGCCTCGATCAGCGACTCTTCACCGGGCCAGGGGTAAGCGAAGATCAGGTCGAAGTCGCAGGGATCGAGCCCGAGCTCGTCGTAGGCCGGGTGCTCGTTGGTCAGCAGCCAGGCTTGCTGTGCCATCTGATCGACGATGGCGTCGCCATCTTCCGGGACGAGGCTGCCCTGGGCGATGGCGACATCGAGTTGATGGTCGCGCATCAGCCGGTCGCCAGCGTCAACCAGGTCGCGGTGGATCTCGATCGCGTGCGCGTCCAGGCCTTGCAACGCGGCGAGGCCGGCGACGACCGCGAAACCGCAGCCCCACTCGCAGAAAACGCGTCCGGGCGCGAGCCCGCCATCGACCACGGCCGCCAACGCGCGATCGACCATGACGAAATCACTGGCGACAAACGACGGGATCGGCTCGCGATGGTTTCGGGCGCGAATGAAGCGCTCGATGCGGTCCTGCGCGTCCTCGATCAGACGCGCCGCCGTCGGGTTGGGAGGCGGGGCGGCTTGCCAGTCCAGGTCGATTCGGGTCAGGGCCATCGGCGCATCGTACCGTGCCCGGTGCCGGGCGATTCGGTTAGAATGCCCCGTTATGCGGGCGTAGCTCAATTGGTAGAGCGGCAGCCTTCCAAGCTGCATGTTGAGGGTTCGAGTCCCTTCGCCCGCTTTAAGCCCAAGCCATCCGAACAATCGATTTGTTCCGACCGATCCCTCGAACGATATTCGGGCAAGAAACCGACCATCACGCGAGCCCCCGTTCAGTTTGATAGCAGCGTTCGAGTGGGAATCACCCGTCACGCCCCCACCATCGGCGTTTCTCGGTGCGTATCGGCGACGGCCTGCTTGTGTTTGGTGCGGCAGGAGTCCACGCCCCACCCCGCCCGTTTGACCAGGAACCCGCTATGGCTCAAGTCCGCCTCTCCAACATCGTCAAGTCTTACGACGGCCGGGCCAACGTC
>JBKAGS010000002.1:0-107976 GCA_046290505.1 Phycisphaeraceae bacterium | reverse complement strand
CTTGCGCGCGACCTCGACGACCGAGGCGGACATCTCTTCGACGGCGGAGGAGACCTGGGTGATCTGAGCGGACTGCTCGTTGGCGCCCGCGGCGATCTGTTCGCTCGACGCCGCGATCTGCGTGGACGCCGCGGCGACCTCGTTAGACGTCAGCTTCACCTCGGCGATGACGTCGTGCACTTTGGTCACGAACGCGTTGAACCACGTACCGAGCTGGCCGATCTCGTCCTTGCTCTTAACCTCGACCCGCTGGGTCAGGTCGCCTTCGCCCTGCGCGATGTCCTTGATCCGCCCAATCAACGCGTTGATGGGCGCGTTAAACATCCGACGAAGTATCAACGCAAAAAGAACCGCGGCCCCGACGACCATGGGCACGACGAACAGCAGCACGCTGGTGGTCGCTTCCTGCACGTCGGCGTCGACGGTGCTCAACGGCATCATCACGTGGTACGCCCCGTGCATGTCGCCGACCGACCAATCTTCCATCGTGAAGCCGAGCACGTCCTTGCCGTCGCCGGTCGGGCTGGTCGCCGGGTCGCCGTGGCAGAGCATGCAGTCCTGCGTGAGCTTGATGGCGCGCATGTAGTGCAGGGTGTTGGTCGCTTGGTCGACGCGCGCGATCGTTTCTTCGCCGCCCGATCCGACCTGCGCTTCGAGGTCGGTCAACAGGTTCGCGGCGAAGGCCCCACGCCGATCGAAGTCCTCGTCGCCTTCTTTCGCGTCCGGCTCGTTGTCGGGGTTGCGGGCGTCGAACGACGAGATCTGGAAGTTGATGCCCTCGTCCGCGGCAGCCTTCTCGGCGGCGCGCCAGCCTGCGACCACCGGCAGGGTGTTGAAGATCCGCGCCTGAGTGTAGTCGTACTTCTCTCCGCGCTCCGTCGCTGACTGCCGTTCTCGCTTCAACTCGGCGAGCAGGGTTTCGTTGTCGAACGTGTCGTCAGCCTGGAGCATCCCGACGTGGTCGTTGGTGCGGTTCGCGAGGGCGGTAAACGCGGACGCCTTATCGACCATGGCGTCGTTCGCGGCCTCGCGGTGTTCACCGATAAAGATGACGTTATTGATGGTGACAACGCAGGCAACAATCACAAGGGTGATCGCGAGAACGCGGGTGCCGAGCCCGCGTGACATGAGCCAATCGAGTAGTGTTTTCATGCTGCCTCCTGGTTGCTGGTTCTGAAAGTGCTCTGGTTAAAACCGTCAAATCGCCCGCAGGGAAACAGCACTCCTGCCGCACGGGGCTTTGTATCGGCAATCTATTGAAATGGGTTAACCTTAAAAACCTTCAATTCGTTCATTGTTATCGACGACATCTTGGAGTATCGCCCCGCCGCCCAGGCCCATCGATACGGCCGGGCCTACCTAGACCCGCACCCCCATCCCCGCTACCCTGTTCCGCGACGTGACGCCCATCACCCTCCGAGCCCTGACCAAGCGCTTCGACCAGACCACCGCGGTCGACGCGATCGACCTCGAAATCGCCGCGGGCGACCTGTTCTTCCTGCTCGGGCCCTCGGGCTGCGGCAAGACGACGCTCTTGCGCATGATCGCCGGGTTCTCCGACCCCACCGCCGGGACGATCCATTTCGGCGACGACGACGTCACCCACAAACCCGCCAACCAACGCGACACCGGCATGGTCTTCCAGGGCTACGCGCTCTGGCCGCACATGACCGTTCGGCAGAACGTCCGCTTCGGCCTGGAGGTCCGCAAGGTCGCCAAGCCCGAGATGGAACAGCGCGTCGACGAAGCGCTCGCCAACGCGCAGCTCTCGCCCTACGCCGACCGCAAGATCAACCAGCTCTCCGGCGGGCAGCAGCAGCGCGTCGCCCTCGCCCGCGCGCTCGTGATCAAGCCGCGTGTCCTCCTGCTCGACGAGCCGCTATCCAACCTCGACGCCAAGCTGCGACTCGACATGCGCCAGCAGATCCGCGATATCTGCAAGGCCTCGGGGATCACCGGCGTGTACGTCACCCACGACCAGCACGAGGCGCTGTCCATGGCCGACAAGATCGCCGTGCTCAGCGAAGGCAAGGTCGTCCAGGCCGACAGCCCGACCACGCTCTACCAGCGCCCCGCCAACCGATTCGTCGCCGACTTCCTCGGCGAAACCAACTTCATCCCCGGCGAGGTCGCGGGCACCGAGGGCAACCACATCGTCCTGGACACGCCCTTCGGCAAGCTCGTCTCCGCCGCCTACCCCGACGACCTGCCCCAGGGCGGGGCCGTCACCTGCTCGATCCGCCCCGAGGCGCTCAGGCTGCTCGCGCCGTCTCAAGTCAACGGCCAGGCCAATACCTTCACCGCCCGGCGTCAACGGCTGATCTACCTCGGCTCGCTGGCCCAGCACCGCCTGGCCGCCGCGGACCACGAGATCAAGCTGTTCGAGCTCAACCCCCGCCCCGCCGACGCCGGGGACCAGGCCACCCTCGCCGTCGACCCCGCCGACGTGGTCATCCTCCGCGATTGAGCCCGCACACGCTCGGCGGAGATCAAGGGCCGATCCAAACTTGAAGCCCGCCACAGGTGTGCTACACTTTGCGGCTCGACAACCCAAGACCACCCAATCCCCTGTAGCTCAATCGGTAGAGCGTCGGACTGTTAATCCGCAGGTTGCTGGTTCGAGTCCAGCCGGGGGAGCTTCCACCGTCAAAGCGAAAGCCTGACGGTTTTTTCTTGCGCGAATCAAGCCGTCCGCAACCCCGCCACGTTTCGCTCGTTACGACAACGACTTACGGCGCACACTCTGTTCTCGCGTTTACCGAGGTGTTAACGAGGCGGAGAACTCCCCAGCGTCCTGGCGTGAGAACTCTCTAACTCTCACCCCTTCCTGCCCCTCGGATTTAACGCCACCGCAAGTCTCGTCTGCCTAACCGTGGCCGCAAGTTTTCGAACTCGCGTGCTGATGTAGTTAACAGCCCTATACGCCAACCCGGCAATTCCTACCTCGGCCCGCAAGGAGTCTCGATGACCAAGGTGCGCGATCAGTACGACCAGGCTTCAGATCAAGAACAACGCCAGCGCATCGCTGAACTGCTCGCCCGAGGTGTCGTCCGCCAACTATCCGAAAACCATCCAAACTCAAGCATCGAAGAAGTTGCCCACAAGGCCGAAAATGGACTTGAGGTGCCCGCCGAATTGAGGCTCCATGTGTCTAGTGGTTAACGCCACGGAGAACCCGAGAACACGGCAAGCAAAGGAACCAACCGCATGGACCTCGACCTCAAACGAAAGATCGCCGAGCTGCGCAAGATGTCCGTCACGCAGCTGCGTCGGCAGCACATCGAATTGTTCGGCGAGACGAACCCCACCGGACACCGCGAGTACCTATTCAGACGGATCGCCTGGCGGCTACAGGCCCAGGCCGAGGGCGACCTCGCGGAGCGCGCCAAGCGCATCCGGGCGCGTGCATCTGAATTGGCCCGCGACGCCGACGTGCGGACAACACCCCCGCCAGCGTTTCGGGAACGCCAGGGCGGGCTGGACCCGACCTGCGAGGTCAGGACCGGCACTCTTAAGATCGAAGATGATCGTCTGCCCGTCCCCGGCACCGTGCTCACTCGAACATTCAAAGGCACGAACTACTCTGTCACCGTCATGCCTGTCGGCTTCGAGATGGACGGGCAGATATACAAGTCGCTGAGTGCGGTCGCCAAGGCGATCACCGGCAGCCATTGGAACGGCTACCTCTTCTTCGGGCTCACCCCGCCGAAGAAGCAAAACCAGAAGGGATCGCGGGCCCGATGATTGAACGACGAACAAACAAACCAAAGCTCCCACCCCTGATCCGCTGTGCGATCTATACCCGCAAGAGCACGGACGAGGGGCTGGAACTCGACTTCAACTCACTCGACGCGCAACGCGAAAGCGCCGAGTCCTACATCGCCAGCCAGCGTCACGAAGGATGGACCTGCCTGCCTCAGCGTTACGACGACGGCGGATACACCGGCGGGAATATGGACCGGCCTGCGCTTAAGCAGCTCACCGCCGACATCGAGGCCGGGCTGGTGGACTGTGTTGTGGTCTACAAGGTAGACCGCCTGAGCCGCTCGCTTCTCGATTTCGCCCGCATGATGGAGGTGTTCGACAAGCACAAGGTCTCGTTCGTTTCGGTCACCCAGCAGTTCAACACGACCCATTCGATGGGCCGGCTCACGCTCAACATTCTCCTGTCCTTCGCCCAATTCGAAAGGGAAATCATCTCCGAGCGGACCCGAGACAAGATCGCCGCCGCTCGTCGTAAAGGGAAGTGGTCCGGGGGCTGGCCGCTGCTGGGATACAACATCGTCACTAGCCCATCCGGGTCACGTATCGAGCCAAACCCGAAGGAGGCCAAGCGGGTTGTACAGATCTTTGAGTTGTTCTTGGAAGAGGGCTCGTTGATGCCCGCCGTAAAAGAACTTAACCGTCGGGGCTGGCGGAACAAGCGGTGGACCACGAAGAAGGGCCGGGACATGGGCGGGAAAGCCTTTGATAAGCCCGCTCTGCACCGCCTGCTCAGCAGCGTGGTCTACATCGGCAAGATCACGCACGGCGACAGCGTCTACGACGGTGAACACGACGCGATCGTGCCGCTGGACCTCTACAACAATGTCCAAGCCCTCTTGCGAAGCAACAAACGCAGTGGTGGCAAGTACGCCAAGGGGCGAAATAAGAACAACGCCATGTTGCGGGGCCTGGTGCAGTGCGCCTCCTGCGGCGTCGCGATGACCCACCACTTCACGACCAAGCGAAAGAACGGCAAGGCAACCACACGCTACCGCTACTACGTCTGCGCCAACGCGCAGAAGAAGGGTTGGGACAGCTGCCCGACCGCGTCCGTGCCCGCACCAGCGCTCGAGCAATTTGTCGTCGATCAGATTCGGGAGGTCGGGAGAAGCTCGCAGATGTTCCGCGACGTGCTCTACGCCGCGCAGGAACAGATCACCGACGCGATCGATGAACTTAGGATCGAACACGACGCGGCCAAGCAGAACGCCAAGCGTATCGCCGAGGAAATCCGAGAGCTTGCCCCCAAGGCTGGTCTGATCGGTGCCGGCACCGACCAACTCGCGGAGTTGCAGGATGAACTGACCCAGGCCGAGCAGGAGGTCACGCAGATCGGCAGCAAGATCATCGACCTCGAGCGAAAACTCGTCGATGACCGAGCTATCGCCAAAGCGATCGAAGCGTTCGATCCGGTGTGGGAATCACTCAGCCCGGCCGAGCAGACGAGCATCGTGCAGATGCTGATCGAGCGTGTCGATTACGACGGCGAAAACGACTCGGTATCCGTCGCCTTCCGCTCCGCCAGTCTCGGCCAACAACATGAAGAGGTAACAGCATGACGAATTCAAACACGTTCGTAGTCACCAAGAAGGTCGGGTTCGGCCGAGAGCACCGTGCGCGACGCAGCAAACTCCCGGTCCAGAGCAAGCCGTCGCCAACCGGCCAGGGGAGGGTTCCGCGCATCTCCCGCCTGATGGCACTCGCGGTCCGGTTCCAGCAACTCATCGACGACGGCGTTGTCGAGAACCAGGCCGAGATCGCCCGGCTCAGCCACGTCAGCCGGGCCCGAGTCACACAGATCATGAACCTGCTGCATCTGGCTCCGGATATTCAGGAAGCGATCCTGAATCTGCCGCCAACCATGTCGGGCAAAGACCGCGTCCAAGAGCGGCAGCTCAAGCCGATCATGAAGATCGTGGACTGGGATGAGCAGCGGGCATGGTGGGCTCGCCTGCCATCTAACCGCCAGATCGGCAGCCCCTAATCCGTTCGGCGCTTGTTTGGGCATCCCAACACATCTGCCGCAGGGATTCGCAATACTCACAAGTCTTGCGCCCTAACGCGCTTGCGCGCTAAGTCTTTGTTGGCGCGCCACTTGCATAGAAGCGAGCAGGACAGGGTTGTCCTATTGACGTTCCAGCCTCCACCGGGGGCGCAGCACGGAGGCTTCATGGCCAGCAACTTCACGCCGAAACACATCGCTTCTGCTCAGCTTCTCGGAATCATCTCGCCATCCGTCCTCATCCGGCTCCTGAACAAACACAAAGAATTCTTTGAGCCCAAAGGCGTGATCCCCGCCGCGCCCAGTGATCTGGACTACGACCGCTTGTCGGTGCTGTTGATGGCACCCAGCGAAGCGATGCCCGCCCCCCTGATGGCAGACCTTTTCTATTGGGATGAAGTCGCTGATATGGCGGATGCGGAAGACCTCATTTCGATTGCCGAAAAGCATGAGATCAAGTTCGACCAAGAAGCGACGAAAGAGGAAATGGCACTGATCGTTCGGCTCGATGCCCCCAACGATCTCGAAGACCTCCATGCGGCCTGCCACGCCCACGGTCTGCTGCGTAAGAAAAAACGGTTCTTGTCATACGACGCCACCGTTGCTGCCATTCCGAAGTGGGCCATGCCATCGCAAGAGAAGATCAATCGCCTAGAGCGGGATATGGATTACTGGTACGAGTCGCAGATGAAGGGCTCGGGTACGCGCATCACCCTTGTCGAAAAAGACGACGCGGTTTGGTTCATCGTCCGGCACGGCGAGACCTTCAAGCGTGAAAACGCGCTCGAGGACGGCAAGCCGACGATGGTCTTCTATCGGCCCGAGGCATACGACCTGCTGATCTATCACCACAAGCAGGGCACGCTGGAAATCTACAACTCGAGCAACGGCAAGAGAGAGCGTGCCGCTTACTGCCGCTACTTCGGCAAGAATCTCTTTGGCAGCGACACCTTCTTCGAGTCCGGCGATACGCCAAAGTATTCCCTTGAGCCGCTTCGTGAACGTGGCCGCGCGGCGCTGGACTGCACCGATGTTGACGGGATCGACTCTGCACGGCTTGTCGAGTTGCGCTATCGGTTCCCCGGCAACAACAAGTACTGCCAGACTCACAAGGCGGTGGATGTTTTCACTGGATTGGAGCACACGCAGGACGACATCCCCGAAGGCGTCGAGCTTGTCTATATGGCGCTGAAGATCATTCCCAGCACAGAGCTGGGCGGCGAGCGCAACATTAAGCTCCAATGGCCGAACATCTCCGTCTATGACCACGAGAACGACGCCGAGCTGGCTCACCGTTTCCTGGCCGAACGCGGATTCCTTGTTAATCGTCGCGGGGGTGCAGCCTAATGGAAACATCTTCCTTGGAACCGCTGTGGAAGTTCTTAAACCTCAGGCAAGGCCTTGACGCAAGCAGTATGGAATGGCAGTCGGTACTCGGCGATGCCACATGGGGTGCGTTGAAGTCGACCCATTTTCAAGGAATGGGTATTGCGGCGAGTTGTCGAGCCAACGACCACGATCGACTATTAGATGTGGTCCCGGCGAGGTCCGGTTATCAGCTTGTCTGCGAATCGACGGGCACTGTAGCCGCAACCGGGATCGAGGAGGCCGACGTCCGTTGCTATCGTCTTGACCTGCTGGCAGTACGCCGGTCGATCGCAGCTGCGCTCGGCATGCGAGCCAACCCAACCCCGATCAACGGGTTGCACGGCTCATACTCGATCGGTGATGTTCCGATCGACCAGAACATGTCGGTCCCGGCCTACATGATCCTGCCCGCATCGGTGAAGTTGTTCACGCGCGAGCTACAGGACCTATGCATGCGTCCTGAACCGGGCTTCATTGCTCTGACTACACATGAAGGTGCGATCGACAATACAACCGCCACGATGATTCGGGCGAAGCATGGGTTTGTATGCCTACTCTCGGATGCCATCGGCTGGGATGGCAAGGCGATGACCATGCTCTCCGCCTGGGATGAAATCGTGGAGTCGTATCGCACGCAACACCTCGCTGCACTCGCGTCAACCCGAGGCCTTACGGTTACCAAGCCAAAGCGCCAGACGAAGAAGAAACGGGCCGAGCGAACTGCGAAGGCAGAATCACTACGGAAGGCTATCGAAGAGCATCTGCGGAGCGCTCGTGATCATGCGTTCTCGTTAGTTGATCGTGATGAGCCTGCCCAACTACTGCCTCGTCCCACTCAGAAAGAAATGGCCAAGCGTGCGGGAGTTAGTGAATCCGATTTCACCCGCTGCAAAAATGATGACCAGATGCTCAGCCTGCTTTGGGATACAGCAAACGATCTCGAAGCCGTGATGCGCTTCGGCCGCAAGTAGCCCCAAACACTGACAACCAGATCGCTCTTGCACTTCGCGCGATTTCGCGCAACTGCAAGAGCTTTTTTTATGCGCGCAAGCCACTGATCTGCATGGGCTTGCGTCTTCTTGCAGTTTTTTAAAACCGGACTTCTGCAACTGCGGCGGAGGGCGTCGCGGCCCGCTGTGGGCCGCATATCTCCCCTCCAATTTGGAGCCGCGATATGTTGCAGAACGCAACCGCCCCCGCCGTGGACTCGCAGAGTCCGATCGATCCCTACGCACAAAAACGGATCGAGTATCACGCCCGCCGTCTAAGCCGAAAGCCGGGCTTCACCCCCAGCGATGTGCCCGACATCGAGCAGGAACTCGCACTCGACCTGCTCAAGGCGCTGCCCAAGTTCGACCCGAGCAAGGCGAGCCTGCCGACGTACATCTCGCGTGTGGTCAACCGCAGGTGCATCCATCTCCTGCGCGAAGCACGCCATCCCAAGCGTCGGGGCGGCACTTCCCTCGAGGCGGCGATGGGTGACGAGATCGACCAGGACCAGCGCCAACGCATGACCGGCTATCGCCCCGACGACTCGGCCGATCAGTCCGAAGTCGCAGAGGTCGTGCAGAAGGCGGTGCAGCAGCTGCCCGAGCGACTGCACAAGATCGCGGTGCTTTTGATGTCGCACACGCAGGCGGAAGCCGCTCGTGAGCTTGGCGTCAGCGAGACCACGATCCATCGGGCCCGCAAGCAGATTCGGGAGCACTTCGAGGAAGCGGGCATTCAAGACCTGCTCAAGAAGGGGTAAGTCTGAGTGATCGTTGACTGATGTAGTTCTCGGCGGCGGGCAGCAGTGCTCGTCGCCGGGAACTTTTCTTTCGGAGCCACGATGACCGTTGCCAACCCGTTCACATTTCTGATCAGTGAGCCGGCGAATGTTTATCACGCCAAGTCGCGGCAGTACCTCAGCAGCCACAAGCTGGCTGACTTCCGGCGCTGCCCGCTGCTCTACCGACGCAAGCAACTGGGCCTGATCGAAGACGTGGACCGCCCCGCTTACCTGGTCGGTCGTGCGGCACACGCCCTGATCCTTGAGGGCCGTACCCGTTTCGATGCGGAGTACGCCGTCGGCGGGCCGATCAACGAGAAGACCGGCAAGCCCTACGGCGCGAACACCAAAGCGTTCTCCGAATGGTCGGCCGCGCAGGGCAAAGACGTGCTGACCGACGAACAGGCGGTCGTCGTCGAGCAGATGTACGCATCCGTATGTGGTCACGACCGCGCGGCTTCGCTTCTGGAAGACGGCGTTGCCGAAGGTGTTGTCCGTACCCGCCACCTCGACGTTGAATGCCAGGTCCGTCCGGACTGGATGACGATCGTTGGCGGGCACGGTGCAATCGTCGATCTCAAGACCTGCGACGACCTCGATTGGTTCGAAGCCGACGCGCGTCGGTACGGCTACGTTCACCAGCTCGCGTTCTACCGATCGGTGATCTGGCAGGTGACTGATGAACTGCTCCCGATCCACCTGATCGCGGTGGAGAAGAAGGAGCCGTTCCGCACCGGGGTCTGGATCGTCGGCCAGGACATCCTCGCGATCGCGCAACAAGACAACGAGAACGCCATGAAGCGGCTGCGCCAGTGCGTGCAGACCGATCACTGGCCCACCGGCTACGAGGAGGTGCGTGTCTTCGACCACCTGTAGCCCCGCACTGCACCGCCCCGGCGGGCGGTCACTGCAACCGCCTTACGCCCCAGGAACCCGGCGAGAAGTGTCGCCCGGCTCCGCGGCACGATGCCGCCGTTCCTGAGCGGCGAGGCCCGCACTGGCCGCCCGCCTTTTTCAAACCACAAGGAGCTTTCAGATATGAGCCTTCTCTCTCAAGTCCACACCGGCAAACGACCCGCGCCTCGGCGAGTGATGCTGTACGGCGTCCACGGCATCGGCAAGAGCACCTTCGGCGCGATGGCCGAGAAGCCGATCTTCCTCCCCACCGAGGAGGGCCTCGGCGAGATCGACTGCGCGAGCTTCCCGCTGCTCACAAGCTACGACCAGGTCCTCGCGGCGCTCGGCGAACTCTACTCCGAGCCGCACGACTATCGCACCGTCGTGATCGACAGCCTCGACTGGCTCGAGCAGCTGTTCTGGAACGAGGTCAGCCAGAAGCGCAATGTCGAGACGATCGAGGACATCGGCTACAGCAAGGGGTACGTCTTCGCGCTGACACAGTGGCGCGAGGTCCTCGCCGGGCTCGATGCCCTGCGTAACGAGCGAGGCATGTCTGTCGTGCTGCTCGCCCACTGCAAGATCGAGCGCTTCGAGAACCCCGAGACCGACACCTACGACCGCTACGTCCCGCGCCTGCACAAGCTCGCTTCCGCGATTGTTCAGGAGTGGTGCGATGAGGTCTTCTTCGCCACCTACCAGGTCTACACCAAGCAGACCGACGAGGGGTTCAACCGCACCCGCACGCAGGGGATCGGTAGCGGCGAGCGTGTCATGCGCACCACTGAGCGGCCCGCCCATGTCGCCAAGAACCGGCTGAACCTGCCCGAAGAACTGCCGCTGGATTTCAACGCCTACGCCCAATACCTCCGCACCGATCGCTCGGCTGCGGATCAACCCACCGACCAAGCCACCGACCCCCAACCCCAAGGAGCCCAGACCCATGGCTGATCTCAACGGATTCGATGCAAACAACGTGGAGCCGACGAGCAACTTCGACCCGCTGCCCGCGGGCAAGTACGTCGCCGCCATCGTCGAGAGCGAAACCAAGCCCACCAAGAACGGGCGCGGCAGCTACCTGCAGCTGACGTTCCAGGTGCTGGACGGCCCGCACAAGGGGCGGATGCTCTGGGCGCGTCTGAACCTGCAGAACGCCAACGCCGTGGCGGTGCAGATCGCGCGCGCCGAGTTGTCGGCGATCTGCCGGGCCGTCGGCGTCATGGCCCCCAAGGACTCGGTCGAACTGCACAACCTGCCGCTGCAGATCACGGTCAAGTGCAAGAAGCGCGAAGACACCGGGGAGATCACCAACGAGATCAAGGGCTACGCGAAGAAGGGCGCGTCCTCGGACGCGGCCAAGGCCGCAACGCCCCAGCAGACGACCGCCGCGGGCGGAACGACACCGCCCTGGAAACGATGAACCCCCAACGGAGCTAACACCATGAACTTTCTGACCATCATGCTCAGCATCTGGCTGTTGTCGGCGATCCCGAGCTACCTGCTCATGCGACGAGAACACAAAAAGTCGCAGTACCTGAAGTGGGACAACGCGAACCGCTGCGGTGCCATGGCGTTCTCATTGTGCTGCGGGCCCTACTGCCTGCTCATCTACTTGGTCTTCTGGCTCTGCGACAAGGTGGCCAAGTCCACCTGGGGCAAACGGGAGGTTCGTTGGTAGCAACGGCCTTCGAGTTCGACCTGCCGTTCCCCCCGTCGGTCAACCACTACTGGCGGATGTGGCGGGGGCGGATGGTGATCAGCAAGCGCGGCCGAGCGTACCGCGAGTCGGTGCGCTCGGCCGTGGGGGCGACGGGAATCGAAGCGTTCCCGATTGACGGGCTGCTTCGTGTTCGAATCGAAGCGTTCCCGCCCGACCGTCGGCGGCGGGACCTGGACAACTTACTCAAAGCCGTGGGCGACTCGCTTGAGCATGCCGGGGTCTACCGCGACGACAGCCAGATCGTCTGGCTTCTCATCGAAAAGGCCGAGGTCGTCGCGGGAGGCATGGTCCGGGTCACGATCAAACCATTCATCAAGGATCAAGGAGCCGACCATGATCACACTGCGTGAATACCAGCAGGCGGCGGTGGACGCGGTCTACCAGCACCTCGCCGACCGCGACGACAACCCCTGCGTGGTCATCCCCACCGGCGGGGGCAAGACGCCGGTCATCGCCACGATCTGCAAGGACGCGGTGACGCGATGGAGCGGCCGCGTGCTCATCCTCGCGCACGTGAAGGAGTTACTCGAACAAGCGGCCGACAAACTCCGGGCGGTCTGCCCCGAGGTGGACTTCGGCATCTACTCCGCAGGCCTGAAGCGACGCGACACCGAGCACCCGGTGATCATCGCAGGCATCCAGTCGGTCTATCGACGCGCGTGTGAGCTCGGGGGTTTTGACCTCGTCCTCATCGATGAGGCACACATGATTCCGCCCGACGGCGACGGCATGTACCAACAAATGCTTGCCGACCTCTGCGTGATCAACCCCAACGTCCGAGTCATCGGGTTGACCGCCACACCGTTCCGGATGAAGTCGGGGTCGATCTGCACTCCCGACGGCTACCTCAATGAGGTCTGCTATGAGATCGGCGTCCGTGAACTGATCGTGCAGGGCTTCCTCTCGCCGCTCCGCACCCGGGCCGGCGCGGTGAAGGCTGACACCTCGGGTCTCCACATCCGCGCAGGCGAGTTCATCGCGGGCGAGGTCGAAGACCTCATGGACAAGGATGAGTTGGTCCGGTCCGCGTGCGGCGAGATCATCGAACAGACTGCTAGCCGACGATCCGTGCTGATCTTCACCAGCGGCATTCGTCACGGTCGGCACGTCGTAGAAGAACTGAAGCGCAGCCACGACGTGGACTGCGGGTTCGTCGATGGCGAGACGCCCAGCGCCGAGCGCGACGCGATCCTCACTCGCTTCAAGGCCGGGGAGTTGAAGTACCTGGCCAACGTGAACGTGCTCACCACCGGTTTCGATGCGCCCGGCGTGGACTGCGTGGCGATGCTGCGCCCGACGATGTCGCCCGGCCTTTACTACCAGATGGTCGGGCGGGGATTCCGTCTACACCCGGACAAGGCCGACTGCCTCGTGCTCGACTTCGGCGGCAACGTCCTGCGGCACGGCCCGGTCGATCAGATCTCCGTCACCGACTCGCAGGCCGGCACCGGCGAAGCGCCCGTCAAGGAGTGCCCCGAGTGCCACGCCCTGATCCACTCGGCCTACGGCACCTGCCCCGAGTGCGGCTTTGCCTTCCCGCCGCCCGAGCGGGAGAAGCACAGCGCAAAGGCCCACGCCGGCGGCATCCTCTCCGATCAGCACACCGACACGCACCGCACCGTGAGGAAGGTGCTCTACAGCGTTCATACGAAACGCGACGCGCCGGAGGACGCGCCAAAAACGATGCGCGTCGAGTACGAGGTCGGCTACTACGACTTCCGATCCGAGTGGATCTGTTTCGAGCACCCAAGCAACGGTTACGCCCGGCAGAAGGCCGAAGCATGGTGGCGTGCCCGGTCAAACGCCCCGGTCCCAGACACGGCGGCGGAAGCGGTCGAACTCGCGCACGCGGGCGCTCTGGCCGACACCACCGGCGTGACGGTCCGCAGCAAGCCCGGTGAGAAGTACGACCAGATCGTTGACTACGAACTCACCCAGAAGCCGGCCTGGGCTGGCAGCGATGCCGACGAATCAGACCTCGCCTACAGCCCCGCCGCCATCGACGAGGACGACATCCCATTCTGATGAGCAAGACCAACACGACGATGCTGGAACAAGCACTCCGATTGGCCGAACTCGGCTACCCGGTCTTCCCGTGCGCGCCGGGGATGAAGCGTCCGCTGACTGAGCACGGCTTCAAGGACGCGTCAACCGACGCATCGCAAATTGAAATCTGGTGGACGCGGTTTCCGGGAGCGAACATCGGCATCCCGACGCAGGGCCTGATCGTCATCGACGTGGACGGCGCGGACAACCCCTGGCTGACCGACGAACCGGACAAGCTGCTCGAACTCGCTGTCGCGCCGCAGTCCCGAACCGGCAACGGTGGTCGCCAGTACATCTTCCGGCAACCGCACGATGCAAACGCCTACCGGAACACGACGGGCAGCCTCGCCCCGCATGTCGATACCCGCGCCGATGGCGGGTACATCGTCGTTCCCCCGTCCGTGCTCGTCGGTGACAAGCAGTACGCCTGGGTACCCGGCTTCGAGTTGGAGGATGGACCCGACGCGTTGCCGCTGCCCCCGGCGTGGCTGATCGAGATGCTCGATGCCCTCGCGTCCGAGCCGACGATCACACCGCACACATCGTATAACGCCAACGCGATCCCTTCGGGCGAACGCAACGCGACACTCGCCCGGCTGGCCGGCGCAATGCGTCGTGTCGGCATGGGTCGAGACGAGATCGCCGCCGCCCTGCAGGCGACCAACGCCTCCCGCTGCGAGCCCCCGCTTCCAACCCTTGAAGTGGATCGGATCGCAACGAGCATCGCGCGCTACGAGCCCGACGCCGTGGCCACTGCACTCGTCGAGAACCACTACGACCAGGACCGCCCCCGGAATCTGGCAACTGCAAGTGAAGCGACATCGGGGTCTGACGATCCCGGCGCATTCCCCGACGACCTTTTGAATGTGCCCGGGTTCGTGCAGGAGGTGATGCAGTACACGCTCCGCACCGCGCCGTACCCGCAGCCGATCCTCGCCTTCGCCGGCGCGATCGCGCTGCAGGCCTTCCTCGCAGGGCGCAAGGTCCGCGACGCTTCGGATAGTCGCACCAACCTGTACGTCCTGGCCCTGGCCAACTCCGGCGCGGGCAAGGACCACCCACGGAAAGTGAATCAACGCATCTTGGTCGCCGCCGACCTACCGGGGTGCATGGGCGACAAGTTCGCCAGTGGCGAAGGCATCGAAGACCGCCTGTTCGCCCAGCCCTCGATGCTGTTCCAGACCGACGAGATCGACGGATTGATGCAGTCCATCAACCGCGCCGGCGACGCCCGGCACGAGAGCATCCTCAACGTGCTGCTGAAGATGTATACGAGCAGCAACGCGATCTACCCGATGCGCGTGAAGGCCGGCAAGGACGAACCCGGCGTCATAGACCAGCCCTCGCTCTGCATGCTCGGCACCGCCGTGCCCCGCTACTACTACGAAGCGCTGTCGATGCGGATGCTCAACAACGGCTTCTTTGCACGACTCCTGATCCTCGAAGCGAGTAAACGCGGTCAGGGCCAAGACCCCTCTGGCGAAGATTTGCCCAAGCAGATCGTCGAGACCGCCCAGTGGTGGGTGCAGTACGAACCGGCCCCCGGAGCGAGCGGCAAAGCCAACCTCTCCCGCTGGCACCCCAGACCCGCGCTCGTGCCCGAGACGGCTCAAGCCAAAGCGGTCTTCCGCGAACTCCGTGAAGAGGCCGATGCTCGCTACGCGCAAGCCGAGGAGAAGGACGACCCCACCGCGATGGCGATCTGGGCCCGCGCTTACGAGAAGGCCCGCAAGCTCGCATTGATCTACGCCGTCAGCGAGAACCACCGCTCGCCGCAGATCACCGAGTCGGCAGCCCGATGGGCGTGGCGGTTCGTGGACTACCAGACCCGGCGGATGCTCTACATGGCCGACCAGTATGTGGCCGAAGGCGAGTTCGACAGCAAGTGCAAACGCATGACCGAGGTGCTCGCCGCATGGCGTCAGCGACGCGGCGATGCGTGGATGCCGCACTGGGACTTGTCGCGCCGGCTCAAGTGGTCGGACCGTGAGATGGACGAGGTGCGTGACGCCCTGCTCGGTCAGGAACGCATCGAGTTCCAGGCCGGCTCAACCTCGCGCGGCGGGCGCTCAGGCCTGCGATACCGACTAACACCGGAGGGCGAACGATGATCCGAGTTAGCACCGAGTTCCCACAGTTCCCTCATTCTGATGTGGGAACTCAGGCCGATCTGAGGGGTCGTTCCCTCAGTTGCCACACGGTTACCGCATGCCCGATGTGGGAACTGGAGAAGGTGAAAAGTCAAGAAAAACAAGAAGAAACAACTCTCTCTCTTCTATTCCCTCATTCCCTCATCTACCCCCCTCGCGCACGCGTAGATAGGCCCATTTTCGCCTCCGCGCGCCTACGCGCGTGTGGTGGTGGTAACCGCGTCGCACAACATCGCGCCACGTTGGGCCGTGTGCTAGAGCACGAACGTGGTCGGACAACCCTTCGACCCGGCCACCGCCGCAACACGGGCCAACGTGGGCGAACTCCCGCCGGGGTGCCAGAGTGGCAGAGACGAGGCGGGATTAGGTACTCCGGCGACCCCCTCTCCCTCCCACCCCCGGCGGGAACGGACGCGCCGTTTGTTTGATTCGTTCGCCCCCGGAATATCCCTAACCAACAACCCCAACGCAAGGACACCCCGATGACCGCAACGCAACACAACTTGAAGATCGAACTCCGTCCCCTGGCCAGCATCAAGCCCTATGAGCACAACCCCCGGCTCAATGATGAAGCGGTCGATGCCGTCGCGCGCAGCATCGAGCAGTTCGGGTTCCGCCAACCGATCGTCGTTGATGGCGACGGCGTTATCGTCGTCGGCCACACCCGGTGGAAGGCCGCGACCAAGCTCGGCTTCGAGAAGGTACCGGTGCATGTCGCCAAGGACCTGCCCGCCGATAAGCTCCGCGCCTACCGCATCGCCGACAACCAGACCGCGACGATTGCGGACTGGGACTTCGACCTCTTGCCGATCGAACTGGCCGGTCTACGCGACGAGGGGTTCGACCTGGACCTGCTCGGCTTCGACGGCGACGAGCTCGCGCGACTGCTCTCCGGCGAAGAAGGCGTCACCGCCGGCAATACCGATCCCGACGACATCCCCGAGCCCCCGGCCGACCCGGTCACGCAGCGCGGCGACATCTGGGTGCTCGGCAACCACCGCCTGATGTGTGGCGACTCGACCAAGCCCGATGACCTCGACCGGCTCCTCGACGGCGAGACGATCCACTTGGTCAACATGGACCCGCCGTACAACGTGAAGGTCGAGCCGCGCAGCAACAACGCGATCGCCGCGGGCAACTCTTCTTTCCCCAAAGCCAAAGGATCAGGCGGGCACCACCAGAAGCTCGACCTCGCCCGGCACCCCGAAAAGTCCAAGCCGACGCACAAGCAGATGCGAGCGAAGGACCGGCCGCTCGCCAACGACTTCGTGACCGACGAGGCGTTCGATGAGATGCTCGACGCCTGGTTCGGCAACGCCTCGCGCGTGCTCGTGCCCGGTGGATCGTTCTACGTCTGGGGCGGCTACGCCAACCTCGGCAACTACCCCGCGCCTCTCAAACGTGCCGGGCTGTACTTCTCGCAGGGCATCGTGTGGGACAAGCAGCACCCGGTGCTGACGCGAAAGGACTTCATGGGCGCGTTCGAGATCGCGTTCTACGGCTGGAAGGAAGGCGCGGGCCACAAGTTCTACGGCCCGAACAACGCGACCGACCTCTGGCACGTGAAGAAGGTCAACCCGCAGTCGATGGTTCACTTGACCGAGAAGCCCGTCGAACTCGCGGTGCGTGCGATCCAATACTCGTCCCAGCCCGGACAGAACGTGCTCGACCTCTTCGGCGGCAGCGGCTCGACGCTGATCGGCTGTGAACAGACCGGGCGTCGCGCGTTCCTGATGGAACTCGACCCGCCGTACTGCGATGTCATTGTTGAACGCTGGGAGAAGTTCACCGGGCAGAAGGCGGAACGCATCCCCGCCTTGACTGAGAAAACCCCGGCCAGCGCCGGGGTAGAGGAAGCGGGTGTTTGATGCGGTCAGTACGGCGCGTCAGCCAGGTAGCAGAACTCGATCATTGCGTCCTCGTAGAGCGCGCCCGAGGCGGGATAGGTGCGTCTGTGTCGGACCTCGACGCACCCGCGTTCTTTCATGAAGGCCAAGGCGACGTTGACCTGCGTGAAGGGCGCGTCCATCGCGGCGACCAGATCTTCGAGCGTCGTTCCGCCCGCCGCCTTCTCTTCGATCGTGAAGGCGACCTCGCGGAAGATGTCCCGGGTGCAGCGATGCACGTAGTCCCGGGCCGGGTTGTCGGGGAAGACGACCTTCATCTCCAGGTGGTCATCGACGACGTCGAAGGTGACGATGCGGTTTCTGCTTCGCGTCGGCATCGGTCACGCTCCCTTCGCCAAGGTGAACTGTCCGCGATCAACCTTCTCGAAGCGCGGGGTCTCGGACTTCAGGTCGCGGAGGATGGCGCTGTAGAGCGTGGCGTGGGGCGTCTTGCCCGCGCCCGGAGTCCAGAGCCCGGCGGCGACAACCTGGTCCACCATCTCCTTGGTGGTCATGGGCTTCTTCGCCTTGGCGAGAACCTGCGCGGCGGCGGCGATCAGGCTGAGCTTCCCCCCGGAATTGGCCGGGGCGTCCTTGGCCTTCTTCGTCCGCTTCTTGCCAGCGCTCTTGCTCATCGCCGCTTCGCTTGCGGTCATGCCCTCGGGGCTGGCTTCGCGCTCTTCACGCAGACGCGCGTTCTCCTGGTCGGCCTTGTGCTGGGCGAGCAGCTTCTTGCGTTCGGCGGCGGAGAGCTTCTTCTTGACGGCCTGGCGCGTGGCGGGTTTGTCGCTGTCGTCCTTCGGTGTCGAGCCGATCTTGTTCCGCAGCTTCTGCGCCGTCTTGATCCGGACCTTTCGGTTGGTCTGGGTGTTGGTGGCGGTCCAGCCGCCGTCTTTGTGCTCGGCGTCGATGCGGACGGGCACGATCTTGTCCGTGATCTTCGCGGCGTAGAGCTGTCCGATCAGTACTTGGTCTTTCTTCATGATGCGTTTCCTTTCGGAGGGGGTATAGAAAAAGACCTGGGCTCACAGTCCCAGGTCATCACAGAGGGCGTTGTATTGCTCGACCCCGAGCATCTCGATGAGCTTGTCGATCAGCCATTGCATCTGGCGGTCGACCTCGGGATTGTTCGTGCTGGCGGGCTGAAGCCAGGCCGCGATCGCGGCGACGGCCTCGGGGCTGAACTGCTCGCGGATGTGTTCGAAGAGTTCCGTGTCGTCGTGTCCTTGGGGTTGCTTGGGCATGGGTGTGCTCCGGGTGAGGGGTTGGTGTGGGTGGGCTTACTTGGCGCGAGAGGCTTTGCCTGCTTCGAAGCCTGCGGCGTAGGCCTCGAGCAGCGCCTTCTTGATGCTCCAGACCGCGTGCTCTTTGAAGTCGTAGCTGTCCCACTTGCGGGTTTCGAGCGTTTCAAGGTCGAGCTCCTCGCGGGCGATCCGTTCGATGGTCTTGAGCGCGGTCTTGGTGGGCTTGGCGGTGGTCATGGCGGGCTCCGTTCTTGGTTTGAATTCCGGGGACGGGGTTCAGGCTTGTTCGAAGATCTCTTGGACGGTCAGGCCTGTGGCCTTGGCGACCTTCTTGGCCCGGCGGACCAGGTCGCTGTAGGCCCGGCCGTTGGCCCCGAAGGCCTTGTAGTTCTGGAGGTCGTCCCGCAGCCGGCCCTGGTAGGCGGGGCTGGTCGGGCGGTAGTCGTCGAGGTTCAGGCGGGTGTTTTGCATCGCGTATCTCCGGGTTGGAACAACCACATTAAGCCTCGATCCTGGAAGTTAATCAAGGCGTTAATTCCAGTAATTGCAGTTATTTAGGAGAATATTTTGCCCACGGAAACACCCCCGCCCCCGGGCCCCGAAATCCCCGAAGACGGCCCCCAGGCCCCGGTCAACCCGGCCTCGATGTCGGTCGCGGAACTGGCCCGGGCGCTAGGCGTGCCCGAGGCCACGATCCGCCGCCACCTGGCCGAGGGGGCACCCCGGCAACCCGGCCCCGGGGGTGGGGATCGACTCAACCTCGTGCACTACGCCGCCTGGCTGAATATGGAACCGTCCGAACCCGATGCCTGATCCCCGCCGCCAACTCGATCCGCAGAACCTCAGCCCGACGCAGCTGGTGCGCCTACTCAACAGCACGCCGTTGGGCGCGGTAACGAATGCGCCACGCCTGCATCGACAGCTCAACGAGGCGGGCCTGCGTGTGACCTCGCCGGACGGCAAGCGCATCAACCTCATCAAGTACGTTGCGTGGATGGCCCGACGGCGCGATGAAGATGCGGATCGCGCCGATCCCGCCGAGACCGGCAGCGCCTACGAAGCACGCCTGCGCCGCGACCTCGAACGCAAGCTCGCCGCTAGCCGCATCGGCCGCGACATCGGCCCGCCACCGGAGGTGGTCAACGCCGCTCGCCGCCGTCGCTGCGAGAAGAGCTTCGAGGCCTTCTGCACGACCTACTTCCCTGCCGCGTTCAGTCTGCCGTGGAGCGAGGACCACCTGCGCATCATCGAGAAGATCGAGCGGTCGGTGCTCGAGGGCGGCTTGTTCGCCTTCGCAATGCCACGCGGCTCGGGCAAGACGACGCTCTGCCGGGCGGCGGGGTTGTGGGCGCTGCTCTGCGGCTACCGCGACTACATCTGTCTGATCGGCTCGGCCGAGGACCAGGCGAAGATGATGCTCGACGCGATCCGCCGCGAGATGCTCGGCAACGAACGCCTGCTCGAAGACTTCCCCGAGGCGATCTACCCGATCCGCAAGCTCGAAAACAACGCACGCAAGCAGGCGGGCCAACTCTGCAACGGCAAGCCGACGTACATCACCTGGGCGGCTGACCGACTGGTCATGCCGACGATGGAGGGCTCGCCATCGTCGGGCGCGATCATCACCGTGGCCGGCCTGGACTCGAACATCCGTGGCCAGCACCACACCAAGCTCGACGGCACCGTCGTCCGCCCATCGCTGGTCATCCTCGACGACCCGCAGACCCGACAATCCGCCGCCTCCCCCACGCAGACCAAGCACCGGCTCTCGATCTTGAATGGTGACGTGCTGGGCATGGCCGGGCCGAACGTGAAGATCGCGGGCTTCATGACCTGCACCAAGATTTATCACGACGACCTGGCCGACCAGATCCTCGACCGCGAGAAGAACCCCGAGTGGCAAGGCGAATGCACGAAGATGGTCTACGCCTTCCCCGCCAGCACCGAAGCGGAAAAGCTCTGGGACCAGTACGCTCAACTCCGGGCCGAGGGCCTGCGCGAGGGAGACGGCGGCAAGCGTGCGACCGCGTTTTATGATGAGCACCGCGCGAAGATGGACCGTGGCGCACAGACCGCATGGCCCGAGCGTTTCAACGCGGACGAACTCTCGGCCCTGCAGCACGCGATGAACCTCAAGCTGCGGGACGAAGAAGCGTTCTTCGCGGAGTATCAGAACGAGCCGCTGAGCGCGCAGTTGGACGAGGACTTGCTGACCCCCGACCAGGTGGCGAGCAAAATCAACGGTCGCCCGCGGATGCAGGTGCCCAAGTCAGCGAACTGCGTGACTGCATTCATCGACGTGCAAGAGAAGCTGTTGTACTACGCGGTCTGCGCGTGGGAGCCCGACTTCACCGGCTACGTCATCGACTACGGCACCTATCCCGACCAACGGCGTCGCTACTTCACATTGAGGGATGCGAATAAGACCCTGGCCGGTCGGTTCACTGGTGCGGGGATCGAGGGCGCGGTGCAGGCCGGGCTGATGGAGTTGCTGCCGAAGCTGCTCTCCGCGCAATGGTCGATCGCGGGCGGTGGTGGTGTCGCGCAGATCGAACGATGCCTGGTCGATGCGGGTTACCTGCCCGGCGTGATCGAGAACGCCTGCCTTCAACTCCCCGGCGGATCAGGCGTGGTCATGCCATCAAAGGGAGTGGGCATCCGCGCCGGCCAGAAACCGATGAGCACCTACCGCCGCAAACGTGGTGAACGTCACGGCCATCACTGGTACGTGCCTAACGTGTCTCGCACGAGTGAACTGCGGCACGTGATGATCGATACCAATTTCTGGAAGAGCTTTCTGCACGCTCGACTCGCAACGAGCTCTGGGGATCGCGGAGCGATGACGATCTTCGGCAAGGCCAGTGCGAAAGGTGAGCACCGGCTGCTCGCCGACCATGTCGCCGGAGCAGAGACCTTCGTCCGGACCGAGGGGCACGGTCGATCGGTCTGCGAGTGGTCGATCAAACCCAGCAAGCCCGACAACCACTGGCTCGACTGTCTGGTCGGCTGCGCCGTCGCCGCGAGCATGTGCGGGGTGCGCTTCGGTGTCGAACTGCAGACTCGAGAAGCAAAGCCTCAGCCGATCCGCCTCTCATCCTTAGCCGGGGGTTGGCATTGAAAATTAATCAATCACCGGAATCTACCCCTTCACAGAATCGTGACGTGGGCTTGGCATGCCCCAAATGCGGGTGTCGGCATCTGCCGGTCTGGTACACCCGCCAGCGCCCTGGACACATCCAGCGGGTCCGCCGTTGCCGCCACTGCGGGAAGCGGGTGACAACGCGGGAGCGGATGTAAGGACAGTTTTTTCTGGAATTAGCGGTTTTCCGAGCCGAGGGAATATGTGTTTGCAGAAAATTTCCTGTTTTCGTTTGTTTTCCCGTGCGGGAAAATATACCATGATAGGAAAATGAACACCGACGACGTACAAGCCCGCATCGAGCAGGACGGCCTGAACATGATCCCACTGAGGATCGAGGCCGAGGGCTATCCCTCTGACCGAACGGTCACCCTGTTTGGGGTCAATGATGATCAGCCGAGTGTGTTCCGCGTGGTGCCCCTGCCTGACGCGAACCCCCGGACTCTGGACCGAGCGATCGGACAGGAGAGAGACACGCCAGGGCCCCGCCCGCTGTTGGTCGCTCCGTACTACGACCAAGACAAGCTCAACCGTTTGATGAGTGACCGGATCAGCGGAATCGACTTGTGCGGCAACGGGGTCGTGTTCCTTGGTCAATCGTTCTACAACCGATCCGGTGAACCGAACCGCTATCCCGAGCGCCGGGGGATCAAGTCCGTCTATCGCGGCGACAGTTCGCTGGTGCCGCGAGCGTTGATGCTCCGTGACGAGATCGACTCGGTCAGCGCAGTGCTCGAGTTGATCCAAGCCCGAGGCGGGCAGCTCGCCATGAGCACTGTCTCGAAGGTACTCAAACGTCTGGATAAAGAAGGGGCTGTATCACGCTCGAATAAGCGATCAGTGCAGGTCATCGATCCGCGCGCGTTGATGGAAGGTCTGACCGACGGGTACGAGCCGCCGAAGGTAAAAGCCACATGGACCGGCAAGTGTATGATCCGTGAAGATGAACTCCTGGATCGGCTGTTCGGCAACTTCGCTGGGGACGTGGTCAAGACCGGCATGGCCAGTGCCGCCAGCTACGTGGTCTTCGGCGGAGACAAAGCCGTGTCGCTGTATACCCGCCGCCCGATCCAAGAAGTCTTGTCGGCTATCGGTGACGAGCCCAAGCAGACAACTGCGTTCCCAAACCTGAAGCTGATCCAGACCGATGACCAGCGGGTGTTCTTCGATGCCCGCGATAAGCTCGTCGCCTCACCAATACAGGTCTGGCTGGAGATGGCCGATGGCGACAAACGCAGTCATGAAGCCGCTGAGCCTTTGCGGGAAAAACTACTGCTGCGAGAGGCGATGATTGGTGCAGGCTGATCCTTGAGCACCAGCATGCTGGACATTCATCTTGCGATTGGGAATGCATCCAATCGCGTTCTGTTTGGCGACGGTAATACTGGCAATGCGGCAGCACCCGCTGTGGCGCGAGCCCGATCAAATCGCACCTTTCTTTGATGTGCTCCGCGATCTCTTCGCCGTTTAAGCCGCAAGATCAAGCCTGGTTTGGACAAAAAGGGACACAAATCCTCATAAGTGTGTGCCTTTTTATCCGCCCGGTATTCACCGCACTGTTCCCGGTTGCCACCGCAATATAGGCTCCACTGATCGCTGTCGTTCCAAATCTGGAACGAAATCACCTCGTCAAAACATTGAGCGTTGGTTTGGTCTTTCACCTGCTGATGTAGCTGGTGACGGACCCACCCATGCCCGATGACCTGGCCAACAAGATCAAGGACAACGCCGCCTCGCCAGCCGAGGCGGCGGTCGACGGCCAATCGGTCAAGCAGCATCCGCTGCGAGACCAGATCGAAGCGGACCGCTACCTCTCATCCAAAGCGGCGAGCAAAAAGGGCTTGGGCCTCCGCATGACCAAGATCGTTCCACCCGGAGCGTCCTGAACCCCTTCGGAGCCTCGCTTGCTGCAATGGTTAAGCCAACTCGGATTCGGCAAAGCCCCGCGTACCCAGCGTGGACCGCTGCGTTTTGCCGTGGCGAATCTGCCCGGCCTGCGTGCCCGTTACGACGCGGCCCAGACCACCGACGAGAACCGACGCCACTGGGCGAACGCCGATGCGCTGTCCGCCAACGCGGCGATGAACCCGCAGGTGCGACGCACGCTTCGCAACCGCGCACGCTACGAAGTCGCCAACAACGGCTACGCCAAAGGCATCGTCAACACGCTCGCCAACTACGTCATCGGCACCGGCCCGCGTCTGCAGATGCTGACGGAGGACCCCGAGGCGAACCGCGTCATCGAACGCGAGTTCTCGCGCTGGGCGAAGTCCGTCCGGTTGGCTCACAAACTCTGGACCATGCGGGTCAGCCAGTGCGAATCGGGCGAGGTCTTCGGTGTGCTGGCGACCAACCCTCGCGTAGACGCACCGATCAAGCTCGACTTGCGGCTCGTTGAATCCGATCAAGTCGCTACACCGTGGCGGTTCCGTGACGACGCATACCTTATTGACGGCATCCAGTACGACGAGTTCGGCAACCCTCTCGCATACTTCGTTCTCAAACGTCATCCCGGCGACACTTCATTCTTCAAGGCTGGACCAGGGGATGATGGCACGGATGACTTCGATGTCATCCCGGCCGACGCCGTCGTACATCTGTACCGTGCCGAACGGCCGGGCCAGACGCGGGGTGTGCCGGAGATCACCAGTTCGCTATCGCTCTTCGCCATGCTTCGCCGCTACTCACTCGCGGTGCTGTCGAGCGCGGAGCAGGCCGCACTCCCCAGCGGTGTGATCTATACCGACGCCCCGGCGGACAGTGAAGCCGCGAGCGTTGAACCGATGGACCAGGTCGAAATGGACCGTGGGCTTTGGCTCACGATGCCCTACGGCTGGAAGGTCGGCCAGATCAAGGCCGAGCAGCCGACCACGATGTATGGCGACTACACCTCCAAGGTGCTCAACGAGATCGCCCGGCCATTGAACATGCCGTTCAACATCGCTTCGGGCAACAGCGCCGGCTACAACTACGCCTCGGGTCGGTTGGACCACCAATCGTTCTTCAAGGCAATCCGGATCGACCAGTCCCACCTCGCGGACATCGCGCTCGACCGAATCTTCCGTGCTTGGATCAATGAGGCCGTGCTCATAGAAGGGCTGCTCCCGCAGTCCGTCCGCACCGTGGTTGCTGAAGCCGATGGCTATCCGCACCAATGGTTCTGGGACGGATTCGAGCATGTCGATCCGGCCAAGGAAGCCGGCGCGCAAGCAACACGACTCAACAGCAATACCACCACGCTCGCGTCCGAGTACGCCAAAGCTGGCCTCGACTGGGAACAGGAGCTTCGTCAGCGCGCCAAGGAGTTGGCGTTGATGAAGGAACTCGGCCTGACCAGTGGCGCGGTCGACACAGAACCCAAGGCAAACGACACCGAAGACGAACGAGAGGAGGAGTCGCCAAGCGATGAGCGAACAGACCGTAGAACAACCTGAATCAATCCCGGATGCGCTTTCACTGATCTGCGAGGAAACCTCGATCTCGGTCGAGGCAGCGAAGCCAAGCGATAACGGCGAGGCCGTGCTGCCGACGTTCCGCATGGTCGCATACACCGGCGACGCCATGCGGATCAACGGATGGCGTCACCCGGTTGTCGTTGACCTTCAGGGCCTGCACATTCCGTCCCAACGCCGTCCGATCCGTTTCGCGCACAGCGCATTCCAAGGTATCGGCCACAGTGAGCGGATCGCTGCTGAGGGCAATCAGCTGATCGCCGAGGGGGTCATCTCACGAGATACGCCTGCCGCGAAAGAGGTTGTTACCAGCGGCAAGCGTGGCTTCCCCTGGCAAGCATCAATCGGCGCATCGGTTCAGAACGCCGAACTGATCCGTGCAGGCAAGTTCGTCAACGTCAACGGCCGTCAATTTGAAGGCCCCGTCTACGTCGCCCGCAAGACCACCCTGGGCGAAATCAGCTTCGTCGATCTCGGTGCGGATGGTGCGACCTCCGCGACCATCGCAGCACAACACAAGGAACATCACACCATGTCCGAATCCCAAGACACAACCACCACGACCGATCGCGCCAAGAGCAGCGATGCCAAGCCCGACAATATCAGTGTTCAGGCGTCCGATGAATCCGAGGACATCCTCAACGCGAGCCGTAAGCAGGCAGCGGATGAACTGCGACGCCAGTCGGCGATCCGCAACACCTGCGGCGAGAAACACGCTGAGATCGCAGCGCAGGCGATTGAGCAAGGCTGGTCCGTCGAAAAGGCCGAACTCGAAGTGCTCCGCGCGAGCCGACCCAAAGCTACTGCCCCCGGCTCGGGCCAGCGGAATGACTCCGTGAATCTCCCCCATGTCCTAGCCGCTGCCGTCTGCCTGGCGGGTGGAATTCAGAAGCCAGAGGAACAGTTCGACGAGCAAACCCTCGACGCAGCAGACCAGCGGTTCCGCGGGCAGATCGGCCTACAGCAACTGCTTCTCGAAGCCGCTTGGGCCAACGGCTATGACGGGCGTAACTTCCGCGCGGATATGCGCGGCGTATTGCAAGCCGCTTTCAGCACCTTCAGCCTGCCCGGCATCCTCTCGAACACATCCAACAAGTTCCTGCTCGAAGGTTTCACCGCCGTCGAATCTGCCTGGCGGTCAATCGCCGCGACCCGCAACGTCCAGGACTTTAAGCAAGTAACGAGCTACCGCCTGACCGGTGGTTTCGAGTACGAGGAAGTCGGTCCGGATGGCGAACTCAAGCACGCTAAGGTCGGCGAAGAGAACTACACCAACCAGGCCCGCACCTACGGGCGAATGTTCAGCCTGACCCGCACCGACCTGATCAACGACGATCTCGGCGCGTTGACTTCGGTTCCTCGACGCCTCGGCCGTGGTGCTGCACTGAAACTGAATGACGTGTTCTGGACCGCCTTCCTGAACAACGCGGCGTTCTACACCACGCCACGGGGGAATTACGCAGCAGGTGCGAGTACCGCACTCGGTATCGACTCGCTCACCCAGGCCGAGCAGTTGTACCTCGACCAGACCGACCCCGATGGTCACCCGATGGCGATCAGTCCGTCAATCCTCCTTGTGCCCAATGGCCTGCTCGTCACGGCGACGCAACTGATGAATGCAACCGAGGTGCGGGAAGACGGCAACTCAAGCAAGACCAAGTACCCGACAAACAACCCGCACACCGGCAAGTTCCGTGTCGTCCGGTCCAGCTATCTGGCCAACGCCAAGTACACCGGATCAAGCACGAAGGCGTGGTATCTGCTCGCGGAGCCGGCGGATATGCCGGTCATCGAGGTCGCCTTCCTCAACGGCAAACAGGAACCGGTCGTCGAATCCGCAGATGCCGACTTCAACGTGCTGGGAATCCAGATGCGTGGCTACCACGACTTCGGTGTCGCCCTTCAGGAATATCGCGGCGGCGTGAAGTTCAAGGGCGAAGCCTAATCCCTTTCAGCACTGATCCATAAAGGAACACTCCATGACTACACAGTTCATCCAAGACGGTAACAGCATCGACTACACCCCCAGTGTCGGTGTCTCCGCAGGCGATGTTGTCGTCCAAGGCGACCTCGTCGGTATCGCCAAACGCGACATCCCTGCCAACACACTCGGTGCGCTCGCCACCACCGGCGTCTTCGACGTGCCCAAGACTGCAGGTGTCGGCGAGGCGATCCCCGCCGGCGCGAAGGTGTACTGGGATGTCGCCGACCAGGTCGCCAAGGAAGACGCCGAGGCCGGGGCGAACAAGTACCTCGGCAAGACGACCCTCGCCGCAGGCGACAACGACACCACCACCCGCGTGAAGCTGGAGCAGTAATCCATGCCCGACTTGCTCAAAGATAGTGCGAGTTGGCTGGCCCAGCAGCGTGGGAATCACCTCACCAGCTTGGTGGTCTACGAGCGTGCTGATGGGCCGATCGTCAACGTGCCGGCCACCAAAGGCAAGACCGACTACGAGGTCGGTGACGCGTCGTACAGCGGCGCGACCCTGCGTGCCCACGTGATCGACTTCCTCATCACCGCCGAGGTGCTCGGCTTCGATCCTCAGGTGGGTGACGTGATCGTCGCGGACAACCGGCGCTACGAGGTGATGGACCTCGCGGGTCAAGGCGCATGGCGCTGGTCCGATCCGTATCGCACCACCTACCGCATCCATACGAAAGACACAGGCCCGAACCCTTGAGCAACGACAAGAGCCCATTTGATCCCGGCCAGAACCCGCTCGAGGCGATCTACAAGAAGCTCGAGCAGTTGGATGAGGCCATCCGTGGCAACGGCAAGCCCGGCATCCAGCTGCGCCTCGACCGCCTAGAGCAGAACGCCAAGCGCCAGTCACGTTTGACCTGGCTGATCCTCGGCGGTGCCGCCACCGCTGCGGGCTCAAGCATCTTCACATGGCTGATGAGTACGGGGGTGCTGCCATGAGCCTGATCACCGAGATCGCCGACGCGGTGACCGCGGAACTGAACGCCGCTGCACCTGGCACCTTCGCCCAGTCGTTCACCGCCGTGCGGAAGGTGCTGCCGTTTTATGAACTGCAGGAGCTCGCAGGCCTGAAGGTGACTGTGGTGCCCAAAACCGTGGAGATCACCGGCTCGACGCGCAGCGCCAGCCAGTATGACTTCGCCATCGACATCGGCATCCAGAAGAAACTTGGCTCACCCAACGCGCTCGAAGCCGAGGTTGAATCCCTCGGCGCGGTCGTGGACCAGATCGCCGAGTACCTGCGCCAACGCAAGCTCACTGTTGCGCCCTATGCCGCGTGGGTGAACACCATCAACGACCCGGTCTACGCGCCCGAGCACCTGCTGGAGAAGCGAGTCTTTACCAGCGTCCTGACCCTGACCTACCGGGCACTGAAATGAACAACGCCATCCTCCGACGCATCACGGTGACCGCCAGCTACCAGCCGCTGACAAGCGAGCGCGTGGTGGGTTCGTTCACGATCACCGCGCCACCGAGCAACGCCGAGCCTGTGCAGCTGCTTGGCGACACCGGCGATGATGTGCCCATGATTCCGGGGGAATGGCACCGCTTCAAAAGCATCAACCTCGCGGAGCTTCAAGTGCGGGGCACGCCCGGCGACATCGTCACCGTCATCGGGGGGACCTGGTGATGCCGTTCATCCAAGAGCCATTACCTGTGGTCAGCCAGCCGCCGATGCGCGAGTGGTCATTCCTTGGCATGCCTTGGGACAGCAGCGTGACTGAGGTGTCGCATTTCAACATGCCCAATCTCTACGAGATGTACTGCGACTACAACCCGATCCAGTCGCTGCCGTGGGACGAGCTGCCGAACCTCTCCTACCTCTCGATCTACGGATGCAGCTTCATCACGCTCGACCTCTGGCAGGCCCCCAACCTGTCGTATGTGTACGCGAGCTACAACCAGAGCCTGATCACGATCGACGCGCACGACCAGACGGTTCTGAACAGCCTGGACCTCTATGACTGCACCGCGATCGAGTCGATGGACTTCAGCGGCTGCACCAACCTCAATTACCTCTACGCCTACGGCTGCAATTTCAGCGTCGCGGCCGTGGATCAACTCCTTGAAGACCTCGTGAATAACGGTGCCACCAACGGCTACCTGCAGATGAACGGCGGCGGCAGCGCATCGCCATCAAACCCCGACGGCCTCGCACTCAAGGCCATCCTCGTCAATCGCGGCTGGAACGTCTACCACAACTAACCCCCGCCCCCGGAAGGTTTATGAAGCAGATTCAACCCACAACCGTGCAAGTGAAGCTCTCCGACGGGCACGAGGACGAATACGTCCTCGTCCACGACGGCACACAGATCATCGAGGTCGTCGCCCCCGGAAGTGGGAAGTTCGGTACACATCCCCGCAACACGATGGTCGCGGGGACGAAGTCCGAGATCGACGCGGAGATCGACCGACTCAAACTCACGGCCAAGCCGCAGCGCCGCGTTCCGACCCGCCCGGATCGTCCGGGGCAGGAGGTGCGCCCATGATCGGGTTCGAGATCACCAAGCTCTTCTTCGACAAGAAGGCCGTCCGTGACAAAGTCGATGCCGGGACTCGACGTGTGCTCTCGCGCTTCGGGGCGTTCGTGCGCCGCACCGCTCGCAGCAGCATCCGCAAACGCAAGAAGGTCAGCGAGCCCGGTACTCCCCCATCGAGTCACACCGGCCTGCTCAAGAAGTTCATCTACTTCGGCTACGACCCCTCCGCCAACAGCGTGGTCATCGGGCCGGTCCGCCTCTCGCAGAACGGGCGTGGCCAAGCGCCCGAACTCCTCGAATACGGCGGAAGCACGACTCTGAACCGACGCGGCAAGCGTGTCCGAGCCAACTACCGGGGCAGGCCCTTCATGGGCCCAGCCTTCGAACAAGAACAACCCAAGCTGCCCGCCATGTGGCGTGACAGCGTCTCTTCATAAGGAATACCACGATGCCGCAAGAATTCCTGCTCGGCATGAACGCCAAGATTTACCAGGGGCCCGCGGGCACGGTCCTGGCCAGCCTCACCGAGATGAGCAACGTCAAGGACGTGACGCTCAACCTCGAGGCCGGCGAAGCCGACGTGACCACCCGCGCGAACCAGGGCTGGCGGGCCACCGCGCCGACCCTGCGCGAATGCACCGCCGAGTTCGAGATGCTCTGGAAGCCCGGCGACGCCGGCTTCGACGCCGTGAAGACCGCTTACCTCACCTCGAGCACTTTGCGCCTGGCCGTACTCACCGGCGATCAGGCCGCCGAGGGGACCGAGGGCCCGGTCGCGGACTTCTCCATCACCAACTTCAGTCGCGGCGAACCGCTCGAAGAAGCGGTCATGGTCAGCGTCACCGCCAAACTCGCCGTCTTCGACGAGTGGTACGAAGTTCCCCTTCCTTAATACCCCTACGGACTGACACCACATGAAAACATTCACTGACGCTAACGGACGCAGTTGGACGCTGACGCTGAACCTCGGCACCGCGATGACGGTGAAGGCCAGGCTCGACATCGACCTGCTCCAGCCCGAGCAAGGCGACCCGCCTCTGCTTACCCGCCTTGGCACCGACGAGATGCTGCTCGGCGAGGTCCTCTGCGTGATGCTCGAGGGCCAGTTCGCCGTGCACAAGGTTACGGAGGACGACGTGAGGGCCTGTTTCGACGGGCAGACGCTGCTCGCGGCGCAGAAGGCGTTTTACGAGGAGCTGGTCAATTTTTTCCAATCGCGCGGGCGCAAGGATCGGGCCAAGGCGGTCGCCAAGCAGATGGCCATGATCGACGCGGCGGTGACCGCGATCGAAACACGGATCGACAGCATCAACATCGACCAGACGATCCTTGGAGCGATGTCTGGCGGCTTGCAGGAAGCCTCGGCCTCGGACCCAGCGAGCTTAAAGAACTGACGTTGCGTGAATTGTTGTGGATGGCCGAGGGCCTGGGCCGGGAACGCTGGGCGCACACCTCGATGCTCTGCTGCCTGATCGCCAACGCCAACCGCGACCCGAAGAAGCACCGGCCATTCAAACCATCGGACTTTGACCCCTACGAACGAACCCGGCGATCACGGAAGGTCGCCGACAACCAGGACCTCCAGTTCCTCCGCGAAGCCCTGACGGGCATGAAAGGCAAATGACATGAAACTCACTGACCTGTTCGAAGCGATCAACGCGTTCTTCAACTCCGGCGTCGGCTTCGCCATCACCTGGGTGGCCGTGGTCGGCTTCTTCATCTGGCTGGCCAGCAAGTTCAACCCGTTTGAGGAGAAGTGGCGGCAGTGGGAAGGCTCGATCATCACCGCGATCAAGCTGGCCGAGAAGCAGATCGCTGACGACACGCCCGACGCCGGCCTTGCCAAGCTCGACGCGGCGCTTCGGTTTGTGCTCAAGGCCTACGCCGAGGCGAACAACGGCAAAGAGGCCCCGGCCAAGCTCGTCGAGCAGATCAAGCAGGGCATCCAGATCAAGCATGCCGACCTCGACCGCTTCGGCGGGTTGTCCAAGCCCTGACCCAAGGAGACGACAGATGAAACCCATCCGACCCGTTCTGAACCTGATCGTGCTGTTCGCGCTCCTGGCCGTGGCCGGTTGCGCGGCGACGCCCGAGGACCGCTGGTTTCAGCAGCGCGAGGCGCTCAACACCGCCAACCGCATCTACCTGGCCCATGTCCCAGTCCTGCCCGACGAGGAGATCGTCCGCTACGGCGAACTGCTCCAGACCGCCCGGCAGCAGCTCGACCTGGCCCAGGCGCAACTACCCGACGGCGGGCCGGGCTTTGATGCCGCGCTCGACCTCGTGGAGACGTTGCTGATCCACATCATTGCCTTACAAAACGGAGACATCCCCGATGACCCCCGCTGAAATCCTCGCCCTGATCCAATCCGCCCGATCGCTGCTGGACCTCGGGCTGTCCCAGTACCGCTTGGCCGAGCAGGCCGGGGTACTCACCGCCGAACAGCGTGAGTCCATCCTCGCCGCCGCCGACCTGACCGATACACGGGTCGATGCGGAGGTCGCGGCCGCACGGGCCCGTCTTAACAAGAAGCCTGACTAAGGGAACCCATGGCAGGAACCCAGGGCATCCGAGCGGGCCGGGCGTTCGTCGAGCTCTTCGCCGACGACAGCAAGCTCGTGCGCGGACTCCGCCGGGCCGAGCGTCGGCTACGGGCATTCGGGGACTCAATCCGTAACTTCGGCCTGAAACTGACCGCACTGGGATCGGCCATGCTCGCGCCGCTGGTCGCCTCGGCCAAGCTCTTCAGCGGATACGGGGACCAGGTCGCCAAGATGGCCAAGCGGACCGGCCTGTCCGTCGAAACCCTCAGCGAGCTGCGATTCGTGGCCACCCAGACCGGCACGGAGTTCGAGTCACTTGAGATGGCCTTCCGCAAGATGCAGCGCTCGATCTACGACGCGGGGCGTGGTCTCTCGACGCAGGTCGATGCACTCAGCGACCTCGGGCTGACCTTCGCCGACCTAGATGGACTCTCCCCCGAGGAGCAGTTCAAGCTCCTGGCCGACCGTATCTCGATGATCGAGGACCCGACCCGCAAGGCCGCGATCGCGATGACGTTGTTCGGTCGCACCGGCACCAACCTCCTGCCGATGTTCGCCAGTGGTGCTCGGGGCATCGAGGTCCTCCAGGCCGAGGCACGCCGGCTCGGGCTGACGATGTCCGGCGAGGACGCCGCCGCTGCTGAGGAGTTCACCGACGCGCTCGACCGGCTTTGGAAGGTCGTCAAGATGGGCGTGTTCCATATCGGCGCGGCGCTCGCCCCGACATTGCAGAAGGTCGCCGACACGATCACGGCGCTGAGCGTGCAGGTCTCCGCGTGGATGAATGAGAACCGCACCGTCATCGCCACGGTCCTGAAGGTCGTGGTTGCTGTCATAGCGGTTGGTGTGGCGATCACACTCCTTGGCACAACGATCTCCATTTTCGCTGGTGTGCTCGGCGCATTTATCACAGTCATCACGACCGTGGTTCTCGTCATCAAGACCCTAGGAGCGGTGCTGCTGTTCCTTGTCTCGCCCATCGGCATCGTGATCGCTGCGGTTGCAGGTTTGGCTGCATATCTGATCTATGCCACCGACGCCGGAGCCAAGGCGTTGTCATGGTTGGGCCAGAAGTTCATGGTCCTCAAGGACGATGCGCTCAAGGCGTACCAGGGCATCGCGGATGCACTTGCGGCCGGGGACATCGGCCTGGCGGTCAAGGTCCTCTGGCTGACGATCAAGATGGAATGGACCCGCGGGACCAACTTCCTCGAGAACATGTGGCTGGGCTTCCGCGGGTTCTTCATCCAGATCGGGTACGACGCCTGGCATGGGCTACTCGCCATCGCCGAGATCGTCTGGCACGCGCTCGAAGTGGGCTGGATCGAGACAACCGCCTTCTTCGCCAAGGCGTGGCAGGGGTTCGTGGGTTTCTTCGCCGCGACCTGGGAGCGTATCAAGGCCGGCGCGAAGAAGGCGTGGAACTGGATCAAGTCGTTGTTCGACGACTCGATCGACCTGCAGGCCGAGAACCAGCTCGTCGAGGACCAGAAGAACGCCGCGATCGCACAGATCGAGGACGACCAGCAGCGACGGATCGCCGAGCGCGAGGCCCAGCGACAGCGTGAACGTGAACGGGCACGCGCCATCCACGAGCAGACCCTCGCAGGCATCGGTCAGGAGAACCTCGACCGCCAGCAGGAACTCGAAGATGAGTATGCCCAACGGATGTCGGAGAACGAGCAGGACCTCCAGCGCGCCCGCGAAGAATGGCAACGTGCTGTGGACGAGGCCCGCCAGAAGCGTGAAGAAAAAGAATCCGAAGATGCCGGCCCCGGCCAACTCGAAGACCCAGACGCCATCATCGACCGGGCGCGGGATGCCCTCGAAGGGATCGGTGATGTCGTTGATGCCGAGGTCGCCAAGGTCGGCGTGCGCGGAACGTTTTATGCCGCCGGCGCACGCGGCCTGAGTACCGGCAACGCCGCCGACCGCACCGCCAAGGCCACCGAAGAGACAGCGAAGAACACCAAGAGACTCGCCCAAGCCGCCGTCGCCGGTGGCGTGACATTCGCTTAACGCCCGGAACCCATGCCGATCACCTGCACCGAACAGATCGACTCGCGGGAGTTCACCGAGAAGGAATCGGCGACGCTGACGTACATCGTCCGTGGCACGGCCGACGAGGGCGCTGCGGTGGCTTCACTCAAGGCGACATCGCCGCTGATCTTCCAGGACCTGCTGCGGCAGAACCCGACGCTTGAGCCGGTCTACATCGACACCGACCCGATCAATGCCGACCGCTGCATCTGGACGGGTACGGTCAACTACGCGCCGTCGCAGTACGAGGAGCCCGAGACCGGCGACTCGACCTTCAGCTTCGACACCGGTGGCGGCACCCAGCACATCACCCAGTCGCTCTCGACCGTCGGGAGTTACTCGGCCAGCGGTCCCGCGCCAGACTTCAAAGGGGCGATCGGTGTTACTCACGACAACGTCGAAGGCGTGGACATCACGATCCCGGTCTACAACTTCTCCGAGACGCACTACATCCCGGCTGCGAACGTCACCAACGCCTACAAGGGCACGCTCTTCAACCTGACCGGCAAGGTGAACAACGGGAGTTTCCGCGGGCTGGCTGCTGGCGAGTGCCTGTTCCTCGGCGCGTCGGGCTCTCGGCGTGTGCCGGATAGCGATCCTTCCGGGGGCGACTGGGAGATCACCTTCCGCTTCGCGGGCTCGCCCAACCGCACCGGCATCAGTGTCGGGCCGATCGCGGGCATCGCCAAGAAGGGCTGGGAGTACCTCTGGGTGCGCTACGCAGACGTCGAGGATACCGCGAGCAACACCCTGGTCAAGCAGCCGATCGCGGCCTACGTCGAGAAGGTCTACGAGGACGGCAACTTCGCGGCGCTGGGGATTGGATCATGAGTGACGGCATGAAGAAAGTCCGCTCCGGCGATGCGCTGGTGATCCCCGCGACCACATACAACGCGTTCATCGACGCGGCACAGGACTTCCGCGCTCGCACCGCTAACCTTGGGCAGCAGGCCACGCCGACTTCGCGCTCGTCCGGGATCGTCATGGTCAAGAACGAGTCGGGCACAGACCGCGCCCGGTTCGATGTGCTCGGCCTGGGCGAGCCGCTGTTCCTGCCCGACGGGCCTGCCGGCGCGGAGCGGTCGTTCATGAACGCGGTGGCCTTCCGTGGCGATACGCCGGATGCCATGGAGCATGCGGGGAAGTTCGTTGTGCTGCTTGAGCCTATCGCCGCCGACGCGGTGGGCCGGGCCTGCATCTCGGGCATCACCGTCGCACGATTGCGCGTGGATGACGGGACCAAGACCTACGCCGAGGCCGAGATCATGGACCAGGACGCGGTCGCGCTGGGCCCGAAGGTCGGTGGGTCCGTCGATGTCTTGTGGCATCAGCCGCAGGCAGGCGATGTCTGGGCGGTCGTCCGGATCGGCAACAGTGTGACCACCGGCTTCTGGTTCCAGATCACGGCGACCGCTCCCGACAACCTCGGTGTTTACGACAGCTGGCAGCAGGTCGAGGTCGTGGACGACGGCGAAGGCGGATTGACCTGGTCCTCGGTCGTCCATGGCCTGACCGGCACCAACAGCGGCACGCTCTACGAGGTCAACGCGACCGCGAACATCCCCATCGATACCGTCGTGCTCGCGCTACCCAACCCGGCCTTCGACCCTCAGAACCCCGAGTCAGGCCTACTACCCGCGTGGCTCTTCCAGTATGAGCTGCCGCAGACCATCGGCTTCGGTAAGCCCGTCTCAGGCGAGAGCGATGTGCCATTCGATGCCGACATCGAATTGACGATCACTGACGAAGCGGGAACGCCGATCCTCGACGACCAGGACCAGGAGCAGACGATCAAGGTCTGGCGTAACGCGCTGGGGCGTCCGCTCTACACGGACTTTTCCAGCGACAGCATCTTTGTCTATGTGCGCTATGCAACTGAGGTCAACGGCATCGGCGGTTGCATCTTCAGTAGAACCGAAGCATTCAAGGGCTACCAGCAGTGGTTGCCTGACACAGGCTACTCGCTCTACGGCACCGAGCAGGCCCCATCCTCCACAGACATCACCGGCGACCCCGGCAACAGCGATCACGTCCACGTCCTCGGCAAGATGTTCATGAATCAGGACAACGACGGCAAGGGCTGGGCACCGTGGTTCGTGCTCGACCCCGAGTCGCTGGGATCGTTCAAGGTCAAGACTGATGCCGACGACACCACGCCCGGCTACCTCGACGAAGAGATCATCGTCACCCCTCCCGGCGGCGGACACGAATGGATTAAGAAAACGGTTGACCCCGGCGGCGTCGCTGACAACAAGCTGCTGCTCGAGCACAACGACTGGGACGAGCCCAATGTCCAGAAGTCCGACCCGGTCCCCGGCAATCTCGTCGGTGGCAACGGCGTGGAGATCCTGCAGGCCCAGCCCAACCTCGCGCCGTACATCGAGTACCAGGAGGTCCGCGACCACTTCGACGCCAAGCACCACAGCCTGCTCTCGCCACAGATCGATGGTGGGATGCAGCCGATCAAGCACTACATCAAGCTGCCGGGCGTGGTCTACACCGACGCGACCGACACGACCCCCGGATTCTTGAACGACGAGATCATCACGGACCCGCCCGGTGGTGGTCCGTCTTGGTTAAGCAAGGCCGTCGATCCCGGTGGCGCTGCGGACAACAAGCTGCTCATCGAGCACAAGGACTGGGATAGCAACCTTGTTGAGGACAGCGTCCCTTCATTGATGTCTTGGGAAGACAACGGTGGTGGCGTCACGACCAACCCCTCGACACCGCCCGATGGGTATGCCTGGATCGAGATCGAGACCTGGCGGTACATCCGCGACCGCAAGGGCCACAGCGACCTGGTCGGCCGACAGCCCGACCCGGTGCCGCTCGACCCCATCTATTTAAAGTGGCTCGCGCTCCCGAAGGGCCTGGACGAAGGAGAGATGCTGTACTGGGACGGGCTGAAGTGGGTGATCCTCAGCCCGCCTGCCGGGGGTGACCACGTGCTGATGAGCAGCGGCGGCGCTCCCTTCTGGCAGCAGGTCCAAGAGTTCCAGTGCCCGGGCGGTTCCGGTGGAGGTGGTTGATGCCCGGGCCGTACTACTGGAACAAGACCGCGGGCTGGTTCCCGGTGCAGAACGGGTTCCCGGTGCTCATCGACCAGCAGGCATTCGAAGACTGCTGCTGCGTGACCTTCTCGCAGACCTGGTCCTTCACCGACGACGGTTTTATCACCGGCGGACAGGACGGAGCCTTCCGCGCCTATGACAACCCCGGCGATGTACCCGCGAGTCCGTGGTCGATTTTGAATGGTGGCCTTGGCCTGCGCCTCGACTGGGAAGACGACGACAACTGCCAGAGCTACAACCCATACACCCAGTCGGCGACCGCGACCGCCGAGATCATCGTGCCGTTCGCCGTGACGATGACCATCGCGTGGTCAGGCGAGGGCGAGACTCAGGACCCCGACTTCGAGCTAATGAGCCTCTTCGTGGACGGTGGCCTAATCGGCTCGGCACACGCCCCGGGCGGACAACTCGGCTGCGAAGGCGGCATGGGCCCGGTCGTCTCCAACCCCGCGCCACCGCAACAGGTCGTCCTTGCGCCGGGCGTCCACACACTCTTTATCGACGCGACGACCAACGATGCGCTTTACCACGCCGGCGCGTGGTATCGGTTCGACTTGACCTTCGTACCCGTATAGGAATCCCGTTATGCCCAATCCAGTCACACCCAAGCAGAAGCCGTGCACCAACTGCCCGCCACTGGTCATCCCACGGCGTGGCCTGACCCCGACCCGACCGAGTTGCATTGCGTGCGTCGAGAAGCACCTGGGCGCGGCACTTGTGCTCCTCACCGAAGCGCGAGAGGGCTACGCCTATCGGCTGCGTGCGATCGGGCATCTGTTCGAAGCTGAAGACGAGTCACAAGTGTGGCCCGAACTCCATGCCGCTATCCGTGAAGCGCGGAAGGCATACCAGGCGGCGGGCACGCAGCCCGACTGGGAGAACCTCGCCAAACGATCCCACGATCAACGCCTGGCAGCCGACGAGCCGCCAGTAAACACCCCGCCGAACGGTTGACCATACCGCCCAGCGCGGTAGGATTCTTACATCACTGCCCCCGGAAGCGTCCGAGCCGGCTTAACGCTGGCCGGGCGTTTTTATCTACGGCAAGTCCTGATTGAATAGCCGTTTATTGACACCACCCCCTAGAACGGGTGAAATGCTGTTCCAGCGTCTCATGGGGCCGTAGGGGGCGGTCCGCCCACCCCATCTGAATCGCCCGGGCAGTTCATCAAACGGAGCAAGCCGATGGCTCTATGGCTAAACCGATCCGGACGTCACTGCGAGCACGAATCCAAGTTTCTGGATGATGGCCGAATCTATCTAACCTGGTGGGGCCTGAACAAAAACCTGGCCAAACTGACCACTCGCGACGACCTGATGTCCGTGCTCGCCGAGGTCTACCCCAAGGCGGGCGTCAACAAACGACGCCAGCACTCCGGCCAAATCTGGGCCTTCACCCAACGCATGGCTAAGGGCGACTGGGTCTGCATGCCCAGCAAGCGGAAGACTATCCATATCGGCGAGATCACCAGCGACTACACCTACGAAGCGAAAGCCGAAGACCCGTACTTCCACCACCGCACCGTGAAGTGGATCGCCACCGACATCCCGCGCACCAACTTCGACCAGGACCTCCTGCACTCGCTCGGGGCCTTCTCCACGATCTGCCAGATCAAACGCAACGACGCCGAGGCCCGCATCCGTGCAATGAAGACCAATGGCTGGAAGTCCGTCGGCGTGAAGGCCAAACCTGCCCTCGAATCATCGGATGATGAAATCGCCACCGACGAAGAATCGGCAACCGAGTTTGACCTCGAACAAATCGCCCGCGACCAGATCGCCAGGACGATCTACGCCCAGTACAAAGGCCACGGCCTCGAGTCTCTTGTCGAAGCGATCCTCAACGCCCAAGGCTTCACCACTCACCACAGCACAAAAGGCGCGGACGGCGGTATCGACATCCTCGCCGCGCCCGACACGCTGGGCTTCGGCCAGCCGCGCATCTGCGTGCAGGTAAAAAGCCAGGACTCGGCACTGGAACGCCCCGTGCTCGATCAGCTCGTCGGCACGATGCAGCACGTCGGGGCCGACCAGGGCCTGCTCGTCTGTTGGGGCGGATTCAAGAAGACGATCATGGCCGAGGTCCCGCGACTCTTCTTCAAAGTTAGGCTGTGGGATCAGAACGACCTGATCGACCAGTTCCTCGCCGTCTACGACAAACTCGACGACGATTTAAGAGCGGAAATACCGCTTAAGCGCGTCTGGACCGTGGCGTCTAGCGATACCGACCAGGCAGACTAAATACGCCCCTAGTAAAACGACGAACCGAGAAAACGAACACGCATGACCAGTCAAGCACAACGAGACGCCTTGCACAAAGCCATCTGGGCCATCGCCAACGATGTCCGCGGTGCCGTCGATGGATGGGACTTCAAACAGTACGTCCTCGGCGCGCTGTTCTACCGCTTTATCAGCGAGAACTTCGCCAGCTACATCGAAGCCGACGATGAAAGCGTCAATTATGCCCAGTTGGAAGACGACATCATCACCCCCGAGATCAAAGAGGACGCGGTCAAGACCAAGGGCTACTTCATCTACCCCAGCCAGCTCTTCGTCAACGTAACCAAGAAAGCCAACGACAACGAGAGTCTCAACACCGACCTCGCCTCCATCTTCGCTGCCATCGAAAGCTCCGCTAATGGCTACGCCTCCGAAGAGGACATCAAAGGCCTCTTCGCCGACTTCGATACCACCAGCAACCGCCTGGGTAACACCGTTGCCGACAAGAACACACGCCTCGCGGCCGTGCTCAAAGGTGTCGCGGGCCTCGACTTCGGCGACTTCCACGGCAGCCAGATCGACCTCTTCGGCGACGCCTACGAGTTCCTCATCTCCAACTACGCCGCCAACGCCGGCAAGTCCGGCGGCGAATTCTTCACCCCGCAGCACGTCTCTCGCCTCATCGCACAACTCGCGATGCACAAACAAACCAGCGTCAACAAAATCTACGACCCCGCTGCCGGGTCGGGCTCACTGCTACTCCAGGCCAAAAAGCACTTCGACGCTCATATCATCGAAGAAGGCTTCTTCGGCCAGGAAATCAACCATACGACCTACAACCTCGCTCGTATGAACATGTTCCTGCACAACATCAACTACGACAAGTTCAACATCAAGCTCGGCAACACCTTGCTCAAGCCCCACTTCGGCAGCGACAAACCCTTTGACGCCATCGTCTCCAACCCCCCGTACTCCGTGAAGTGGATCGGTTCGGACGACCCCACCCTGATCAACGACGAACGCTTCGCCCCCGCGGGCGCGCTCGCCCCGAAGTCCAAAGCCGACTTCGCCTTCGTCATGCACGCCCTCAGCTACCTCTCCAGCAAGGGCCGAGCCGCCATCGTCTGCTTCCCCGGCATCTTCTACCGAAGCGGCGCGGAACAGAAAATCCGCCAGTACCTCGTTGACAACAACTACGTCGAAACCGTCATCTCGCTTGCCCCCAACTTGTTCTACGGCACCTCAATCGCCGTGAATATTTTGGTGCTCTCCAAGCACAAAACTGAAACCACCACTCAGTTCATCGATGCCAGTGGCCTTTTTAAGAAAAAGACCAACAACAACGTCCTTGAAGACACCCACATCAAAGCCATCATGGAGGCCTTCGATACAAAGGCTGACATCGACCACTTTGCCAAGTCGATCAGCTTCGAGGATGTTGCCGCAAATGACTATAACCTCTCGGTGAGTAGCTATGTCGATCCGAAGGATTCACGTGAAGTAATCGACATCACCAAACTCAATGCAGACATCAAAGGTATCGTCAGGCGTCAGTCCGTTTTGCGAACAGAGATTGACAAGATCGTTGCGCAGATCGAAGAGGTGGAGGTAGAGGCATGAGAAATAATCCGTTTATAGATAAGTTGCTCGATGGGTCTGAAGTCGGGTGGCTGCCCCTTGGGGAGATAACAGCATATGAACAGCCAACCAAGTATCTGGTCAAAACTAAAAACTATAGCGACGAATGGGAGACACCGGTTTTAACTGCAGGCAAGACTTTCATTCTTGGCTACACGAACGAGACGCACGGCATTTATAAAGCTTCGAAGAACCCCGTGATTATTTTTGACGACTTCACGACTGCTAATAAGTGGGTGGATTTTGATTTTAAGGCGAAGTCGTCTGCGATGAAAATGATCACCTCGGCAGACGATTCTAGAGTTCTTATTAAATACATTTACTACTGGCTGAACACGCTACCCAGCGAATTGATAGAAGGCGATCACAAGCGACAATGGATCAGTAACTACTGCCACAAGAAGATTCCAGTACCCTGCCCAGATGATCAAGAAAAATCTCTTTCCATTCAGACAGAGATAGTTCGGATTCTCGACACTTTCACTACGCTGGAAGCGGAGCTGGAAGCGGAGCTGGAAGCGGAGCTGGAAGCGCGTCGCCGGCAGTACCAGTACTACCGCGACGCACTACTCGCGTTTGATAACGCGAGCGAAGCAAGCAAGCAAGCAAGCAAGCAAGCAAGCAAGCAAGCAAGCAAGCAATTGTAAGGTGGATGACCTTGGATGAGATCGGCACATTTGTTCGCGGCAATGGGATGCCAAAGTCTGACTTCGCCGAGTCGGGGGTCGGCTGTATCCATTACGGGCAAATCTACACCCACTATAAGACATGGGCGAATGAAACGATCTCATTCATCCCGCCCCAAAAAGCTGAGAAGCTCGCTAAGGTTGACCCGGGCGACCTGATCATCACGAATACAAGTGAAGATATTGAGGGTGTTTGCAAAGGGGTCGCATGGCTGGGAGATGCCCAAATTGTGACCGGCGGTCACGCAACCGTATTCAAGCATCAGCAGAACCCAACGTACATATCCTACTGCCTGCAGACCCCACACTTCTTCGCACAGAAGAGAAAGCAGGCAACCGGCGCAAAGGTCATCGACGTGTCAGCAAAGAAATTGGCCAAGATTAGCATCCCCATCCCCTACCCCGACGACCCAAAGAAATCACGGGCAGAGCAGGACCGCATCGTCGGCATACTCGACAAATTTGATGCACTAGTGAACGACCTTACCGACGGCTTGCCCGCCGAAATCAAGGCTCGTCGCAAGCAATACGAGTACTACCGCGACCAATTATTGACGTTCCCCCAGGCTGAGGAGGCGGCGGCATAGCATGAGCCAAACCCTTGCCCAGATCGCACAGCAGCTCAAAGACAGCGACAAGAAGGTTCAGCTGATCTACGCCTTCAACGGCTCGGGCAAGACCCGGCTGTCACGGGAGTTCAAGGAACTAGTCGCGCCTAAGCAAGTCGCCGCAGACGATCAGGAGGATGGCCAGCCCGCCCGCAACAAAATCCTTTACTACAACGCCTTCACGGAAGACCTGTTCTATTGGGATAACGATCTCGATGGAGACGTTGCGAGAAAGTTGCGTATCCAGCCAAACACTTATACCGAATGGGCCCTCGTCGAACAGGGCCAAGACCGAAACGCGATCGGACATTTCCAACGCTATACCGACGACAAGCTCACGCCAAAGTTCAACGAAGCCTACAAGATCACGGATCAGGACGGCACGGAGCGAACGATACCCGCGTTCTCGGAAGTCACCTTCTCGTTCGAGAGAGGAGACGATCAGAAAACGGACAACGTAAAAATCTCGAAGGGCGAAGAAAGCAACTTCATCTGGAGCATCTTCTATGCGGTGCTAGAGCAGGTGATCGGCGTGCTCAACGTCGCCGAGCCTGCCGAACGTGAGGCGAATCAGTTTGATGCGCTCGAGTACATTTTCATCGATGACCCGGTTAGTTCGCTTGATGAAAACCATCTTATTCAACTGGCGGTTGACTTATCTGCACTGATTAAATCAAGCCAGTCCGGCCTCAAGTTCATCATATCGACGCACAGCACGTTGTTTTACAACGTACTTTTCAGTGAACTGAAGCCGAGTGAGGGGTACATACTCCGGCGCACTGATAAAGCGGGATTCGAATTTGAGGCTAAGCGCGGCGACTCAAATACCAGCTTCTCCTATCACCTGCATATCAAACGCCTCATAGAACGCGCTGTCGAGGAAAGGGCCGTGCAGCGATACCACTTCAATTTATTGCGAAATTTGTATGAGAAGGCCGCCAGCTTCTTAGGTTACCAGCAATGGTCGGACCTGCTGCCTGGCGACAAGGCCGCATATGCAAAGCGCATCATGCATTTTTACAGCCATCGCTCGCTATCCAATGAAGAGATCGCAGAGCCGACTGATGAAGAAAAGCAGATGGTGAAGTTCCTGGTCGAACATTTAGCCAGTCAATATCGGTTCTGGCAGCCGGAGGTCGTAAATGCCTGACTTCACCAAGCCTATCGCGGAATCCAACAACTTCATCGTGCTCGACAAGTATACGCGAGCATCTGATGCGGCGGACTCCTACCAGAGCGAGCACGACCTAGAGCAAGAACTGCTTAAGGACCTTCAAAGCCAAGGCTACGAGTACGCGACAGGCATTAAGACACCCGAAGCAATGCTTGCGAATGTTCGTGTTCAGCTACAGGCGTTGAACAAAATGGAGTTCAGCCACGGCGAATGGCTGCGCTTTGTTGAAACCTACCTGGACAAGCCCAGCGACACCATCGTCGATAAAACCCGAAAAATCCACGACGACTATATCAACGACTTTGTCTTTGATGACGGGCATATTCAAAACATCTACCTTGTGGACAAAAAGAATATCGCCCGCAACAAGGTTCAGGTGATCTCGCAGTTTGAGCAGACGGGTACTCACGCGAATCGGTACGACGTGACCATCCTTGTCAATGGCTTGCCACTTGTGCAAGTTGAACTGAAGAAGCGCGGGGTAGCGATCAGAGAGGCCTTTAACCAGGTACACCGCTACAGCAAAGAAAGTTTCAACAGCGACAACTCCCTATTCAAGTATCTTCAAATCTTCGTGATCTCGAACGGGACCGACAGCCGGTACTTCGCAAACACAACCCAGCGCAATAAGAACAGTTTTGACTTTACGATGCACTGGGCCAAGGCGGACAACGGTCTAATCAAAGACCTGAAAGACTTCACCGCGACATTCTTTCAGAAAAAGACGCTACTAGAAGTCTTGCTGAAGTACTCGGTCTTTGATGTGAGCGATACCCTGCTCATCATGCGGCCCTACCAGATCGCGGCGACCGAGCGGATTATTTGGAAGGTGACCAGTTCCTACGAGGCCAAGAACTGGAGTAAGCCCGACGGCGGCGGCTACATCTGGCATACGACAGGCTCAGGCAAGACGCTGACAAGCTTCAAGGCCGCTCGCTTAGCGACGGAGCTGGATTTCATAGACAAAGTCTTTTTCGTGGTGGACCGCAAGGACCTCGACTACCAGACAATGAAGGAGTACCAGCGATTCTCCCCTGACAGCGTTAATGGTTCGGACAGCACGGCTGGGTTGAGACAAAATCTGGACAAAGATGACAACAAGATCATTGTCACAACGATCCAGAAGCTCAACAATCTCATGAAGGGCGAGGGCGAACTCCCGGTTTACCAGAAGCAGGTTGTATTCATCTTCGACGAGTGCCACCGCAGCCAATTCGGCGAAGCGCAGAAGAACCTGAAGAAGAAGTTCAAGCGGTATTACCAATTCGGTTTCACGGGAACGCCGATCTTCCCTGAGAATGCGCTAGGGGCGGATACTACGTCCGGTGTTTTTGGCCGTGAACTTCATTCTTATGTGATCACCGACGCTATACGCGACGAAAAGGTGCTGAAGTTCAAAGTCGACTACAACGACGTGCGCCCTCAGTTCAAGGCAATTGAATCCGAGCAAGATGAGAAGAAACTTACCGCTGCAGAGAACAAAAAAGCTCTCCTCCACCCCGATCGGATCAATGAGGTCACTCGGTACGTGTTGAATAACTTTCGACAGAAAACGCATCGCACCAAAGGAAGCAACAAGGGCTTTAATGCCATGTTTGCTGTCAGCAGCGTCGATGCGGCAAAGTGTTATTACGAAGCATTCAAGCGTCTACAGCAAGATGCTGCCAAGCCACTCAAGGTTGCCACCATCTTTTCGTTCGCAGCCAATGAAGAGCAGAATGCTGTCGGCGAAATCGTGGATGAAAGCTTCGAGGTGTCGGCTATGGATAGCACGGCCAAAGAGTTTCTGGCTGCCGCCATTACCGATTACAACGTATTTTTCAAGACCAACTTTGGTATCGATAGCAATGGTTTTCAAAACTACTATCGAGACCTTGCAAAGCGAGTCAAGGATCAGGACATCGACTTATTGATCGTGGTTGGAATGTTCCTGACCGGCTTTGATGCGCCAACACTCAACACATTATTTGTTGATAAAAACCTGCGTTACCACGGATTGATGCAGGCATATTCTCGAACCAACCGAATTTTCGACGCCACTAAAACCTTTGGCAACATTGTCACTTTCCGTGATCTTGAACAGGCAACAATTGACGCCATCACACTCTTCGGCGACGCGAATACCAGAAACGTCGTTCTAGAGAAGAGCTACAAAGAGTACATGGAGGGCTTCACCGACATCGTTACGGGTGAAGCGAGACGTGGCTATATCGATGTGGTCGCCGAGCTTGAGCAGCGTTTCCCCGAACCCTCTGAGATTGAGACAGAAGCAGACAAGAAGCAGTTCGTAAAGTTGTTTGGTGAGTATCTGAAAGTCGAAAACGTGCTTCAGAACTACGATGAGTTTGCTTCGCTAAAAGCGATGCAAAGCGTCGACCTTGATGATCCTGATGCTGTCGAGGATTTCAAAACTACACACTATCTCGATGACGATGATCTCGCGAAACTGAAACAGATCGATGTTCCTTCTGAGCGTGCAATCCAAGACTATCGGTCCACCTATAACGACATCCGGGACTGGCTCAGACGCGAGAAAGCGGGTAAAGAATCAGAGCAATCCACAATCGACTGGGACGATGTCGTATTCGAAGTCGACCTATTGAAGTCGCAGGAGATCAACCTGGACTACATACTTGAGCTGATCTTTGAGAACAACAAAAAGGTGAAAGATAAGTCAGCGTTGGTTGATGATGTGCGTCGCGTAATCCGTGCGAGCATCGGCAACCGAGCTAAAGAAAGCCTGTTAGTCGATTTCATCAACCAAACCGATCTTGACCAGATCGGCGACAAGGCCAGCGTAATTGACGCCTTCTTCACGTTCGCCCAAGCAGAACAGCAGCGTGAAGCAGAAACACTCATCCAAAGTGAAAACCTGAACACAGATGCCGCAAAGCGCTACATCACCACCTCACTCAAGCGCGAGTTTGCCAGTGAAAATGGCACGGAACTCAACGCGATCCTGCCGAAGATGAGCCCTTTGAATCCGCAGTACTTGAGCAAGAAGCAGAGCGTTTTCCAGAAGATTGCTGCGTTTGTCGAAAAGTTTAAAGGGGTGGGCGGCCAGGTGTGACCGCCAATGAAACAGAATCCACAGCGTCCATCCTCCGACTATTAACGTAAACACAGAACAGTAAGCAGGTTATGCCTGCCTTTAATTTGAAACTCGTCCGTCTCGCGGAGCTTGCAAAGCCGCCGCGTATCCACGGCGGTTTTTTCTCGCGCGCATCGTACCCCGCGCAAGCCCGAGAGGTTTTGACAGACAGGACAACGACTTACGAGAACCACCGCGATCTCTGCCGACCGACCTGTTAACGCGCCCGAGAACACACCGACGTTCTCTCACAAAAACTCTCCGACTCTCGCCTGCCCCGGCCCCTCAGATGTAACACCGCCGTTGGCCTCGATGCTGTTGAGATCGCGCGATTCTTCGAACTCATCGGACCGGGATTGAACCGCGCCTCTGAACAGATTACTTCGATTAAGAAGCGTTGATGGATGGACATCTGCAAGATTTACTTGAAGATATCCCGGCTGATGATGCCGACCGGTTCATCGCGTTGGTGAATCTGATCGATGCGTTTTGCGAGGCGCATCTCAACGATGAATACAACACCCTTTGTCGTGAGTTGGCGGCGGAAGCTTGTGACGAAGCGTTGCCGCTGTTCACCGGCAAGCCGGAGGGTTGGGCGGCGGGGATCGTCTACGCGATCGGCCGGGTGAACTTCCTGACGGATCGCAACCAAACGCCACACATGACGTCGAATGACCTCGCCAGGGGCATGGGCGTTTCATTGGCGAAGATGCAGGCGAAGTACAGAATCATCTGGGAGGAGTTGGACTTGATGCGGCTGCATCCCGATTGGTCGCTGCCCAGCCGGCTGGACAACAACCCGTTGGCGTGGATGCTGCAGGTCAACGGGTTGATCATGGACATCCGCACTGCGCCGCGCGGGGCGCAGGTCGCGGCCTACGAGGCCGGGCTGATCCCTTACATCCCGGCGGATCGAGAGACAGACCAAGAATCGGAGGTCGATGTGGACTCATCAGGCAAACTCTTTGAGTTGGAAGTCGCACTGCTCGACGGACCACTCACCAAGGCGTTTCTGAAGAAGAACCCCGAGGTCCTGCGCACGATTGAAATCCGCGGCGATCAGACACTCACGGAACTGCACCACGCGATCTTCGACGCCTACGACCGGGAAGACGAGCACATGTACGAGTTCCAGGTCGGCGGCAAGGGTCCGCACGATGCCGATGCCCGAAGGTACGTGCTGCCCATGGCGATGGATGACCCCTTCAGCGACCAGAAGCCCGCGGGCGACGTGACAAAAACCACGATCGCCTCGATCGGGCTGAAAGTCGATGAGCCTTTCGGTTACTGGTTCGACTTCGGCGACGACTGGTGGCACCAGGTCACCGTGCTGGCGATCCACGACAAGGTGCCGCGCGGGCGGTACCCGAAGCTCACGAGCCGCGTTGGCAAGAGCCCGCCGCAATACCCCGCCATGCGGTGAACTCCCGGCGTTGTCACGCGACCGTACGGTCCCGATGATTCGCACGCGCCGCGCGGAGCACCGCTGATCGCTCGCAGGACGTTGTGCGAATCCATGCTGTACGAGCCCATCGGGTTCCGGGGCCGGTCGGTCGCAACCATGCCGTGGGTGCTTGCGATCCGTCTACCGTTGTCCCGAAGCCGGGGGGCGGTCCGGGCCATCGCGTCTGGTACAAGCTGGTGGGTGTCCGGGTGGGCGTGGTCGGGCGTTGCGCTGCGATCGCCGAGGTTGTGCGTGCGGATCGCGTGGGTGGCTCACTGATCACGTGGCCGGGCGTTGCGACGGGCGGCGTGTCGCGGGGCCTCGCCGAGGACGGCAGACCAGCGCGGTTGCGAGGGCAAAGACCGCGCACGAAGCGGGTTCGGGGACGTATGCCGGGGCGTTGGCGGGGTTGGACCAATTCGCCAAGACCGCGTCCAGGTCGCTGACACCGACGACGCCGTCGAGGTCCGCGTCCCCTTGGGTCCAATGCCCCGGTTTCACCGATTGGCCGAATCGGTTCAGCACGATGTCCAGGTCGGCCTGGTCCACCAGGCCCGACGCGTTCAGGTCGCCCGGCATCGCGGCGGACGCGTGCAGCCAGACGTCGTTGCCGTCTCCGCCGGCGTAGGTGATGGTCAGCGCGAGGCCGGACCAGACATCCACGACGCCGCCTTCGTCGAGGCCGGCGAACTGACCGGTGCGTCGTGCGCCGACGCTCATGACCGGGAAGGCTTGGCCATCGGCGAGCGCGGCCCCGGCGTCGGGCGTGACGGCCAGTTCCCCCGCCAGTTGCGCGTCGCCGCCGATGGAGATGGGGGCAACGAGCGCGTCGTGACCGACGCTGACATGGACCCGACTCGCGTCGTTGATCGTCAGGTACTGGTTGACGGAGATGCGCCCGCCGTCGATCGCGTTGATTTCGCCCACGGCCCCGTCGCGAACGCCCAGCAGCATGAACTGGCTGAGGGACCACGACGAGCCGGCGCCCCGCACCGTCACCGCGCCTCGGTAGTCGCCGATGTAGTTGCCGATGTAGCCGCGGGTGCCCGTCGCGGCGGCGCCGCCGGTGATATAGACGTCCGCGTCGCTTTCGATCCCGACGATGTACTGCGCGGCGGTCCACCGGCTGGCGGGGCCGTGGACCTCGACGCGGGCGACACTTTGCCAGCCGACCTGCGCGTTGCCGGTGTTGAGTCGCGCCCCGTTTTTCACTTCGACCAGGACTTCGCCCGTACCCGCGTAGCCCAATTCGAATCGATCGGCGTCCCATTGCGACCCCGGCCCATCGACGAGCACGTGGCTGTTCAGGCCGTTGTCGGCTTGCCCGACGTACGCGTCGCCGTTGGTGAGTTTGCCCGCGTCGCGGATGATCAGGTCGGGGCCGGGCGCCGTCGAGCCGTAGAGCACGACGCCGCCGTCGAGCGTCGAGCCGGTACCTTCAACGACCACCCGCCCGTGCGAGCTGGCGTCGCGCCCGATGCGGACCGAGTTGGTTTCGACCCGGCCGCCTTGCTGGATGGTCAGCACGGCCCGGCCCTGGTTGGCGACCTCGATGGACCCGGTCGTAACCAGCGTTGAGCCGTCGCCCCTGACCAGGACCTGCCCCGACGCCCCGGGCTGGTCGCCGAGGGTGGTGTAGGTCGATTCGACGCGTCCGCCGTTCTGGAGGGTCAGCGTGGCGTCGCCGCGGTAGCCGACGTAGAGGTTTCGGCCGTGCTTCCAGAGCGAGCCCGGGCCGTCGATGGTGGCCTGGCCGGTGGCGAAGGGGTAGTAGCCGAGGTAGCCGTAGTAGTCGTAGACGACGCCGGCGTCGTCGATCGTGAGTGAGCCGGCGGTGTTGTAACCGACGAACAGGTCGTCGTTGAGCGTGGTCTGGGTCGGCGCGGGGTAGACCGCGCCGGTCCACTGGACCTGTGCCCGGGCGTGGCCGGCGGTCAGGGCCGCCAGGGCGAAAACAGCGGCCGCGCCGCGCAGGCGTTGGCCGGCGGCGGGTGATTGGCGGGCGGTCAGGCTCGGGGCCATGTCTTGCGCTCCCTTGGTCCGGCCGGCGCGCGCCGACGACGGTGCGCGTACGCCGCCAGTGCGAGGCCGAGGTAGAACAGCCCGGCGGGTTCGGGGATCGCGTTGGGCGGCGAACCCTGCGCGTCCCAGTGGCTCAGGGTCAGGTCCAGGTCCGCGATCCCCACCTGGCCGTCGTTGTTGACGTCGCCGAGGGACCAGTCGCCGGGCTGGACGGCTTGTCCCCAGTTGGCAATCAGCAGGCCCAGGTCCTGCTGGTCGATCACGCCGGACCCGTCCAGGTCGCCGGGGCGGACGTACTCGACGGCCACGGCGAGGTCGTTGCCGTCTCCCGCGTCGGTGACCAGTCGCATGGCCACGCCGAACTGCACGCCGAGCAGGTCGCCGGGGTTCAGGCCATCGAACGCCCCGGCGGTCGTGCCGACGGTTTCGAGGACGATCGTGACGCTTTGGTCGTCGGGGATCGTGTTGGGGTTGAGTCGCACGTCGAGCCCGCCGTCGAAGGCCGAATCGCCCCAAACCGTCATCGCGGGCGCGGCGCCTGCGCTGACGCCCAGGACCAACTCACCCTGGCCGGTCACTTGCAGGTCGCCGGCGACGGTGACGGCCGCGTCCTGCAGGACCTCGAGCCTGGCGGGTCGGTTCATGTGGCCGACGACGAGGTTGTTTTCGATCGCCCACGCGGTCTGCTCGCCTTGGAGGGTGGCTCTGGCGGTGGCGTTGGACCACACGCCGATGTAGGCGTTTTCGCTTTGCAGGCGGGCCGCGTCGGACACGAGCAGGTGCCCTTCGCCGACGTAGAGCGCCCGGGTGTCCCAGGTCGTGCCGGGCCCCGAGACGCGGGCGAGCGAGGGCCGGGCGGGGAAGTAGAACCCGCCGATGCGCGCCACGCCGAGCGTTTGGACCGCGGCGCCGCCGTCGAGGGTCAGTTCGCCGGAGCCGTGACGCGAGACCAGCAGGTCGTGGGTCTGCACGAACGATCCGGCTCCGGTGACGGTCATGATCGCCGAGCCGCGGCCGTCGTAGGCCAGTTCGGTGTCGCCGAGGTAGGCGACGCCGCCGTCGGCGACGTGCAACTCGCCGTGGCCCTGATCGCCGATGACGGCGGCCTGGGCCTGGAGCGTGGCGTGTGTGCCGGTGATACGGATGATCCCGGTCGCGCCCGGTTCCTGCCCGGTTTCGATGCCGTTGTTCACCAGCACCAGCCCGCCATCGCGGACGGTCAAGACGCCCCGGCCTCGGGTGCCGAGGCGCGCCAGCCTTTTCAGATCGAGCACCGAACCCGCGCCGTCCACCACGACGCTGGCGTCGCCGCTCGGGTAGGTGCCCGCGTGCAGCTGGTCGGCGACGACGACCCCGCTGTCTTTCAGCGTCAGCGTGCCGGTCCCCCCGTAGCCGACGTACAGGCGGTCGTCGATCCGCCAGCGCGAGCGCTGGTCCTGGACGACGACGCTGCCGTGGCCGCCCGCCGCCAGCCCGATGTAGCCCACGCCGTGGCGCAGGTCCGCGCCGTGGCGAAGCAAGACGCTGCCGTCGGCGCCGCTGCCAGCGCCGAAGACCGTTTCGGGGTCCGCCCAGTCGAGCAGGACGGCGATGTCCTGCCCCGGCTGCTGGTTGATCCGGACGGTGGTCGGCAGGGGTGTGGACGCATCGAAGACCCAGTCGCCGTCGAGCACCATGCTGTCGGCGTGGATGGTGCCGGTGCCCGTGATCTTTGCCGCGTTCGCGAGCAAGGCGCCGGTGAACAGTTCGCCTTGGTCCATGGCCAGCGCGGCGCTGTGGGTGGGGTCGAGCGTGTTGATCAGCCTTGTCGCGGCGGGGGCGTAGACCTTCGCGCCCCCGGCGATGCGCAGGCCCGAGTCCGCGCCGTATCGGCTCTCGATCGCGTGATCGACCGTCACGGTGGTGCCCGGCCCGGCGGCGTCGAGGTAGCCCGAGGCGGTCGGGTTCCATCCGATGCGGATGCCCCGGGCGGTGACAGAAGCGCCGTCTTGCACGGCCAGGACGCCCCGGCCCCTTTCGCCGATCGTCGCGAGTTGCTGCACGCCGAACACCGCGCCCGCGCCGCTGATCGTCGCGCCGCCCAACGCGCCTTCGTGGACGCCCAGGTACGCCGCGTTCGCGGTGAGCGAGGCGCCCTGCTCGATCAAGGCGTCGGCGTGTTCCCAATGACCGATCCGCAAGTCATCGGCGCTGACCCGGCTCTCGGCGCCCCGGACGGTGAGGTGGGTGTGCGCGGGGACGTCGATCGGTGGCGGGTCGGCCTGGGGGTCGTGATCGTCGGGCTCGACCCATTGCGCGGTATTGCCCAGCTCGACGTCGTTCCACTGGGCGTGGGCGCCGCCTTCGACCAGGATGGTCGCGTTGCTCGCGTAGACGCGGAACTGGCCCGGGGCCTGCGCCCCGCCGCGGAGCGTGAGCGTGCCGTGCCCGGCCTGCGTCGGCCCGAGGGTCAGGTTCCCGCGCACCGTCGAGCCGGCGTCCAGCGCCAGCGTCCCGGCCCCGCGGTCGCCGACGACGATCGCGCCAGTCGCCGACCACGACGAGCCGTCGGACAGCGTCACTTGCCCGATCGAACCGGTCTGGGCGGCGATCGTCGCGTCGCCGCTTTGCAGTTCGCCGTTTGCTTGGACCAGCAGGTTGCCCAGGCCTTCTTCGCCGACGACGAGCCAGCCGCCCGAGGTCGCCGGAGCCATGCGGCTGGCTTGCCCGGTGATCAGCAGGTGGCCCTGGGCGTCGGGGTATTCGCCGAGTACCACGGATCGGAACGTGACGGCCGCGGCGTCCTGCACCGACATGACGCCGATGCCGCGGTTGCCGACCGACAGCCGGCCGACGTCCCAAGCCGTTTGCGCCCCGCGGAGGGTGACCCAGCCGTCCGAAGCGCCGCCATAGCCGATGATGCCGTGGCCGGTCTGCAGGGCAAAACCGTCGGTCAGGGTGGCGCGTCCCGAGCCGAGGTAGCCCGCGCCGAACAGGTCGCTGTCGCTGGACCACGCCAGCTGCACGCCGATCGCCAACCCGTTGGCGTCGTGGACTTGTTGCTGGGTCGGCAGGTCGGCCAACGACGCCGCGGACCATGCCCCGTCCAGCACCCAGCCGCCGGCCTGCACCTGCCCGACGCCCGTCAGGTCGTCGGGGCTGACCAGGACGCTGTTCGCGATCAGGGTGCCCCCTGCGAGGTGAAGCGCGCCCCGGCCGCCCCGGTGCCCCCAAGCCCGCTGCAGGTCGATCCCGAAATACGCGTTGGCCTGGGCGGTGACGACGGCCTGGTCGGCGATGATCAGTGCGCCTGTTCCCCGGGGGCCGACGACCAGCTCACCCGCCGCACCCGGGTCTTTCAGGCCCGTGCTGGCCCGGCGGTTGATCGCCCAGGCCGTGCCCGCGCCGGTGACGGTGACCCGGGCGTTGGCGCCGGTTTCTTGAGCGAGCAGCGCGTCGCTGGTGGTGAGCGTCGCCGACCCACGGACGAGGACCTGGGCGCCGCCGGTTTCGCCCAAACGCACGCTCTGGGTGGTCTGCCAGGCGGTACCTACGCCGTCGAGGGTGATCTGCGCCAGCCCCGTCGCGTGCAGCCCGGCGCGGACGGCGCCGGTGGTCAGGCTCGCGCCGCCGGCGAGGTCGAGCGAGCCGGCGCCGCCGACGGCGAGGGTCAGCCCGGTGACCTGGACGGTCGTGTCGGTGCCGACGAATAGTGCTGAACTGGGTGCGAACACCGACGCGCCGATGGTCATCGACCCGCCCGAGCTGCCGTCGAGCGCGGCGCCCGAGGTGACTTCCAGCCGGCCCGGGCCGTTCGCGCCGACGGTCAGCGGGTCGGTGAAGACCAGGGTGGAGCCGGTGCCGGCGACGCGCAGCAGCCCGCTGGCGGTCGGTGGGTCGCCCGCCGCGGGGTCGTAGCGATCGGCGAGCGTGATCTGGTCGGCCTCGAGCCGCCCGCCGTTCGTGACGTGCACGGCCCCCTCTCCCAGTCCGCCGATCGTCAGGTCGCCGGGCATCAGCCAGCGGCTGTGCGTGCCATCGATCGTAACCGTCGCCGAGCTGCCCGCTTCGACGCCGAGGCTGCCGGCCGAGGAGGACAACAAGGCGCCGTCGCGCACCTCGACGCTCGCGTCGCCCTGGATCGCCGCGACGAGGCCGTAGGCGAGGTACAGCGCGCTGCCGGGGTCTTGTAGTTCGAGCCGGCCGACGACGCCCGGGTCCACCGCGAGCAACGAACGGCGGGCCGAGAGGCTGTCGCCGTCATTGATCTGCAGGATGCCCAACAGCGTGTCGCCGATGTACAGGTCTTCGTCCGGCTGCACCACCCACGGCGCGGGGTAGACTTGGCCGATCGGGGTGGTCGCGGGCCGTGCCACGGGCGCGGCGGCGCACGCGGCGGCGAAAGCGAGGGCCCGGGTCGTCGTGCGTAGGGGTGACGGCATCACGCATCCTCCCGCCGGCGTGCCGGTCGGCTCAGGCCCAGGCCGGCGCACAACACGAGGGCGCCAAACCCCGCGGGCTCGGGGACCGGCGTCGGTGCCGCCGCCACGGGCTGCCAACTCGCGAGCACGGCGTCGAGGTCTTCGACGCCGACCCGGCCGTCGCCGCTCAGGTCGCCTGCCGGGCGGTTGTGCGCGCCGACCTGCTGGCCGAAGTGGTTCATCACCGCGGACAGGTCCGCCTGATCGACGACGCCGTCGCCGTCCGTGTCGCCTTGCACCGAGACGACCAGCAGGACCCCGTCGCTTTGAAGATAGCCGCGTTCCCAGCTCAAGCCGTCGGGCAGGTCGGGCAGCACGAGGTCGTGGAACCACCCGCGCGGATCGGTGAGCTGCAACAGCTCGAAGCGGTCCATGAACGCGAAGGGCTGGCCCGGGCTCGATTCGACCCGGAGCGTGCCGGCGAGCTCTGCCACGCCGCCGACCGCCAGCCGATCCGAACCGGTCCCGCCGTCGGGCGTGGCGTACAGGCCCAGCGTCAGCGCGGCGTCGTGCGATTGGGTGTAGTCGCCGGCGATGCTGACCGGCCCGCGCACGACCAGCCCGCCGTGGTTCTGCACGGCCGCCTGGACTCGGGACGAATCAAACACGGCGGATCGCGCCGCGGTCACGACGAACTCGCCGCCTTCGCCGGCGGACAAGGTCACCGCGCCGATCGTCGTGTCCGAGAGTTGAAGCTGCGCACCGCCGGCGATCGCGAGGTCCGCCGACACGACCACGTCGCGGAGCGTGCTGGACGAAAGCACCTCGAGCGCATCGGCATCGGCCCCATCGACCGTGCCGTTGCGTAGCGTCCCGCCGTCGAGCGTCAGCCGGTAACCGAGACCGGCGGACGCGCCGGCGCCGAGGTCCAGGCTGCCGTAGGCCCGCAAGGTCAGGTGGTTGCGGTTGCCGGCCAGCGACGAGGGCAGGTCGGCGAGCGTCGCGGGGGCGCTGAGATAGACCCGCGAGTTGGCAACGTCGATCCGCTCTTTGCCCGCGTATGGCGTGTTGAGCCAGTGCATCGTGGTGTCGCGGGCTCGTAAGGGCGCGCCGACCGACCACGCGCCGGCCAGGGACACCGTGACGTCATCGAACCGCGTGGGCCGGTCGAACTCGAACACGCCGTACAGCACCAGCGTCGCGTCGTCGCGGACCTCCAGTTCGCCCAGGCTCCCGGCCATCCACTGGAGATCGAGCGTGCCCGCGTCGACCGCGTGCAGCGTCCCGCCCGCGTTGGTGACCGTCGAGCCACGGATGCGCAGCACGCTGCCCGCGCCTCGGGCCGACAGCGCCCCGCGGTTGACCACCGGGTCCTCGAGCGTCCCGACCGTCCCGCCCCCGCCGTCACGGGCCACGACGCCGGCCCCCGCCGGGATGTCCAGCGTCCCGCCGGGCGATTGCACGCGGTTGGTCTGGGGCCCGCCGGCCTCGAAGACGATGTCGCCGAACCCCGCCAGGGATTGGTTGTCCCCGAGCCGAACCGTCGCGGGTGCGCCCGAGCGGTGGTTGAAGCTCAGCCCGCCGGCGGCGGTCGTGCCGTCGGTCAGTTCGAGCACGCCGGGGGAGACGAGGTGGATCGGCGCTTCGACCCTCACCGTGTCCAACACGCCCCCGCCGTCCACCTCGAAGACCGCGTCGCCCGTCGCGCGGACCCGCCCGCCGCGCAGCGTGCCGCCTTGCATCCGCCAGGTCAGCGAAGCGTCGTCGAGGTCGAGCGTGTCGCCCTGGCTATCGACCTCCGCGCCCGGCCGCAGCGCGATCGTGGCTTGCTCGGCGAACCCCACCGCGTCGGCCAGGACGCGCGCCCGGATCGCGGCCGGCTCGCCCGCAGGCCCGACACCCGCGGTCGCGACCGAGAGCGTGGAGCGGGTGAGCCGGTACGCGCCCAAATGCGGGGCCAAACCGTTCAGGCGGACCTCGCCGTCCACCGACTCGACGCCGGCGAGGTTGGCCCAGCCCGCACCCTCGAGGTCCAGCCGCCCGCCCGCGCGAACGCTCACCGGCACCGTCCAGCTGCTGTCGCGGATCGAGAGCACCGCGCCCTCGGCGACCCGGACCGCCGCATCGATGCTTTGCAGGCCGTCCAACTCGCTCGTGGCGGCAACCGCGAACAGGCTCGCGCCGACGGTGGATCCGACGAACCCGCCCTCGAGCCGCCCGCCACGCAGCTCGAACACGCCGACATCGACCCCCAGGTCGATCAGCCTGCTTTGGTTGTGGATCACCCCGCCGTAGACGACCTGCACGGTCGCGTCGCCGATCGGAAGCACGGCGAGCTGGTCGGTGGTCAACGCCCCGGCGATCGCCAGGCTGCCGTCGCCAAGCGACAGGTCGCCGACGGTGTCGGGCGCACGCACGATCTTGAGCTGGCCGCCCTGCAACTCGATCCGCCCGCGGTTGGCCCATTGCGCGTCGATCTGGAGCGTCGCCCCGGCACCGACCGTCAACCGCGCGTCCAACTCGGCGGTGCCGGCCAACGCGAGCGTGGCACCCGCGCCCAGCGTCACGTCCCGGTTCAAGCGGTAGTCGCCGTCCAGCTCGATGCGCCCGCCGTCGATCACCCGCAGCGTGCCCGCTTCGCCCGCCAAGCCCACCACGGACAACGAGCCGAGGTTCCGCGCCTCCAGCGCGCCCTGCGCGTTGTCCAGGACCAACCGGCCCGGGGCCCCCCAGACCCGCAGCAGGTTGGCGTCGGCCGCGATCACGCCGAGGTTCCGGGCCTGCGTGACACCGAGGTCGATCACGCCCGCGCCGCCGTCGGTCCGGAGCGTGACCCCCGCGCCGATCGTGAAGCTCGGCTCGGGCACGCCGTCGTAGTTGGCGAACGACAGCTCGTTGCGCGTGCCGCTCCCGGAGAACAGCAGCTCGCCCGTGCCGTCGAGTAGGAAGTTGCCCGCGACGATCAGCAATTCGCCGTTAGTCAACCCTTCGCTGCCGACCCGGACGCGCCCGCCCTCGAGCGTGAGCCCGCCGAAGATCCGCAAGAGGTTGCGATGGTCCACGACGACTTCGCCGGCGACGGTGACCGATTCCAGGTCGCCGATGCCGTCGTAAGTCCCCGACCCGTAATCGCCGACGCGCAAGGGCGCACCCGTGGTCTGGATCGTCCCGTTGCGGACCCGCCCGCGTTGATTGATAAACCAACGCCCGCCGTCGCTCGCATCGAAGTCGAACGACCCGCCGGCCAGGTCGAGCTCGCCGACGATGTAAAGCCCCGCCCCGGGTGCCGAGCGGACCTCGCCGACGCGGTCCGCGGTGAACGACCCGCCGAGTCGGACCTGGCCGGCGTTGACCTCGATGACGCCCTGGTTGGCCCACCGCCCGTCCAGCAGCATCAGGTCCTGGGGGTGGTCGAGCCGGACCCGCCCGCGATTGATGGCTTCAAAGGTAAACGCCGCGCCGCCCTGGGTCCGCACCGTGATGTCGGGGCCGACGATCATGTCGGTGGCGTGGCTGGTCTCGATCCCGGCGTGGGTGGGGTTGGTGGCATCGTTGACCACGACGATCTCGCCGCCGCCGGAGATCGTCGTGCCGTCCGGCGCGCCGCTGTAGAGATAGGCGCGGTCGGTGTCCGAGACGCCCTGGGGGACCAGCCCGAGATAGAAGGTCACGCCCGCGGGGATGCCGATGTCGCCGGACAGCGAAGCGCGGTTGTAGCCGAACAGCGAGGTGTCGGAGGCGAACTGGACGTCGGTGAAATACTTGTGGTCGCTGCCCTGGTAGAACAGGACGAGGTCGCCGGCGGAGTCGAGGATGCGTCCGTTTTTAAACTCGGGCCTGTCGTAATCGAGCGTGTGCTTGGCGTCGCCGAAGATCGCCTGGAAATCGAACGTCCCGCCGAGCAGGTCGATCTGGTCCTGGACCTCGAAGGCCGCGCCCTGGTGGTCGATGTTTTGATAGGCGGCGATCGTATTGCTGCCGTAGAACGTCACCGCGGTATCGGGCTTGAGCGTCAGCGTCCCGGGGTTTTCAAACCCGTTGCCCAGGCGGATATGGACCCCGCTTTCGACGCGGATCTCGCCCTCGTTCACAAACGGCGCGTGGACAGCGTTGAACGAAGCGCCCTGCAGGACCGGGTTCCCGCCACGGACGTGGATCAGCCCACGGTTCGTGAAGTTGCGGCCGACCAGGCCCGCGCCGTTGCGGTCGGTCGTGCCGTCGAAGAGGATCGTCGCTTCGCTGATCGTGTCGTAAAACTCGATGTTGCGACGCAGGTTCGTCAGGCTGTGCAACACGACGCCCGGGCCGATGAAGACGCTGCCGGCCTGCTCGTAGTGGCCGAATTGCACGCGGTAGGTCGAATCGTAGGGGTCGTCGAACTCGATCGTGCCCTGCCCGGTGATGGCCTGCCCGGCGGCGAAGAAGACGCGGGCGTTGTCCACGATGAGTTTGGCGTCGTCCATCACCAGCCCGTCGTAGACGCGGTACGTGCCCGCGAGGGTCCCGGCGAGGGTCACGCCGGACAACTCGGTATCGCTGACCACCACCGGCGTCGTTGTCGCGTTGATCCGGCCCCCCGACACCCGGCTACGCGTGTTGTTGCCCGAGCGCAACCTCCAATCGTGGCCGTCCCCGCCCAGGTTCAGCACCGCGCCGCTGTTGTCGATCTGCGCCCGGACGATGGCGTACCCGCCGTTGGCGGTTTGAATCGCGCCCAGGCCCGCGGTCGTGACCGTCTTGTCCTCATCGATTTGCAGGTCGATCACCCCGCCGTCGATCGCGCGGATCACGCCGCTGTTCACCAGTTCGTCGGCGTACATCGTCATCGTCCCGCCTGCGCCCGCCGTGATCGACCCCTCGTTCACGATCCGCCCGCGGTAACTCGAGGCCAATTCAACGGTATAAAAACCGGCGCGGTCGTCGGCGACCACGTCGATGCCCGGCCCGAACCGCATCGTCTGATCCACCTGGTTGTACAGCCTCGCGTAGCCACTGACCTCGAGCCGGCCCGAACCGGTCAGGTTCAGCCCGCCCGGGGCGGCGTGGTCGTGGGTGTTCGCGCCGCCGAGCCGTGCGCTTTGTTGTTGGCCCTGCAGCAGGATCGTGGCGTTGTCGAGGGCCAGGTCGCCGAGCGTCTCGACTTCGCTGCTGTCGCTGATGCTCAGGTCGACGCCGAGCGTGACGTGTTCCAGCCGGCTCTTCCGGCTCCCGCTGGCGTAGTCGATATCGAACGACCCGCCCCCGGTGATCGCCGTATCGACGATCCTGCCGCCGGAAAACAGCAGCCTGCCTTGCCGCAGGTCGATGCCGTTGGCCGCGGTGAAACCATTCGAGAACGGGCTGAGGTAGACGGTCGCGTCGGGCGAATCGATGGTCAACCGGTCCACCGTCACCACGCCGGCCGAAGCGTCGAACAACACCGTGTACGGGCCGCCCGCCGCGTCGACCCGCACGTCGTACGTGTCGCCCGCGCCCGGCTGCCCGTTGCTCGGGTAGGCCGGGTCGGTCGACCACCGGGCCGGGTCCGCCCAGCTGCCATCGACCGGCGAAAGCCACTGCGCCAAGGTCTGGGCCCGCGCACCCACGCACCACCAGGGCGACGCGACACCCGCGCCGATGGCAATCAGACAGCGAAACAGCCCGGCGGCGGGGATCGGATTCAAGCCTGACAAGCGCCCTCCCGGGATCAATCACACGGCAGCCGAACGACACACCAAGGTATCACGCGGGCCGTGTTTTGAATAGACCCCGGCGGTGAAACACCGGGGCGATCGCATCAGCGTCACGATGATGCGTGGCCATCGGCTCGCCGAGTGTGCACCACGGCCACCCCTGGGCGTGCATCACATGCGACCGCCCGGTGTGAGCCGCCCCGTGGCCGGGCGGGTGCGCCCCGCCAGCCCGGCGATCGCGAGCAGGGCGAGTGACGCGGGTTCGGGGACGTTGGCGGGTGCGAGCGGGCCGGTGTAGTTGACAAAGGCGGTGCCCAGGTCCGAGTCGTCGATGTCGCCGTCGCCGTCGGTGTCGCCCTGGGCGGTGGTCTTGCCGCCGGTGCCGGGCGCCAGCGGGCCGGTGTAGTTGGCGAAGGCGGTGCCCAGGTCGCTGTCGTCGATGTCGCCGTCGCTGTCGGTGTCGCCGGGGATCGCGAGGTAGAGGACCTCGAAGTAGACCTGCGGCGTGCCGAGGTCGCCGACGTAGCGTGCGTTGGGGCCGATCGCCGCGAGCATCTGCGCCCGGCTCATGTTCGCGGGCAGCACGTTGCCCAGGCTCAAGAGCCCGCTCACCGGCGTGAGGCTCGCCTCGGCCAGTTCCGTATCGATCGCGGTCAGCGTGCCGGCCAGGATCGGCGTGTGGTTTTCTTCCAGGAAGCCCGACCCGTCGATCACGTAGCCGTGCAGGTCGTTGCCGTCGGTATCGATCGTCAGCTCGCCGCTCTGCGCGGCATAAACCAAATCAAACGTCGTGTCGGAGACCAGGTCCGGCAGCGCGACCGGCTGACCAGTCGCCTTGTTGATCGGCATCTGCGCGTCGATCGCGATCAGGTGGTCGCGCAAGAGCTGGCTCAGCTCCGCGGTGATCGTGTTGGCTTCGAAGACGTCGGTCGTTTCGCTCAGGTCCTCGGCGAGGTTGTACAGCTCGTACGAACGGTCGGCGTAGAAAAACATCAGCTTCCAGTCGCCCTTGCGGACCGACGAGACGTACGTCCCGCCGGTGACCAGCGGGCTGTTGTTGTCTTGGTCGGCGATGTGGGGGTAGTGCCAGAAGGTCGCGCCGCGGTCGTGGGCGTTGGCCTCCAACGCGGCCTTGAAGCTGACGCCGTCGGTCTGCGCGTTGTGCGCCGCGTTGCCCGCGACGCCGGTGATGTCCAGCACGGTCGTGTAGATGTCGTGGCCGATGACGACGCTGTCGTTCATCACCCCCTGCCCGGCGTTGGGGTTGCCCGGCTGGGCGACGATGAAGGGGGTGCGCAGCCCGCCCTCGTACCAGCTGCCCTTGCCCTCACGCAGCGGGGTGTTGGAAGTCGGGTCGCCCTGCGCCGCCCACAGCCCGCCGTTGTCCGAGACGAGCAGGATCAGCGTGTCGTCGAGGACCTGCGCTTGTTCGAGCTTGTCGAGCAGGTCGCCCAGCGCGTCGTCCACGTGCTTGACCATGGCGGCGTAGGTCGCGTTGTCGTGCTCGTTGAATGGCCCGCCGTTGGCGTTGAGCTTGTTCTGGAAGTACTGCGTCGTCGCGGCCGGCGCCTGGATCGGTGTGTGCACGCCGTAGTGCGAGGTGAAGAGGAAAAACGGGTCGTTGGGCGTCGTGGCCATGTGGCTGTCGATGAACGCGACGGACGCATCGGACAGCACGTCGGTGAGGTACTCGCTCGGGCCGTAGCCCGAGGTGAGGTTGGGCGCGGACCAGCCGCCGTCGCCGCCGGCGAAGTACCCGCCGGGCGGCGAGCCCTTGTGGTTGCCGCCGATATTGACGTCGAAGCCGTGGTCCAAGGGGTTCGCGCCCGAGCTGCCGCTGGTCCCCAGGTGCCACTTGCCGACGAACCCGGTGCGGTACCCGTCGGCCTTGAGCGCCTCGGCGAGGGTGACCTCGGTGTTGTTGAGCGTCATGTCCCAGCCCTGCGCGTCGGCGAGGGTGGGGTGGGTGTGGTTGCCGCCGGTGATCCAGTCGGTAATGCGCAGCCGGGCCGGGTCCTTGCCCGTCATGACCGCGGCGCGCGAGGGCGAGCAGACCGCGTTGGCGGTGTAGCCGCTGGTGAAGTTGGTGCCCATCTGCGCGAGGCGCAGCATGTTCGGCGTCTCGTACAGCCTGCTGCCGGTCGGGTTCAGCACCGGGTCGTACTCCCAGTCGGTCCAGCCCCAGTCATCGACCATGAACAGGACGACGTTGGGCTGGGCGCACGCGGACGCGGCACAGCACAACACGAGGGCATTCATCAGCAGGCGGCACAAACGCATGTCTACTCCGGTCTGAACATCGGGTGGCCGGGCGTGGCCGGCGGGTCGTGGCGGGCAACGGGTGGGCGAAACGGTTACGGCTCGATCGAGGGGTCGGCGAAGCTGCCGGCGGTGCGCGAGTCGTTGAACTTGAGCATCCGCACGTGCTGACCCCGGCGGTAGGGCTTGCCATTGATCATGGACGAGCCGTTGTCGAACAGCGGGTCTTCGTCGGCCGAGCTGTTGCCGACCTTCGTGCTGTCCATCAGCACGTCCTCTTCGGTGCCCGCGTGCCCGTCGTTCCACACCACCGAGCCGGTCCATTTCTCGCTGTCCCACACGCTCGCGCCCGGGTCCAGCGAGAAGTTCGTGTTGCCGGTCGTGTTGCGGTCGCAGAAGATCGGGGTTTGCGACCCGACGTCGTTGCGCCAGGACTTGAGCGCCTGGGCGTATTGGTCCGGCTGGAGCGGGTTCCCGCTGATCGTGCCCAGGTCCAGCGCCGCGTAGGAGATGTAGCGGTGGCTGAACCGCGCGACGCCGTCCCACACCTCCCGGCTGCCGTCTTTCTCTTCCGGGCTGAGCAGGTGCTCGTAGTCCACCACGTCGTTGAACGCCAACAGCGCGAAACGCGGCATCACGAAGTGCCCGGGGTTGCCCCAGGTCATGCTGGGCGCGACGTTGCCGTCCTCAGCAACCTCGGCCCCGGTCATCACCGTGCCATCGCTGTTCAGCCCGGTGTAGTAGCCCTTGTTCTGCTCCGCGTAGATGACCTGGGCCTGGTGCAGCGAACGCAGGTTGACCGTGTTCTGCATCTGTCGAGCCGACCTGCGCGCCGCGCCGAGCGCCGGCAAGAGGATCGCGATCAGCAGGGCGATGATGCTGATTACCACCAGCAGTTCAATCAGCGTAAATCCGTGTCGGTGTTTCATAGTCGGCTCCGATGCATGTCGTGCGGGGCTTGGCCGCGCCAAACCGTTGTTGTTCGTGGCGTCGCAACCCATCTCGTTTCGCGCGCTGTCAGGCGGTCGCTTGTCGGCGTCGCCTGCCTGAAAACAGGAGCCCGCCCGAGCCGAGCCACAAGACGCTCACGGGTTCGGGCACCGCGGCAGGCGGCGCGAGCGGCCCGGTGTAGTTGGTCATCATGAGCCCGATGTCGGTGTCGTCCACGTCGCCGTCCGCGTCGGTGTCGCCGGTCGCGGGGGTCGCGCCCGTCCCGCCGGGCCCGGTGTAGCCGGACAGCGCGTTGAGCATGTCCGAGCCGTCGATGTCGCCGTCGTTGTCCGTGTCGCCGGGGACCACACCCGGGGGCAGGGCCAGCTGGACGATCTCGGCGTTGCTCACCGCGTGGTCGTAGATGCGCAGCTCGTCGATCAGCCCGGTAAAGCCGTTGAGCAGGAAGTGGTCGTACCCGATGTTGCCGATGCCGAAGGCGGAATCGGCGATCGCGAGCGTGTCGTTCAGGTCGGCGTCGCCGGCGTCGGCCGGCGCGAGCGGCGTGCCGTCGAGGAACAACTCGATGTCGGCGAAGGTGCTGGCCCCGGGGTTCACGCGCAGCGCGAGGTGGTGCCAGCCCGCGTCCGCGCCGCCGGGCGCGAAGTCCAGGCCCGAGCCGTAGGTGATGTTGCCATTGAAGTTGCGCAGGCGGATGCCGCCGCCCTCGAGCCCGATGTCCAGGGCTTCGCCGGTCGTGCCGTCGTTATCCGTGTTCGGGCTGCCGTAGCCGAACAGCTTGTTCTGCCCCGCCCCGCCACCGAAGTTGAACCACAGCGCGATGGTGCGTGGGGCGTTGCCGGCCGGGACGCTGCCCGCCGCGAGGCGCAGCGTGTTTTCAAAGTCGCTCGCGTCGCCGGGCGTCGTGTTGTTGCCGGCACTGCCGGTGTCGTCGCGGACGAACCGGTAGGCCTGCCCCAAAATGCCCGGCTGCCCGGTCGTGATGTTCGCCCCGCCCAGCGCCCCGGTCGGCAACGCGTTGGCCGAGCCCACGCCGTCGGCCGCGCCGGACGAGCCGACGATGTCAACGTCGTCGAAGCTGTAGTAGTGGGTCAACACCGCGCCCGCGCCGCCGGCGTAGCCCGCCGCGCAGCCCGAGAACGCCAGGCACATCAGTCGTTGAACCCGCATGATTCATTCCTCACAGTAAAAAAGTCGAGGCAAAACCCGGCCGACCTTTGTGGGGGCGACCGGGCGAAGGAGGATCGAGTCGTCAGGCGCGTCGCCGACGGACCAGCGCGAGCCCGCCGAGGCCGATCAGCGCGAGGCTGGTCGGTTCGGGGACCGGCGCGCTCAGCGGGCCGGTGTAGCCGGAGAACGCGGTGCCCAGGTCCGAGTCGTCCACGTCGCCGTCGCCGTCGGTGTCGCCGTCGGCCGCGGTCTTGCCGCCGGTGCCGGGCGCGAGCGGCCCGGTGTAGTTGCTAAACGCGGTGCCGAGGTCCGAGTCGTCGATGTCGCCGTCGCCGTCGGTGTCGCCGGGCAGGACAGGGAACTCGGCGAGGTCGGCGATCTCCTGGTCGGTGAGCGCGTTGTCGTAGATGCGGACCTCATCGATCAGGCCGTTGAACCCATTGAGCAGGTAGTGGTCGTACCCGATGTTGCCGATGCCAAAGGCGCTGTCGGTGATCGCGAGCGTGTCGTCCAGGTCGGCATCTGGCGCACCGTTGACCAATTGCGCGCTGAGCTTGACGCCATCCAGGAAGATGTCCAGGTCGTTGAACGTCGTCGCGCCGGTGTTGACGCGGACCGCGAGGTGATGCCAACCCGCGTCGGCGCCGGGCGTGCCCAGGCCGTCGGTGTCGGCGGCGAAATCAAAGCCCTCGCCATAGAGCATGTTGCCATTGAAGTTGCGCAGGCGGATGCCGTCCGCCTCGAGCCCGACGTCCAACGCCTCGCCTGTCGTGGCGTCCGAGTCGGTGTTGTTGCCGCCGTAGCCGAACAGCTTGTTCTGGCCCGGTCCGCCGTCGTAGTTGAACCAGAGCATGATGGTGCGCTCGGCGGCGCCCGCCGGGGCGACGCCGGTCACCGCGGTGCGCACGCCGGTCTCGAAGTCCAGCGGCTCGCCGGGCAGGGTGTTGTTGCCGGCGTTGCCGACGTCGTCACGCATGAAGCTGAACGCCTCGCCGAACACGCCGGCCTGCCCGGACATCATGTTCGTGCCGCCGTCGATCCCCGTCGCGGTCGCGTCGGCGCTGCCAACGACGTCCGACACGACGAACGGGTCGCCGAACGTGCCGGTGCCGCTGACGTCGGCGTTGTCGAACGTCCAGTGGTGGGTGAGCACCGCCGAGGACGGCAGGGCGTAGCCCACACAAGCGAGCGCGAGGCCGGGCACTAAGAATCGTGTAGCAATCTTCATCGGGATTCCTCCGTAAGAAAGGGGAAGGGTGAAAGGAGCGTTGAACCTCGCCACGCACGAGGCGGTCAATCGGTCACGGCTGAGCGCCAGGACGCCGGGGCGCGGCCTCGACGATCACGCGCATCTGGTCAACGTGGTGGACCGCGCCCAGGTCCACGTAGAGGGTTTGGCCATCCCGCTCGATGCGCGCCACATCGTCGTCGTTAAAAAAGTCGATGCCGCGAGCATTGATCTCGTATTCGGAAGCCCCGTCGAGTTGCGGGTAAACCGTGCCGGGGTTTGCTAACAACCCGTCGGTCGCCCAGAGTGTCCGGCCCGCGGCGACCACGCCGAGGATCGGCCGACCGAAGTCGATGGCCGCCTTGACATCGACTTGTTCGGCGTCGGTGCCGTCCAGGTGCAGGTAATAAACATCGACGCGCGTCCCCGCCGCGACGCGGTTGTTGCCGACGCCGGACCTAGGCCAACTCTCGTAGCGGTTGAAATCAACCGTGAGCGGTTCTTCAAGCAGCACGTCGTTGCGTTCCAGGAAGACCTGCAACCGGTCCGACGTCGAGGCGTTCCGTCGAAGGTCGCGTGGCAACTCGTCCAGCCACTGAGCCTGCTCACCCATCGTGGGCCGAAGCATGACACGGTACATATCGCGCTCGTACAGGCCCTCGTCAAAATCTGCTTTAGTCGGCGGCGCGTCGGACGAGAACGCAAAGGCCTCGCGCTCCAGCAGCGAGACGAACCCGTCGGCCGCCTCCCCGTTTCGCCGGGCCGCCGCCCGCACCTCGCCGCGGTACACCTGCAGGTGCGTGCCGCTGCCCGCCGGGTCCGCGGTGACGCCAAACGCCGTGCCGATGTCCACGATCCGCGCCGTCGGCGTGTCCACCGTGAACCCGATCGCCTGCCGGGACACCTCCGCGTACAGCTTGCCCGTTTCCAGCGACAGGCTGTTGGGGCCGAGCACACTGAACCGAGCGGGGCCCTGGATCAACACCTCCGCGCCGTCCTTCAGCCGAAGGCTCACGAAGCCGTCGAGCAGTTCGTGCCCGCCCGCGCTGAGCGTGTACCGGTCGGCGTCGGCCGAAGACGCCCAGCGGTCTCCGTGCCGGGCGAGCACCGTCGCGTAGACAGGACCGGCCGGCGCGTCAGGCGGCGGGGTCTGGGTCGGCGGGCCCTGCTCAACCACCGGCGTGGGGCCGGGCCCGGGCAGGTGCGTGTAAACCAACGCCGCCACGACCAGCAGCGACGCCGCGACCAGCCCGTACGCCAGGCCACGCGGGACCACGATGATGCGGCCCGGCGTCCGCTGCGCCGGATCACGACGCGCCAGGCGATCGCGCTGCCGTCTCGCGGCCCGGTCGGCCAACAGCGCCGCGTCGGCCCGTTCGCTGATCTCCGCCAGCCGGCGGCTGCGCAACGCTTCTTCGAGGATCTCGGCCAGGACCGCACGGTCGGCCTGATCGACGTCGCCCCATGCCCCGGCATCGTCACCCTCGGCACGGCACGCGGCCTCGCCGATCAAGCCGGTGAGCTGCAACACATCCAGGTAAAGCAAACGCATCGCCTCGCTGGAACGCAGCAGGCCTTCCAACTCCGCGGCGCAGCGCTCGTCGGCCTCGCCCAGCTCGCTCTCGACCACCAGCGCCAACAACCGGCTCACCTTGGAATCGTCGGGTGTCACGCCACCACCCCCTGCGCCTTGCGGCGGATGCACACCAACAACTGGCCGTAGACCCGCGCAAGCCGCCTGCAGACCGTCGCCTCAGAAACGGCCAACGCCGACGCGATCTGCTTGCCCAGCTTCCCCTCGGCGTAACGCATGTGAACCAGCCGCCGGTCCGCCGTGTCCAGTCGCTCCATGCACGCCTCCAACGAATCCAAGCTGTACCGCGTCCAGCGGTCCGCCTCGCGCTGCATCGTTTGCGTGAGCCGGTCGATAACCTCGCTGGAAAACACGACCTTCTCACGCCGAAGCCGCTTGAGGTAGGTCATGACCTCGTACCGCGCGATGGTGATCAGCCAGGCATCGAACGGCTGGGCGGGGTCGTATTGATCGAAGCGGGCGAACGCCTTCGCGGCGCACTCCTGCACGATGTCATCCACGTCAGACTGATTGAAGACCATGGCACGCACGTACAGCCGCAGCTTGGACTGATACCGGACCAACAGCTTGGCGAAATCAGACCCGCTGGACCTGCGTTGCGACGCGTTTGAATGAAGGGCGGGTTCGTCCACGGTCAACATGCCTTCGGGGTCAACTCTACCCTGAATAGGCACGGCCGCTTCCAAAATTTCACGAATCAAGGCCGCGAAAGAAAATCCCCCTGATACGCCGCCGCGAGGGGGCTCGCGCAGCACGCCGCAGGACCCACTCGGGGGCGTTGACGCGGTGCTGGTCCCCGCCGGCCTGGATGCCGCGATTCCCCGGTGAACCGACTCAGACCAGCAGCTGCCGGATCGCGCCGGCCTGATCGAGTTTCCGGCGCGACATCTCCAGGTCGAAGTCGCCGTAGTGCTCGACCGGGTTGCCGTGCGCATTGAGCAGCGTCGTGTACCAGTTGCCGATGGTCTTGTGCCCCTCGGTCCCGTGGTACGGCAGGCGGATGTACCGGCCGAGCATATTCAACGCGCAGTTGTCGCCGGCCATCACGATCTGCGGCGCCTCGGTGCCGTGGCTGTGGTGGCCCTCGGCGTTCTCGGGGAAGTACACGATCACCGTGTTGTCGAACATCGTGCCCGCGCCCTCGGGGATCGCCTTGAGCTTGTCGGCGATGGTCTTGACCTGCTCGATGTGCCCGACGCGCAGGGTCTGGCGGATGTCGTCCGCCGACCGGCCGGAGTACCCGCCGTTGTGACCCAGCTCGTGGATCGAGATGTGGTCCGACTCGTTGCCGGGCAACCCCTTGATCGGCGTGGACAGCTCGTCGATCGTGTAGGTCACGACGTTGGTCAGCCCCGTCGCGAGCGCGGCGACGAGGATGTCGGTCATCGCCTTCTGCTTCTCCGGCGTCGTCGCGTTTGGGCCGCCCGACTCGTGCACCGGGTCGATCTCGGGCAGGTACTGCCTGATCTTGCCCGACATCGCCTCGAGCTTCTTATTGCGCGCCTGGATCTCTTGGATTGACGCGATGTGGTTGCTCAGCTTGAGCTTCTCGTAGCCCTCGAGCAGCCGGGCCTTGACGTCCTCTTCGTTCTGCAAAAACGCGAGCATCTGGTTGTCCGAGTCCACCGCGCCCGGCTCGATGACGGTCTTAAACAGCTCGCGGTACGCCGTCATCGGGTCGGCGTAGCAGTAGTTGCGCTGGTGCGGGCCCGGCGCCGAGTAGCCCGAGACGATGCCGGTGCGGAACGCGGCGTAATTGCCGGTCAGCGACAACTCGACGTGGCCGAACGGCGAGGGGAACAGCTTGGCCAGTTCGAAGTCGATCGTCGCGCGCTTGATCCCGCTCAGCGAGTTGCGCCCGGACTTGAACGCGCCCATCACCGACGAGTAGGACCAGTGCCCGTTCTCGCTCATCTTCGACGACAGGCCCTGCAGGATCGACAGGTTGTCCTTGTAGGGCGACAGCGCTTGGAGCCACTCGGGCAGCTCGTGGTCGCGCAGGTCGGCTTCCATCGGCTGCCTGGCCTTGTCGGCCTTGGCCTGGGCGTCGGTGAAGCTGGGCAGCGCGACCTCGTTCGGGCGGATGCCGTTGGACTTGCGGATGAACACGAACCGCCGGGGCGACCCGCCGAGCACGCCGGGCAGCGCGCCCTTCACGCCGTCCTGCACCGATTGCGCCAGCGCCTCGCCGAAGACCGGCGCGAGCGCGAGCGTGCCGACGCCCAGCGCCGATTGCTTCATAAATGTTCTGCGGTTGTACATATCGGTCTAGTCCTTCTGTTCTGGCGCTTTTCGGTAGAGGAACGAATCGGACGTCAAGAGCGACACGACGACCTCATCGAAGCTGCCGCCGGAGCGCACGTACGCGCGGTCGGCGTCGATCAGGGTCTTCGAGTCGTTGAGCGTTTCATTGCGGCCCATGAAGTATCGGAACGCGTGGCGGATGATCGACTGACGCACGCGGTCGGACTTGGCCAGCCGATCGATCAGCTCCAGCGCGTCGCCGACCTCGCCGTCGAGCGAGCTGTCGCCCGTGCCTTGCAGATAGCCGGTGCTGTCGATGGGCAGGGTCTTGTAGAGGTCGCGCAGGTCTTCGTGCGGCTCGCCCTTTTCCTTGACCTTCTCGACCAGGTTCTCGGGGTACTCGAGCCGTTCCTCGGTGCGGTACCGGCCGAAGTCGTCGTAGATTTCGAACGGGATGCCCAACGGATTGATCTTGACGTGGCAACGCATGCAGTAGTCGTTGTTCGTCTTGTCGTCCAGCCGCTGGCGCAGCGTCTTGTGCGGGTTCTCGGGGATGACCGCGTCGACGGTGATCGGCACGTCGGGGATCGTCCCGGCCAGGAGCTTTTCCTGCACCCAGATGCCGCGGTGGATCGGGTCGGTCTCGGTGTTCGCCGCGAACGAGATCAGCCACGCCGGGTGCGTGAGGATGCCCTTGCGGTTGTCGATCTTCGTCGGCTGGCGCGTGGGGTAGTCCCAGTCGGCGAGGTCGATGTTGAACATCCGCGCGACCTCGGGCGACTGCAGCCGGCCGCCGTAGCGGTTCCACGCGTTGTTGAACCCGTGCGAGGGGAACGAGGGGTATGGCGGCGCGCCGGTCTGGCCCTTGCCCAGCCGCAATTCGAAGCTCTCCATCTGCCGCATGAACGCGCCCATCGGGTTGTACCGGCGGTCCGGCCCGTCGAGGCGTTTCGGGTCGATGCCGCGCATCTGCGTCTGGGCGATGAAGTCCTTGTGCTCACGCAAATCCTCGATCGTAAATTCGCGCCAGTTCTTGTCCTTGAAGTAGTGGTAGATCTTCTTGATCCGGTCCGAGGCGATCTTCATGTCCTCGTTGTCGCCGGAGTGGTAGACGTAAAACTTGTCCGTCGTCAGCAGTTTGTTGATGACGTCCCGGTCGGTCTCGAGGATGTGCTCGACGATCATGTCGGCCTCGGCGACGACGCGCGTCTTCACGCCGTCGTAGTGCCCGCCGAAGCGCTTGTTGTCCTTGAAGATGCCCAGCATCTTGTCGTAGCCGAAGAACTCGCGGAAGAAGCGGAGTTCGCGGACCGGCATGTTCGTGAAGTTCGGCACGTCCTTCTTATCGACCGCGTCGTCGATCACGTAGTACAGGTCGCGCCGTTCGAGCATCCGCCGAACCTCGCGTTCGACGTCGGCGCGCGTCGAGAGCCGGCCGTCCTCCGCGGCCTTCGCCAGCTCGTCGTCCGGGCTGGAATCGGTCAGGGCGTAAGCGATCGCGTAGCTCAGGTCGCGCGGCGACATCATGCGTCGGCCGTGGGCGTCCGGCTCGCCCTCGCCGAACTCCTGGCGGTACACGAAGTCGGTGTTGAGCATCACCGTCGCGATCAGCTTCTTGATCGTGTCCGCCCGGCTCAGGCTCCCCGCATAAGCCCGGGCGACCTCGGCGTACTTGATCGCCTCGGCGTCGGTCGGCTCGCGCTCGAGGATCAGCAGCGTCAGCTGCCGGATCAGCGCGTCCAGCTGCTCGGCGCTGGGCGGACCGGCCGCGATACGCTGCTGCTCGAACTCGGCTTCCCACTGTTCGACGCATCGGTCGATGATCTGCCGGTAGTTGTCGCCCGCCTCGCGGTGTGCGCGGATCGCCCGGGCGACCACCCGCATCTCGTCGTCGTCCAGCGGCCTGTATTCGATCTCGCGGTGGCGCTGGTCGTACTTGTGCTGCTCGATCTGCGCCCGCCACTCGGGCATGTAATTGTTCAGGAAGGTGACGCGCGCCTCGATCTTGCGCGCGTCGTGGCCGTGGTAGAACCACTCGCGCTCGCAGGCCTCGATCAGCTGCGCATCGGTCATGCCCGGCTTTTCAACACGACGCATCGAGCGGAAGATCGTGGCCAGTTCCTGTTGCCCGGGGTTCGCGGCGTGGAAGGGCGCCTTCTTCACCGACCCGTCGTTCGTGATCGGCTCGGGCACCTCGACACGGACGAACCTGGGCAGCAGCTTTTCGTGCTCGGCCTGGTATAGGTCTCGCAGTACGCGATCGATGTGCAGTTCGAGGAACCGCTCGCGGCGGTCCAGCGTTTCACGGTTCTGGTCCTCGAGCGACATGATGTCGTTGACCGCCGGCAGGTACCGGCTGTTGCGGCCGGCGAGGTACATCATGTAGTCGCTCGCCTCTTTCGCGTTGGTCAGCATGGTCAGCAGGTGCCCGCCGTTGAGCGTCTGGTTGGCGTAGTACCGCACGCCCGCGTCGTTGGAGAGCAGGAACGGGTTGGTCAGGTTCACGCCCCGCCGGTTGTTGTCGCCAACCACCTTGTGCCGCTTGCCGTCGATGTCGCGCGTCGGTTGGTACGCGAGGATGCGGTTGAACTTGGCGTCGAAGATGTGCTCGCTGATCAGCCAGCGTCGGTCGTAGGTGAAGCCGGGCAGGTCCGCGTACGCGCCGGAGAACAGGTCGTCGTGATCGACGTAGTTGCCCGCGTCGGGCCGGCGGAGTTTCTCGGCGAGCTTGTTCGCCGCCTCGCCGGTGAGCTTGTCCTTGAGCCAACTCAGCAGGACCGCGCGCTGGGCGGGGGTCGGCTGCTTGGCCTTGGCCGGCGGCATCTCTTCGAAGTGCACCGCGTCCTGGGCGTGCAGGAACATCTCCTGCTGGACGACCGTATCGATCGTTTCCAACGCGTCGAAGCGCACGCCGCCCTTCTGCTGGTCCGGGCCGTGGCAGGCGACGCAGTAGGTATCGAGCACGTCCATCGCGGCCGCGTCGCGGTTGGACGCGTCGGCGGCGTCGGCTTGCGGGGCCGACGCGTCGGTGGTCGGCTCGGCCGCGTCGGCGCGCGGGTCGATCGGGCCGGGCAACAAGACCGCCGCGCACGCCAACAGGCCCGCCCCGGCGACCGATCTCCTCCATCGATTGATTCTTCGCATACTCGGTTCTGACAGGAACGCGGGGCCTTCTGTTACAAATAATATCACGCGCAACAGCAAGCAGTTACATCGACTTCATGATTTCTCAAACGACGACAGGCGACGCTCTGCCGGGGCGGCGCGTCAACCGTTATTCACTTAAACCGTGCCATGGCATGTGTTTAATGCAATAGCCCGTGATCCGTCGTCGCAGCACTCCGACGGTTGCCGCCAATCGCCTTATGCTAGCGCGTGATGCATCCGCCCCAAAGCCATCGCCGCTTATTCGTGTTGTTGCTGCTCACCGCGATGGTCGTCACGCTCGCCGGCTGCGCACGCCCGGGCCGGGCCCGCCACGCCGACGTCGTGGTCTTCGGCGGGACGCCGGGCGGGATCGCCGCCGCCGTCGCCGCGGCCCGCGAGGGCAAATCGGTCGTGCTGCTCGAACCGACCGGGCACGTCGGGGGCATGAGCACCAGCGGGCTGAACCGCGACGAAGCCGAGCACATGGCCCGCGATCAGACCTTCGGCGGTTTGGCCGACCGGTTCTTCGCCGTCGCCGCCGAGCGCTCGGGCAGCCACCCCAACCGCAAGGCCAAGGTCTGGCAGTCGCGCGTCGCCGAGCGGGTGTTTCTCGAGATGCTCGAGGAGGCGGGCGTCGTCGTTGTATACGAACAACGGCTCGGCTCGGTCGAGAAGAAAGATGCGCACCTGACGAACCTGCGAACAACCGCCGGACGAAGCTACCACGCCGAGGTGTACATCGACGCGAGTTACGAGGGCGACCTGCTTGCCGCCGCGGGCGTGAGCTACGCGACCGGTCGCGAAGCGCGCAACGCTTACGACGAGTCGCTCGCCGGCGTGCGCTACACCGACGAGCCGATCAGCGTCTCGCCCCTAGACGCCGACGGCGGACCGTTGCCCGGCGTGATGCCCGGCCCGCCGCCCGAGCCCGGCAGCGCCAGCCCGCACCCCACGCCTTACAACATCCGTCTCAACCTCACCACCGACCCCGACAACGCCGTGCCCATTGATAAGCCCGAGCGTTACGACCCCAAACAATATGAACTGCTCGCGCGGTGTATCCAGGCGGGCCTGTTCACCAGCGTCGGGCAGATCATCGGGCGCTACGGCATGCCCGGCGGCAAGGTCGAGATCAACAACCGGCAGCAAGCCGTTGTCTCGATCAGCCTGCCCGGCGAGCAGACCCCGTGGGCCGAGGCGACCTACACCCAGCGTGACGCGATCCACCGCGCCTACCGCGACTACACGCATGGCCTGCTGTGGTTGCTCAAGACCGATCCGCGTGTCCCACAAGCCATGCGCGACGACATGTCCCGCTACGGTTTTTGCAGGGACGAATGGGTGGATAACGATCACTGGCCCTGGCAGCTCTACGTCCGCGAGGCGCGGCGGATGCGCGGCGCATACCTCATGACCCAGCACGACGTCACCACCGAGCGCACCAAGCCCGACGCGATCCACCTCGGCTCGCACTTCATCGACAGCCACCACGCGACGCGCTACGCCGTGGACGGGCGACGCTTCGTCAACGAAGGCCGGCTGTGGCAACGCGGCGCGGTCTACCAGTTCCCCTACCGCGCGATCACGCCGAGGCAAAACGAATGCGACAACCTGCTCGTGCCGGTCTGCGTCTCGGCGACGCACGTCGCGTTCTGCTCGATCCGCGTCGAGGCAAGCTGGATGATGCTCGGCGAGGCGGCGGGCATCGCCGCGTCGTTGGCGGTCGAACACGATCAGGCGGTTCAGGCCATCGACATACCCGCCCTGCAAGCACAACTGCGCGGATACGGAATCCCGGTGGGCCTACCGAGCGATCGGTAAAACACGTCAGCGCAGCGGGCCCCAGATCTCCTGCATCAGCTTGTACGTATGCGGGTCGTGCTGTTTGAGTTCCGCGGCGACGAAGGGGTAGAAGTCGTTGCGGTAGAAATACGCCTCGGTCGCCTCGGAGAAAAACTCCTTGTGGTTCGTTGCCGCGTAGGCGCGGACCTCTCGGCCGGTGTACAGCATCACCTTATCGTACAGGCCTTGGTCCATCGCGTTCTTGTAGGCGTCGATCACGCGCGGGTCGTCGAAGCCGAGCACCTGGTCGTGGTAGGCGTGGGCCAACTCGTGCAGCACGACCGCCGGGTGCTTGAGCAGTTGCCCGCGCGAATAAAGCGAAGCGGCGCGGGGGATGTGGTACTTCTTCGCCAGACGCGGGTCGTAGCCCTTGCCGGCCAGCCAACGCTCGCTGGGGTGGTACTGCATCGCCCCCAACTCCGGGTGCCGGTGCTCGATCCAGATCTCAAGCTTCCTGACCTCGGTCAGCCTGTCCTCGGGCAGCAGGATCGCGATGCGTTGCAGGTGGTTGGCGAGCATCGTCAGCGCCCGCTCGCCGACATCCGCGTGCTCGCCGGCTTCCAACAGCACCGGCTCGACGTGCACCGTCCAGCCCTCGACGTCCATCACCACCGGGTCGAACCGCGCCCCCTCGGGCAGCGGCGCCTCGGCGACCACCAGCATCGTCTGCCCCCCGGCGCCCGGCGACGCCGCGCAGCCCCCTACCAACAGCAAGACCGGCGCGAGCAAGGCCAATAAACCAACGCATGTGCGGGGCGGTGCATCGTTCATGTCTTATTCACCAATCGGCTGAAGCTGCAGGGCGTCGAGGATGACGAAGCCGTCGGCGTCCTTGTTACTGATCGTCAGCTCGCTGCCGACGCCCGCCTCCAGTTGAATCACGCCGACCTTGCGGAAGGCCTTGCCCCTGGGCAGCGCGACGCGTTGGTCCACGGACAGCAGCGACTGCGTGTCGCCGCTCTCGACCAAGACCCGCACGTTCGACGCGCGTGTCGGGTGCGGGGAATAGGCCATGAGCACGTCGTAGCGCCCGGCCTTGGGCGCGGTAAAAGAAAACGTCGCGAATGACCGCCCGTCGCCCTGCCTCTCGTCGTGGACGTATCCGTCGCCAACGAACGGCTTGAAGTGCGTGGACTTGGACCACCGGCCGACCAAACCGGCCTCGGCGTCGTCGAGCACGATGCCCGGCAGGGACGCGGGGTCGATGGGTTTGTCGCCCGATGCGGTTTCGCCATCGATCGGCTGGTCGGGCAATTCAAGCACCTGCCCCTGGGCGAGCAGGCGTTCGCGCAGCTGCGGGTAAGCCACGTCCTGCACCGCGACGCCCTGCCCGGCCGCGAGCGCCGCGGCGACGCCAGCGCCCTGGCCGATCACCATCCACGCGCCCTCGATGCGCAGCGAGGAGATGCCCACGTGGGTGCACGACAGCGCGACGGGCACCAGCAGGTTCGTGCACTGCTCGGGCTTGGGCAGGACTGCGCGGTACGGCACGTGGTACGCGTAGCCGACACGCGTGCCCTTGACACGCACCGGGTAGATCGTGCCCTCGTTGACGACGCCGCCGTCTTTGAGCGCGACGCGTTGCACGTCGTGCGAGTCGATGGGGAACGAGGAGATCGCGATCGGGTCGTCCTTCTCGCGGTTCTCGATGATGTCGTGCTGGGTGATGACGTGCACGCCCTTCATCCGGCGGGATTCACGCACATAAAGCGCCGGCGGGAAGTGGTCGGTGTCGGCGAACTCGTCCTTGCACAACCCGAGGGCTTTGTACTTGTTCTGGATGTTCGTAGGCACGGCCGGGTCGGTGGTGATGAACTTGTAAAACGCGAGCGTGTACTGCTTGTGCGCTTCCCAGATTTTCTCGCGTTGTTGCGGGTCCGCGTCGTGCCAGTCGTTGCCCCCGCCGACCAGCCCGATCGAGAACTGCCCGCCGATGGAGTTGTTGCCGTCAAACTTGTTGCCGGGCAACGGGTACAAATCGAAGCGGACCAGCCCCGGGTTGGCACCGGACGCGAGGTATCGGCGGACGACCTCAAACCGCGCCGGGTCGTAATCGTCCGGCTCGGGCATCGGGACTTTGTTGTCTTCGTCCCGCGTCAGACAAAGGCGGAAGCTGTAGGTCATGATGCGCCGGTCCCCCGCGTCGTCCGGCCCGGCGTCGTCGGTCGTGATCAAGGGCAGCGGGTTGCCCGCGTCGTCGAAGCCGTCGATCTTCATCCTCGGCTTGGGGTACTGCCTGCCCGCGAGCGATTCGCCGTACTCGGCCCGGCCCTCGCGCCCGATCGCCCAATCGACGCCCGCCGCGGCCATGAGGTCGCCCTCGTACGTGCCGTCGATGTAGACCTTCGCGGTGAACGCGCCCTTGCTCGTGCGCAGCGCGGCGATGCGCGGGCCGACTTTCTCGACCGATTTCAGCGCGGCCTCTGTCACGACGACCACGCCCGCCTCGTCGAGCATGCCCATCGTCACGCGCATCGCGACGTGTGGCTCGAATGTCCAGCGCGCGGTGTCCTTCTTCGTCGGGTCGTAGGGCGCGGGCAGGCCGCGGTCGGTGTAGTCCTTGACAACCCGCCGGTGCCACTCGTCGAACAGGCCCATGACCGTCGAGCGCACCATCTGGTTCGAGTCGCAGTGGCTCAGCCCGCCGGTCGAGAGCCCGCCGACGTGGCCGGTCGGCTCGAGCAGGACGACCGAGGCGCCCTCGCGCGCCGCGGCGATCGCCGCACAGAACCCGCCGGGCGTCGAGCCGTAGACGACGACGTCGGGACGCAGTTCGACGCCGCCGCGCCCGTCGTCAGCCAATCTCGCGTTTTCGTTTGCAAGAGGCGTACTCGGCTTGTCCGTGCTGCACGCAGCCAGCACGCAACATGAAACGAAGAACAAGGCTCGAAGTGTGTTGCGATGCAGTATCTTCATGGCACCAATCATACTTCACCGTGCCGAGCCGATCGGACAGACGCCATGCGAAGCCTCCCGCGTTTATGCCTAGCCGCCCTGCTGTTGCTCGCCGCGGGCTGCAGCGCAACGACGAAAGCGCGGGCCGACAGACCGCCGAACCTCCTCGTCATCCTCGCCGACGACCTGGGCATCGAGTGCCTGTCGGTCTACGGCGGGCTCGACCACCACACGCCGAACCTCGACCGACTCGCGGCGCAAGGCATGGTCTTCGACCTGTGCTTCTCCGCCCCGTATTGCTCGCCCTCGCGCGCCTCGCTGCTCACCGGGCGCTACCCGTTCGACCACGGCGTGCGCGAGGTGATCTGGGACGTGAACCGCCACAGCGACCTCTACCTGTCGCCCGACCAGCCCAGCTTCGCCCGACAACTCAAACAGGCCGGCTACGCGACCGCGATCGCGGGCAAGTGGCAGCTCGCGTTCCTGCACCAGCGCAACCACGTCCATGACTTCGGCTTCGACCGCTACCAGTGCTGGCAGATCTTCGACGACGCCGGCAACAAGACCCGACGGTTCCACGAGCCGCACTTGATCCGCGACGGCGAGATCGTCCACGACACGATCAAGGACCGCTACGGCCCGGACGTCAACGCCCGGTTCCTCATCGAATTCATGCAACAAAACGCGGAAGACAACACGCCCTTCCTCGCGTACTACACCTGCCTGCTGCCGCACTTCCCCTTCGTGCCCACGCCCGACAGCGAAGACCAAGCCTACCGCCCGCCCACCGCGACGCACAAAGGCGACCCGCGCTACTTCCCCGACATGGTCGCGTACCTGGACACACTCGTCGGCCGGCTGATGCGGTCGCTGGACCAGATGGGCATCGCGGACAACACGGTCGTCGTCTTCCTCGCGGACAACGGCACGGACCAGACGCGTGAACACCGCTGGGGCGAGGCCGGGCGGATCGTCAAGGGCGGCAAGGGCACGATGACCGATCGCGGCACGCGCGTGCCCCTGATCGTGCGCTGGCCGGGGAAGGTGAAGCCGGGCACGCGCTGCGACGACCTGATCGACTTCTCCGACCTGTTGCCGACGCTGTGCGAGATCGCCGACGCGCCGCTGCCCGATCAATCGATCCACGGCCGAAGCTTCGCGCCACAGCTGCTCGGCCGGCCGGGCAACCCACGCCGGTGGGTCCACGTCCAGGACAAGACCAGCCGGTACGTGCGCAGCAAGACGCACATCCTCACCGACGCCGGCGAGTTCCGCCCGGTGGTCGCCCTGCCCGATTCGCCGGCTAAGCCGATCGACGGCGCGTTGACCGACTTGGAACGCACAGAAAAGTCGTTGTTGCAGTCTGCCTTCGACGAGCTAGACCGGCTCCACGCCGGCAGGGAGCGGGCCGATCCCGCGACCGAATGAGCAGGCGATGAGATAAGACCCGAAAGACGCAGCAGGCCCGGAAGGGCACGTCACCCTGCCGGCGTGAGGTCGCCGACCATCGCATCAACGCAGGCATTGATCTTGCGATCAAGAACGGATGGGTCGTCGTAGTGCCCGGCGCGGATCGCGTCACGGGCGTCGAGGATTTTCGACCAGCGAGGCAGGGGCGACTTTTCGACCTCGACCTGATCTTCCATCGCGTCTGACACCAGGCGGAGCTTGGTCGGATGATCGAGGCGGGCTAAGGCGTTGTGCTGTGACATCGTTGACTCCCTTCGGTTTCGCAGGCATGGTCATCCATGAACCACACGCATAGTAACGTCCAAATCGGTCGCGGCCGGGATTATTTCACGAATTTATCCACAATACCCCTTTTAACAAGCCGGCAGGTTACAGACAGCAAAGGGCTCCTCAAATGGCGGCGGGCATTCGGCAAACTGTCAAAGTGGCACGTAACACCGCGCGATTGGGATTATAAATTTATTTTTCTCATGGGCTTATGGTTTGTATCGATGGCGGAGATTTTGCCACACGACAATCAGGAGCACCGATGGCACTGAAGTTCGAAGACTACTACAAGACCCTCGGCGTCGAGCGCACCGCCTCGGCCGACGCGATCAAGCGCGCCTACCGGAAACTGGCCAGCAGACACCACCCCGACAAGAACAAGGACGACCCCAAGGCCGCCGAGCGCTTCTCGAAGGTGACCGAGGCCTACGAGGTGTTGTCGGACAAGGACAAACGCGCGAAGTACGACCGCCTGGGCGCGAACTGGAAGGACGGCGACCACTTCGAGCCGCCGCCGGGCTTCGGCGGCCAGTTCCGGCAAGGCCCCGGCGGGTTCAGCTTCCGCACGACCACCGGCGGGCCGGGCGGGGCCGGCGGGTTCAGCGACTTCTTCGAGATGCTCTTCGGCCAACACGCGCGCGGCGGCGCGGCGGGCGGCAACGCCTTCGAAGAGTTCTTCGGCGGGCCCGGCGGCGGGCACCGGTTCGAAAACCCCGGCGAGCCCCGTGCCACCCAACACCCACCCGAGCAAACCCACGAACTGGCCGTCTCGCTCACCGAGGCCTACCACGGCGCCTCCCGACAACTCCGCCTGCAAGGCCCGGCCGGCGAACAAACGCTCGACGTCAAGATCCCCAAGGGCGCGACCACCGGCACCAAGCTGCGCCTCAAAGAGCACGGCCTGCTCCTGAAGATCAACGTCGCCAAAGACCCACGCTTCGAGCTGTCCACCACCGGCGACATGACCACCACCGTCAAGGTCCCGCCCTACCTCGCGGCGCTCGGCGGGAAGGTCGATGTGCCGACGATGGACGGCACCGTCACGATGACCATCCCGCCGGGCACATCGAGCGGCGCGAAGCTCAGGCTGAAAGGCAAGGGCATGCCCAAGCGCGGCGACACGAATGCCGACCTGTTCGTGCGCGTCATGATCGAAGTACCGAAGACGCTGAGCGACGACCAGAGAAAGGCGTACGAACAACTGCGCGACGCGGATCGGTGATTCGGGGGTGTCGGGCGCAGCGCCCCTGACCGCCCGCCGCGCAGGCGCTGGCAAAGCCAAAAGAAAGTGAGCAACCGCTGATGGACTTCAACAAACTCACGCAATCCAACCAGCAGGCACTGCAGCAGGCCCAGTCGTCCGCGATCGAGCGCGGCCACCAGGCCGTTGACGCCGAGCACGTGCTGCTCGCCATGCTCCAGCAGCCCGACGGGCTGGTCCCGCGCCTGTTCGAGAAGCTCGGCCGACCCGCCGACGTCGTCGCGACCGAGCTGAACCGCGCGCTGCAGAAACGCCCGTCGGTCACCGGCCCGGGCGCGCCGGGTGTCCAGCCGGGCAGCGTCCAACTGACGCACAAGCTCGCGCAGGTCTATACCGAGGCGGAAAAACTCGCGGGCACGCTCGGCGACGAGTACCTCTCGGTCGAGCACGTCGTCCTCGCCATCCTTGAACACCCCGACCAGACCGAGGCGGGCAAGATCCTCAAGACCCTCGGCCTGACCGCGGACAACTTCCGCTCGGCCATGCAGGCGGTACGCGGGCACCAGCGCGTCACGTCGAACAACCCCGAGGCGACCTACGAGGCGCTCGCGAAGTACGGCAGCGACCTGGTCGCCCTGGCCAAGCAAGGGAAGATGGACCCGGTCATCGGCCGCGACGCCGAGATCCGCCGGGCGGTCCGCATCCTCTCGCGCAAGACGAAGAACAACCCCGTGCTCATCGGCGAGCCGGGCGTGGGCAAGACGGCGATCGTCGAGGGCCTGGCCCAGCGCATCGTGCGCGGCGACGTGCCCGAGGGCTTGAAAGACAAAACAATCTTCGCGCTCGACATGGCGTCGCTGGTCGCGGGCGCGAAATTCCGTGGTGAGTTCGAGGAGCGGCTCAAGGCCGTCCTCGCGGAAGTCAAGCAGGCCGAGGGGCGCATCATTTTGTTCATCGACGAGCTACACACGATCGTCGGGGCCGGCAAGACCGAGGGCGCGATGGACGCGGGCAACATGCTTAAGCCGATGCTCGCGCGTGGCGAGCTTCACTGCATCGGCGCGACGACGCTCGACGAGTACCGACAGCACATCGAGAAGGACCCCGCGCTCGAAAGGCGGTTCCAGACGGTGCTCGTCGACCAGCCGACGGTCGAAGACACGATCTCGATCTTGCGCGGGCTCAAAGAGCGTTTCGAGGTGTTCCACGGCGTGACGATCCAGGACAACGCCCTGGTCAGCGCCGCGACGCTGAGCCACCGCTACATCGCCGACCGGTTCCTGCCGGACAAGGCGATCGACCTGGTGGACGAGGCGTGCGCGATGATCCGCACGGAGATGGACTCGATGCCCGCCGAGCTCGACGCGGTGTCGCGGCGGGTGATGCAGCTGGAGATCGAAGAGGCCGCGCTCAAAAAAGAAAAGGACGAGCAAAGCCGCTTGCGGCTCAGCACCCTCCAAAAAGAGCTCGCGGACGCGAAGGAGCAGGCCGCGGCGTTGCGTGCGCAATGGGAAAACGAGAAGGGCTCGGTGGACGAGGTGCGGAAGCTGCGCGAGCAGGTCGAGCAGGTCCGCCAGCAGATCGATCTGGCCAAGAGCCCGGGCGCGTACGACCTGAACAAGGCGGCCGAGCTGGAGTACGGCACGCTGCCGGAGCTCGAAAAGAAGCTGGCCGCCCTGGAAAACCAGCCGCGTGACGGATCAAACGAGCCGCGCACGCCAGTAAGCGGTCCAAACCGTGAACCATCCCGAGACGCGCAGAACCCGCTGCCTCACGGTCGGGGCTCGTCGAACAAGCTGCTGCGCGAAGCGGTGACCGACGAAGAGATCGGCGAGATCGTCTCGCGCTGGACCGGCATCCCCGTCACACGCCTGATGGAGGGCGAGCGAGAGAAACTCTTAAAGCTCGACGAGGTCCTGCACGAGCGCGTCGTCGGCCAGGACGAAGCGGTCAGGCTGGTCGCCGACGCCGTGCTGCGCGCCCGCGCGGGGATCAAGGACCCCAAGCGGCCGACCGGCTCGTTCATCTTCCTCGGGCCGACGGGTGTGGGCAAGACCGAGCTCGCCCGCGCGCTCGCCGAGTCGCTGTTCGATAGCGAAGACAACATCGTGCGCATCGACATGTCCGAGTACATGGAGAAGCACGCGGTCTCGCGGCTGATCGGTGCGCCGCCGGGGTACATCGGCTACGAGGAAGGCGGGCAGCTGACCGAAGCGGTTCGGCGCCGGCCTTACTCGGTGGTGCTGTTCGACGAGATCGAGAAGGCCCACCCGGACGTGTTCAACGTGCTCTTGCAGGTGCTCGACGACGGGCGCGTGACCGACAGCCAGGGGCGGACGGTCGATTTCAAGAACACGGTCATCATCATGACCAGCAACATCGGCAGCCGGCACCTGATGGAGGGCGCGGTGCTGGGCAGCAGCGAGATCGACGACTCGGCGCGCAACGCGGTGATGGCGGACCTGCGCAGCCACTTCCGCCCCGAGTTCCTCAACCGCGTGGACGACATCGTGCTGTTCAAGCCGCTCTCGCAGGCGGAGATCACCAAGATCGTGGACCTGCTCGTCGCGGGGCTGGCCAGGCGTTTGGAAGACCGCCGGATCACGCTGGTGCTGACCGACTCGGCCAAGCGACACGTCGCCGAGCACGGCTACGACCCGGTCTACGGCGCCCGGCCGCTGAAGCGGTACCTGCAGCACGAGGTCGAGACGCGTGTCGGCCGATCGATCATCGCCGGCGACGTGCCCGACGGCGCGACGCTGACGGTCGATGTGGACGACCACGGTGCATGGTCGGTGGACATCGCGTAAGCAAACGCCTGATGCCCCCACTCATCGTTAGTGCCAACCGTCTAACGCGGCGTATCTATTCTGCACAATTCTGTTACCGAACGGTAAAACTCGGCGTTTCCCGCGCGGTTTTCGGGTTTGCCGCTGCTATTCTCTCGCCGTCCGTGAGCCCGGGCTTTGCGTTCTAAGCGCGACGGCTTGGGCACGCGGTAACCGGTCGGCGTTTCGTTTTTCGCCGGTCCGGTTTGCGCTTGGAAAGAAAAGACCTGCCCCTTTTGCCTTGAGGAGATACGAGATGAAGCGTTCCCTGTTTGCTATCACCCTGCTTGCCGCGACGGGCACCGCCGTCCAAGCCAGCACCGTCGTGGCCTACGACAACTTCGGCGGCGACAACCTCAACCTCACCAGCCTCGCCGGCGAAGAGAGCTACAGTTCCGGCGGCGACGGCTTCCAGGCGTACGATGGCAGCGTGCCCGACAGCGCTCCGTTCGCGTTGATCGACGCGTCGAACGGCACGTTCCCCGGCGACTCGCTCGGCATCCTCATCGACGACGCCAACGGGAACTACAACTCGGCCTTCGGCGCGGTGGACGTGATCAACGGCGACAACCCCGACTCGATCGGCACCGCCGTCTGGACCTTCGACTTCCCCCTCTCGCCGGACCTGGACATCTCCTTCGACTTCGCCGCGATGGGCGACTTCGAATCGTCCAACGACGCGTACACCATCACCATCGAGGTGGACGGCAACAACGTCGCGACGTTCACGACCAGCGTGGACGAAAACGCCGACCAGGACTACACCCTCGCCGACGGCAGCGTGCAAACACTCAACGACCCGCTGCTGCTCGACGGCACCGTGCTGAGCAACGCCTTCACCACCTTCTCGACCGGCAACGTCGGCCCCGGAAGCCAGGTGGTTCTGACGCTTTCGGGCGCGACCGACGGCGGCTCCGAAGCCGTCGCGTTGGACAACATCACCGTCACCAGCATCCCCGAGCCTACCTCGCTCGCGCTGCTGGGGCTCGGCGGCCTGCTCGTCGCCCGTCGCCGCAGGGGCTGACGGCACGCCGGCTTGACCGGTGAAACACGGATCGATCACGAGGGAAAGCCGTCGGCCGAGAGGTTGGGCGGCTTCCTTCGTTCACGCCCGGCGCGACCGCCGCGACGCCAACACACACCGACCTTCTGGAGACGCACAAAGGAACCGCCATGCATCAGACCCAAACGCTCAAGCTGGCCGGGCTCGCCGGCCTCGCGCTCGCCGCCGCCCCCGCCGTGTCCGCGCAGCTCATCAACGAGTTCCAGCCCAACCCGCCCGGCACGGACCCCGAGACGGTGCAGCTCGAACTGCTCGGCACGCCCTCCGCCGCGTTCGCCGGCTTTTTGATCTCGATCGACAGCGACGCGGGCACCGTCGCCGGCGCGATCAACGAGGTCATCCAGGTCGGCGGCACCTTCGACGCCAACGGCCTGCTGACCGTCTCCATCGACGACCTGGAAAACCCCTCGTTCACCCTGGTGCTCACCGACAACTACACCGGCACGGCGACGACCACCGACCTCGACGCCGACGACGACGGCGTGCTCGACGACCCGACGCTCGCGCTGTTCGGCACGATCTTCGACGCCATCGGCATCCCCGACAACGAAGGCGACCAGGCCCTGCTCTACGGCACGCAGTTCGGCGGGGCCGACTTCGCCTACACCGGCGACGAGCCGCAGCTCATCTTCCGCGACAGCACCAGCCAGGGCTGGTACGCGCTCAACGACTCGGGCGCGATCCCCGACGACGAAGAACTGTTCGACATCAACGCGCTCAACGTGCCCATCACCACCTTCGCCGCCTCGCCCGACCCGCTGCTGCCGACCTTCGGCGCCATCAACCCCGCGCTCGCGTCCACGCCCCTGCCCGGCGACACCGACGGCGACGGCGACATCGACGACACCGACCTGGGCACCGCCTTCTCCAACTACACCGGGCCCAACGGCAGCGGCAAAACCGCCGCCGAGGGCGACACCGACGGCGACGGCGACATCGACGACTCGGACCTGGGCACGCTGTTCTCGAACTACACCGGCCCGTTGAGCCCGGCGTCGGTCCCCGAGCCGACCGGCCTCGCGCTGCTGGGCGTCGCCGGCCTGGCGCTGGCCCGACGGCGGCGGGCGTGACCGGGCGAGCCCGTAGAACGCCCGATTCCGCCGATCCTGAACGCTGTTTTGCACAATCCTCACAATTCGCTGACAATCCGGGTCTATGATCCCGGATTCAGCGGGTGATGTGCTGCCCGCCCCGCCTGCCTGCCCCTGCCCCACCCCACCCACGGAGAATTGGAACATGAAGATCAAGACCCCCCTGCTGCTCACCGCCCTCGGCGCCGGCCTGCTCGCCGGCCAAACCCAGGCCCAGATCGCCGGCGCGATCCGCCCCGGCGACGACCTCGGTGGGCTGAACCTGGTCAGCTACACCAACCCCTGGCAAGCGACGGTCGCCGGCTTCGAGTTCGACTCGTTCTTCTCCTCCGGCGCCGACGGTTTCAACATCTACAAACGCGGCACCTCCCAGAGCGTGCCCTTCGCCCTCGCCGACGACTCGATCTCGGTCTTCCCGACCGACTCGCAGGGCATCATCGACGAGAACGACACGGACCCGTTCTTCGGGATCGTGGACACGTGGAACATCGACACCGAGAACCCGCCGACCGATGGCAACACCGGCCCCTACGACCCCGTGACCGCGACGTGGGTGTTTGATATCAGCTCGGCGACCGCCGATGTCGAGGTCACGATCGACCTCGCCGCGATGGGCGACTTCGAGGCCGACGACAGCTTTACCTTCTCGGTCGGCCTGGACGCCGGCCCGGTTTCGCAAGTCGGCGCGCTCACGTTCCTGGACACCGATGGCGGCACCACCCTCCCCGGCGTGGATTACACGCTCGCCAACGGCACGACCGTCACGACCCTCGACGACCCGATGCAGTTCAACGGCACGACCCTGACCAATGTGTTCGCGACCTTCTCGCTCGGCACGATCGCGGGGTCTGCCTCGGCGAGTACGCTGACGCTCGAACTCTCCGCGAACGCCAACGGCGGAAGCGAAGCCGTCGCCCTGCGCAACATCATCATCGATGAACCCGGCACCGTCCTGCCCGGCGACACCGACGGCGACGGCGACATCGACGACTCGGACCTGGGCACCGCCTTCTCCAACTACACCGGGCCGCTCGCGCCCGGCACCGGCGGCAAGACCGCGGCCGACGGCGACACCGACGGCGACGGCGACGTGGACGACTCGGACCTGGGCACCGCCTTCTCCGGCTACACCGGCCCGCTGAGCGCGCCGGTCCCCGAACCGACCAGCCTCGCACTCATCGGCCTCGGCGGGCTCGCGCTGGTCCGTCGGCGACGCGCCTGACCCTCGTTGAGCACACCCCGCCCTTGCTCGGGCGGCGACAACCCATACCATACGGCAGGGCGGGTCTTGATCGGCCCGCCCTGCGTTTGCCTGCGACGCTCCGACCGCCTCACCCGCGACAGGAAACCAACATGCATCACCGCCCGCGCCAACCACGACCCCGACGCGCGTTCACGCTGATCGAACTGCTCGTGGTGATCTCGATCATCGCGCTGCTCATCGCGATCCTGCTCCCGGCGCTCGGCGCAGCGCGCAGCTCCGCCCAGCTCGCCGTCTGCAAGAGCAACATGAAGCAGTGGGGCATCGCCTTCACCGGCTACGCCGCGGAGAACAAGGGCCTGCTCCCGGCCGAGGGCGTGACCAGCTTCCCCGGCGGCGCCCAGGCGGACAAAGAGCAACGCCGGTGGTTCAACGCCATGCCCAGCTACATCGACGTGCCCGAATACTCCGACGTCTACGGCCGGTTCGGCCAGGGCTACAGCCAGGACACCAGCGTCTGGTTCTGCCCCAGCCAACTCAAACGCTACGGCAACGAGAAGAACGCAAACGGGAACAACTTCCACTACGGCTGGAACAGCGTGCTCGACGGCACCAGCCAGTACGGGCCGTTCGACAACAGCGGAAAAGTCATCCAGCTCCGCTCGGTCCAGATCTCGCAGGGTTCGAGCACGCTCATCCTCGGCGAGCCGCACAACCGCGTGCCCAACATCGTCCCCCAGAGCGACCTCGCAGACGGGCCGAAGTCCAACGAAAAACTCGACGACGGCCGACACGCCAACGAGGTCCTCAACTTCGTGTTCTTCGACGGCCACGTCGAGTCGTTCGGCGAAGAAGAATCCGCGACGATCTCGTCCGGCTCGAACAACGAGCTCTGGAAGACCGCCGACGACGACCTGGTCTGGGGCTCGTACCTGCGGTGATCGGTCCGTCGGTCGCAAGCCCGTGAAGCGTCGCGCTTACAGGTACTGCCAGTCGTTGGTATAAAGCGTCCACGCCCAGAGCGCGGCGTTGGTGATGCCGTGCGACCACACGATCGGGCCGATGCCGTAGCGCCCGCCCGGCGGCTGGTCGGCCCAGGCCTCGCCCTGCTTCGGCTTGTTCGTGACCCAGACCAGCCAGCACCACACGAGCCCGCAGGCGACGCAGCCCAGGTAGTCCCGCCGTTGGTGCGCGGCCATGAACACGACCGTCGAGACGACCACGGCGAACAGCGTCACCTGGCCGACGCGCGTCTCGCTGAGCTGCTGGGTAAACATCGGCGGGGCCTGCGCGGCGCGCTTGCCCGCCTCGGTCTGCGCGAGGTAGTCGCCGATCAGTGGCAGGTCGGAGGCGAGCTGGATCAGCGCGAGCTTGGTTTTGCTTGGGCTGAAGACGCCGCGCAGGACGGCCGAGCGGACCCACAACTCTTCGAAGAGCGGGACGACGATGGACATGCCCAGGAGTCGCAGGGACATGGTGGTCCAGAACCACGCGTCGCCGTAGGTCAGCCGGCCGTCGCGGATCCAGCTGGGCTTGGCCTTGCCCTCGTCGAGCAGGGCCCGGGCCTGGTCGGGGCTGGTCGGCAGGCTGGGGTCGACCAAAAACGCGGCGACCCTGTTGAGCCCCGGCACGTCCTGGACGGCGCGTGACAGCTCGATCGTGAAGTAGCCGAGGTAGACCCAGGCGAACAGCAGGCCGACGCCCGTGGGCACCGCCAACCAGTGGAACTTGATGTTCAGCTCGGGCAGCAGGTCGCGGTACCGCCAGAGCAGGAAGACGACCAGGCCGACCTGCACGGTATAGACCGCGGGCTTGAGGGTGGTGAGGTCCGGCAGGCCGAAGACCCCGTCGGTGACAAACCCGCCGACGAGGATGAGGATCATGTAGACGAAGAACGGCGTGGCGCGGGGGTGCCAGGGGTTGGCGGCCATCCAGCGGTCGAGCGCGGCGAGCCTGGAATCAGGCGCGGGGCCGGGCTTAGGCTTAGGCGGATTGGGTTGGGGTGAGCTCACTGGCATCAATGTCGGCAGGATCGTCGTGCGGGGCAAGGACTCTACCCGATGATCGGTCGGAGGGCCGGGGCAGGGACTGTGAGCTACGTGTTAGGTTCTTCCGCCGAAAGATATCGGCGATGATCCGGCGGCGTCTGCCCAGCACAACGGGTACGCCCAAGTCCGATACGGCTGAATAGCGCAACGCGCATCTTTTCTGGCCTGGCTCGGGCTCCTTCTCCCTTTTAGGGAGAAGGCGGGGGATGAGGGTCGGGCGTTGAGCGGACCGCGGCTTGTTCTCTATGTCTCTGGGTTTATCACGCTGGACCCTCACCCCAACCCTCTCCCTGAAAGGGAGAGGGAGCCGAAACCGCAATGCCACCAATGGTGCAAGATGCGATAGACGATGGCTGATCGCCTCGGCGGTCGGCGTAGGGCGGGCAGGGGTCAAGACGGTGGTGCCCTGGCCGGAAGAACACGGAAGAACACGGAAGAAAAAACGCCGACGCATGACCGTCGGCGTCTTGGCAAGTGCCTTCCCTATCCAGAAGCGTGATGAAATAGCCGGCGGGCTACGGACGCCGGACGCGCGAGCAGGCATCTTGTTTCGACAGGCGTGCCGTTTAGATGCGCGTTTTGTAGAGACACCCACGCTGTTCTCTTGTCCGGCGTCCGTAGGCCGCCGGCTCTTGTTCGGGCACGAACGAGAAACGATCGACCGTTCACTCGCCCGCGAGCTTCTTGGGCGCGCGGGTGTAGGTCTGTTCGTCCCAGCCCGGGCCGTCGCCGATCTCGCCGAGCCACTTGATCGTCGCGGCGTCGAGTTCGGTCAGCTGGGCGCTGTCGTTCTCGTCGATCTCGCCGGGCACCTTCTTGTCTTCGATCGCGACCTTCAGCCGGCCCTCGTCGTAGGTGTACATCTTCAGCGTGTCGCCGTCGATCTTGTATCGCATGAGCGTGCCTTCCTTGCTGTCCGCATCGACGTGCTCGAACCCGAGCACCGCGGCGCGCAGGCTCGCGACGATGAGGTACTTGTGCCCGTTGGTCTCGATGCTTCGGCAGCCGCCCTCGAGCCCGCTGGTGCCCGACGTCACGAGGAAGTCCTTGTCGGTCTTCACGAAGCCGACCTTGCCGTCGCCCTCCTGTGTCCACAGGCCGACGAGCTCGTTGTCGGCCTTGCTGCTGTTCCACGCCTTCTCGACGTTCTTCACCGGGATGCAGCCCACGGCGAAGAGGCAGGCGGCGAGCAACGCGAACGGTTTCATGGCGGTGCGTGTGATCATGGCGGTTCTCCAGTGGGTGTCGGGTCGTGGTCGCCGGCGGCCGGCACACCATGAGTCTACTTTGCCGTGGGCCGTCGGGCGTGCGAATCCGCCGGGGCTGTATGCAGATGCGGTAACATAAGTCGTGCTTTTCACGCTGGCCCAGACCGACCGCGACCAGGCCCTGACCCAGGGGTACGGGCTGATCGTGGCGATCGCGGCGATCGGGCTGCTGGCGATCGTCCTGCTGCTGCTGGTGTTCCTGGGCCGGCGGTGGACCCAGCGTCAGCTCAAGCAGATCGAGGCGGACAAGGCCGAACGCCGGGCCATGCGGTCCGCCGGCCGGGTCGACGCGTGGCGGGCGGGTGCCGAGCGCTACGTGGACCGCGACAAGCTGCCCGAGGGCGAGCTTGGCGGGCAGGCGCACCCCGAAGACGACGAAGAAGACCATAACGACGGAGAAGACCTAGTCGAGGACGAAGCAGAAGACCAAGACAACGCGTTCGACGAAGACGACGACGACCCGCCCCCACCGGGCTGGGACGAGCCGGGCCCGGACGACGAGGACGCCGACCCCTACGGCCTGTTCGACGACAAGCCCTACCGCGAGGCCGACGACGAGGACGACGACGCGTTCGACGACGAAGACGCGTGGGACGACGACGAAGATGAAGACGACGATTTAGACAGCGGCCCGCGCGGGCGGTAGCACGCGGCACACACGAAAAAGGCCGGCGAGATCGCCGGCCTTCGTGCGTACAGCATGATGTCGATCTTTCTTAGCCGCGGAGCTTTTCATCGACCTCATCGATCAGCTTCTTCGCCTGATCGGTGGTCTCGAAGTCTTCCGGGCCGCGTGACAGCGGCAGCAGCGCCCGCTTGGCCTCCCGGAGCTTGTCGTCGGCGATCAGTTGTTTGGCCGCGTCGAGTTCGAGCTTCGCCATCGCCAAATACTCGGCGTGTTTCTTCTCGCGCAATTCGCCGAAGAACGCGGACACCGGCGTCTTGGGCATCGCGTCGTCCTCGCTCGCCTTGCCGACCAGCACCTGGATCAGGTGGCTGACCTTCGCGTCCTGCTCGACGATCTCGTGGATCGCCTCCATCGCCTGCGCGTATCGCCCGCGCTCGGCGTAGCGGTCGGCCTTGGCGACCTCGCCCGGCACGGCACCAGCCCACTCGGTGATCTGCAGCACCTTGCCCGCCTCGTCACGCACGCCCGCCGCGTCCTCGTAAGGCACGAAGCCCAGCACCGTGCCGTCGGCCTTGGTGTAGTACGTATCCGCGATCCACCCGCTGGGGTCCGCGACCTTGCCGTTGATCTTGCGGAACAGCGCCTTGACCTTCTCGCTGTTGACCTGGTCCGCGCCCTCGCCGACGTACAGGATCACGCGCACCATCTGCTTGTGCGGCTTGGCCGCGGCCATCACGTTGCCCGCGCCCTTGCACTTGGGGCAGGATGTGCTTCGCCACTGACGCATCAGCGCGATGGGCAGGTCGTACTGCTCCGCCTTCTCGAGCGCCTTGTCCGCGTCCTCGCCGTACAGCCAGCCGTCGTACTCGATCTCGTCGCCGGCCAAGGCCGACGGGACCGCGCCCAGGCCCAACAGCGCCGCGGTCAGCAGCATCAGCGTCTTGGAAAATCGTTTCATGTCGGGGGCCCCAGTGGAGGTTCAAAAAAACAGGTCGCGACCGCGCAGGGCGGGCTCGAACCCTTAAGTTTAACTGACCGCCAGGCCTGAACCAAGGCCGGTTCGGCCGAATGCCGGGCTTTCTCAGTGCCGCCGGGTGGCCGGGGTTTCAGTGCCTGACGCCACCCGCCACGACGCCGCTGCCGGCCTTGATCGTGACCTGACCCGTTTGTTTGTTCAGCTCGAACGGGCAGGTGCTGCACTGGATGCGTTTATCGGTCGCCGGGGTGTCCTTGAGCCGCGGGTCGGGCTCGCCGCTGGCGAGGACCGGCTGGTCGTCGGCGTCCAGCCGCTTCTTCAACAAGTCCAGGATCAGGTCGTCGATGCCCAACGGCTCGGCGATCTGGTAGGTCGTGCCGGGATAATCTTCCGCCGCCTGGCTGGTCAGGCTGGGAATGTCGCGCATGAAGTGCTTGCCGTGGGCCAGGAAGAACGGCAGGACGACGATGTGCTTCGCCCCGCGCTCGACGCACGTGCCGTACGCCTGGGCGATGTCGGGCATGGCCAGCTCCATGTGCGCCGGCTCGACGATCGCGCAATCCTCGGCGAAGCGGTGGGCGAACAGGCGCGCGACCTCTTCGAGGCTCTCGTTGGACTGGGCCCGCCGGCTGCCGTGGTCGCAGATGATCACGCCGGTCGGCGCGTTGGCGGTCGTGCTGGACGTGGTTGGGGTGTCGCTCATATCGCCACCATGATAGGCGGGCCAACACGAACCAGTCCATTGGGCGCATCGGTGGAGAGAAACGCGGCGGCCTACCGGACGCCGGCGAGGAGCGGGGCTACAACACGCGCGTCTAGACGGCACGCCTGTCGAAACAAGATGCCTGCTCGCGCGTCCGGCGTCCGTAGGCCGCCGGCTATTTAGTGCGCTTCTAATTAAAAAACGTGCTTACCGCCGGATATCCAGCCGGACCTTCAACTCGACCGTTTCTTCACCGCGCAAGACCTCTGCGACGACGACCTCGCCGGACTTGGCGGTGTTCAGCCAGGTCCGCACGTTGCCGGGGCTGGCCATCTTTTTGCCGCCGAGCGTGAGCAGGACGTCGCCGGCCTTGGCGCCGGCCTTTTTCATCGGGCCCTCGGGGACCTCGGCGATGAGCACGCCGCGCTCGTTGTTCTGCAGGAGCACGCCGAGGTACGGCCGGGGCTTGGGCGGCTCGGGAACAACAAAGGTCAGCTTCTGGTCCGTCGTCGCCGCGTGTTCGAGCAGCGTCGCGACGAGCGTGAGGACCTTGACGCCGCCCTCGTTGTTGACCTTGTCGGGCGTGTCGTCGGGGGTGTGGTAGTCGGGGTGCAGCCAGGTGTTGAAGAAGATGGCCGGGACGCCCGCGGCGATGAACATCGAGTGGTCGCTGCCGCCGGGCGGGCGCACGTCCCACTTCAAGTCCAGGCCGACCGATGCGTTGGCGGCGTTGGTCCAATCGCGCCACTGCGCGCCGGACTTGTCGCCGAAGAGGTAGACCTCGTCGTTGCGTAGCCGGCCGATCATGTCGAGGTTGATCATGGCGACGGTCTTGCCCTGGCCGAAGATGTACTGGCCGGGGTGCTGGGTCATGTAGCGCGAGCCGTGGAGCCCGCGTTCTTCGCCGGCGAAGCAGGTGAAGAGGATCGTGCGCCGCGGCGCGCCCGGTTCGTGGTGGGTTCGCGCGAAATGGCGCGCCAGCAGCACGACGCCGGCGGTGCCCGACGCGTTGTCGTCGGCGCCGGGGTGCAGTTGTCCCTTGCGTGCTCTGTCGCGCGCGCCGATCTGGCCGAAGCCGACGTGGTCGTAGTGCCCGCCGACGACGACGACTTCGTCCGCCAGTTCGCCCACGCCGGGCAGGACACCGCCGACGTTGCGGATGGTCGCGACGACCGGCTCGCCCGCGCTGGTCACGCCGATGGGCAGGTCGAACGGCTGGGTGTAGCTCGGCTTGCCGTCGATGACGAACGCGGGCTCGAGCCCGGCGTTCATAAACTGCTCGACCAGGTAATCGCGGGCGAGGACGATGCCGTCGCTGCCCGCGTCGCGCCCTTCCATTTCGGGGGCGGTGAGGGTGTAGACCGCGTGCTTGAACGCAGACGCATCGATCGCCGGCCCGGGTTCGTACGGCTTGCACACGCACCCGGCGAGGCCGAGCAACAACACCAGCAAAAAGGACAACCCATCGCGTCGTAACCTCACGGCGGCACCTCGATCAAGAAAAAACATCTGCATGGATCAACAATCGGCGATCCGCCCACCGCGTCTCAAGCCGGGCACCGAGCCGCCGGGAGAAGGGGTCAATAATCCCGCCGACAGAACCGCCAGGCGGCCAAACCAACGACTACCGCCTCGAACAGGATCGAGGTGAGGACGATCCACAGCCACGGCCGCTGCTCCCGGCTGAGCTGTTGTTTCTTCGCCTCGATGAGCAACATCTCCTGCGGGAACATCGAGTCCTGCTGCATCGGGTCCTCGGCCGGATCGAACTCGAAGTCATTCAGGTCTTCCTCGTCCTGCAACACGCGCTGCATCAGCTCACGCGTCTCGCCGGTCTTGGGCAAGGGCGTCTTGACCCAGAACGCGTAGCCGCGCCACTTGCCGACCGACTCGGCCATCTCGCGGCTGTCGGCCGCCTGGTTTCGCAGGCCCTGCTCGTCCCCCCAATACTCGGCGTAGCCCTCGCGCGTCGTCAGGTCGTACCCGGGATAACCGTCGAAGTCGATGCCGCCCGGGAAGGCGGGCTCGGTTTCTTGCGCTGCACCGGACGATTCGGCCTCCGCGGCGGCGTCATCCGTGCCCGCAGACTCGTCACCGCCCGGCACTGGCGCGTCGTCCAGGCCAGGCCCGTCGCCGGGTGTTTCAACATCAGTGTTATCGCTTGCGTCGTCGGCCGCCTCATCCGATTTGCCCGCCAAGTCGGGGCGGCTCGGCAACGTCTGCATGTAGTCGGCGCGGGCCTCGGCGACGTCGGCGCTGACCTCCGCGTTCGCCTGCAACTCGAGGATCACGTCGTCGGCGAAGTTCACGATGAACATCCCAAACCACGCCACCACCGTCAGGATCACGGCGAGCAGCGTCGAGCGCGTGACCACGCCGACCAGCACGCAGATCGCGTAGAGGTAGCTGAAGAACAAGACGACAATCGGGATCGCCAGGAAGATCGTCGGGTCCCAGTCCGAGGCGCGGATGCCGATGACGATAAACCCGCAGATGCTGAACACCGCGACCTGCAGCGCGACGAAGCCCAGGCCCAGCACGTACTTGGTCAGGAACAGGCGCAGCCGGCCGATCGGCTTGGTCAGCAGCGTGTCGATCGCCCCGCTGGTCATGAGGTCGGGGAACATCCCGGCGGTCGAAAAGATCGCGAGGATGATGGCCGCCCACGTCAGCCAGTACGTCACGCCGATCTGGTGGAACAGCCCCTTGTAAAATGCGGCGCGGGCCTCGTTGAGCTGCTCGTCGGTCATGTACTGGAACTGCGCGGTGAGCATCTCCGGCAGCGGGATCGTCCAGCCGAACGCCGAGTACCCCTCGCGGTCCAGGCCCATCGCCGCGATGACCAGCATGACCAGGCCCGAGAGGACCAGCGTGATCCAGAACAGCTTCTTCGCATTCAGCTCGCGGTAGGCGTCGAGTAACAGTGCGTACGTCTGGTTCATCGCTTGGCTCCCCCGTCGCTTGAAGAGTGCTCGGCGACCTGCATGAACAGGTCTTCCAGCGACGGGCGCATCGGCTGGAAGCCGCGGATCGTCAGCCCGCCGGTGCGCAGCTTGTCGATGACCGGCCAGGCCTCGGCGGGCGTCTCGACGCCGATGGACAGGTTCGGGCCGTGCAGCTCGAACCACGTGCCGCCCACCTCGCCGCGCAAGACGTCCAGGCCGTCGCGCTCGTCGGTCTTCTTAAAGGTCAGGCCCAGCGCCTTGGCCGCGGCGTCGGGCTTGGCGCTCTCGCGGGTCCAGTCGAACGTCACGCGGTAGTACCGCTGGTCGAGCGTCAGGTCGTCGATCTTGCCCTGCTGCGCGACTTCGCCCTTAACCAGGATCGCGACGCGGTCGCAGACGACTTCGAGCTCGCTGAGCAGGTGGCTGTTGATGAAGACGGTCTTGCCGCGGTCGCGGATCTGCTTGAGCACTTCGCGGATGTCGCGTCGGCCGACGGGGTCGACGCCGTCGGTCGGCTCGTCGAGGACGACCAGGTCCGGGTCGTTGACCATGGCCTGTGCGAGTCCGATGCGTTGCTGCATGCCCTTGGAGTACCCGCCGACCTTGCGGTCCGCGTAGTCGTGGGCGCCGACGAGGTCGATCAGTTCGTCGGTGCGTCGTTCGCAGACGCTGCGCGGCATCTTGGCCATCATGCCGTAGAACGCGACGACCTGTCGGCCGGTGAGGTGCCTGGGGAACCGCGCGTGCTCGGGCAGGTAGCCGACGCGTGCGAGCGTGGCCTTGTCGCCGATGGGCTTGCCCAGCAGCGTGCCCTGCGCGTGGTTGGGCCGGACGACGGTGAGCATGCACTTGACGAGCGTGCTCTTGCCGGCGCCGTTGGGCCCGAGCAGTCCGAAGACCTCCCCGCCGTGGACCTGGAGGTCGATGCCCTTGAGCGCGTGGACCTTCCGGCCGTAGCGTTTTTCGACGCCCTTGAGGTCGATGACCAGGCCGTTGTTTGTCATAGGTTCAGCCCCGATTTGGTCTGGGAAGGACCGAGAGAGTGTACCGGCAGATCGTTCGCAGCGATGCGCCGGCAAGCGTTTCGATTCCCGCGGATCAGAACAGCTTGCCCTGCTCGCGGGGCGGGGCGTTGTCCGCTTCTTCTTTGACCTGCTGCATCTCGTCCAGCAGGTCATCGACCTTGTCCACGTCCATGTACACGCTGGCGAAGCGCATGTACGCGACGTGGTCCACCGCGCGCAGCTTGTTCAACACCAGCAGGCCGATGTCCGTTGACGCGACCTCCTTCTCGCCCCGGCGGAACAAATCTTCCTCGACCGACTCGGCCAGTGCGCTGACCTGGCCGGCGGAGACCGGGCGCTTGTACGCCGCCTTCTCGACGCCGGCGATGAGCTTGTCACGCGAGTACGGCACCCGGCTGCCGTCCTTTTTCACCACGAGCAGGCTGACTTTTTCTTCGATCGTCTCGTAGGTCGTGAAGCGTTTGTTGCAGGACAGGCACTGGCGTCGGCGACGGATCGAACGCCCGCCGTCGGTCGCGCGCGAGTCGATGACCTTGTCCTTGTCGATGTCGCAGAACGGGCAGCGCATAGGGCCACAAGATAGCACACGGGTGGGCTTGACGGCCGATCCTTGTCCGGGCAGAGGGCCGGGGGTATCCTGCATTATTCACTTTCTCAAACGCTCACTCTCTGGGGTTGCGGCAATGCAAAAGATGATCTCACGCCCGGCTGTTTATCTCGCCCTGTCCGTCTTCGCGATCGTGCTCGCCCACGCGACGCGGGCGCAGGTCCTCGTGCCCACCCAGTTGCCCGGCGACTACGCCGACTTCGCGCTGCACCCGCCCACCGGCGACCTGGCCGCCCTCGAGCCGGAGGCCGACACGCTCGTCGTGTTTGATCGCGAGGACCTGGCGAACGGCCTGACCAGGCCGGCGGCGGTGGTCAAGGTCGGCCGGACGCCGGTCTCGGTGTGCTACAAGAAGTACAAGGACACCGAGGTGTTCGCGGTCGCCTGTTCGCAGCAGACGCGCGTCTACCTGATCGACGCGAAGACGCACAAGCTGCTGCGCGCGATCGAGACCGCCTCGGCCGGCGCGTCGCAGGTCACCGCGTCGAGCAACCCCGACGACCCGTTTATCTACCTGAACTACGGCAGCGGGCACGACTCGGCGGCGGGCGCGGTCAACCTCCGCGACATGACCTACCACGCCGAGGTGGTGGACGACGCGATGGACCTCGCGGTGTCGGCCGACGGCCGGCTCGTGTACCCGCGCGGGCCCTGGTCGCCGTCGGGCTTCGAGGTCAACACGCTGACCAATTCGTTCGAGGACGACCGCCCGGCCTTTGCCCAGCTGTTCCGCGAGCACCGATCGACGCCGCCTTACGTCGCCGACCCGCACGGCCAGTACGTCGCGTCGGGGCCGAAGGTCTACACCAAAGGGCTGGACCGCGAGGTCGCCGAGTTGCCGTTCACGCCCGCGGCGATCATGAAAGACCGGGCGCTCTTCGTCGGCGTGGAGATGAAGCAGTCCCGCCGAGGCGAGCCGGGCCAGGTCACGCTGCAGCTCGCGTCGTACAACAGCTTTCAAAAAGTCGGCACGGACGCGTCGTTCCTGCTGCCGATGGTCGGGGGCGAGACGAGCCTGCCGCGCGGCGTGAACAGCCAGGCCGACTTCAAACGCGTCGGCCGGCGCATCCGCCTGCTCGCGGACAACGAGCGCGGCGCGGTCGTCTTCGCCTACCGCAAGCACGTCATGGTCGTGCCGCTGGCGAAGATGGACGCGCCGACGATCCCGCTCCTGATCGCCGAACTCGAAGGCGGCCGCGAACTGATCGCCGGCAAGCCCGCGCAACTGCGCATCGCCCCGGCAGACCCGAAGATCAACATCGAGGTCGGCGACAAGCCGGCGGGCATGAAGGTCGTCGGCAACACGCTCGCCTGGACGCCCGGTGCCGACGACATCGGCTCGGCCAAGGTCCTCGCGACGCTCAAGCTCGGCGACGAGGAAAAAACTCAGGTCTTCGAACTCAACGTCCGCTACCCCAACAACACGCTGCCCTTCGACGTCGGCGGCATGGCGATCGACCCCGAGCACCCGCGCGCCGCGGTCTGGCAGGCGCCCGGGCGCGACCGCTTCGGCCGGCCCGAGCAGCGGCCCGCGCAGGCCGGCGCGACCTACGCCCTGGCCGTGATCGACCTGGACACCGGCGAGACGCTGGCCGAGCGACGACTCGCCACACCTATCGTGCAATGCACCCTCGCCGGCGAGCACGTCCTGCTCTGGAACCCCCAAGGCGCGGCGAAGGTCGAGGTGCTCAACCGTGCGGACCTGGCGCGCAAGGACACGCTTACCACCCAGGCCCCGCCGATGTCCGTCCAAACGCTCGGCGACTACCTGGTCATCAAGACCCGCCAATCGACCGAGGTCTTCGAGCGCGCGACGCTGAAGAAGACCAAGTCGCTGGCCGACAGCGACCGCTCGCGCCAGCACTTGGTCGAAGGCCCACGCGGCGTCGAACGCACGACCTACCAACCCGAGGACGGGCTGATGGTCGGCCAGCTGCTGCTTGACGACAACCTCAAGGCGCGGTGGGTCGGCTCGATCGATCGCATGGTGCGGCTCAATCCCAAGACGCCATACCAGATGAACAACACGATGCCGAACGCCGGCGCGTCGCTCGCGGACCCGCGCGTCGCGCTTAACCAGATCCGCGGGGAGAACGGCGTGCAACGCCTGGCATACGCCGGCCTGCCCGACGGCGTCCTGACGCTCGAACAACGCACCACCGTGACGCAAATCCCCGGCACGCGCAACCAAAACATCACGCGCGAACTGACGCTCAATACATACGCCGCCGGCAACATCAAGCAACAGGTCCTCGCCCGCGAGCGCGTGTTCCAGCACGACAACCGCTCGGCCCCGCCCCAGGCCCAGCTCGCCGTGATCGAGGGCCGCGCGGTCGTGACACACGAGGACAAGCTCTACCAGTGGGAGCTGCCCGTGGCCGAAGCGCAGGACGCCGACGCCGTGGTGCCGATGTCCTGGCCGCTCAAGCAGAGCGCGCTCACGCTCGACGCGTCGGGCCAAACCAAACTCGAGCACCCGTTCGTCGGCGGCAAGCGGCCGCTGCGCTACCACCTGCAATCGGCGTACGACGGCGTGGACATCGACGAGAAGACAGGCGTGGTGACGGTCCGGAACGACGCGATCCTCGACGCCGCCGCCGAGCAGTTGGCGCGCGGCGGGCGCGGCTCGATCGACCGGATGCTGTCGCAAAACAAGGCGTATTGGGACGAGGCGTGCGCCCTGGTGCTCGGCCGGCCAGCCAGGGGCGTGCCCGTGCTGCTGCGGATGCAGGTCGAGGCCAGCGACCAGGACCTGCAGGCCCAGGCGATGTGGTACCACCTGATCGTCGAAGTGCCCGCGGCGGCGGTGCAGGCGAAGCTCGAATCGCTCGAAGCAGAACAGCGCGCGGGGCAGGACGAAGGCGCGGCCCGCCTGGTCGAGGCGCCGGGCGCGGGGCGCTTCGCCGACGATGCGGCCGAAGACGCGTTCGAGGGCGCATCCAACCGCGAGCGGCAGCTGCTGCAGCGCATCGACCGGCTCGAACGCCGGGTCGATCTGCTCACCCGCCAGGTCGAGCTGCTGCTGCTCGAATTGCAGCGCGAGCGTCGAGGCGGCGCGGGCGATGCGCGCGACGCCGATCACGAACGCCCGGAAGAAGACGCGTTCGACGACGCGGGGTAGTCAACCCGCCTCGGCCCGACCGCCGATCGCGTACCCTGTCCGCATGGCGATCAAGATCGCGATCCTCGGCGACATCGTCGGCACCGCCGGTCGGCAGGCGGCGGCCGCCGCGGTCGCGCCGCTGCGCGAACGGCACGGTGTCCACCTCGTCCTCGCCAACGCCGAGAACGCCGCCGACGGCAGCGGCCTGACCCCCGCGCTGTACCACAAGCTCAAAGACGCGGGCATCGACGGCATGACGCTCGGCGACCACGCGTTCCGCAAACAACAGATCTACGCCACGCTCGACTCGGCCCACGACCTGATCCGCCCGGTCAACCTGCCCGGCAAAGCTCGCGGCAAGGGCGTCATGGTCTTGGGCGCAACCGACGACGCGGGCCAGCCCTGCCTCGTTCGCGTCGTCACGCTCATCGGCCAGCTGTTCATCAACAACATGCGCGGCGGCGACGCGTTCAAGGCGATCGATCAGGTGCTGAATCAAGCGACGCCGAACCCCGGACCAAATGATCCGCCGATGATCACGCTCGTCGAGATGCACGCCGAGGCGACGAGCGAAAAGGTCGCGATGGGCTGGCACCTCAACGGCCGGGTGGCCTGCGTCTTCGGCACGCACACCCACGTCCCCACCGCCGACGCAAGGCTGCTGCCCCCGCCCAGCGCCGACGACCTGTCCATCCCCGGCGAGCCGTGGCTCGGCGTCGGGCGCACGGCCTACATCACCGACCTGGGCATGACCGGCCCGTACGACTCGGTGCTCGGCCGACGCGCCGACCGCGTGGTCAAGCACCTCACGACCGCGATGCCCACCGCCTTCGACGTCGCCGAGGGCAACCCCCGCGCCTGCGGCATCATCATCACCGCCGACCCCGCGACCGGCTTGGCCACGGCGGTCGAGCGCGTGGAACTGGACGCCGCCTCGTAAGCGCCCAAACCGCGCAACCCGCATCACCGGCACGAAAACGAAAGCTTTACAGCCAATCGGCTCGCCCAAGCGCCCGCTGGATCGGAAGCTTCTATGACTCGCGGCGCAGGTCGTGTACACGCCGCTCTCGCACAAGATCCGGACCGATCCAGGGGAGATCGATGTCTCATAGCGACTCAACCCAGTCCCGGCACCTGCCCACCAAGCAAAGCTCGGAACACGAACACGTCCGCCCGCACCGGCTCGACGACGCGCCCCTGCGTTCCAAGGTCGCGCTCATGGTCGTCGCCGGCGTCATGGTCGGCATCGGCGTGCACCTGGTCAGCGACAAGTTGCACAACGCCGTGATCTTCGGCCGACAGGTGCCCGGCGAGATCGTCGCGATGATCGGCTTCCTTGTCGCCGGCTCGCTGCTGATCCTTTTGGGGCAGTGGTGGATCGCTTCGCCCTACGACCGCCTGGTCAAACAGATCGACAAGGTCGCTAACCGCCGACACGTCACCGACCTGAGCGCGTTGCCGTTGACGCGCCGCGACGAGGCCGGGCGCATCGCGCGGGCGATGCACCGGGTGACGACCGTCGCCATCCGCGACGGGCGCGAGGCACGGCAACTGCGTCGGACGATCGACCGGCGTGTGAAGGACGAGATCCGACGAGCAACGACCCAGCTCCGCCGGCTGGCGCTGCGCGACGCGCTGACCGAGCTGGGCAACCGCCGGTTCCTCGACCTGCAGCTGCCGCGCATTGTCGAGGCGGCCGAGGCGTCGCAGACCGACGTGTCGGCGATGGTGATCGACATGGACGGGTTCAAGCAGGTCAACGACCGGTTGGGCCACGACGCGGGCGACGAGTTGCTCGTGCTGGTCGCCGGGCTGCTCAAGGCCTGCACCCGGCACGACGACCTGACCGCGCGGATGGGCGGCGACGAGTTCGTCGTGCTCATGCCCGGCTGCGATATCCAGCGCGCCTGCGAGCTGGCCGACTCGATCCGCATGTTGTTCCGCCAGCAGTCCAAGTCGATGCTCGCCAAGGCCGGCCTATCCGCCGACCTGAGCGCGGGCGTCGCGTCGCTGGACGAAGACGACGTGTCCGACGGCTACGCGCTGATCAAGCTGGCCGACCAACGCCTGTACAAGGCCAAGAACACCGGCAAGGGCCGGACGGTCGGCGCGGATCAGATTAGCGAGACCGACGACGACGTGACGCAGGTTTAAGCCCGCATAAGGCGTTAATCTGTGCCCATGGCGGTCGGCGTGGTCATCACGGGTCAGGCGGAAGCACCGGCGATGGTCGGCTGGGGCTGGCAGTGCGCGCGGGCGCGGGGTGAGGACTTGGTCGTGTTCGTGCCGATGGCCAAGGACGCGGCCGACGACGCCGAGCCGGTGCCGGCGGTCCGCGCGGCGATCAGCGACGACAGCGACGCGCACGCGCGCATGACCGCGGCCCAGCGCGACGCCGACGACAAGGCCGAGCCCGAGCGGTGCCCGCAGACGCGGATCGTCCCACTCAAAAACGGCGACGCCGCGGCGTCGGTCATCGGCGCGCTGGGCGAGCAAGATGTCAAGCTGCTGCTGGTTGCCAAGCACACCAAGGCGCGCGGCGACGAAGACGTGCTGCCCGTCCGTCTGTTCCGCGAGGCGCCGTGCATGGTCGTGCTGCTTCGGCTTGGGTCGCAGAGCACCGGCGCACACTGCCGGCGGGTCCTCGTGCCGACCTCGGGCGGGCCGCACGCGACCGAGGCGCTGCGTCTTGCCAACCAGATCGCGCAGCTGCCCGACCCGGTCTGCTCGATCGACGAGGGCGGGCCCGCGGGCGTCGATGCGCTGTACATCGAGCCGGACGTCGGGCCCGAGGCCGAGCAGGTCGGCAGGCGCATCCTCGACAAGGCGATGCGCCAGTCCGTCGGCGACCCGTCGGCGAACAAGGCGGTGCGCCCGGTCGTCGAGGTCGCCCACGATTTCCGCGAGGGAATCGCCGGCGTCGTCGAGCGCGGCAAGTACGACCTGGTCTTGATCGGCGCGGCCAACCAGTGGCACGCGCGCAAGGCGCTGTTCGGCATGCTGCCCAACAAGCTGCTGGCCGGCGACAGCCCGCTGACCGTCGGGGTGGTGCGCCAGCCCAAGCCGCTGATGACCGCCGCCGCCGAGCGCGTCCGCGACCTGCTAAGCCGGGCCGTCCCGCAGCTCGAGCGTGAAGACCGCATCACCCTCGTCGAGCGCGTGCAGTCTGCCAGCGAGTGGAACATCGACTTCATCGCGCTGATCATGCTCTCGACCGCGCTGGCGACCTTCGGCTTGATGCTCGACTCGGTCGCGGTCGTCATCGGCGCGATGCTCGTCGCGCCGCTCATGACCCCGCTCATCGGATGCGGCCTGGCCGTCGTGCAGGGCAATGGCTTTCTCATGCGCAACGCCAGCAAGTCCGTCCTGCTCGGGTTCCTGCTCGCGATGGCGACCGCGCTGCTGCTGGGGCTGGTCATCCCACACCCCGGCGTCACCGACCAGATGCTCGCGCGCGGCAAGCCCAACGCGCTCGACCTCGCCGTCGCGCTGATCTCCGGCGTCGCCGCCGCCTACGCCACCGCCCGGCCCAACCTCCTGGGCGCGCTGCCCGGCGTCGCGATCGCCGCGGCGCTGGTCCCGCCCATCGCGACCTCCGGCGTCGCGCTGTCGCACGCCGACATGGTCACCTCCGCCGGCGCGGCCATGCTCTTTCTTACCAACATCGTCGCGATCGTCCTGGGCGCCGCCGCCGCGCTCTTCGCCGTGGGGATGCAGGCCAAACACCTGCACACCAAGGAAAAACGATGGACCCGCCACGCGATCATGGGCCTGACCGTCGGCGCGGTCATCCTCTCGGTCCCGCTGATCTACTTCCTCTATAACTCGCTGCCCAAAGACGGCATCCCCGATGAGTTGGGCCGACGTATTGAGCAAACCATCGAGGCGCACGACGGGGTCTCGTTCGAAGAGGTGGCCGTTGATCTCAGAAGTGACGAGCCGGCGACTTATACGGTGACTGTTTTCACCGAGCCGGGCACATCGGTACCGACGCTGGCCGATGAGATTCGCGATTTGATCGCACACACCACTGGGCGGAACTGCCGGGTGCGCGTGATGTATCAGACCACGCATGTTGCGGAATGACGTGACTCCTGGCGCATAACGGGCTTACGAGCGGTTCGCCCCCGCGTGGTGACGCGGCGGCTACGTCGCTCTGCTGATCGTTTGCAGAAGAATGTCGTAGCCGCCAAGGGGCGTGCATGTCGTGAAATAAGTCTAAGCAGAACGCGTATCACTCGTACCACGCGACCACACTTCGTGACCAGTTGAACATCACGCCGCCCGCGTTGCCGGTTCGACGAAGAAGCCGTCGATGATGTGGACCAGCTCCGAGAGTTGGGGTTTGTTGATCTGCCGGTCCGCGCCGACCTGCTTGCCCTTGTGCACCGTGTCGGGCGTGATGAGCGAGGAGAACAGGATCACCGGCACCGCACACAGGCGCGGGTCTTGCTTGACCCGCCGGGTCAGCGCCAACCCGTCCATCCGCGGCATCTCGATGTCCGAGACCAGCAGGTCCGGCAGCGGCGCGTGGTTGTCCTTTGCCAGCGCGCTGAGCGCGTCCCACGCCAGCCCGCCGTTGCGGTAGAGCTGCGCCTGCGTGTAGCCGCTGTTGTGCAACAACTCGATCATCAGCTTGCCGATGAACGGCGAGTCCTCGGCGAGCAGCACCCGCTTGGACGCGCGGTCCACCCCCATCGGGTTGTCGATGACTTTGACGTGCAGCTTCTCGTTGAGCGAGATGTGGTCCACGATCGACTCGAAGTCGAGCATGAGGATCAGTTGGTCGTTGATCTCCGTGACGCCGGTGACGGCGAAGTGGTGCTGTCCCTCGTGAACCTCGGGCACTTCGCGCATCGCCTGCCAGGACATGCGGTGGATGTGCCGCACCGCGTCGACCCGGAACGCCGCCTGCTGGCCGTTGAACTCGGTGACGATGACGCGCATGCGCTTGGGGTCCGTCCCGTCGTGCGGTAGCGAGAAGTACTTGTGCAGATCGACCAACGGCAGCACCGCGCCGCGCAGGTTGAACATGCCCAGCACCGCGGAGGGCTGGTCCGGGCTGGCGATCGGCTGGACGGGCAGGATCACCTCACGCACCTTCGCGACGTTCACGCCGTAGGACTGCCCCGCGAGGGTGAAGACCAGCACCTCGAGTTCGTTGGTCCCGGACTCGAGCAGGATGTCGGTTTGCGGCTTGAGCGGTCGGCTGTTCATACCCCCGGTATCGTCCAGCGGTCCAAACCACTTATCCCCGCCAAACGATATAACCGTCATGAGGACGCGATCGCTGACACCTCTCAACCCAGCGCGTCCAGCACCATCTGCCCGATCGCGTCGGTCCCGTAACCCGATCGGTCCAGGCGTTTGCCGGTGAACCTCGGCGTCACGGCCTGCACCGCCGTGGCCACGGCGTCGCCCGCCCGGACCAGCGCGTCCTGTCCCTTCACCCGCCCGGTCTCGCGCAGCAGCATCGCCAGCGAGTCGATCGCCGCCAGCGGGTTGGCCTTGTTCTGCCCGGCGATGTCGGGCGAGCTGCCGTGCACCGGCTCGAACATGCTCACGCTGTTCGCGTTCGGGTCCGGGTTCAAATTGCCCGACGCGGCGATGCCCATGCCCCCGGCGACCGCCGCGCCCAGATCCGTGATGATGTCGCCGAACATGTTCGGCACGACGATGACGTCGTAGACCTCCGGCTTGGTCGCCATGTACATGCAGCACGCGTCGACGTGGTGGTAGCCCGTTTCGACCTCGGGATACGCCTTGGCAATCTCCGTGAACGTATCGAACCAGGTCCCGCCGCAGTGGGTCAGCACGTTGGTCTTGTGCACGAGCGTGAGGTGCTTGCGAGCGCGTGTCTTCGCGAGTTCGAACGCGTAACGCACGCAGCGCTCGACGCCGAAGCGCGTCGCGATCATCTCCTGCGTGCTGATCTCCTGCGGTGTGCCGACCCGCGCGCGCCCGCCGTTGCCGCAGTACAGGTCCTCGGTGTTCTCGCGCACACAGACAAAATCAATATCCTCCGGCGTCTTACCCGCCAACGGCGTCTCGATCCCGGGATACAGCTTGACCGGCCGGAGGTTGATGTACTGGTCCAATTGGAAGCGCAGCTTGAGCAGCAGCCCCTTCTCGAGCACGCCGGGCTTGACGTCGGGGTGGCCGACCGCGCCGAGCATGATCGCGTCATAACCGCGCAGCGCGTCGACCTGCTCGTCGGTGATGACCTCGCCGGTTGTCAAGTAGTGCTCGCCGCCGTAGCCGAAGCGGTTTGCGTCGACGGCGATGCGGTGCTTGGACGCGACAGAGTCAAGAACACGCAGGGCTTGGTCGGTGACTTCCAGCCCGGTGCCGTCGCCGGGGATGACTGCGAGTTTGAGTGGGGTGCTCACGGTTTCGTCTCTCTCGTGTGGGCTTGGAGGCAGAGAGTTTAGAGGAAGCTACTGCCCCTTGCGGTTCGTGATGTCCGGGCGCTTCGGCTGGGGGTCGAAGAACCGCGCCCCCTTCCCGATCCGGTCGTAGTCACCGAGATCGTCGCGGACCGATTCTGCCAGTGCGAGGAGGTCTTTCACGACGCCGGGGTGCTTGTCCGCCAGATCATGCTGCTCGCCGATATCGTCCCTCAGGTTGTAGAGCCGGGCCTGATTCAAGCCGAGCAGGTCTTCATCTTTGGTGTAGACGTCCCATTGACCGAACACCCTTGTTGTCAAGGGCAGGTGCAGCTTCCAGTCGCCTTTGCGGACGGCAACGAGCTGGGTGCGCATGTAGTAATAAAACGTGTTCGATGGGCTTTTCGCGTTGGGCTCGCCGTGCAATAGGTCGGTCACGTTCATCCCGTCGATGATCCGGTCGTCGGGCACCTCCGCCCCGGCCAGGCTCGCGAAGGTCGGCAGGAAATCAAGCGTCCGCACGATCTCATCGCTCGCAACACCCGCCGCGACCGTGCCCGGCCGCCAGACGATGCACGGCACGCGCGAGCCACCCTCCCACGCCGTGACCTTGTGGCCACGCAGCGGCAACGCCGATCCGCCGTGATGGGCCTGCCCACGCTTGATGTGGGCCTCGCTCTTTTTCATATACCACGGCCCGTTGTCGCTGGTAAAGATCACATAGGTGTTCTCCGCCAGCCCGTTCGCGTTGAGGTGGTCGATGATCCGCCCGACGTTGTAGTCGAGTTCTTCCACGACATCGCCGTACAACCCCCCTTCGGACTTGCCCTTGAACCTTGTCGTGGCGTCGAGCCTGACGTGCGGCATCGGGTGCGCGAGATACACAAAGAACGGCTTGTCCTTGTTGCGGTCGATAAATGCGATCGCCTTGTCGGTGAGCACCTGCGTGCACGTGGCCATGTCCGCCTTCTTCTCGACCGTTGTTTCATTCTCAATCCAATGGATGTCAAAGTCGTTGCTGGACGGCGTGCCGAAGTAGTCGTCAAAGCCTTGCCGCAAGGGCATCAGCTCCGGGTCAAACTTGTAGACATGGTGACCGGCCTGGTCCCATTTGCCGAAGCAGCCAGAGACGTAGCCGCGGGGCTTGAGCACCTCGGCGATCGTGATCTCGTCGAGGTGAAGAAACGGGTGGGTCGTCACCCGGTTGTGTTTCTTCGCGTTTCGCAGCGGGTAGCACCCCGTCAGCAGCGCGGAGCGCGACGGGCCGCACACGTTCTGTGCGTAGAACGATGTGAAGCGAACGCCTTGCTCGGCCAAGT
>JBKAGS010000001.1:0-122777 GCA_046290505.1 Phycisphaeraceae bacterium | reverse complement strand
CTATTTCGCGGCGATCGAGAAGCGGCTGCAAAAACTGCAGGCCGGCGGGTCGGCGCGCGACGTGGAGGCGTTCAAGATGATCGCCCCGCACTGGAACCGTTACGCCGCGTCGGCGACGGCCGAGCGCGAGCAAGGCGGCTACGATCCGGAGCTGACGCAGTACCGCTGGTTGATCGAGGAGTTCCGCGTGTCGATGTTCGCACAGGAATTGGGGACGGCCGAGAAGGTCTCGCCCCAGCGTCTGGACCGCCAGTGGGAGAAGGTGTCGTCGTTGCCGACCGGCGACGGCTAAGCGACCTAGAATGGCCGAGATGCGCTTGATGTTGCCCCTGCTGCTGTTGCTCGTGTTCGCCCTGCCCGGCTGCGGCGAAGAGGCGGGCGTGCGCGTGTACGAGACGACCCAGCCCGCGGCATACCGCTGGCCCGAGGCCGAGGCGCGCACGGACACGTACGAGGCCGACGGCGTGACGTGGGCGTGGGACGTGCCCGCGGGCTTCGTCGACGCGCCGGAGGTGCCCGACCAGCTGGTCGCCGACTACCGGTTCAAGAGCGACAACCCCGACCTGCCCGGCCGGCTGACGGTGTCGATGATCCCCGGCGAGGCGGGCGGGGTGATGGCGAACGCCGAGCGCTGGCGCAACCAGCTGTTCCTGACCCAGACCAAGGGCATGGGCCCGGGCGACTTCGTCTCCCAGCCGTTCAAGTCGGGCAACCTCGAACTGACGATCGTGCGGTTGTCCGGCCAGTACCGCGGGCCTTACGTGCCGACCGATATCCTCGGCGCGATCATCCAGGTCCGCTCGCCCGAGGGCCGGGTCGCGCAGAGCTGGTTCTTCAAGATGGCGGGCGACCGCGACACCATCGAAGACAACACGCACCTGTTCCCGCGGGTCTACACCAGTTTCCGCCTCGCGGGCGTCGAGGCGCCCGAGCTTCCCGTCGAGCTGGTCGAGCCCCCCGACCCGCGCGTCCCGACGGGCGATATCCTCGACAACGACAACGACAACGACAACGACAACGACAACGACAACGACAACGACAACGACAACGACAACGCGTCGCCGCCCGCCGGGCAGGATCGGCCCGGGCCGTCGGCCCAGGACGCCGACGCCGACGCGCAGGAGGTTTCGCCGTGAGCGTCACCAAGCTCTCCAAGGCCAACCCGCTGTCCTGGCTCGCGTCGCTGCGGCTGACGGTCGTGCTCTTGGCGTTGTCGATGTACCTCGTGTTCGTCGGCACGCTCGCGCAGGTCGAAGAAGGCATCTGGCAGGTCGTCGAGACCTACTTCCGCTCGATCGTCGTCTGGGTACCGTTCGACGTCTTCCGCGCCCTGCTGTACCCCGGCAGCGACACGCAGTGGAAAGGCGGGCACTGGTTCCCCGGCGGGTTCCTGGTCATCGGCCTGTTGCTGGTCAACCTGCTCGCGGCCCACGCGACGCGCTTCAAGATCGCCGGCAAGGGCGGCAGGCTGTGGCTGGGGCTGGGGCTGATCGTCGTCGGCAGCGTGGTCACCGGCTACACGGTGCTCGAGCCGCAGACCTCCGCGACGATCCAGCAGGACGTCATGCTCATGCTCGCGATCTGGACCGTGCCGATGGCGGTGATCGCGGTCGGCTGCTTCCTGGTCTTCGGCAAGCGCAAGGCGGGCATCGTGCTGGTCCACGCCGGGCTGATCCTCATGCTGCTGGGCGAGTACATCACGGGCATCGGTGCCGAAGAAGGGCGGATGATGATCCCCGAGTTCGGCTCGTCGAACCTCGTCGTCGATGCGCGCGAGGTCGAGCTCGCGTTCGTCACCGAGAACGAAGACGGCGGGCTGACCCACGTCGTCGTCCCCGAGTCGATGATCGTCTCGGCGAAAGCGAAGGACAAACACATCAAGGACGAGGCGTTGCCGCTGACGGTGCGCATCGACGCGTGGATGCCCAACTCGACGCCCCTGCCGCGGCTGGCTCAGAACGACCCGACAAACGTGGTCTGGTCCGCCGCCGAGCGCCCGGAGGTGACGGGCACCGAGCAGTCCGAGGACCGGCCGTCGGCGGTGGTCACGCTGTACGACGGCGGCGAGCGCGTCGGCCAGTACACGCTGTCCACGTGGGAGTACTTCAAGCCCGTGCCGGTCGAGGTCGATGGGAAGGCGTGGGAGGTCGCGCTGCGGTTCAAGCACATGCCGCTGGACTACACGCTTCAGCTCAACGACTTCCGGCACGACACGTTCACGGGCACGCGCACGGCGCGCAACTACTCGGCGGACCTCTGGCTGCAGACCGCGGACGACGCGGGCAGCCGCGACGCGTACATCAAGATGAACCAGCCGTTGCGTTACGACGGCAAGGCGTTTTTCCAGTCCGGCTTTTTCCAGAAGCCGATGAACCGCAACCTCGGCACGATCCTGCAGGTCGCGGACAACCCCGGCGCGTGGGTGCCTTACCTGTCGTGCGTGATCGTGACTGTCGGGCTGACGGTCCACTTCGTCGCGTCGCTGACGCGCTTCGGCCGACGCACGATCGCCAAGGCGTGACGGCGACCACACCACACCCCAGCGAGCCCGAACCCCGACCATTGCCATGAAAGCCAAGCAGATTCAATCCGACTTGCACGAACCGGCCGCGACGCCGTGGTACGCGTGGGCGCTGCCGTTGGCGGTCTCGCTGGCGGTGCTGGCGTACCTGGTGGTGGGCGTGTACAAGGTGTCGTCGGGCGGGGACATGTCGCGCTACGACATGGACACGTTCGGCAAGGTGCCGGTCTCCGAGGACGGGCGGGTCAAGCCGCTGGACACGGTCGCGCGCAACCGCCTCCTGATGATCAGCGGCAAGCAGTCGCTGACCGAGGACATGCTGCTGCCCAGCGACAACGGGGTCGAGCAGCCGGCGATCGTGTGGCTGGCGGAGCTGATCGCGGACCGGCCCGAGGCGCGTCAGCGCAAGGTGCTGCGGATCGACGACCCGGGCGTGCTGGGCCTGATGGGCAAGACGCCGGAGGACGGCAAGTTCTATTCGCTCGCGGACCTGTCGGTCGCGTCGGGCGAGGCCGGCGAGCCGGTGATCTTCGAGATCGAACGGCTGGCGAACGAGGCGCGCAACGTCCGCGACGACCAGCGGTCCAAGTTCCAGGAGCACGTGATCGGGCTTCGCAGCCAGGTCGCGACGATGCTCGAGTTGCAGTCGATGCGCAGCCCGTTCGTGATCCCGCCGAGCAGCGAAGACGAGGACTGGCAGCCGATGGTCGAGGACCCGCGGTTCGGGCTGACCGCGGCGGCGCGCGAGCGTGAGGCGGGGCAGAGCTGGATCGCGCTGATGACCGCGTTCGATGAGGACCCCGCGGCGTTCAACGCGGCGCTCAACAAGCACATGCAGCTGGTGTCGGACAAGGTGCCCGTGCCGGCGCGCAAGGCGGCGTTCGAGCGCGGGTACAACCGCTACGAGCCGTTCGTCAAGGGCACCGCGTTGTACGTCTTCGCCGGGCTCTTGTCGTTGTTCGCGCTGCTGCTTCGGCCGCTGCTCCCGGCCCAGTGGTACAAGGTGCTTTGGCGCAGCGGGCTGGGCGTGCTGACGGTGACGTTCCTGTTGCACACCGCGGCGCTGATCATCCGCATCTGGCTTCAGGGCCGCCCGCCGGTGACGAACCTGTACTCGTCCGCGGTGTTCATCGGCTGGGGGATGGTCGGCGGGGCGATCATCCTCGAGCTCATCAGCCGGCTGGGCGTCGCGTCGCTCGCGTCGTCGGTGGGCGGGGTCGCGACGCTGATCGTCGCGCACAACCTCGCGAAGGACGGCGACACGATGGGCGTGATGCAGGCCGTGCTCGACTCGAACTTCTGGCTGGGCACGCACGTGATCACGATCGTCATCGGCTACCTCGCGACGTTCCTCGCCGGGCTCATCGCGATCATCTACATCGTCCTGGGCATGTGCACGCCCGTGCTGGACCGAAAGGTCTCGCGTGTGATCGCGGGCATGGTGTACGGCACGATCTGCTTCGCGCTCTTGTTCAGCTTCGTCGGCACGGTGCTCGGCGGGATCTGGGCCGACCAGAGCTGGGGCCGGTTCTGGGGCTGGGACCCGAAAGAAAACGGCGCGATCCTGATCGTCCTGATGAACGCGATCATCCTGCACGCGCGCTGGGGCCACCTCATCAAGGAACGCGGGCTGATGGTCCTCGCCGTCGGCGGCAACGTGATCACGGCGTGGTCGTGGTTCGGGACCAACCTGCTGGGCGTCGGGCTGCACAGCTACGGGTTCATGGACGGCGCGATGTTCTGGCTCGCCGCCTTCGCCGCCAGCCAGATGCTCATCATGGCGGTTGCGCTGATCGTGCCGACGCAGTACTGGTGGAGCTTCCGCAAGAAGCCGGCCAAGGCGAAGCAGGGGGGCAAGACGCCGAGCAAGCCGGACAAGCGCGAAAAGCGGGCACGCGGGCCCCGGCCGTCGGTGTCGGGGGCTTGACCGTCTTGCCCGTCTTTACGCCCCGATCCGCCGTCATCCGTTTGGGTGACCGCCGGGGAGATTGGGCGGTGGGGGCTTGGTTGGCCGACATTCATGTGTAATAATTGTGCCGCCTCGGCGTCGCCGAGTGTTGACGGGTTCGTATGCCCCGTCGCCCTCTCGGCCGTGCCCCTCTGCCGCGTGTCCTCTCAGGTAGGAGCCTTGCCATGCCCCAGCGTCGCGACCCCCGGCCGGTGTTCACGCCTTGCGGCCAGAGCGATCACGCGCTGCGCCCCTCGCGGCGCGAGTTCCTCTACGCCGGGCTCGTCGGCGGGCTGGGGCTGAGCCTGCCGGGCCTGTTCCAGGTCCAGGCCCTGGCCGAGCAGAAGGACTACGCGCTCAAGAAGCCCGAGTGCGACAGCGTGATCCACATCTTCCTGCCCGGCGGGATGGCGGCCCAAGAGACGCTGGACCCCAAGCCGCTGGCGCCCAGCGAGTACCGCGGCCCGTTCTCGCCCATCGATACCAACGTCACCGGCATCCAGCTCGGCGAGCTGATGAAGCACACCGCCAAGGTCGCCGACAAGATCACGTTCATCCGGTCGATGACCCACGGCGAGGCGGCGCACGAGCGCGGCACGCACAACATGTTCACCGGCTACCGCCCGAGCCCGGCGGTCAGGTACCCGTCGTTCGGCTCGGTCGTCTCGCACGAGCTGGGCGCGAACGGCGAGCTGCCGCCCTACGTCTGCGTCCCCAACCAGCCCAACGAGCACGCGGGCAGCGGCTACCTCTCGAACAAGTACGGCCCGTTCTCGATCGGCGCGGACCCGGCCCGCGAGAACTTCCAGGTCCGCGACCTGTCGCTGCCCAATGACATCGACCACCAGCGCTTCGCCCGCCGGCAGCAGATGCTCGACGCGGTGGACGACCACTTCCGCACGCTGGAGAGTTCGGACGCGCTGGACGCGATGGACGAGTTTTACAGCCGGGCGTACACGATGATCTCATCGACGGTCGCGCGCGAGGCGTTCAACCTCAAGGCCGAGCCCGAGGCGGTCCGCAACAAGTACGGCAACAACCCCGCGGGGATGCGGATGCTGCTTTGTAGGCGGCTGGCCGAGGCGGGCGTGCGCTTCGTCTCGACGACGCTGGGCGGCTGGGACCACCACCAGAATATCCAGGAAGCGATGCAAGGCCGGGTGCCCGAGCTGGACCAGGCGTACGCGGCGCTGATCGACGATTTGTCGCAGCGCGGCATGTTGGACCGGACGATGGTGATGATGACGACCGAGTTCGGCCGGACGCCGAAGATCAACCAGACCGCCGGGCGCGACCACTTCCCTCGGGTGTTCTCGGTGGCGATGGCGGGCGGCGGGTTCAAGGGCGGGATGGTGTACGGCAAGTCGGACGCGACGTCCACCGCCGTCGCCGACGACCCGGTCAGCCACGCCGACCTGGCGACGACGGTCTACAACCAGCTGGGCATCGTCGCGGACAAGGAACTGATGGCGCCCGGCGACCGGCCGATCGAGATCGTCGACGGCGGGCGCGTGCTCAGCGAGACGCTCGAGCGCGAGGCGTAAACCCCACGAACCCGGCAGGCCCATGACCCAAGCGACACTTTCCCGAACGGTCGCGCCGCTGGCGCGGTGCCTCATCGTGCTGGCGGGCTTCTTCGGCGTCATCTCCGCGCACGCGGGCCTGCCGACGCTGACCGACGTGCTGCCGGTCGCGGGCGAGCGCGGCAAGACGATCCGGGTCACGCTCGTCGGCGAACGGCTGCACGACGCCACCGCGGTCCTGTTCCACACCGAGGGGATAGCCGCCGAACACGTCGCGTTCAAACCCAAGGAAAAAGGCGAGAACCGCCGGGAAGACCACGCGACCGCGACGTTCACGATCGCGCCCGACGCCCCGGTGGGCGAGCACCAGCTGCGCCTGGTCACCGCGACGGGCGTCAGCGAGATGCTGACGTTCCACGTGGTGGATCGACCGCTCATGGAAGAAGGCGAAGGCACGCTCGACCAGCCCCAGCCGGTGGACATGGGCACGACGATCCTCGGCCGAACGACGAGCGAAGACGTCGACTACTTCGGCGTCGAACTGAACAAGGGCCAGCGCCTGTCCGTGCAGGTCGATGGCATGCGGCTGGGCCGGGGCTTCACCGACGCGTACCTCGCCGTGCTCGACGACGCGGGCCAAACGGTCGTGGAGAGCGACGACACGGCGCTGCTCCGGCAGGACCCATACCTCGCGCTGACCGCGCCCGCGGACGGGCGGTACACGATCCTCATCCGCGATTCGGGCTACGAGGGCGGCGAGCGCAACCACTACATGCTGCACGTCGGCGATTTTCCTCGTCCGGCCGTGACCTTCCCGCTCGGCGGCAGGCCCGGCGAAACGGTACCGCTCAGGTTCCTCGGCGACTTGTCGGGCCCGTTCGTCCAGCAGGTCACGCTGCCGAATCAGCCCGACAGCCGGTTCGTCGTCACGCCGACGCGCGACGGCCGACGCGCCCCGACCGGTCACGCCCTGCGCGTCAACCCCCTTGACAACGTCAACGAAACCGACAGCGACGTCAACGGTGACATGAACAAGCTCAAGGACGCGCCCGCGTCCGACGTCCCGGTCGCGTTCAACGGGATCATCGAGAAGCCCGGGGACATGGACTACTACAAGCTGCGCCTCAAAAAGGGCCAAGCCGTCACGATCCACTGCTACGCCAGTTCGATGGGCAGCCCGCTCGACTCGGTCGTCAACCTGTTCAACGCCGAGGACCGCAAGCACATCCAGGGCAACGACGACCAGGACGGGTCCGACAGCGTGCTGACGTTCACCGCGCCCAAGGACGGCGCGTACTTCCTGCGCGTCCGTGACCACCTCAACGAGGGCGGGCCGACGTTCGTCTACCGGCTGGAGGTCACGGTGGCCCGGCCGATGCTGACCACGGCGATCAGTGTGTACGATCGCAACCGCCCGCAGAGCCGGCAGGCGATCGTCGTGCCGCGGGGCAACCGCACGGCGGCGCTGGTGCGTGTGAACCGCGGCGACGTCGGCGGGGACGTCACGCCCCTGATCGACGGCCTGCCCGCGGGTTTGACCTATGTCGGCCTGGGCCCGGCGCAGCGCGGCGACGTGATGCCCGTGGTCTTCGAAGCCCCCGCCGACGCGCTATTGGGCGCCAAGCTGGTCGACCTCGGCGTGCAGAGCGGGCCGCGCGGCGACAGCGCCGAGCGCGTCACCGGCGGCTTCCAACAGCGGACCCCGCTGGTCATCGCCAACCCCAACCGCACCGAGTATTACCACAGCACGATCGACCGCATCCCCGTCGCCGTCGGCCAGGCCGTGCCCTTCCGCATCGACGTCGAGCAGCCCGCCGCGCCCTTGGTACACAACGGCAAGCTCCAGCTGAAGGTCACGCTGACGCGCGAAGACGGCTACGACGGGCTGGTCCGCCTGTACCCGCTGTACCTGCCCAACGGCATGGGCGCGACGTCGCGGGTCGATCTGAACAAGGACAAGACCCAGGCCGTGTTCCACTTCGACGCGAACGCCGGCGTCGCGACGCGCGCCTGGCCGCTGGTGATCTACGGCTTCGGCAACGTCAAGGGCGGGCCGGTCTGGGTCTCCAGCCCGCTCTTTGAGATCAACGTCGAACCGCCCTTTGTGACCGGCTCGATCGAGATGGCGACGGTCACGCAGGGCGGGTCGGTCGATATCACCGTCAACCTGCAGCACCCGCGCGAGTGGGAAGGCGAAGGGGAGCTGAAGCTGTTGGGCTTGCCCGCGGCGTGCGAGGTCGAGCCGGTGACGATCAAGCCGGGTCAGGACAAGGCGACCTTCCGCGTGAAGGTGTCGGACAAGACGCCCGTGGGCCGGCACAAGTCGCTGGTGTGTGACTTGAAGATCCAAGTGCACGGCCAGCCGGTCGTGCACCGCTTCGGCGGCGGCGGTCAGCTGCGCGTCGATCGCCCCAAGACTCAACGCAACGCCCAAGCCAAGCGCGGGGAGTAAGACGATGCATCGCGAGGTCAACAAGAAAAATCTGGCGGACAGGCGTGCCTGCCTGTCGTCGCCCAAGGGTCGAATGAAACGCGCCACGTGCGCCCTGCGCCTGCTGCCCGCCGTCGCGCTGCTCGCCGGTGCCGCGGCCGTGCTCTACCCCAACCTGCGTGCCGACGCCGGTCAGCCCGGCCCGTCGAGCGTCGCGGTCGCGCCCGCCTTGAACAGCGCGGACAAGCCCGGTGGTCTCGAGGTCTACCCCGCCGCGATCAACCTGACGACGAGCGCGGACGCGCAGTGCGTCGTGGTCCGCGCGCGTCGGGCCGACGGCGTGACGCTCGATCTCACGGGCAAGGCCGTTTACACCGTCGAGGACCCGGCGATCGCCGAGGTCCACGCCGGCGTACTGACGCCCAGGGCCGACGGCCAGACGACGCTGATCGTCGAGCACCGGGGCCAGCGCACGCGTGTGCCGGTGAAGGTCGAGCGCTCGGGCGAGGACCGCCCGGTGAGCTTCCGCCTCGACGTCTTGCCGGTGTTCGCGAAGACGGGCTGCAACAACGGCTCGTGCCACGGCTCGGCCCGCGGGCAGGACGGGTTCAACCTCTCGCTGTTCGGGTTCGACCCGGCGGGCGACTTCCACCGCATCCTCCGCGAGCAGCCGGGCCGACGCGTGAACCTCGCCGACACCGAGCGTTCGCTCTTGCTGACCAAGGCCGTGGGCGCGGTGCCGCACACCGGCGGCAAGCTGTTCGACACCGACCATCGGTTCTACGGCACGATCAAGGCCTGGCTGGACCACGGCGCGCCCGACGACCCGGCCGACGTCGCGACGGTCACGGACCTCGAAGTCTTCCCGCAGGACATCGTGCTCGAAGGCGCCGGCACCACGCAGCGGATCACCGTCCGGGCCCACTACTCCGACGGCAGCGATCGGGACGTCACCGACCTCGCCGTCTTGATGTCCAGCAACGACGTGTCCGCGTCGATCGACGACGCCGGCGTCATCACCGCGGGCAAGCGCGGCGAGGCGTTCGTCATGGCCCGCTTCGACGCCCACACCGTCGGCACGCCCGTCATCGTTGTGCCCAAGGGCTCGGGCGACGGCTACCCCGACCGCCTCGCCTCGGCGAACTACATCGACGACCGCGTCAACGCCAAGCTCCGCAAGATGCGCATCGTCCCGTCAGACACCTGCGACGACGCGACCTTCGCCCGCCGGGCGTACATCGACATCGTCGGCCAGCTCCCACCGGTCGATGAACTCGACGCGTTCGTCGCCGACCAGGGCGCCGACAAACGCGCGAAGCTGGTCGATCGTTTGCTCGAACGCAAGGAGTTCGTCGATATCTGGGCGATGAAGTGGGCCGAGCGCCTGCAGATCCAAAGCGGCAACGCGAACCAGGGCGAGATGAGCCCGAAGGCCGCGGTGCTGTATTTCGAGTGGCTCAAGGCCCAGCTCGCCGAGGACCGCCCGATCAACGACGTCGTGCACGACCTGCTCGCGTCGCAGGGCGGGACGTTCGAGCACCCGGCGACGAACTTCTACCAGGCCGAGCAGGACACGCTCAAGCTCTCGGAGAACGTCGTGCAGGTGTTCATCGGTGCGCGGATGCAGTGCGCCCAGTGCCACAACCACCCGTTCGACCGCTGGACGATGGACGACTACTACGGCTTCACCGCGTTCTTCGCGCAGATCGGCCGCAAGCGCGGCGACGACCCGCGCGAGCGGATCGTCTACAACCGCAACAACGGCGAGGTCAAGCACCCGCTCGACGGCCGGGACATGCAGCCGACGTTCCTCGGCGGCGAGTCGGTCCAGGTCCCGCGCGGCACCGACCGCCGCGTCGTCCTCGCCGACTGGCTGACGGCGCCCGAGAACCGCGCGTTCAACCGCAACCTCGCGAACTTCGTGTGGGAGCACTTCTTCGGCCGGGGCATCACCCACCCGATCGACGACGTGCGCATCTCCAACCCGCCGGTCAACGCCCCGCTGCTCGACGCGCTCGCCGACCGGTTGGTTCAGACCGACTACGACGTCAAGCAGCTGATCCGCGACATCTGCGCGTCCAACGCGTACCAGCGTTCGACCCGCGCGAACGCGACGAACCGGGACGACACGACGAACTTCAGCCGGGCCCAGGTCCGCCGAATCCGCGCGGAGGTCTTGCTCGACTGCATCAGCCAGGTGACGCGGACCAGGGACGACTTCCGCGGGCTGCCCGAGGGCGCGCGGGCGGTGCAGATCGTCGATGGGCGGACGAGCACGTACTTCCTCACGACCTTCGGCCGGGCGACGCGCGAGACGGTGTGTACCTGCGAGGTCGTGATGGAGCCGAACCTCAGCCAGGCGCTGCACCTGATCAACGGCAACACGACCAACAACAAGATCCGCCAGGGCAAGCTGGTCGAGCGGCTACTGAAGGACGGCAAGACACCCGCCGAGGTGATCGACTACCTGTACCGCGCCGCGTTCGCGCGTCCGCCGACGCAGGCCGAGCAAGAACGGCTGTTGGGTATGGTTGCGTCGAGCGAGAACCGGCAGCAAGCGCTCGAGGACGTGTTCTGGGCGCTCTTGAACGCGAAAGAGTTCATCTTCAATCATTGACGCGTTGGGCGTATCGGGCGGCGCGTCGTTCAGGGTTGGAATCGAATGCCAGTGGATGGTGCCATGAAACGATTGCGATTCGTCGCGTTATGGATGTCCTGCTTCGCGTGGCCCGCCCTCGCCGAGGACGTGGTCAACTTCAAAGACCATGTTCGGCCGATCCTGCAGCAGAGCTGCTTCAACTGCCACAACCCCGACCAGGCCAAGGGCGGGCTGGACCTGACCAGCTACAACGCGCTGATGGCGGGCGGCTCGGCCGGGCAGATCGTCGCGACCCAGGACGCCGACGGCTCGCGGCTGCTCGGCGTCATGGCGCACACGCTCGAGCCGAAGATGCCGCCCAACGGCGGGAAGGTCGGCGACGACAAACTCGCGGTCATCCGCAAGTGGATCGAGCAGGGCCTGCGCGAGACCGCCAACAGCGCCGCGGCGAAACCCACCCAGCCGCGCGTGGACCTGTCCGTCGGGAAGGCGGCGATCGGCCGACCCGCCGGCCCGGCGATCATGCCCGAGTCGATGCCGCTGGGCCCGATCCACCACACACCGCGCCCCGGCGCGATCCCCTCGATCGCCGGCCACCCCTGGTCGCCGATCGCCGCGGCCGCCGGGCAGAAGCAAACCCTCGTCTACCACACGGCGACGGGCGAGCTGCTCGGCGTGCTGCCGTTCGACTACGGCCAGCCGCAAGTGCTGCGCTTCAGCTGGACCGGCCGGCTGCTCATGGTCGCCGGGGGCGTCGGCGGGCAGAGCGGCACCGCCGCGCTCTACGACGTGAAGACCGGCCGAGAGGTCGCGCGCGTCGGCGAAGCGTTCGACGCCGTCCTCGCCGCGGACCTGGACCCGACCCAACGCTACGTCGCGCTCGGCGGGCCGAGCAAGCTCGTCAAGGGCTACGACGTCGCGACCGGCGAGATGATCTACAAGATCGATAAGCACACCGAGTGGGTCACCGCCGTCGCCTTCAGCCCGGCGGGCGACTACCTCGCGACCGGCGACCGCAACGGCGGGCTGATGATCTGGGAGGCGGACTCGGGCCTGCCCGTCTTCACGCTCGACGGACACCGCGCGTCGGTCACCGCGCTCGCCTGGCGCTTCGACGGCAAGGTCCTCGCGTCCGCCGGCGAAGACGGTCAGGCCAAGCTCTGGGAGATGCGCGAAGGCAGCCAGGTCAGGGCGTGGAACGCGCACGACGGCGGCGCGCAAGCGATCGCGTTCTCCGAGGACGGCCGGCTGGTTACGACCGGGCGCGACGGGCTTGTCCGCGTCTGGGACGCCAACGGAAAACAGCTGCATCAAACCCAGCCCTTCGACGACATCGGCCTGAGCGCCGCGTTCGACACGTCGGGCAAGGCGGTCGTGGCCGGCGACCTGAGCGGCAGGCTCGTGCGCTGGTCGCTCGAGGACGACGCGAAGCAAACCGCCCAGTGGACGAGCAACCCGCCGACGGTCGAGCTGGCGATCGCCCAGAGCGGGGTACGCGTGAGCGAGACGGCCCAGGCGCTCGAGCGCGCCCGGGCGGTGCTCGCGCAACAGCGAGCGGCGGCGGCAGAGGCCGAGCGCGCCCACGCCGACGCCGGCGCCGCGCTCAGGGCGGCGCGTCAGGCGGTGCCGGACGGCGAGAAGCGGATCAAGCAGGCCGAGGCCGAGCGCAAGCAGTCGTTCGCTCGGCGGGACCGGGCCCACCAGGCGTTGCGCACCGCGCGTGACGAGGCGAACCGGGCCAACCAGTCGCTCAAACAAGCCGAGGGCGAGTCGAACCGCGTCGCGCAGGAACACCGGCGCGCGGCGCAGGGCGTCGAGCGTGCCGCTGAACTGCTGGAGAAGCTGCAGGCACAGCTCGCACAGGCCCGCGCCAAGGCGGAAGCGGACCCGGAGAACCAGGACGCCAAACGGCGCGTGCAGGAGCTCGCCCGGCAGATCGAGCAAGCACAGAACGAAGCGAACCGCAAGGCCGAGACGCTGGACCAGAAGGCCGAGGCGGTCGCCGACGCGCAACGCAAGGCCGACAGGGCGGCGGCGGAAGCGGACGCCGCGCGCGACCGGGTGGACCGTGCCCAACAGATGGTCGAGGCGGTGAACCAGGAAGTGCAGGACGCCTCGGCCCAACTCGACGCGGCGCGCCGGGCGCTGGACGCGGCGCGCAAGGGCGTCAAGCCGGCGGAAGAACGGCTCGCGCGCTCGGACGCTGCGAAGACCAAGGCCGGGCAGGCCGCGGCCGAGGCCCGGCACCGCGCCGCGCTCGCCGAGCGGGCCGCGCAGCGAGCGGTGCGGGAGCAGGCGAAGTGGCGGGCGGCGGCGTTGGGCATGGAGATCGACGCGGTGCGTCGGCGGCTGGCCGAGGCGCGGTCGGCCGAGTGGCCGGCGGTCGAGGCGCGCGATCAAGCGCTCGCCGAGCGGGATCGCGTACGGCGTGAGATCGACGACGCGAAAGCGGCTTTCGCGAACGGCCCCGCAGAGATCGCGTCGCTGCAAGCGGCGCTCAAGGCGAAGCAAGCCGCGGTCGCTGAGGCCGAGCGCACACACGCGTCGGCACGCCAGGCGGGCGGCGCGGACGCGATTGAGGACGCCGAGCTCGCGCTCGAAGACGCTCGGTTTGATGTCGAGTCGGCGCGCTTCGCGTTGAAGAAGGCGAAGGAGCGCATCGACAGGCTGCCTGCGAAGATCGGGGCGCTCGATCAACAGCTGGTCGAGCGTGAACAAGCGGTCAGGCGTGCGGATCGATCGCTTGCCGAGGCCCGCAAGCCCGGCGACGCGATCCGGGCCGAGATCGACAAGCTCGAAGCGCGTTACCGCGCGATGCGTGCGTCGGCCGCCCCGCCGACGGATGAGTAGGTCAATCCCTCGGGCCCGCCGACGCGGGACGCAACGCCGACGCCGCTTCGCGCGACGCGATCCACGCCAGCAACGCGTCGTAGTCGGCCAGCTCGGCGAGCGGGTTGTTCGCGTCTTGCGGCACCGGCGTGATGCGTGATTGCACGGCGTCGAATCGGCGAGCCGCCTGCTCGCGTTCGCCCATGTCGTTGGCGAGGACAACGCGGTAGAGCTCGGCCGTCTGCGCGATCGCGGCGGACGCGCGGTCGTCGGGGTCATGCGCCCGGTCCGCCTCCGCCAGGCGACGCGACGCGTCGTCGTGGTCCCCGGCCCGCAGCGCCGCCAAGCCCAACGCGAGTGAACGCCCCGGGCGGGGGTCGGTGTCCGGGTCGGCCTTGGATAAGTGCTTGCGCGCGTAGGCCAGCACGGATTGTGATTCAGCTTTGTTTTCCAACGACTTCAGGCACACGAGCGTGACCGCCGCCTCCGCGTCGATGGCGTTGTCGTTCGACTTGATCCGCGCCAGCGCACTGGATCGGAGCCGGTCATAATCGCCCTGCCGGTCGAACCACAGGTACAGCTTGGCGAGCTTGAGCGCGATCGCCAGGTCGTCGCTTGGCATCGCCGCGGCGGCCTCGAGTTGCGTGATGGCCGCGTCGATTTCGCCGTGCTCGGCGAGGGTGGTCGCGTAGCTGTCTGTCGCCCAGAGGGTTTCGGGGTGGTCCTCGCCGTGCTTGTCGCGGCAGGTGTGCAGGACCCGGCGTCGCAGCGTGAGCGACTCGTCCCAGCGCCCGTTTTCCTGGTAGGAGTTGCCGAGGTTGTGCATCGCGATGAGCGTGAGTTTGTGTCGTCGGCCGTAGGTGGTCTCCGCGAGGTCGCGCATCTGTTCGCGCAGCGCCATGGCGCGTTGCGGTTGGTCGGCGGCGCTGCAGGAGATGGCGAGGTTGTTGAGCGCCGCGAGCGTGCGCGGGTGGGCCGGGCCGTTGACGACGCGTCGCTTCTCGAGCACGCGTTCGCGCAGCGCGAGCGCTTCGTCGTAGCGTTTCGCGTCGTGGTACGAGGTCGCGAGGTTCTCCTGGGCGAGCAGCGTGTCGGAGTGCGCTTCGCCGAAGACCTCGACGCTGTGTTTGGCGACGGTCTCGCGCATCGCAAGGGCCGCGCTGTCGCGATCGAAGTAGGCGTACGAGTTCGCGAGGTTGTTCATCGCGGCGAGGGTGTCGGGGTGCTCGGCTCCCTTCACTTTGATGTAGACCGGCAGCACTTGCTCGCGCAGTTCCAGCGCCTGTTTCTGCCGATGGTTGTTGTGGTAGGAGTTCGCGAGGTTGGTCTTGGCGTTGAGTGTCATCTCGTCCTCGGCACCCAGCCGGGCTTCGGACAAACGCAGCGCATCTTCGCGAAGCCGTGTCGCCTCGGCCTGTAGGTCGGCGAGGTCGTACGAGTTGGCCAGGTCGTTCATCGCGCCGATCGTGTCGCGGTGTTCGGTGCCGAGCGTTTTCTGCCGGGCGTCGAGCACCGCGCGTTGGAGCCGGGTGGCCTCGTCGAGCTTGCCCGTCTCCTGGTAGGCGATCGCGAGGCGGTGCATGGTGTCCAGCGTGTCGGGGTGCTCGGGCCCGAGCTCGGAGCGCAGGGTGTCGTGCGCTTTGTCCAGGTGCTCGATCGCTTTGTCGTACAGGCCGAGCCCTTCGTACGTCTGGCCGAGCACGAAGCGGAGCCGCGCCTGTCGGAGCGGCTGGTCGGCGAGTTCCTCGTCGATCCGCTCGCTGGCCTTGTCGAGGGACTCGGCGACGGTGGTCTTCCTGCCGTCGGTGCGCGGGTCAGATCGGCGGAACACCTCGCCGAAGAAGGTCGCGATGGCCCGGGCGTCGCGCGCCTCGTTTTCTTTCGCGTTGCGTTCGGCCTCGACGTCTCTGAGCCGTTCGTTGGCGAGTTGCTCGGCACGCGTTGCGCGCACGGCCTGCCAGCCGCTTACGACGGTGCCGGCGATCAGCAGCAAAGCGATCACCGCGGCGACGGCGACCGTCGCCTTGTGCCGGTGCGCGAGCTTGCGCAGGCGGTAGGCGGCGGAGGGCGCGGCGGCTTCGACCGGCTCGTCGTTGAGGTAGCGCTCGATGTCGTGGGCGAACGCGCTGGCCGACTCGTAACGCCGGGCGCGGTCTTTCTCCAGCGCCTTCATGACGATCCAGTCCAGGTCGCCGCGCAAGAGCCGGCTGAGCGTGTGGGCGTTGACGTGGCGGTGCTCGGCGATGGACGAGCGCAGGTGCTCGTCCATCGTGCTCAGGCGGGTCGAGGGCTTGGGCGGCTCCTGCTCGCGGATCATCCGGCGCATCTCGTCGAAGCCCGCCTCGCGCAGCGTCTTGTCGTCCAGCGGCGGCCGGCCGGCGAGCAGTTCGTACAGCAGCACGCCGAGCGAGTAGACGTCGCTGCGCGTGTCCACGTCCAGCCCGCTCATGACCGCCTGCTCGGGGCTCATGTAGGCGGGCGTGCCGATCATCTGGCCGTAGTTGGTGAAGAGCGTTTTTTCGGTCAGGCGTTGGTCGGTGGCCTTGGCGATGCCGAAGTCGATGACCTTGATGACCGGGTCGCCGCCGTGCAGCGTGACCATGATGTTCGAGGGCTTGAGGTCGCGGTGGATGATGCCTTTTTGGTGGGCGTGCTGGACGGCGGAGCAGACGTCCTTAAAGAGCTTGAGGCGGTCACGGGTGTCGAGCTTGGCCTGGTCGCAGTATTCGGTGACGGGCACGCCCTTGACCAGTTCCATGACGAAGTACGGCCGGCCGGCGTCGGTCGCGCCGGCGTCGAGGACCTTGGCGATGTAGGGGTGGTCCATCATCGCCAGCGCCTGTCGCTCGGCCTCGAAGCGGGCGATGACCTGGCGGGTGTCCATGCCCGCCTTGATGATCTTGAGCGCGACGCGTCGGCGGACGGGCTCGTGCTGCTCGGCCATGTACACCGCGCCGAAGCCGCCCTCGCCGATCTTCTGCAAGAGCTTGTACCGCCCGACCTTCGAGCCGGGCTGCTCGGTGAGGTTGAACAGGTCCCGGCGGAGCGTTGTCGGGATCGCCCCCCGGTCCTGCGTGGGCGCGTCGGGGTCGCTGCTCGACCCGCCGGAGAGGACCTGCGCGCCGCTGGGCGGGCCCTCGACGGTCTCGGCGTCGGGGTCGGTGGGGCTGGGCGTGGGGGTGGTTTCTTGTTGCTCGGCGAGGGCTTGTTTGATCTGCGCGAGCTGGCCCGGGTCGCCGTGCGTGACGTCGCGCAGGTAGTCGTCGCGGTCGCGGCCTTCGAGTTCGCGCGCAACCCTTACGATTTGTGCCAGGGTGTCCGGGTCCAGGTTCATCGTTTGGTTCTCGAACGAAGGCGTCGCCCGTTTGTTTCGGGCGGCGTGCGTGACTCAACAGGTCCAGTCGCTGGCGTCCTGGATCGTGGCTTGCAGGCGCTTGATCACCCGGCTCTTGGCGATGTAGACCGCGCCGACGCTCATGCCCAGGGCCTCGGCGACGGCGTTGGACTTCTCTTGCTTGACCGCGACGCGCACGAACGCCTGCCAGGTCTTGTCCTCGAACTCCGGCCGGACCTTCTCGCACGCCCACTCGAACACACGCTGCTCGGCCTCGCGGTCGAACGCCTGCTCTTCGCCGGCGCCCGGCTGCTCGTTGAGCATCTGGTTGACGACGGTCTGGCCCGAGCCGCGGACTTGCTTGGCGGACTTGCTGAAGTGGTTGGCGAGCTTGCTGCGGATGACGCGGTACAGCCAGCTGCGGAACTTGCCGTGGGCCGGGTCGTATTCGAACTTCTGGATCGCGCGGATGACCGAGACGAGCGTGTCCTGCGTGACGTCGCGGGCGTCGGCCTCCTGCAGGCCGCGCTTGCGGCAGAAGGCGAAGATCAGCGGCTCGTAGATCTCGGAGAACGTTTCCCACGCCCCGCCGTCGGCCGGGTCGCGCAGGCGGACGAGCAGGCTCGGGTTGGTGACGGGCTGTTCGGACATGGCGCGTGGCTTTGGCGTGCGCCCCGCCGGGGGTTCGTGCTCGGCGGGGCGTGAGTCGGTCGGGAGCGTGCAGAGATTCATGATAAGGCTTCCGCGTTGAAGTCCGAAATCCGCCCGGCTGATCCGCGCCGGGCTCGCTAAGCAGGGATACCGCGGGTCGGTACGGGTCTTTCATCTTCCCCTTGTATTTCTCACACTTTTGTGTACCTCATCGGGTGGCCGGGGTAGAGCTTGCGACCCCCCGGAACAACCTGCATAAGCCTTAAGAAAAGACGATTCTTTCCGGGGGCTCGCCGAGCCTCGACCCCGGCCACCCAATCCGACCCCGACCTCGGCCGACTGCGCTTGTCTCCGAAGTGATTGAAAGAACGCCTCGCCTTGCGAGTATGGATCGGCGAGACGGGCGGCGCGGGCCGCCTGACCATGCTCGACACACGAAAAGGGACAGACGATGAACACCACCACGAAACAGACCGTCAGCATGACCGCTCGCCTTCTCGCTGCCGGCGTGTTCACCACGGCGTCGGGGCTGAGCGCCTCGGGCCTGATCGTCGGGACGGCCGGCCCGGTCGCGGTGATCGGCCCGCCGGCGGACACGATGCCGGGCGGGGTGAACGAGTCGAACGTGACGGTGTTCGCGTTCAACGAGAAGCAGGGCGAGCCGATCGCGGGCCCGACGCCGGTGAACATGATCGGCGTGCCGCAGACGATCACCGCCGACCCGGGGATCCAGGGCGTGCTCTTGCCGGGGATCGACGTGGACAGCCACCTCATCGAGCTCGACCCGTTCGTCGGCTTGGCCAACATCAACGCGGCGATCGAGTTCGACAGCCCGATCGTCGGCGTGCAGGTGCTGCGACGGCAGCTGGACGAGACGGACTACCTCGGCGCGCCGGGCACGGTGTACCCCACCCCGCCGATGCCCGGCAGCGTCCCACGCCGGGGGCTGGACTGGGACGCGACCGGCACGGAGATGGTCACGATCTCGCCCTCGCGCACCTGGCTGCGCTTCGACCTGTACGCGTCCAACGCGATCGACCACATCCGCGTGCTCACCAGCAACCAGCGGCCGCGCTACGACATCATCAAGCCGCCGATCTTGCCCGGCGATACCGACGGCGACGGCGACATCGACGACGCGGACCTGGGCACCGCCTTTAGCAACTACACCGGGCCCAAGCCGCTCGGCACCGGCGGGATGACCCCGGCCGACGGCGACACGGACGGCGACGGCGACGTCGATGACGCGGACCTGGGCACCGCCTTCGCCGGCTACACCGGCCCGCTCGCGCCCGCGGCGGTCCCCGAGCCCGGCTCGCTCGCGCTGATCGGCCTGGGCAGCCTGCTGGTCGCCCGTCGGCGACGCGGTTAGAGCGAATTGCGTGATGATTCTTCAGCACCGCATGTGAATGCGGTGCCCAGGGCGCCGGGACCGGCACCGGATTCACATCCGGTGCTATAAAGAAACTGATTGCACGATGCTCTAAAACCCGAGGCGCGCGCAAACCCCACTTCACCGGTACCGGCCGCTGGCGGGTGCCGGTGTTGTTTACCCGCGTCGCCGAACCACGACCAGCGTCTGGTCGTCGCTCTGCGGCGTGTCGCCGGCCAGTTGTCGGGCCCAAACTTCCATGGCCGAGGCGGTGTCATCCGCGTGGCCGGTGGCGTGGGGCTTGAGCGCGGCTTGCACGCCTTCGATGCCGGGCATGTCGCCGGTCGGCGTGGCGAGCTCGCTGAAACCGTCGGAGTAAAGCACGAGGCGCTCGTCGGGCGCGAGCGTCGCGGAGCTGACGACGAAGGTTTGTTCATCGATGCCGAAAGGCATGGCGTGCGTCTGGGCGAGGTCGCGGACGCCCCGGGCGTGGCTGGCGATGAGCGGGGGCATGTGGCCGGCGTTGATGGCGCGGACCTCGCCGGTCGCGGGGTCGATCGTCATCAAGACGCCGGTGACGAACGCGCCGACCGGCGCGTAGCGCATGAGGTAGCGGTTCAGTCGGTCGGCGATGTCGATCAGGTCGCCGTCGGCGTCGGCGACGGTGTGGACCAGCGTGTGCACGCTCGAAGAGAGCATCGCCGCGGGCATGCCCTTGCCCGTCACGTCCGCCAGCGCGATGAGCACCCGCCCGTCGGGCAGCACCATCGCGTCGGCGTAGTCCCCGCCGACCTCGTGGCAGGGGTGGAAACTGATCGCGACATCCACCGGCAACTCGTCCAGCCGCGTCGGCACCAGGCCGAGCTGGATCTCGCGCGCGGTGCTGAGCTCGCGGTCGATCCGCGCCTGGTCTACCAGCCGCTGCAGCGCGTCGGCGTGGCGGTAGTGGCTGACGATCAGCTGCAGCAGGCTCTGCCAGAACGGGTCGCAGGACTCGGCGGCGAACAGGACATACAGCACCGGTGTGCCGGGCCGGGCCAGCATCGGGCAGGCGAACGCGGCGAGCGCGGCGTGTTGCGGGGCCTGGGCGATCGACAGGAGCGGCTGGTCCCGGCTCGCGCCCTCGCCGGCGCGGGTGGACATGAACATCGGCTTTCGCTCGCGCAGGACCTGCCGAAGCAGCGTGCGCGAGACGTAGGGCTGACCGCCCGGGTCGTCGGTACGCGCGTGCAGGACGTGGACGGCGTCGGGGTCGTCCGACTGCACGCCGAGCACCGCGCACAGCCGGACCACCGGGCTCTGCGCCTTGACGAAGTCGCACACCGCGTCCATCCGCCGAGCCGCCGACTCGGTCTCGGCCAGCGACAGGCTCAACGCGTGCAGGCGCTCGAGCACGGACAGGTCGATGCCCCGCATCGCCTCGCTGGCGTGCTGCACGCTCGAGGCGTCTTCGTCGAAGACCGACGTCACCAGCCGATCGACCGTCCGGTTAACGGGCGGCGGCGTCGCGGGCTCGGGCGAGGACTGCAGCCAGAGGTCGAACGGCCCGAGTTGGACGACCTGCCCGTCACCCAGCGGCGTCGGCCGGTCGATCGCCCGGCCCTCGAGCCACGTGCCGTTTCGGCTGCCCAGGTCTTCCAGCATCCACCCCTGCCCCGGGCCGAGCGCGAGCCTGGCGTGAAGACGCGAGATGTGCTCGTGCTCGAGTTGGACGTCGGCCGAGGCGGACCGCCCCAGGTGCCAGTCCCGCCGACCATCGATCCGCATCGGGCGGACCGCGCCAAGCTCGCCGCGGATCATGAGGTAACGCTCGGCCATGGTCGGGACGCTCGATGCGGTCGGGGGGAATCGGAGACGCACCGGCTTGCTGATATGGTACCGCTTCGCCCACTGCGTTCAGCGGAACCACGATGCGATCTGAATCGCAACTGATCGGCGGATGTAAGCGACGGTAGATGGTTGCAAGGGCGCGGCGCCTCTATACCCCGGCCCGGCGGTCAATCGCAGGGCAGGCCCCTTCGGTAGTGCGAGTGGCCGTAGGTGTAGCCGGTGCGGAAGCGCACGCCGTCGCACGGCCCGTGGTAACGCGCGTGGCTGGCGTAGATGTAGTCGCAGTCGTAGGCGGCGTGGTACCTCGGCGAGCAGTCGTAGCCGTAGGTGTAGCCGACGCTGTAGTAGCCGTAGTCGTAATGGCAGCCGGTCAGGCCGGCGATCATTAGCAGGCCCCCGGCGAGGGCGACGAGGCGGCGGGTGTGCGATCGCATCGTGGGCTCCTTTTGTGAGTCTACACCTCCATTTTACCCGGCGGGCCCGAGAGGCCAAGGGTTTTTTCGCCGTTGAACCGGGTCATCGCGTCTGGCGCACCGGGTGGGTGGCCGGCGTCGCGTTCGAAGGCCCCGTGACCTTGGATTGGGTGCGATGGCCCGGGGTGGCGATAAAAAAGTCTTGCGATCCGTGCCGGGCTTGGGGTATGCTTGAGTATCCATATCATTGACGCCGGCCAAGGGGCACACCGACCGCCCCGCCCGGCGGAGTCTCGCCGCCGCGAGCGTCGCGGCCCGTCCCATCCCAAGACCCGGCCACAGGGGGCTGTCGCATGGTGAGCAGGCTCGGCTCTTATCAGATCGATCTGGACTACCTGCTGGACCGTCACGACCGCGTCGCGCAGGTGTGCCCGCACTGGTCCGCGGCGGCGCGCGAGCGCATGGCCGTCGGCCTCGACGACGTGCTCGTGCTCGGCCGGCCGCTGTGGGACTTCGTGCACGGCGGGGCGACCCAACGCGTCTACGATGCGCTCTTGCACCACGCCCGACGCACCGGGCGGAAGGTCGCCTTCAACTACCGCGGCGACAGCCCCGGGGCGCTGCGCTACATGCGCATGGCCCTCATGCCCGGCGACGGCGGGGCCGTCCGCGTCCGCAGCGAAACGCTCCACGACCAGCCGCGCCAACGCGAGGTCTACTTCACCCACGTCGCCTACCCGCGCCGCCCCGAACTCTTGCAGTGCGGCCTGTGCCAGAAGCTCGAGCACAACGGCCGGTGGTACACCGTCGATGAAGCGCTGTCGCAGACCGACGCGATCGACGCGCTCATGCCCACCGAGGTCGGCGACACGGTCTGCGACCCCTGCATCACCAAGCTCGAACTCGCGACGGGCGCTCGGCTGTAGCCGCGAATCTTGTATTGCGTTTGGGTATAAACAGGCGCATGGCCTTGCCGGGCCCCGAGGTGGTTCGCCCCCCGCGGTGACGCGGCGGCTACGTCGCGCTGCTGATCGCGGACGGAGCGATGCCGTCGCCGCCGGGCCACGCCCGGGGGTCGGTTCAGCGGCGTGAACCATCGGAACGATCGGTGTTTCGCCCGATCGGTGCGAGGTCGGTATGAGAGCAGGCCATGCCGGTCTCGCTGACTGCCATGCCGAGGTTCAGCGCCGCCGACGCGTCACGCCGAGCAGGGCGAGCGTCAGCAGCGTGGCGGACGCGGGCTCGGGGACCGTGGCGGGGGCGAGCGGGCCGGTGTAATTGGAGAAGGCCGAACCGAGGTCGGTGTCGTCCACGTCGCCGTCGTAGTCGGTGTCGCCGTGCAGCCCGTTCTTGTCGCCCGCCTTGCCGACGGGCCCGGTGTAGTGGGAGAAGATCGTGCCCAGGTCGGTGTCGTCCACGTCGCCGTCGCCGTCGGTGTCGCCGGGCAGCATGACGGCGAGTTGGCCCTCTGAAATCAGGTCGGCGGTGTTCCAGGTCATGGCGTTGCCGAGCGCGGGCAGCTCGAGGCTGTCGAAGTCGCCGGTGACCGTGCCGGTCCAGTCCATGAAGTCGAACCGGTCGCCGAGGGCGGGGACAAAGCCCTCGTACAGCAGCACGCGGAGGATGCCGCTGACCAGGTTGATGTCGCCCAGGACGTTGATCTTGTCGTAGTCGGCGGCGGGCGTGGTGCCGGCGAGCTCGATCTCGAGGACGCCCGCTTCTTCGTCGGAGTTGAGGTTGTAGTCGCCTTCGATGGTGACTTCGCCGGGCGAGGCGCCGGGCGCGAGCACGCCGCCGAGCTGGTTGAGGTCGCCGCGGAAGGTGTCATTGATCAGCAGTCGGCCGGCGGTGAAGTCGAAGACCCCGGTGCTGGCGTCGATCGACTCGACCTGGAGCGTGCCGCCGGCCAGCCGGTACCGCCCGACGCCTTCCCCGGTCGGGTCGATCTCCAGCGCGTCCTGGAGCACCGGCTGGTTGGGGTTGTTGCGCAGCCGGACGAAACCGCCGGTCTGATCGACCGAGCTCTGCCTGCCGTTCTCGGCGATGACGAGGTTGGTCGTGCTGACCAGCGAGGCGTTGTCGCGGATGTCGATCGTCCCGGCGCTGGCGCTGCCGCCGACGCCGACCGAGATGTACGCGTCGTTCTTGCCGCGGCGTTCCAGCCGGGCGCTGCCCGAGAGGACGATCGAGCCGTCGGCGTTGTTGAGCCCGACGCGGACCGCGCCGTCCACGACGAAGGCGCTGTCGCCCGCCATGGCGAACAAGGCGTTGTTGGCGATCCCCTGGCCGACCCACAGGTCGGTGCCGATCGAGCCGGTGGCCTGGCCGTCGATTTCCATGATGCCGTTGTGCAGCCGCAGCCAGTCGTTGGTCTGGATCGAGGCGTTGTCCAGGACGCCGACGACGCCGACCGATCGCTGCTGAACGCTGCCGCCGACGCCGACGCCCAACTGGTCGCCCTCGAACTTGGCGAAGCCGGTCATCTCGAGCGTGCCCTCGCCGCCGGGGATCGAGCTGCTTGCGGCGGACCCGATGAGCATGAGTTGCTTGCCCTGGATCGCGGTGTCGGTCATGAGGTACGTGCCGGTGGAGCCGTTGCGGCCGATGAACACCCCGCCCGGCGTGCCGAGGGGCAACTGGGTCAGCCCGTCGTTGTGGACGAGCGTGCTGGTCTGCAGGTCGAAGTCGCCGACGATGATGTCCTGGATGTCGCCGATGGTGTCGCGGATGATGGCGGTGCCGCCGTTGTTGATCAGCGCCGAGGCGCCCTGGCCGCCGAAGGGCTCGGGCACGGGCGTCTGGTCCTGCCCGTCGATCCAGTCCTGGCCGTCGTTATCGTCCCAGAACTTGGGGGTGGTGGCGTTCCAGACGAAGGTCTGCGCGTGGGCCGGGCCGGCGAGCAGCGCCCCCGCCGTCCCGCACGCGAGCGTGGCGAGCAGCCGGCGGGCGCGTCGGTCTGCCCCGGGGCGGGCGGGTTGGTTCAGCTCAGCGGGCATCGTGTGTTCAAACCGATCGTCTGTTCGACGCAACATTTCATTATGGCAGATGGTGGGTCGGTCACAAAACATCTTCGTGAAATCCGCTTTTCGCACGCGTTGCGGCGGGTGCCGTCGCGAATCCGGCGCGCTCGCGGGGGCGTCTGGACCCGCCGGGCGGTGGGCCGCGGAGGGGGATACCGCTCTGACCCGTCTGCCTTTCACGCCGGTCAGAAAAGTTGTGGACGCGTGAAAGGCCGGCCCGGCACGCCGGTATCCCCGGGGCAAGGGCGGTTCGTGGCCGTCGGTCGGGCGCGCAAGGGAGGACCCCGCCGCAGCGGCGTACCTGCGGCGGGACTCCGTTGCGCTCGCCACCGCGCGGTGTGACACGGGGCGGGCGGGAGATCGCGGCTTGGCCCTTGCCCGGGCATCGACGAGCCGGATAATAGGGGGGGGCCACCGCCATGCGACACGCCAACCACACGCGGAACAAGCCGACGGGTTTCACGCTGATCGAGCTGCTCGTGGTGATCTCGATCATCGCGCTGTTGATCGCGATCCTGCTGCCTGCCCTGGGCGCGGCGCGGCGGAGCGCGCAGATGGCCCAGTCGCTGTCGAACCTCAAGCAGATCAACACCGCCGCCAACACCTTCGCCGCCGACCACCACGCCAACCTGCCCGAGCAGATCGTCTACCGCGGCAACCGCAACCAGGCGTGCTCGTGGAACTACGGCGGGGCGTTCGCCGACCCGTTCTGGGCCGGCGAACTGCGCGACATCGCGCCCTCGGCCAGGCCGCTGAACCGCTACCTCTACCCCGGCCGGCTGCACCCGCCGGTCACCGGCTCGGCGGGCAGGGACGGCCGGCCCGCCCGCCCCGCGAGCGACGCCGAGCGCGTCGAACTGGACCTGCCCGTCTACCTCGACCCGCGCGACGGCGACACGCTCCAACGCGCCCCGTTCGGAAAGCCGACGCCCGGCGTCACCGGCTACCAGGACGTCGGCACCAGCTACCACTCCAACTTCAAGTGGATCTACCAGCTCAAGGCGCAGGCCGGCACGCTCGTCTCCGACCGCATGATGCATGAGGCCGGCAGCAAACGACTGCGCAACCAGGCCGGCTTCGACGCCACACGATTCGTCCTCTACACCGACCGCGTCGGAGACGCGATCAAGGAGAAGTACCGGGCGATCGGCATCGACGAAATCGAAAGCGCGTACGGCGAGACCAACCTCGCGGGGCTCGCCTTCTTCGACGGCCACGCCGCGTTCGAAACCGTCGAGCCCGAAACGCACGACGGCGAGAACTACACGTTCTACTTCAAGCCGTGAGCCGCCAACCTTTCCATACAAAGACCCATGGGTTTACCGGCGATTGCGTTAACATGGACTGACGCGACGCGGGCGACAGACGCGTGATTCGTTGATGAAGGATGACCATTCGCATGCGCCGGATGATTCGTGACACCAACCCAATGGCGTTGATGGCGTCGGCCGTGCTGTTGGTCGTGCTGTTGGTCGGCGGCGCGGCGGCGCCGTGGTTCTGCCTGACGCACGATCGGCCCAGGCAATCCGTCAACGCCACGCCTGCGATCGCGGGTGTTGCCGAGCGGCCGGGCGCAGAGCCCGTCGATCCGATCTCGTTTAACCGCGACATCCGCCCGATTCTGTCCGACAAGTGCTTCGCCTGCCACGGCCCGGACCACGCGGCGCGGAAAGCCGACCTCCGTCTCGATACGACCGACGACGGTGCGGGCTTCGACGGCGCGTACCTCGCCATCGAGCCCGGCGACCCGGGCGCGAGCGAGTTGGTCACGCGCATCTTCAGCGAGAAGTCCAGGCTGCAGATGCCGCCGCCCGCGTTCAAGCGGCCGCTGACCGACGACGAGAAGGCGCTGCTGGTCGCGTGGATCGAGCAGGGCGCGACGTACGAGCCGCACTGGTCGTTCATGCCGATCGTCGCGCACGCCCCGCCGCAGACGCCCGGCGATGGTTGGTCGCGCAACGCGCTGGATCGGTTCGTGTACGCCCGACTCGCCGAGCGCGGGATCGCGCCCGCGCCCGAGGCGGATCGGGTTGTTTGGCTGCGCCGGGTGACACAGGACCTGACCGGCCTGCCGCCGACGGTCGGGGCGATCGACGCGTTCGTCGCTGACGATTCGCCGAACGCGTACGAGAAGGTGGTCGATCGGTTGCTCGCGTCCGATGATTACGCCGAGCGCATGGCGTTGGTCTGGCTGGACAACGCGCGCTACGCGGACAGCAACGGCTTCCAGTTCGACAACGCGCGGCAGATGTGGCCCTGGCGCGACTGGGTCATCTCGGCGTTCAAGCAGAACCTGCCCTACGACCAATTCATCACCGAACAACTCGCGGGCGATCTGCTCCCGGGGGCGACCGAGGACCAGCGGATCGCGACGGGGTTCAACCGCAACCACCCGACGACGATCGAGGGCGGCATCATCGAGGAAGAGTACCGGGTGATGAACGTCAACGACCGGACCACGACGTTCGGCACGCTGTTCCTGGGACTGACCCTCGACTGCGCCCGGTGCCACGACCACAAGTACGACCCGGTCTCGATGACCGAGTACTACCAGCTCTACGCGTTCTTTAATTCAAGCGCCGACGCGGGCAAGGGCGTGCATCGAAAACCCGTCGCGCCGTTCATCGAACGCGACGGCGGGCGGGTCATGGTCATGCAGGAGCAACCGCGCGACACGTTTGTCCTCATGGGCGGGCAGTTCGATCAGTACGGCGAGAAGGTCGATCCCAACACCCCCGCGGTGCTGCACGGCTTTGGCGACCGGCCGAGCAACCGGCTGGGCCTGGCGCGCTGGCTGTTCGACGACGCCCACCCGCTGACCGCGCGCGTGACGGTCAACCGGCTTTGGCAGCAGTTCTTCGGCATCGGGCTGGTCAAGACGCCGGATAACCTTGGTTTGCAAGCCGAAACGCCCAGCCACCCGCGCTTGCTCGATTACCTCGCCGCCGACTTCCGCGACCACGGCTGGGACCTGCACCGGCTGATCAAGACGATCGTGCTCTCGGCGACGTACCGGCAGGATTCGACGCACCGCCGGGGATTGCAGGACCCGGACAACCGCCTGCTCGCGCGCGGGCCGTCGTTCCGCCTGCCCGCCGAGCTGATCCGCGACCAGGCGCTCTTCGCCAGCGGGCTGCTGACGCGCAAGGTCGGCGGGCCGAGCGTGTTCCCGTATCAGCCCGACGGCATCTGGGAAGACCTCAATGCGCCCGCGAGCCACGCCGAGCGGTACACGCAGAGCCAAGGCGAAGACCTGTACCGCAAGAGCCTGTACACCTACTGGCGTCGCGCGGCGACGCACCCGGCGATGACGGTGTTCGACGCGCCAAGCCGGGACGTCTGCACCGTCAAGCGCGAGACGACCAACACGCCGTTGCAGGCGCTCGCGACGCTGCACGACCCGACGTACATCGAATCGGCGCGCAAGCTGGCGGAGCGGGTGATGGTCGAGCGGCCGGGCGACGAGGCGGCGCAGGTCGCGCTGGCGATGCGGCATGTGTTGTCACGCCCGCCGAACGATCGGGAAACACGGCTGCTCGTCGGCCTGTACCGCCAGCGGCTCGAAGCCTACCGGTCCGAGCCCGCCGCGGCGCAGAAGCTGCTTGCCGTGGGCGAATCGCCCGTCGATGCAACGCTCGACCCAAACAACATCGCCGCGCTGGCGGACGTCTGCCTGGCGATCTTCAACCTCAGCGAAACCCTGACACGCAAGTAGAACGATGGACGAACTGCAACACGCCTGCGGCCGCATCGACCGCCGACGCTTCCTCCAACTGGGCGCGGCGGGGCTGGGGGGCATGGCCTTCGCCGGGATCTGCGCCGGCGAAGCGACAACGAAGGGGGCAAGCACGCCGACTGCGTCCGCCCTGCCGCACCACACGCCCAAGGCCAAGCGCGTGATCTACCTCTTCCAGTCCGGCGGGCCGGCGCAGGTGGACCTCTTCGACCACAAGCCCGCGCTCGAAAAGTTCCACGGCCGGGACATCTTCCAACTCGTCCCGCAAAAGGGCCGACTCACCGGCTTCAACAACACGCACAAGACCCACCCGGTCATCAACACGAAGTACAAGTTCAAGCAGCACGGCGACAACGGCGCGTGGGTCAGCGAGCTGTTGCCTTACATGAGCCGGATCACCGATGACCTGTGCACGATGCGCGGCGTGAGCACGACGCCGGTCAACCACGACCCGGCGCTTACGTTCATGCAGACGGGCCACGGCCTGCCCGGCCGACCGTCGATGGGGTCGTGGCTCAGCTACGGGCTTGGCTCGATGAACCGCAACCTGCCGGATTTCGTCGTGCTCGTCTCGCGCGGCGACCTGGGCAACATGCAGCCGCTCAATAGTCGCTTGTGGGGCGCGGGGTTTTTACCGGGCAAGTACGCGGGCGTGCGGTTGCGCTCGGGCGCGTCGCCGGTCCTGTTCCTGAACGACCCGGCCGAGAAACCGATCACCGATCGGCGGAAGATCCTCGACGTGATCAACGAGCTGAACGCGCAGGAACTGGAGCGCAGCCGGGACCCGGCCGTCGAAACCCGCATCGCGCAGTACGAGATGGCGTACCGCCTGCAGACGTCGATCCCCGAGTTGTCCGACCTCTCGGATGAACCGGCATCGACCTACGCGCTCTACGGCGAGGACGCGCGCACGCCCGGGACCTACGCGTTCAACTGCCTGATGGCCCGCCGACTGGCCGAGCGCGACGTGCGCTTCGTGCAGCTCTACCACTCCGGCTGGGACCACCACTTCGACCTGCCCGCGCACCTGCCTAAGCGGTGCAAGGAGACCGACCGGGCGACCGCGGCGTTGATCACCGACCTCAAGCAGCGCGGCCTGCTCGACGACACGATCGTGCTGTGGGGCGGTGAGTTTGGGCGCACGACTTTTAGCCAGGACGGCAAGGTGCGCGAGGCCTACGGGCGCGATCACCACGCCGGCTGCTTCACGATGCTCGCGGCGGGCGGCGGGTTCAGGCCCGGGCTGATACACGGGCAGACGGACGACTTCAGCTACGCCGTGACCCAGGGCGAGGTGCCGGTCCACGACCTGCACGCGACGGTGCTGCACCAGCTGGGGATCGATCACGAACGGCTGACCTTCAAGCACCAGGGCCGCAACTACCGGCTGACCGACGTGTACGGCAAGGTCGTGCGTGATCTTTTGGCCTGAACCTTTTGCTGTTGAAGAACGCTACAGCTTGTAGACCCTTTCTCCGGAGCCAAGCCATGACCACGATCGCCCGCCGGCTTTTCATTGCATTCGCCGTCTTCTTCTCGACTTCCGCGCTGGCGGATGGCAAGGTGTTCGCCCCCGCGGTGTACGAAGAAAAACCGTACACCGGCTCGCTGGAAGAAAAGGCGCAGGAGGCCATCATCATCTTCCACAAGGGCGACGACGGCCAGAGCGCTAGGCAGGACATGATCCTGAAGATCGCCGTCGAGGGCGAAGTCGACCAGTTCGCCTGGGTCGTCCCGTTGCCGGCCGTGCCGGAGACGGGCAAGGAAGACGCGGCGGTGTTCGAAGAGTTGCACGGCTACGTGCAGGCCCGCCTGGCCGAGAGCAGCCGGCGGTCGCTCAACGACTCGAAAGCGGAAGGTGACAAGGAAGGCGCCGCCGAGGACGCGCCGCAGGCCGTCGAGTTGATTTCGCGCAAGATCGTCGGCAGCTACGACGTCTCGGTCGTGCGCGAGAAGGAGGCGGGCACGCTGAACAAGTGGCTGAAGGACAACGGCTACCAGCCGGTCCCGGACGCCGAGGACGTGATCGGTTTCTACCGTGAGCAGGGATACGTCTTCGCGTGTGTCAAGGTCGCCGAGGCGGAGTTGAAGAAAGGCTCCGCCATCGAGATGCACCCGCTGCGCTTTTCGTTCGATACCGGCGGGCGCGACGGGATCTTCTTCCCCATGCGGATGACCGGACTGCAGGAAGCGGCCTTCGACGTCAACCTCTACGTCTTCTACGACAAGTGGGTCAACGACCGGCTGTCCAAATATGGCTACGCCCACCGCGGCTTCACGCTGCGCTGGCGCGACTACGACACCAAGGCCTGCAAGAAGAACGCGGGCAAGACCTGGTCCGACCCCAAGGGCGACCCGTACCTCCGCGCCCACGCCGACCGGCTGCCCGAGACGACCGGGCTCTTCCAGAAGCTGCACCCGGGCAAACGCTTTTACCTGACCAACCTCTACGCGCACGGCCTCGAGCCCGACGATGTCCGCGACTGGGCGGGCGACCTCTGGCTGTTCCCGTACTACACCAACCGCTCGTTCGTGCCGTACGACGCGCGCAAGGGCGGCCCCGCCGCGAGCGTGTACGAGTAGGCCGGCGTGGCTGATTGACGAGGGTGTCTGTGAGATCGGGTTTCGTGCTGTAGCCGCCGCGTCACACGCGGGGGTCGAAATGCCCACGGGCCCTTCGTAACGGATCGGTTCTTGCTGGATCAACGCGTTCCCCGGATTGTCCCCCGGGCGTTGACCGGCGGCTTTCCATCGCGAAGCGTTGATTATTCGTCAAACGCGGGCAGGTCCGGCGGGTCGACGCGTCGGCGGTTTTCCTCCAGGTGCTCGATGAATGCGCGGAGGTCGGCCAGTTGATCCTGGGTCAGGTCCAACGGCTTGATGAGCGGGTCCTTGATCGGGAAGTTGGGGTCATCTTCCTGGCCCCGGCGGGGCTTGAGGTCCGGCATGCCGACGTTGTAGAGGTTCAGCACGTTTTCGAGCGTGAACCGGCCGTGGTGCATGTAGGGCGCGGTCTTGGTGATGTTGCGCAGCGCGGGGGTGCGGAACGCGCCGACGTCTTCGACCTTCTTCGTGACGTGCCAGCGCCCGCGGTCTTCGAACTTTTTCTGGCCGAACGCCGAGAGCCCGATGTTGTGGAACTGGTTGTCGGTGAACAGCGGGCCGTGGTGGCAGTTGACGCAGCGCGCGTTGTTGCGGAACAGGTGCAGCCCGCGGACCGCGGCGTCCGACAACTCGTCGTAGTCCCCGGCCATGAAACGGTCCAGGTCGTTGCGCTCGGAGTTGACCGTTCGGCAGAAGGTGGCGACGGCCTTGGCGATGCGGTCGGCGGTGACGCGCCGGTCGCCGAATGCTTTCTCGAAGTGGTCGAGGTAGGCGCTGCTCTTCGCGATCGTCTGCTCGACGCCCGGCAGCGTGGCGTGCAATTCGTCGGGGTTCTGGATCACCGCGAGGACCAGTTCTTCCAGCGACTTCGCCCGGCCGTCCCAGAACAGCGTGGTGAAGTGGCCCGAGTTCTTGATCGTCGGCGCGTTGCGCTTGAGTAGCAGACGCCGATCGCCGAACGACGCGGTCCGCCCGTCGGTCCAGCCCAGGTCCGGGTCGTGGCAGGACGCGCAGGCCATCTGCCCGCTGCCCGAGAGGCGAGGGTCGAAGAACAAGAGCTCGCCGAGCTGTTCTTTGGCGTCGGTGTGCGGGTTGTCGTCGGGGAAGACCGGCTCGGGCATCGGGCCGAACTCGACGAACGCGACGCCCTCATCGACCTGCGCCGGCGGCCACTGATCGACCGGTTTCTCGTAGAGCCTGCGCAGCTCGGCGGTGCGTGCCTCAAGCGTCTGCGCGTCCGCCTCCGCCGTGGTCGGCGTGCCGCCGGCGGCTTGCTCGGCGGCGTCCGGTTGCCGGCTGGACACGCACGCCAAAACCAGGGCCGCGCTGGCGCACAGCAGCAGCAAGGCGAAAGACCGGATCAACAGCGCGGATAAAGTTTGATTCATCGGTTGGAGGGGTTGCCCGGGGTGGTTTGGGAGTTGCCGTTGCCGTCGTTTGCTTCCAGCTCGTACTTGCGCGGCGCGGCGTGCCCGTCGAGGTACGCGGCGTAGGTCGCGCGGATCGGGGTCTTCGCTTGCTCGTCGTGGACGAACGGGCGGTCGTCGCTCGGGATCGCGCCGGCGCTCTCGTCGTCCCGGCCGGGCCGGCCCTCGTAGAGCGCGAAGTTGTCCCAGACGTACGCGGCCTTGGTCAGGTCGTCCTTGAAGTTGATCGTGCGGACCTCGTCGAACTTGGACGTCGCATTCCACGCGTAGGTGTTGCCGTTGTCGGCGAAACGCTGGTTGAGCGGGCAGACCCAGGCGTTCGACTGGCCGGGCATGAACTGCTCGTCGTCCAGCACGGCGGCGAGTCCGAGGTTTTCTTCGGTGGGCAGGCCCGCCCACTTGGAGGTGGGCGGCGCGACCGTGCCCGGCGCGATGCGGTAGTCCCAGATGCCCGTCTCCTGTGGGCCGGGCAGGTAGTCGTCGTTCTCCGCCGCCCAGGCGAACGAGGCGGTGAACACCTGCTTGAGGTTGCTCAGGCACTGGGCGTGCTGGGCCGACCGACGGGCGGCACCGAGCGCGGGCAGCAGGATCGCGATCAGCAAGGCGATGATGCTGACCACGACCAGTAACTCGATCAGGGTAAACCCTTGGTGGTGTTTCGATGAATCTTGATCGTTTTTCATCACGCGTCACCAACAACTATGCGTTACGGCCATATAGTAGGCCCGATAAGCCCGAATCTTATAGAAGATTCAACTGGTAGTTTAGGCTTGTGACTTGGCTTTGCCAAGTGAGGAAAGGCAATTTCATCCAGATGCGCACCCGACGCCCCACCCGACGACTTCTGCCGGCCTTGGCCCTCGCCGCGCTGCCCACGCTGCACGCGGGCGCCACGGTTGTGGACATCGACCAGCCGACGACCCGGCTGCTGCGGGAGACCGACAACACCTATTTCCCCCAGTTCGACTTCGAGTTCGTCACTTCGATCCGCACGATCTCGGCGACACCCGACGGCGGGTTCCTGGTCAACGCGAAGACCGGGACGTCCTTCGGCGACAACTACACCCTCGCCAGCGGCTCCACCATCATCCCCCAACTCGCCAAGGACCACGTCTTCGGCGATATCGACGGCCAATCGGGCGCGACCCTGCTCACCGAAGACACCGCCCCCATCACGCAGATCGGCGGGACCGACTACTACCGCGTACAGTTCAGCAACAAGATCGGCTACAACCCCGCCAACGCCTCGTTCATCTACGGTGCGGACATCGACACCCAGCCCGACGCGCCCACGCCTGCCGACCGGCTCTCGGCGATCTTCCTCGGCGACAGCCCCGCGATCATCGAGGGCGACGCGCTGCCCACCGGCTCGGGCTTTGTCGGCGCGAACAACGACGGGCTCAGCTTCGTCGCCTCCGCCGGCAACACCGCATACTACAAAGCCAGCTACACGTCCGCGGGCGTCGCCGACGGCAGGGGCCTGTTCTCGACCGACGGCGACGTGCTGCTGTATACCGGCAAGACGCTGGGCCCAAGCGGCAACAGCATCCAGGACAAAGACTTCGCTATCGGCAACACCCACTTTTCCGACAACGGCGCGTTCTACGTCACCGACGCGGACGTCGGCGTCGGTACCTCGCAGGGCGCGCTGGTCATCAACGGACAGGTCGCCACCACCCCCACCGGCACGTTCTTCCGCGAGGGCGACCTGCTCGTCGCCGGCGGCACCGAGCGGCTGGACAACATCAGCCAGGTCGCGATCAACAACGCCGGCAAGTGGGCCGCCGGCGGGTGGACCGACGCCGCGACCAACGAAGACGCGATCTTCATCGACGGCGAGGTCGCCTTCCGCGAGGGCGACATCCTGCCCAAGGTCGGCGGCGGGTTCGGCGCCCCCCTCGCCGGGCTGCCGCAGTACCTGGACATCAACAACGCCGGCGACGTCCTGTTCTACTTCGGGTCCTCGTCGAACAACGGCACCGGGGCGCTGGTGCTCAACGGCACCGTCATCGTCGAGGTCGGCGACCCGGTCGGGCCCGACACGATCAACAAGTTCTCGATCGGCGAAGTCGCGATAACCGACCGCGGTCCCGACAACGTCGTCCAGGTGTATTTCGAGGCGACCGACAGCGGGGCCTTCGACTCCAACAGCGCCGGCGTGTACCACGTCGCCATCGAACTCGCCCCCCTCGCCCTGCCCGGCGACACCGACGGCGACGGCGACATCGACGACTCGGACCTGGGCACCGCCTTTTCCAATTACACCGGACCGCTGACGCCCGGCACCGGCGGCAAGACCGCGGCCGACGGCGACACCGACGGCGACGGCGACGTCGACGACACCGACCTGGGCACGCTCTTTTCCAGCTACACCGGCCCGCTGTCGCCCGGCGCCGTGCCCGAGCCCGCCTCCGCCCTGCTCTTGTTCACCGGCTTGATTGCCTGCGCCCGCCGACGGCGGGTTGATTGATCCCAACTGTCCCCACCCACGGAGAAGAACCATGAAAAAGCGATTCACCCTCGGCGCCCTGATCGGCGCACTCGCCCTGACCGGCTCGGCCCGCGCCGCGGTCCCGCAAACCGTATTCACCGAAGCCGACGCGGCCAACGGCGAACTGGCCAACCCGTTCCTCGACACCGTCGTCACCTCCGGCGGCACGGCCTACGCCGTCACCCGTGACCTCGACTCCGTCGGTGGCGTCGTCACCGCGTTCGATGGCATCGGCTTCACGACCGTGATGACCAACGCCCAGTGGGGCACCTACGGCTCGGCGTTCGACATCGCCGCGGGCAACGGCGCGGGCGTCGCCGGCAACGCCCTGCGGTCGGTCAACTTCTTCGACAACAACGTCTACGAGATCGACCTGGGCACCGGCGCGGTGACCGAGGTGGTCACCAAGGCGGCGCTCGACGCCGCGGCAGGCGTCAGCGTCAACATGGTCGCGGCGTTCGAAGTCGATGCGACCGGCCAGATCTACGCGCTCGACAGCGTGTCCGATTCGATCCTCTCGATCTCCCCGGCCAACACCGCCGCGGTGGAAATCAGCACCGGCGACCTCGCGGCGCTCGCGGGCGGCACCTCGATCGGCGGCATCGGGGTCCTCGGCGACACCATCCTCATCGGCAGCAACTCCAACGACTCGCTCGTCGCGTGGAACACCTTGACCAACACCGGCTCCACCGTCCTCACCACCGCGCAGATCGACGCGATCACGCTCAGCGCCGGCGACGCGAACGACGGTAGCGTCGGCTTCGGCGACATCTTCGCAGCGCCCGACGGGCTCGTGTACTTCTACGAGTCCGACGGCGACGACCTGCTGTCCTACGACCCCAACGACCCGGCCGGCACCCTCGCGATCGTCGTCAGCGAGGCCGAGTTCCTCGCCGGGCCCAGCGACGACACGCCCGGCCAACTCGCCTGGTGGGACGGCAAGATCGCGTACACCAACGGCAGCGACGGCTTCTACGTCGTCCCCGAGCCGACCTCGCTCGCGCTGCTGGGCCTGGGCGGCCTGCTCGTCGCACGACGCCGACGCGCCTGATCACGCCACCGCCACACCCGACACGCAACACACACAGCGCCGGCCAAACGGTCGGCGTTGTGTTCTTCGCTAGATCGTTTTCATCTTCTCCGCAGCGGCCTTGAAACCCCTCCTCCTCCGAGGGGGAGGCCGGGAGGGGGTGTCGGATCGTCTTGAATCTCAAACGAGCAAGATGATTCGCCACCCTCCCCCGGCCCCTCCCTCAAGGGAGGGGGTTCCAGATACCGCTACGAAGTAAGTGAAAACGCGCTATCGTTTTTTCGTTACTCCGGCCGCTCGAGCTTCTGCAGGATCACATCGCGCAGCGCCTCGGTCTCGTCTAATTCTTCGGTCCGCATGCTCAGCCACCCCGCCCTGCTGTTGACCTCGAGGTAGGCCGCCTGCATGTCGTCGAGCGCCGCCCGCCAATCGCCCATCGCCATGTACACCTTCGCCCGCGCCCGCAGGTGCGGGACCGAGATCTTCTTCGGCTTCCAACCCCGCTTCGCGTCCGGCGGGGGCAGCTGCTGGACCGGCGCGTGCGTGAACGCCAGCCGCTTCGCCTCGTCGATCTCGCCCTTGGCCAGCGCTTCGTCGACGGCGTGTTCGTCGTGCCGCTCGATGATGTTCTGCACGGCGTTGCCGTGCTGGGAACTCATGGTCAAGCCCGAGAGCATGGCCGCGACGCCGCCGTCGGGCCGGAGGATCAACAGGTTCGGGCGGGCGTCCTCGGCGAGGATGCCCAGCTGCCGGGCGACCGGGTTCTCGAGCCCGCCGGGCACCAGCAGCGTCGGGTAGCTATCGGGCTGCTTCTTTTCCGACAGCAGTTGCCGGGCGGTGTCGGCGTTGTCGTCGAGCACCGCGGCGAAGAGCGCGACGTCGTCGGTCGGCCGGCCGTCGGCGACGGGTCCGGCGTAGCGCTGAAGGTAGCCGTGGCCCTTGGCGCTATCGACGAACGAGACGACGACCCACTTGCCCTGCGCCGCGTCGGGCAGCGTGACGGCGTCGCCCTCGATGGTGTTGAAGGTGGCGCGGAAGGTGCGGTTCGCGTCCTCGGGCGTGCCGATGGCGAGGAAGTGGCCCATGCGTCGGCCGTAGGTCCAGCCGGCGGTGAACGGCGGGTGGTATTGCCAGTAGCGGTGGTACCGGTCCAGGAAAAACGCGGTCGCGGTCCAGAGCACCGGGTCGTCGGCGTGCTGGTCCAGGCTCAGCCGGCGGTAGCGCTCGTGCAGCTTGCGGTCGCCCACTTCGAGCGCGAGCAGCGACGCGGCGGCGTGCGTCGTCGTGGCCGTCGGCCCGGCGCCGGTCGATGCGACCAACGCATGGATCACACCGGGCAGGTCTTCGGTATTGTCTGCCCGCAGCGCTTCACGCGCCAGGCAGAACCGCGCCACCAGATCGGTCCCCTCGGGATAGCCCGCCTGGATCGCGGCCTTCGCCTCGCGGACCGCGGCGTCGTAGTGTTTGCGGTCCGCGCCGCACTTCCACAAACCCATCAGCGCCACGATCCGGCGGTTCCGCACGACCCACAGGTCGTCCGCGTCCGGGTGCTCGGCGATCGCCTGCCGGCAGAGCGTTTCGGCCTTCTCGTAATTGGCGCGGGCCTGTTCCAACGTCAGGCGGTAGCGCATCGGCGGCTGGACGAAGCAGGCCTGGATCGCGCGGAGCTTGGCTTCGGGGACCGACGACGCGCCGCGTTTCAGCGGCCCGGTCGCGCCGCTGCGCGCGGGCACGGCCGCCTTGTACTCCGGCGGGTTGGCGGGGTCGAAGTCGCCGGCCGGGTCGACGACCAGGAACTCGCCGGCGAGCAGGGATTGCAGCTGGCTGGCGTAGCGCGGCCTCGCCCAGGACCGCGCGAGCATGGATTGGAAGGACCGCTCCCAGCCGCGGTCCGGGCGGACGCGCGTGGACCCGCTCATCACCATCGCGGTGTAGCCGGTCGGCGTCATCGTCAGGAGCTTGGGCGAGTTGCGGATGTAGGTCTTGTAGATCGCGCTGTCGGTCCCCTCGGGCAGGTGCAGCGCGGGCCAGTCCAGGCCGGCCTCGCGCAGCAGGCTTTCGCCCGCGTCGGGCAGGCCGTCGAGGTTGAAGCTGATGAACTGGTACCGCCCGGCCGCGGCGTACTCGGGGTCGGCCTTGACCGTGTTCCAGCCCTCGGCCAGCAGCTTGAGCTGTTCCAGGCCGTCGCCTTCTTTCGACCAGAAGTACAGGCCGGTCGTCTTGCCCATGCCGTCCATCGGCAGGCGGTACAGCCTGCCGTCGGACGACTTGAACTGACCGATGAACGGCGCGCCGAAGACCTGGCCGGCGAGCTTGTCGCGTTGGAAGTTGATCATCTCCGGGTCGCCGGGGAAGCGCTCGGCGATGACTTGGCGCAGGCGGTTGACCACCGCCGTGTCCCCGAACTCCAGCGCCATCAGCATCGCGACGCGGACCACCTTCGCCTCGACCTCGGTGTCGCGGTAGCGCTCGACCAGCGGCATGAGCGCGTCGGCGCGGGCTTCGAGGTCGGCGCCCCGCTTGGCCAGGTCGGCCTGCGAGACGATCAGGTCGGCGTCGAGGCGGAGCGCGGCGTAGGCGTCGGGCGCCTCGGCGAGGCGTCGGCTGGTCTCTAAAAACGCCGAGCGGTTGGCGGACGAATCGTCGAGCGCGACCAGCTGCCGCCGGGCCTGGAACAAGACGCCGAGCACCTCGAAGCGGTTGGGCGCCTCGGGGTGCTTGTCGAGCAGCGCGTCGCCCTCGCGGATCACGCGTCGCAGCGCGAGTTTGCGGCGTGCCGACGACGCGGCGTCGCCCGCCTCGTCCAGCTTGGACTGGATCGCCGACACCTCGGCCCGCGCGATTGGCCCCGCCTGATCCTGCGACCAGGCGGGCAAGGCGGCCACACAAAGCGCGGCAAGCACCAGCGCAAAGCAATCGAGCGGGCGGCGGTGTTTCATCACGAGGCTGTCCTTCTTCTTGCAGTGACGCCCGGTCAGTCGGCCGGGTCAACGGGCGTGAGCTGGAACGACTTGATGCTCACCCCGCGGTTGGGTGCCCGGAAGGTCAGCATGATCGAGTTGCGCCCCTCGCGCAGGTCGATCGTCTGCGGCTCGCTGTCCTGCCAGTCGCCCTTGGTGTAGGGCAGCATGACGTCCACGAGGTCCCGCCGGTTGATGCGGAAGATCGCGTTTTGTTTGTCCGAAACGGTCGCGACGTGGGCGGTGAGCTTGTACTTGCCGGCCCTTGGCGCTTCGACGCTGTAGCGCAGGATCTCGGGCGTCGTGCCCAGGCGTTGGTAGTGGACCTGGAACCCGCCTTCCCAGCTGTCGAGGAACAAGACCTTGTCGGTGTTGTTGTCCGGGGCGGTGCAGGCCACGGCGGGGACGGTGATGACGCCGGCCTGGTCGACCGTGATCTTGCGGTGTTGCTCGGGGATGTCGAGTTGGTCGTCTTCCTGCTCGGTGTTGGACGTGAGGATCGTGTCCGACTCGCCGAGCAGCCGGGCCTCTTCCTCGGTGAGCGTGGCGAGTTCCGCGCCGATCGCGGCGGCCTGGTGGTCTTGGACGATCGCGCGTTTTTGGTAGAACGCCAGCGCGTTCCAGAGCCCGCCGCCCTTGCCGTAGTGGCGGAGGCTGACGTCGTCTTCGCCCAGCGCGTCGGCGACCCACTGGGCGCGCAGGACTTTGGCATAGTCTGCTGGGTATTCGCGTGCCTGGGAGTCGAGCAGGAAGTCGAGCCCACCCCACGGCCCGCACCAGTTCATGGACCACCAAGCCCCGAGGCGGACGACCCAGCCGTCGGGCGTCCACATGTTCATCGCCGCGTGGCCGGTCTGCGTCGAGCGTCGTGCCGGGATGCCGAAGGCGCGGGTGATGAACCGGCCGAAGAACGCGCGTCGGCCGCAGATGCCGCCGAGCGCGAGCGCCTCTTGCTGGGGCATGCCCAGCGACGGGTCGTGCCGGGTGCTGCAGTAGGGGAAGTCGCTCTTGACCATGCCGACGTAGCGCCAGGAATAGTCGGGGTTGGTGACGTGGTCGGGCCGGAAGTTGCGCAGCATCGTGCGGGCCCAGGCGAGCTCTTTGTTGCTGTACGGGTCGTTGGTGATGTACCGGCACTCCCACGCGGTGAAGTGTTTGAACGCGGGGTCGAGTTCTTCGTCGAGGTAGGCTTTTTCGTAGTGCAGGTAGCGGGCGACCTGGCCGTCGGGGGTTTGGTGGTCGGTGAAGACGGGCGCGTTGACGCTGCCGGGGTCCTGGCCTTCGAGCCAGGGCTGGTGCAGCGCGGTGCCGAGCGCGAGGTTCTGGAGGATGCCGGGCTCGCGCGGCTTGTCGCTGGCGTCGAGTATCAGGGCGTAGACCTGCATCGCCTCGCCGTACTCCCCGCCGTTGGCGCCGCCGGCCTCGAGCACTTGTTTCATGAGTGTTTCGTCGGCGAGCAGGTTGTCGATCAGCGCCTTGTGCTTGTCGCTCTGCTGGGCGAACTCGGCCAGGCCCGCGGGCGTGCCGTGGCGGAGGATCGCGATGCGCATCAGCTTGCCGTCCAGCGCGTTGCTGGCGAGGAAGGGGTCGAGGTCTTCAAGGACCGCGCGTGCCGCGGCGAGCGTCTGCGCCTGGGCCTGCGCCTTCGCGGCTTCGTACGCGGCGTGGTCCTTCGGCCCCGCGCCCTCGCCGGGCTTGCGCAACGCGTCCAACGCGGCGCGGGCCTTGACGAACGCCTCGGCTTTCTGCGCATCGATCTCCGGCAGGGCGGCGGCGACCTCGGCGCTCAGCGTTTGGAGTTGCTCGGCGTAAACGATCCGGATCCGCTCGCCCGCCGCGTTGAGTTCGGGCGCGGCGGCCGGCCTGGCCCAGGCCGGGGCGGTCAGGCCGATCGCCAGACACAACGCCCATAGTGCCTGATGCGTGCGCGTCACATGTCGCATGATGGTCATGGCTTGCTCCTTATTCGGCGGCTGTTTCCTGCTCGCCTGTCACGGTGTTTGCTCGATGATGTCGATCGCTCGCTCCGCGAGTCGTTGGCCGAGGGCCGCGGCCCCTTCCCTGGGGTAATGCAGGCCGCCGTTGGGCTGATCCGCGCCCCCGCCGTTGAGGTCGTCGGTATCGACCCACGCGTTGCCGGCGGTCTGTCCGAGCGCGGCCTGCGCGTGCCTGACGCGTCGCCAGTGCTCGCCTTGTGGCCCGTCGTTGCCGTAGTCGCTGATCCGTGCGATGACGAAATAGAGGTCGTCCCGACCCAGGTCCTTTTTAAGCTTTTCGGCGAGTTTTTCAAAGCTCTCTTTGTAAACCTCGGACAGGCCGTTGAGCCCGTCGGACTCGCCCTGCATCCAGATGAAGCCGACCGTATCGAAGGATGCCTGTTCGTGGGCGCGTGTCGCGGCGTCGATCAACGGCAGGTACGCGCTGCCGTTCTCGGCCATCGCCCGGTCGGAAAACGATCGATCGGCAGGCGGGCGGTAATCCGCGAGCCAGAACCGGATCCCGCGCCCGCTCTTCATCCGCATCACGACGACGGCGTCCGCCTGGCCGAAGCGCGCTTGCACGCGGGCGGTGAATGCCTGCTCCAGCGTGCCGGTCATGTTGGACTGGCCCGACAGGATGAACAGGTGCTTGCCGGTCTTCGGCTCGCCGGCGCACCCCGTGGCGGCGAGCAGCAGGACGGCGAGCAGGCTCAATGGGTGTGTATGTCCAAGCATGTCGTTTGGGTGTGGCTTGCGATGACGATGCGCCTCTCATCGTTGATACACCGGGATGTACCGGTTGGGCGTCCCAAGGATGATGATCGCCATCGGCGTCTTGTGCGGGTAGTCCTGCTCTTTTTCCTGCCAGGACCCGTTGGGCTGCTGCAGGTCGATGAGCGAGTCGCGGATCTTGGGGTACCACTTCGCGTAGCGCTCGTCGCCGGCCTGGACCATGGCCTGCATCGCGTAGTAGTGCGAATAGTAGTAGTGGCCGTTGTCCTTGCGCGAGAACATCTTCGGGTCGTTCTCCAGGCTCGTCAGCGCCGCGTCGACCCACTGCGTGTCGCGGTTGCCGGCGAGCTGCGCGGCGTAGACGCCGCCGGCCGTGCAGGCGATCGTGTAGCCCTTGCCCTGGTAGCCGAACCCGCCGCGCTGCTCGTCGAACGCCTGGTCGCGGAGGTAGTTGGTCACGCGGTCGATCGTCTCGGTCGGCACGAGCACGCCCGCCTCGCGCGCCGAGGCGAGCGAGACGAAGACCATCGCGGTGACGGACGTGTCCTGCCCCGCGTCGGGCCGGGGCGCGTAACGCCAGCCGCCCAGCGGGCTCTGAGAGCGGAGGATGATCTGCACGACGCGCTCGAGCGCCGCCTGGATCTGGGGGTTGTCGTCGGGGTCGCGCGTCATGCCCAGGAGCTCGGACATCGCGATCGTGAACAGGCCGATCTCGTACATCTTCACGCCCATCGCGCCGGTCGGCGAGTCCTTGGCGCGTTTGAGCAGGTAGTCCTTCGCGCGGTCCAGCGCCTCGCCGTAGCGGCCGAAACCGGGGAAGTGGCCCTCGACCATGAACGCCATGAGCCCGAGGCTGGTCCCCGCGATCGCGTAGTCGCCGTTGTCCATCGACCACGAGCCGTCGGGGTTCTGGTTGGCGATGAGAAACGCCAGGCCGCGCTCGATCGCCTTCTCCGCTTCCTCGGTGAGCTCGGGCGCTTCGGGCTCATCGACGCCGTTGCTGCGCGGCGGCGCCTCGCTTGCGGTCACGGCGGTTTCGTCGGCCTGCGCGTCCTGCGCGTGGGCGTACGCGGCGGCGACGCACGATACCGCCAGGCACAACACGGCACCAACCCGAGGCGATGAGCAGGCGAACGCGATCATTCGGCGACCCTTTCGTAATAGTCTTTCAGCAGTCGGCGGTATTCGAGCGGCAACTCGCGGGCGAAGTTCTGGTTCAGCGCGGCGCGGTTGCGGTCGGCCAACACCTTCCACTCGGTGCGCTTGTCCTGCGGGGTTTCGCCGCTGACGAAGTCGGAGATGAAACCCGCGGTGAGGGCGGACTCGCTGTCGCTGCCCTCGCCGTCGTCGCCCGGGTCGCCGTCGCTGGGCGCGATCTGGATCGCGGTTTCCAGGACCAGCGCCTGCTCGACGATGAAGTGGCGCAGGTGCGTGTCCGCGGCGCGCTGGTGCTGCGCGATCGCGTCCCGGTCCGGGTCCGGCGATTCGAGCGCGGCCGCGGCGAGGCCCAGTTGCTTGTGCGCCGCGTTGAGCAGCGCGTGCGTCTCGCCGGCGCGCGCGACCTCGGCGCCGCGCGACGCGAGCCGGCGCTGCGCCTCGGCCAGCGGCGGCAGCGCCCCGGCGTCGGCGTCGGCGGTTCGCCGCAGCAGCGTCTTGTGCGCGCTGGCCAGCGTCAACACGTCGATCAAACGGACCAGTGCCGGCTCGGTCTGCGCGTTGATCTCGATGCTCGGCAGGCCGTGCAGCATCCCGATCAGGACCGCCAGCGATTCGGCGTTGCCGCCCAGGGCCGTCGCGGCCAGCCCCATCTGCTCGTGCGCCTCGTCCGTCTCGCCCGCCTCGATGTGATCGAGCGCCTCGCGCATGCGCTCGGCGGGCGCGTCGAAGCCGGGCGTCCCGGCCGCGGCGGTCAGCAGCCGGCCGGATCGCTCCGCCTCGGCGAGCAGGGCCCGCTGCGCCTCGAGCACGCCGTCGCGCCGGGCCTGATCCTGCAGCATCGCCTGCCGGCGCAACGCGTCCTGCAGGTCACCCAACGCCGCGGCGTTGGAGGCCTGGGCGTGGAGCAGTTCGACGATCTCGGCGACGTAGCCGGTCTGGGCCGTGATCGCGGCGACGCGCGATTGCACTTCGGCCAGCGACTGGGCGGCGACGTCCTGCGCGTCGATTGCGTCGAGCTTGTCGCCCGCTCGCAGCGCCGCGACCGCGTCCTCGAAGTCGGTCTGCGCGAAGACCAGGGGCGTGCCGACGTCCAACCGACCGGCGACCAGGTTCAGCAGCGGCGCGACCTCGATCATGCACTGTCGCATGTTGTCGAACACCGGCATCAGGCGCTCGACGTCCGCGTCCCCCGCCGACTCGGTCGCCGTGATCAGGTCGCGCTGTTCGGCAACGATGTCGGCCATGTACCCGTTGGCGAAGCCGACCGCGCGCTGGAACATCAGCAGGTCCTGCAGCTTGCTCAGCCGTTCGTTCTGCGTCAGCACGAGCGCGTACGCCTCCGCCAGCGCGTCCGCGGCCCGCTCCTGCCCGGTCAACGCCGGGTCCGGCTGGTTGTTGCCTAGCGCGTCCGCCGCGGCACGCATCGCGCGCTCGGCCCGATCAAGCCGGCTGAGCAGCGGCGGCAGGTCCGGGTCCGGCTGGGCAAGGTTGTCCCGGCGCAGCTGACGCACCAAGCCCGCCAACTCGTCCGCGAGGATCGCCTGCGATTCCGCCAGACCCGCGACGGGGCGCTCCTCGGCCGCCGCGATGTCGGTCTTTTCGAGCAGCGCGATCACACGCGCTTCGAACGCTTCGATGCCCGACAGCCGCTCGCTCGTCGCCGCCACCAGCGTGCCCAGCCCCTGTGTCTGCAGGCCCATCTGCACCGACCAGCGATCCACGACACCCGCTAATTCGGCGAGGGTCTGACCGGCCTGCTGTTGACCGGCGAGCACGGCCGCGCGGTCGCCCGCGTCGAGCCCGGCCAACGCCCGATCCATCGCGCGGTCCGCGCGCGACAAGAGCGCTTCGACCGGCGGCGGCTGCGGCGGCGATTCGTCGAACAGCCGGGCACGCGGCGCGGGCACCGTCGGCAGCAACAACGTCAGCAGTTCTTTGCGCAGCGCCGCCTGTCGGCTCGACAACGCGGGGCGCTGCACGCCAAAGGCCTTTGGCGACATCGCCTCGCCTTCTTCCTGCAGCCGCGCCTGCGCCTCGGACAAGGCGACCAGCCGGTTGCGGGTCTTCAGCAGCGTCGCGTACGCCCCGCCCAGGCGCACGCTGAACTCCGCGTTGAGCAGGTCGCGCACCAGGTCGGCCTGCAGCGCGGCGGCTTGTGTCGCCTCGCCCGCGCGCAGGTGTTCGCCCGCCAGCCGCATCCGCGCAGCGGTCTCACGCTCGTCGAGGTCCTTGATGCTCCGCGTCAGGCGCAGCACGGCCAGCGGCCGCTTGTCGTAACGCATCCCGGCACGCAAGGCCGCGGTCAATTGCTCGGCCCACCGCGCGAGCTCGTCCTGTTGCTTGCCGAGCCCGGCCGCAAGCCCGGGCGTGGCTTGCGTGGCGGTGCGCCAGCGCAGCTCGGCCTGCGCGGTGGCGAGCACGCGGGCCTCGCGCGCGAAGACTTCCTGGGCCGCGTCGATCCCGCGCAGCAGCACGAGCGAGCCGAGCGCGCGGGCGGCGGCGTTGACCGCGTGTTCCGCCGGGCGGATGTCGGCCGAGGCGCGGCGATCGCCCAGCAGCCCCGATTGCTCACGCAAGCGGTCGGCGGCGAGCGCGACTTGCGACTCGGCGATCTTCATCAGCGACGCGCGGAGCTGCCCGAGCGACTCGGCCTGCGGCGCGTCGGCCACGCCGTTCGCCGCGAGGTCGTCGAGCAACGCCTGCATGGCGTCGGCGATGTCGTTGAGCTGGTCGCGCAGCATCTCCTGGCGGATCGCTTCGAGTTGGCAGGCCTGGGCGTAGCCCCCGGCGTCGGGCGACAGCGCGCGGACCGCGTCGTGCGCCGCACGCTGTTGGCGGTACAACCCCTGGACGCGCGACAGCAGCCGGTCGGTCTGCTTGTCGATCTGCTCGAAGTACTGCGCCTCGGACACGAAGGTCACCCGCCGGGTGTCGGTGCGCACGACGTGCGGGCCGGCCGGGCCGGGGTAGCGGTCGCGGACTTCGACGGCGAAGGACACCGTGTCGCCCACGCCGAGGTCGGCGATCGCCTCGCGGTAGTCCCAATCGATCGCGCGGCCGCCTCGCGTCTGTCCCGCGGCGTCGTCGAGCGATGCCTGCTGTTCCGCGCGCTGGTTGACGCGGTAGGCGACGACGGCCGCGGCGATGCCGTGGTCGTCCTGGGCGCGGATGGCGAGTCGGATCGGCCGGCCGGGCATCGCGACGAGGTTGCTCGCGGGCTCGGTCAGCTCGATGCGTGGGGCCTGGTCCGAGGCGACCTGCAGGTAATAGCGCGGGCTGGTGAAGCGGAAGCCGTGCTCGCGATCGACCCATGTAAACTGATAACCGCGCGAGGCGGAGACGGCTTCGCTCAGCGTGACCGTCCTGCCGTCCGCCCCGACGTCCAGGTCGGTCGGCGGCTGCCCGTCGCCAACGAATTGCGCCGCGCGGATCGGCCGATCCAGCGTGATGCGCCAGTTGACCGTCGCGCCCTCGGGCGCGGTGAAGGTCAGGGCCCGGAGCGTTTGGTCCTCTTTTTGAAGGTAATCGGGGTAGCGGAGCTCGACATCGACCCGGTCGATGCGCGGCGCGGGGACGACCCGTACCCGGTGCCAGGCGGTTCGGTCGTCGCCGGCCTTGACGCGGTAGGTGAAGTCGCGCGAGGCCGATGCGATGTCGTAGACGCACCGGTCGTTGGTGACGGGCAGGTCGATCGCGCGGGCGTCGCCCCCGCCGGTTCGGACCTGGATCGTCGCTTGTTCGGGGACGACACCGGCGATCTGCGCGACGATCTGTCCCGCCGCGCCCTCTTGAATGACCAACTCGTGTTGCGTCAATTGAATCCGCGTGTCGGTGGGGTACTCGGCGAAGACCCAGGGCGTGAACAAGCGCGTGACGCCGGCGGCGAAGAACGCGTTGTTGACGAGCGCGAAGGCCGCGATCACCGCGAGCAGCACCGCGGCGACCATGCCCGGCCGGGCGAGCGGGCGGTACGGCACGGCCCGCTCGGGCCGGACGCCCTCGGCGGCGCGCTCGGCCTGTTGGCAGGTGTGTTCGCGCAGCGACGCCGACCCGCCGACCGTGGCCGAATCGTCGCGCAGCTGCAGGGCAGAAACGAGCAGGCTGTCGCGGTCGCCCCGGCGTTGTTCGAGCCGCAGCGCCGTGTGCAGCGCGTTGAACGGGCGGACGTGACGCCAACCCACGCGCCACGCGCGCACCAGCGACACGACCAGCAGCAGGGCCGCGATCGCCGCGCGCCCGGGGGCGGGCATGTACGTCACCCAGTCGATCAACACGCCGAGCAGGAACATCGGCACCGCCCATCGGCAAAACGCGAGCAGCCCCGCGAGCAGGTGCAGCTTCTGCTCGCGGGCCCAGACCGAGCGGAGGCGCTGGTCCAGCCGGCCCGATGGGATCGTCTTCGGGGTGTTGAGCGTGGTCATGGCAGGTCGTGCCTCCTGCGCTGGACCCATTCGATCCCGGCCAGGCCGATCAAGAGCAGCGCGACCCAGCCGTTGTCCCAGAGCGAGCGCTCGGAGGTCGTTGTCGTGGTGATCGGCTCGGTGTCGATCAGCGACGGGAGTTGGTCGAGTTGCTGCATGGTCAGCCGGGCCCCGCCGGTGAGCTTGGCGATGCGTTCGAGGTGGTCGAGATCGACGTTCGTGTCGCGTTGTTCGTCGTCGATCTCGGCGACTTGGAACTCGGTGGTGTTGGCGATGCGCTGGTCGCTTTCGCTCGGCTCGACACGGTACCGCCCCGCGCTCGGCGGGGTAAAGGTGCCTTCGTACATGCCCGGGTGCGCGCGGTCGGGACGGAGGGTGATGCGTTGGCGTGCGGCGCCCGGTTCTGCCGGGCGGACGTAGACGTCCAAGCCCGGCTGGACGACGGGCTCGAAGTCTTCGTCGAGCACGTGCGCGTACACCCGGCAGCGATCTTCGAGGGCGTAGGTGGTGCGGTCGGTTTCGAGTCGGATGCGTTTGTGCTCGCCCATGAGGCGCGACAGCGTCATGAACTGGATGCACTGGGACCAGACGCGCCAGTGGTACTTGTCGCCGGTCTTGTACCGCAGGCGCCACAGCCGGTCGGTCGCGATCGACATGCACTTGCCCGTGCCGTAGCGCTGCCAGGCGACCAGCGGGTACCCGCCGTCGCGCTCGCCGCCTTCCGAGAGCACGGCCAGCACCGTCGCCCCCGGCTTCGCGCCCAGCAGCGGCGGGAGGTGGTCCATCGGCGCCATCCGGCTCCAGACCCGGTCGTTCAACTCCTTCTCGTTCTCCAGGGTCATCACCAGGCTGCTGCGACCGTCGGGCGTGAGCACCGGGTAGGCCGACTCGGCGACACGCTCCCACCGGGCGTCGGGCTCGAAGCGCACCGGCAGCATCGTCTGCACGGCGGTGCCTTGGTAGCTCGTCGGCGAATACATCGGCCCGCAGAGCATGAGCAGCGACGCGCCGTGGTCGCGGACGAGTTCTTCGAGGACCGCGAACTCTTCGTCGGTGAAGAACTTCGCGTCCACGTCGCCGAGGATGACCAGGTCGTACTGGAACGCGTCCTCGCGGCGGTCGGGGAAGCGTTCGATGTGTTCGGGCGAGTTGCGCGCGACCTCGGGGCCGGCGTTGGAGGCGATGAAGGTCGCGTTGATGCGTGGGTCGCGTTTCAGGATCGCGCGCAGGTAGCGGTACTCCCACCGCTGATTGCCCTCGATGTACAAGACGTTGACCTTCTCGTTCACGACACGGATGCTCCGCCGGACGCGGTTGTTCTGCGCGGCGACTTCGTCGTCGAACGGCTCGATGTCGATGTCGATCTGCGCCGCGCCTTTCTCGTAGACGTCGACGCGGAACTCGATCTCTTCGAACTGCAGCCCGCCCTCGAAGCGGACGGTGCGCGTGGCGACCTGCCGGTCGTTGAGCCTGACCGACAGCCGGGCCGTGCGTTTTTCATAGCCCTTGGACCGGACCTGCACGCGGACGGGCACCTGGTCGCCGGAGTACGCGACTTCCTGCATGACGACGCTTTGGATCGACACGTCGTCGGGGTTGGCCATGCCGACGGGGACGGTGAAGACGGGGATGCCGCGGGCGCCGAGGTCTCGGAGGATGGCCTGGGTGCGGAGCGCCCCGCCGCGCTCGACGCCGTCGGAGACGAGCACGATCCCCGCGGGCGGCGTGCCGCCGGCCTTCGCGGCGGCTTCGAGCGCCCCGGCGATCGAGGTCTGCTGTTCGATCGCGGCGAGTTGGTTGGCCTGCGTTTCGCTGAGCACGCTGTCGTCGCCGATCATCCGCGTGCCGCCGGCGAAGGCGTGGTAGCTGACGTCCAGCCGGTCGCCGATCGACTCGAAGACGGGGCGCGCGGGCTTGCGCAGCAGGCTCGTCGCGAGATCGAGCCGCGAGGCGTCGGCGATCTGCTGCCGCTGGTTCGCGTCCAGGTTCAGCACGACGTCCTGTTCTTGCGACCGGGACGTGTTCGAGACCAGGTCCAGCGCCACGGCGGCCTCGGCGAGGTCGCCGGGCACCTTGCGCGGGTCTTTGATCGCCATGCTGGCCGACACGTCGACGAGCACGGGGAGCGTGCGTTGGTGTGTCGTGGTTTCGCGTACGACCGCCGTGGGCTCGAAGAGCATCGCGACAACAAGCGCGAGCACGACGAGTCGCGCGCCGCCGAGCCCGACGCGCAGCCGGGGCTTGAGCCCCGCGGCTCGGCGGTAGAGGAAGAGGCTGTACGCGATCACGGCGAGGAACGCCCCGACCATCGCGGCCGTCGGCAGCGGGCGTGCCCAGAACAGGCGTTCGATCTGCGTGCTGGCGATCAGGTCGATCAAGTCAGGCCACCTCCACCGGCGTGGTCGGCGCCGCGGGCGTTTGCCGGCGGGCCGACTTGCGTTTGAACAGGCGGTCGGCGAACAGGCTCTCGGCCAAGAGCAAGATCAGCCCGGCCAGCAGGAAGTACCGCCAGGACGAGCGCCCGGTCCGCGCGGTCGCGATGTCCGCGGCGAGGTCGGCCTGCGTCGGCGAGATCGTCACGCCCGAGCCGCGCAGGCGTTGGTCCAGTTCCGCTGATGACAGGCAGGCCACGGCCGACTCGCGCGTGTCCACGTTGACCGCGATCGGCGTGCCCGGGGCCTGCACGCTGACGCGCGCCTCGTAGAAGCCCGCCTCGCGCGAGCGCTCGAGCATCGCGACGAACGCGCCGCGGTGCTCGCGGACGGGCACGGCGATCGTTTCGTCGGCCGGGGTGTCGAAGACCGCGTCGCTCGCGTCGGGTTGCTCGACGTAGGACAGCGACAGCGCGTCGCCGACGATTCTAGGCGGCTCGAACGCCCGGCCGACCAGGTGCGTCACGATCTGCTGCATGAGCATGGGGAAGGCGGGCGTGAGCGCCAGGTTGTTCCACGCCGTATCCGCCGAGGTCGTGAACATGAAGACGTGCCCCCGGCCCAGCGCGCGCTCGAGGAGGATCGGCGGCTGGCCGGTGCCCGCGAGGTTCAGGACCGCGAAGCTCGCCCGCCCGGGCTCGACGTCCAGGCGCTTGAGGAACCGCGTTTCGTTGATGAGGTCTTCGGGCAGCGAACGCAGCGGCCGGCAGACCGCGTGGTCGGGCAACGCCGGGGCCAGCGGCGTGCCGACGCCCAGCGCGTCGCTCGCATCGATCGCCGGCCCGAGCCTGGCGGGCAAGAGCGCGTCGTCGCCGGCCGCGTGCCGGTTCCACCGGCTCGCCTTGACGTTGTCGCCGGCGAACCAGACCAGGCCGTTGCCCCGGCGAACGAAGCGATCGATCTGCTCGGCCTGGCCCGGCGTGATCTCGGGCACGTCCGCGAGGATCAGCACGTCCACGTCGTCCAAGCCGTCCGCGGGCATCGCCGGCCAACGCACCGAACGCACGAGGTAGTCCTCGTCTTCCCCGCCGCCCCCGCGCGCCAAGAGCGCCGACCGGATCAGACGGCCCGCCTCGCCCGTCGAGCCGTCCACGCACAGCACCGACACGCGGTCACGCACCACGGCGACGGCCCGGCGGACGTTGTCGGTCGCCAGCGCGTCGCCCGCGATCTCCGCGGTGATGCGCGTCGGCCCGGCGTTGTAGAACGGCACGGACAGCGACACCGTCTCCGACGCGCCGGGCGCGATCAGGTCGATGCGGTTGCGGTCGATCTCGACACCCTGGGCCCGGCAGCGCACCTCGACCCCCGTCGCCGGGGACCGGCCGAAGTTGTGCACCGTCGCCTGGTACCGCGCGACGCCGCCCTTTCGCAGCGAACCGGACACCCATTGAAGATCGGTGACCGCGAGGTTCTCGCCTTCGCCGGCGACGGGGACGACGAAGACCGACGCCCGGCCGGTGAGGGCTTTGAGCGAATCGTCGAACGGCGCCGACGCCTCACCCCAGCCGCGGGCCTGCGTGTCGCTAATGAGGTAGACCTCTTTCTGCGGCGCGTCCATGTCGGCGACCAACGCGTCCAGTTGTTTCGGCACCTCGGCGGTGTCCAGCGGCTCGGGCGAAGGGCGCAGGCCCGACAGCGCGGCGTCGAACCGCCCGGGGTCGAACGCGGCGTTGCGCAGGACCACGCGCGGCTCGCCGGCGAGAAGCACGAGCGTGACCGGGTCGCCGGGCTCGATGCGGTCGGCGATGAAACGGGCGTGTTCGAGCGCACGGTCGAAGCGCGACGCCCCGCCCGTTTCGTGGCCCATGCTGTACGAGCCGTCGATGGCGATGACCACGCCCGCGCGCGGCTCGCCGGGCACCCAGCCCCAGCCCGCGCCCGACGTCGCCGGCCGGGCGAGTGCGAACACGATCATCAACACCGCCAGGCAGCGCAGCACGAGCAGCAGCACGTCGCGCAGCCGCACCTGCCGGGAACGCACCCGGACGTTTCGGTCCAGGAACCGCATCGCGGCCCAGTCGGTGCGTTGGACCTGCTGGCGGTTGATGAGGTGCGCGAGGATCGGCAGCGCCAGGCCCAACGCCCCGAGCAAGAGCAGCGGGTTGAGGAACGTCATCCGCGGGCTCCGGTGGCGGGCCCGGCCAGGGTGGACCGGCGGTCGTGGAAGAACGCGCTGAGCACCGCGTCGAGCGGGCGCGACGTATCGACCACCGCGTGGTCGATGTGGCTGGCGGCGCAGCCGGCCTTGAACGCGTCGAGGTAGGCGTTGAAGCTCGCCAGGTAGTCTTCGCGGACGCGGTCGGCCTGCGTGGTCAGCGGCTCTTCCAGTTCCAAGCCGTCGAACTGCCAGGTGCCCTTGAACGGGAAGGTGAGCTCGTACGGGTCCAGCGTGTGCAGCGCGACGACGTTGTGCCCGCCAAACCGCAGGTGATCGAGCCCGGCCATGATGTCGTCGACCTCGGCGAAGAAGTCGGAGATCACGATGACGAACGAGCGGCGCTTGATCATCAGCGCCGCGTCGCGCAGCTGTTTAGCGAGGCTGGTGCGCGGCTCGGGCTCGATCTCGCGCAGCAGCTTGTCGATCTGCACGATGATGTTCATCGACGAGCGCGGCGGCAGGTGCGCGCGGACCTTGGAGTCGAAGACCGACAGCCCGACCGAGTCGCGCTGCTTGAGCACGACGTACGCGAGCGCGGCGGCGAGGTACTTCGCGTATTCGAGCTTGCTCACCTTCCCCGAGCCGTAGTTCATCGACGCGCTGGCGTCGATGAGCAGGTAGCAGTCGAAGTTGGTCTCGGCCTCGTACAGCTTGGTGTAGTAGCGTTCGGTGCGGCCGAAGACGCGCCAGTCGATGTCGCGCGGCGTGTCGCCGGGCGCGTACTGGCGGTGGTGGGAGAACTCGGTGCTGAACCCGCGCAGCGTGCTGCGGTGCGCGCCGACGCGCAGGCCCTCGACCGCCTCGCGCGCGATCATCTCGAGGTCGCCCAGCCGGTGCAGCGTCTCGGGGTCGAGGTAGTGGGTTTGGGTCAGGTGTTCGGACATGCAAGCGGTTCAATGCGCCGGGTTGGCGGTTTGCCCAAGCACTTCAAGGTTTATCGTGCGCCCGCGTACAGCTTCTCGTCGGCGGGGACCTCCTCGAGGACCTTGCGGATCAGGCTGTCGGGCGTCATCCCCTCGGACCGCGCCGCGAAGCTGGGCACGATGCGGTGGCGCAGGACCGGCAGGCACACCGCGCGGACGTCCTCGACCGAGACGTGTGCCCGGCCGCGCAGGGCCGCGCGGGCCTTGCCCGCGACGATCAGGTTCAGCGACGCGCGCGGCCCGGCCCCCCACGACAGCAGGTCCTTCACGAACGCCGGCGCGTCCGGCTCGGTCGGGCGCGTGGACCGGACGATCGACGCGGCGTACTCGAACACGTGGTCGGCGACCGGGACCCGGCGGACCAGGTGCTGGAAGTCTTGGATCGCCGGGCCGTCGATCACTTGCTTGAGCTGCGGCTCATCGTCGCGCGTCACGCTCTTCATGATGTCCAGTTCCTCGGATCGCGTGGGGTACTGGACGAGGATGTTGAACAGGAACCGGTCCAGCTGGGCCTCGGGCAGCGGGTAGGTGCCTTCCTGTTCGATGGGGTTCTGGGTCGCGAGGACGAAGAACGGCTCGTCGAGCTTGTAGTCCTCCCCGCCTGACGAGACGCGCTTCTCTTGCATGGCTTCGAGCAGCGCGGCCTGGGTCTTGGGCGGGGTGCGGTTGATCTCGTCGGCCAGGAGCAGGTTGGTGAAGACCGGGCCTTTCTGGAAAGCGAAGTGTCGGCGGTGGGTCTCGGGGTCTTCCTGCAGCAGCTCGGTGCCGGTGATGTCCGAGGGCATGAGGTCGGGCGTGAACTGGATTCGCTTAAAGCCCAGCGACATCGTTTTCGCCAGCGAACTGACCAGCAGCGTCTTCGCCAGGCCCGGCACGCCGACGAGCAGGCAGTGACCCCGGGAGAAGATGGCGATCATCATCTCGTCGACGACGTCGTCCATGCCGACGATGACTTTCCGCAGCTCGCCGACGATCGCGTCGCGGGCCTGCCCGAGCCGCTCGATCGCCTGGACGTCGTCCGTCTGCTCCTGATTCATGCTGGGGTGTCCTTCTTCGTTGAGCTGGGTTGAGTGGCGAGTCCGAGATAGGTGGGTCTGGCGTGGATTGCGCTCGGCGAACGCCGAGCGTGGGGATAGCTTACGACCCGCGGGTCCGGTCCTTCAAGTGCAGAGACTGGCGCGGCCGCTCGCTATTACGCGTGAGCGTGAGCGAATCGGCCTGCGGGTCAGCCCATTTTCACACCGCGGGGTCGCCGGGCGCATGGGCTTATGATGGCCGGCGGTCCGCGGGGCCGCGCCGTGCTGGTTCGGCCTCGCGCCCGCCAAGCGGCCCGCGCCGACAACCCACCCCGAGCCCATGCCACAAACCCGCCCCAACGTGCTGTTCATCTTCTCCGACGACCTCCGCCCCGAGCTGGGTTGCTACGGCTGCAAGCACATCCTCAGCCCGAACATCGACCGGCTGGCCGAGCTGGGCGCGCGCTTCGACAGGTGCTACGTCCAGGTCGCGGTGTGCAACCCCTCGCGCGCCAGCATGTTGACCGGCAAGCGCCCCGACGAGCTGGGCGTCTGGGGGCTCGACAAGCACTTCCGCGAGTCGAACCCCGACGCCGTCACCCTGCCCCAGCACTTCATGGCCCACGGCTACACGACCTGTGCGATCGGCAAGATCTACCACAACGACAAGCTCGACCCCGCGTCGTGGTCCGAGCCGCGGCTGGTCGTGCCCGGCTTCCCGTACGACCCGGACTGCGTGTACCTCGACAACCACGAACTCGAGTGGCTCGAACAGCGCAAGGACGCGATGCGCGGCACCGACGCCGAACGCCGGCGCGTCGATCAGTTCGGCTACTGGTACCTCAAGGCGGGCGCGACCGAGATGCCCGACGTGCCCGACGACGCGTACTACGACGGCGCGCAGACAGATCTTGCGATCGAGAAGATCGGCGAGTTGGCGGAGAAGGGCCGGCCGTTCTTTTTCGGGATCGGGTATTACCGCCCGCACCTGCCGTTCAACGTGCCGAAGAAGTACTGGGATCTGTACGACCGCGAGGCGATCGAGCTGGCCGAGTTCGACATGCCGCCCCTGGGCGCCCCGCCGGTGGCGATGAACAGCATGAAAGAGCTGCGCGGCTACCGCGACTTTTCCGACTGCAAACCGCCTGGCGAGGGCCAACTGCACCCCGAGCACGCGAAGCGCTTGCGCCACGGCTACTTCGCGTCCGTCTCCTACATCGACGCGCAGATCGGCAAGGTGCTCGACCGGCTGGAAGCGCTCGGCATCCTCGACAACACGATCGTCGTTTTGTGGGGCGACAACGGCTGGAAGCTCGGCGACTACGGGAGCTGGGGCAAGATGACCAACTACGAGATGGACACGCGCGTGCCGCTGATCGTGAAGCCCGCGCGCTCGATGGCCGGCGACAGCCGGCGCGAGCAGATCGTCGAGTCGGTCGATATCTACCCGACGCTCTGCGACCTCGCCGGCTTGCCCAAGCCCGACGGCCTGGCGGGCCAGAGCTTCGCCAAGCACGTGCGCGACGCCGACACGCCGGGCAAGGCGCAGGCGTACAGCCAGTTTTTGCGCTACGGCTTCTGGTTGGACGAGGGCGAACGCGAAGCGATGGGCTACACGATCCGCACGAAAGATTGGCGGTACGTCGAGTGGTTCCACAGCGACAGCGAGGATTGCATCGCCAAGGAGCTGTACGACGTCACGAGCCAGGGATTGGAGCAGGAGAACCTCGTCGGCCGGGCCGAGCACGCCGGGGTCGAGCAAGCACTGGCCGACCAGCTCAAGGCGTACCGCGGCGCGACGCTGCCGATGCGCGCGAGCGCGGTGAGATGAAGCGGGTTGGTTGTTCGTGCGCGGCGACGCGAGCGTCCCGGCGTTGGCCACGCTGATTCGCGCGGGACGCTGCGCGTCGCCCGCTACACGTGAGTCGAGATTGATCGAATGGGTCGAACCGATCACGCCAAAAGCTGTTGGATCGCGCCGGTCTGGTCGAACTTCTTGCGGGCCATTTCCTGGTCGAGGTCGCCGTAGTGCTCGATCGGGTTGCCGTGGGCGTTGAGCAGCGTGGTGTACCAGTTGCCGAGGGTCTTGTGGCCTTGCGTGCCGTGGTAGGGCAGTCGGATGTACCGGCCGGCGATGTCGAGCCTGCAGTTCTTGCCGGAGAGGATGAGAAACGGCGACTCGGTGCCCACGCCGTGGTGCGTCTCGCCGTTCTCGGGGAAGTACATGATGGTCGTGTTGTCGAACATGCTGCCGCCGGCTTCGGGCACGGCCTTGAGCCTGTCAACGAGGGTCTTGATCTGGTTGACGTGGCTGATGCGGATCTGCTCGCGGGTCTTCCACGCCGGCACCCCGCCGAAGGCCTCGTCGTGCCCCAGCGGGTGGATGCCGATGCGGTCGGTCTCGTTGCCCGGCAGCCCGGTGACGGGCGTGCCCAGGTCGTCGATCGTGTAGGTGACGACGTTGGTCAGGCCGGACTTGAGCGCCGCGACGAGGACGTCGGTCATCGCGGCCTGCTTCTGCGGGGTGGTCGCGTTGGGCCCGCCGCCCTGGTGGATCGGGTCGAGCTCGGGCACGTGCCGCGCCAGCTCGCCCGCCATCTCGACCAGCTTCTTGTTGCGCGCGCGGATCGCCTCGATGGACTGGACGTGCGCCTGCTGTCTGCGTTTTTCGTGGCCCTTGATCCCGGCCGCTTCCTGCCCTTCGCGCCCGCTTAAAAAGTCGAGCATGTCGTTGTCCGAGTTCACCGCGTCGGGGTTCAACACCGACTTGAACAGCTCGTTGCGCGCCGTCTCCGGGTCGGCGTAGCAGTAGTTGCGCGTGTGCGGCGCGGGCGCGGAATAGCCGTCCACGATGCCCGTGCGCCCGCCTGCGAACGACAGCTCGACGTGGCCGAAAGGCGAGGGGAACAGCTTCGCCAGCTCGTAGTCGATCGTCGTGCGCTTGATCGCGGTCAGCGTGTTGCGCTGCGACTTGAAACAGCCCATGACCGAGGAGAACGACCAGTGCACGTTCTCGCTCATCTTCGCGCTCAGGCCCTGCAAGATCGTCATGTGATCCTTGTCGTCGTCCAGCCCGCGCAGCCACAGCGGCAGCTCGTGCGTGTCCAGCGCGACCTCGAACGCTTGTTTTTTCTTGTCCATCTCGCGGTGCTTGTCGGAGAAGTTGACCAGCGCCGTCTCGAGCGGGCGGATGCCGCTGGACTTGCGGATGAACACGAACCGGCGCGGGCCCATCTCGCCCGCCGCCTGGGCCATCGCCGCCGCCGCGGGGTCGCGGGAGAACGGCATGACCAGCGCACCGGCGCCGATCGCGGTGGCGTGCATGAATTGTCGTCGGTTCAGGTTCATGGCTTAATCCTCGATCGCCTTGCGATAGATGAAGGAGTCTGATGTCAGCAGGCAGACGACGACCGCGTCGAAGCTGCCGCCGCTCTCGACGTAGGCGCGCTCGGCGTCGATCAGCGTGCCCGAGTCATCGAGCGTTTCGTTCCGGCCCAGGAAATAACGGAACGCGTGGCGGATGATCGACTGGCGGACCCGGCGGGACTTGCCCAAACGCTCAGCCAGGTCGATCGCCCCGCTCACCTCGCCGTCCAGCGCGCTGTCGCCCGTGCCCGCCAGGTACCCCGTCGCATCGACCGGCAGGGTCTCGAACGTGTCGCGCATGTCTACCAGGTGGTCGCCCTTCTGCTCCGGGCCCTTCCGGATCAGCTTGTCCGGGTACTCGAGCGCTTCTTCGGTGCGGAACCGGCCGAAGTCGTCGTACATCTCGAACGCGTAGCCCAGCGGGTTCATGTGCTGGTGGCACTTCCAGCAGTATTCCGTCTCGGTCGCGCCCGCCAATCGCTGGCGCAGCGTTTGGTCGTGGTGCTCGGGGATCTGCGCATCGACGGTGATCGGCACGTCCGGGATCGTCCCCGCCAGCAGCTTCTCGCGCACCCACTTGCCGCGGTGGATCGGGTCGGTCTCGGTGTTGAACGCGTGCGCGATCAGCCAGGCGGGGTGCGTGAGCACGCCCTTGCGGTTGGGCACCTTCGCGGGCTGGACCGGCTCGTAGTGCCAGCTGTCCAGGTCGTGGTTCCAGAACTTGCCGACGTTGTACCCGGGCAGGAAGTCGTTGCCGTACCCGCGGTACAGGTCGAAGGGCGCGGGGTGCTGCTGGCCGTCGTCCATCCGATCGACGATCGAGCGCATGGACTTCTTAAACAGCTGGAGCATGTTCCCCTGCCGGTTGCCCGAGACCTTGTCCGGGTCGATCGTGCGCATGTCCACGGTGCGCAGGAACTCGGCGTGGGTCTGGGTCAGGTCCTCCATCTCGAAGTTCTGCCAGTCCGTGTCTTTGAAGTACTCGTAGATGCGCCTGATCTCGTCCGAGCGCGCCCGCATCCGCTCGTTGTCGCCGTCGTGGTAGACGAAAAACGCTTCGGTGGTGAGCAGCTGCTCGAAGACGTCCCGGTCCTGTTCGAGGATGTGGGCGACGACGCGGTCGGCCTCGGCGAGCAGGCGGTTGGTCGCGCTGCCCAGGCGGTCCCCGCCGAAGCGCTTCTCGTCTTTGAAGATCTTGATCGCCTTGGGGTAGCCGAAGAACTCGCGGAAGAATCGCAGCTCGCGGACGGGCATATCGGTCACGTTGTCTTGCCGCCAGCGGTCGGCCAGGGTCTTGTCGATCACGTAGTACCGGTCGCGTTGGGCGAGCAGGCGCTTGACCTCGCGCTCGTAGTCTTCTCGCGTCGTGAGCCGCCCGGTGTTCGCCGCTTCGAGCAGCCGGTCGTCCGGGCTCTGGTCGGTCAGCGCGTAGGCGATCGCGTACGCGGCGTCGCGCGGCGCCATCATCCGTCGCCCGTGCGCGTCCAGCTCGCCGACGCCGAACTCGTGCCGGTACGCGAACTCGCTGGTCAACAGCAGCGTCTGGATCAGCTTCTGCACCGCCTTGCGTCGGCCGAGCTTGTCGGCGTAGCCCCTGACCAGCGCGAGGTATTCGTCGGCCTCGTCGGTGCCCGGCTCGCGTTCGAGGACCTGCACGAACAGCTCGCCGATCATCCGGCCGTACAACGCGTCCGAGGGCGGGCCCGCGTCGATCCGTGCCCGCTCGAATTGCGCGTCCCAGTCGGCCAGGCACTTGTCGGCGATGTCGTTGTAGCGGTCGCCCTTCTCGCGGTGTTCGCGGATGCCGGCCGTGATGACCGCCATCTCCGCCTCGTCCAGCGGCTTGTAGACGTCCAGCTTCGCGCGCTTGTCGTCGGCGATGCGCTCGCGGAACTCCGAGATGTAGTCGCGCAGTATCGACAGCCGGCCCTGGATGTCGCGCTCGTAGTCGCCGCGGTAGAACCACGCCCGCTCGCACAGGTCCGCGATCGCCTGGTCGGTCTTGTCGTGGTTCGCCGGGTCGAGCACGATCTGCTCGAACGTGTCCCAGCCGCCGGACTTCTTGAGGTTGTTCTGAGCGACCGGGATGGGCAGGCGTTTGTCTTTCTTCGTCTGTTCCGCGGTGAACGGTTTCTTCTCGTTCAGCGTGGTGGGGACGAAGTCGGGCAGCCACTGGGCGTTTTGTTCGCCGTACAGGTCCTCGCAGACGCGTGCGATGTTCTTTTCGAGGAACGTGCGGCGGGCGATCAGCGTCGCCTCGTGATGGTCTTCGAGCGCCAGCACCTCGCGGACGATCGGCAGGTAGTGCTTCTTGCGGGGGTCCTTGACCAGCGTGTCGGTGATATAGATGGCGGTCTTCTGCGCGTTGCTGAGCATCGTCGACAGGTGCCCGCCGGTGAGGTCTTCGTTGGCGTAGTAGCGCACGCCCGAGGTCTCGGGCAGGAGGAAGGGGTTGGCCAGGCTCAGGCCGCGGATGTTGTGCGCGCCCAGGACCGTGACGCGCCGGCCCCGGAAGGTGGCGGTCGTCTGGTTCTCGACGATGCGCTGCATCTTCGCGTCGAAGATGAACTCGCTGATCAGCCAGCGGCGGTCGTAGGTGAACGCGGGCCGGTCGGCGTACTCGCCGGAGAAGAGGTCTTCGTGGTTGACGTAGTTGCCGTACTCCGGCTTCTTGAGCTTGGCCTCGATCTGCGACGCGCCGGCCCGGTCGAGCACGCCGGCGATCCAGTCATCGATCTGTTGACGCTGAGCCTGGGTCGGCTGGGGCTTGTTAGGCGGGGGCATCTCCTCGAAGCGGATCGCCTCGTGCACCCGGTTGAGCAGGTCCGCCTTGGCGTCGGGCGGCAGCGTGTCGAGGTTGTCCAGGCGGACGTCGCCCTTCTGCCGGTCCGGGCCGTGGCAGCTGATGCAGTAGGTGTCCATGAGCGTTCGCGCGGCTTGCGCGGATGCCGCCGACGCCGGCCCGCTCTGGTCCGCGGTGTCGGCCCGGCTCACGGCGTCGGCCTGGGGCGCGGGCAGCTGGCTGGCCAGCAGCAGCGCTGCGCCGGCCGCCGCGATCTTGAGACGGTGGTGCTTCAAGCGGGTCCTAAGGCAGGAGAAGATAAAAACACGCGCGGCAACCCCATGCCGTGCTCGACGGCCGAGCGCCGGGCCGCATTACGGTACCCGCGGGCGGACCATCGCTCGAGCCGCTCCATATGGTGCGTCCACGCGCTGGACGCGCGGCGGATCGGCCACACGGGCCGCCCCGGCCGACCGCCCGCCGCGGCGGTCACGCCGAACCGACCCGTCGGTTATGCTCGGTTCGATGGACGAATCGATCCGCCTGATCCTCGGCGCATCCGCGGGCGTGCCGGTGAGCTGGCAGGTGATGCTGGACATCCTGGTGTTGCTGGGCGCGGCGCTGCTGCTGGGGACGGTCGCCGAGCAGCTGCGTCAGAGCGCGATCCTGGGCTATCTCGTCGCGGGGACGGTCGTCGGGCCTGCGGGGTTCGGCCTGGTCACCGGCGGGGAGAACGTGCACGTCATCGCCGAGCTGGGCGTGGCCATGCTGCTGTTCTCGATCGGGCTGGAGTTTTCGTTCAACCGGCTTCGGCGGCTGGGCAAGATCGCGCTGGTCGGCGGGTCGTCCCAGATCCTGATCACGATGGCGCTGGGCTGCGCCGTGTCGCTGTTGTTCGGGCTGGGCCTGAAGGTCGCGGTCGCCATCGGCGCGATGCTCGCGCTGTCGAGCACCGCGTGCGTGCTGCGCCTGCTGGTCGACCGGAAAACCATCGATAGCGGCTACGGCCGAAACAGCCTGGGGATCCTGCTGATGCAGGACATCGCGGTCGTGCCGCTGGTGCTGCTCATGACGGTGTTGGCCAGTGGCGGGTCGTTCGGCGAGTCGATGGTCATGCTCGGGACCACGACGGGCCTGGGCGTGTTGCTGATCGGCGCGTTTTTGGTCGTGTTCCGCTACGTCGTCCCGAGGCTGTTCAACATCAAGCAGTGGGCGCAGAACCGCGACCTGCCGGTCCTGTTGGCGATCGTCATGGCGATCGGCTCGGCGTTGGCGGCGTACGAGCTGGGCATCTCGCCGGCCATGGGCGCGTTCGTCGCCGGCGTCCTGCTGGGCGGCTCGCCCTTCGCCGTCCAGATCCGAGCCGACGTCACCAGCCTGCGCACCCTTTTCGTCACCCTCTTCTTCGCGTCCGTCGGCATGCTCGGCGAGCCGGCGTGGGTCCTGGCGAACTGGCCCGTCGTCGGCGGGACGGTCGCCGCCATCATCGTCGGCAAGGCGATGGTTGTGGCCCTCGTCGTGCGGATGCTCGGCCACGGCAGCGCGACCGCGCTGGCCAGCGGGCTGTGCCTGGCGCAGGTCGGCGAGTTCTCCTTCGTCCTCGCGGAGATCGGGCGCGGCGACGTGTTCAGCGAGTACGTCTTCGACCTGATCGTCTCGTCCACCATCCTGACGCTGTTCCTGACCCCGTTCCTCATCGCGCTGGCCCCAAGGCTGACGCTCGGCGGCTCGCGCCTGCTGGGCCGAGCCGCCGCCGCGCGTGGGCGTCCCCGGCCCGGGGATCACGCCGCCGAGCCCGCGCCGGCGCGGGGCGATGACGCTTCGGCCCAAGCCCCGGCGGGCATCTTCATCATCGGCTTCGGCCCGACCGGGCAGCAGGCCGCGGACCTGCTCAGCGATCGGTACCGGGACCTGATCCGCGTCATCGACCTGAACCCGCGCAACGCCAAGCTCGCGGACCTGCGCGAGCTGTCGGTGCAGGTCGGCGACGCGACCCGGCGCGAGGTGCTGGAGCACGCGGGCATCCACCACGCCGCGATCGTCCTGATCACCCTGCCCGACGCCAACGCCAGCAGGACCGCCATCCACCACTGCCGCCACCTCGCGCCTCACGCGGACATCATCGCCCGCGCCCGTTACCACGTGGTGCGTTGGGAGTTGCAACTGGCCGGGGCGCTGAAAGTCGTCGACGAGGAGCTTGCGGTCGGCCGCAACCTCGCCAAAGAGGCCCGCCGGCACCTGCAAGGGCGGGGCACGTGACCGGCGCGGCGGGGGTTGCGGTGGGCTACGCGGTGCTCGCGCGTTGGTGCCGCAACCAGACAAACCAAAAGGCGACAAGCGAGACCCCCAGCGCCAGGCCGCAGACGAGGGTGGCGCCCCAGTTGCCCACCATCGCGAGCATTGGCGTGAAGAACAGCAAGACCTGGAAGACGACCGCGATGGGCACCGCCAGCAGGTCGCGGCGGTGCTCGATCGCCATGCCGTCGCGTGTCTGTTGATCCAGGTCCCGCTTCAGGGGCCCCCAGAAACCGAACGGCCGGGTCTTGCGGTAGAAGTTCGTGAGCGTGGCCCGGTCGGTCGGCCCGGAAAGGTACGTGCCGACGATCGAGGCGACCAGGCCGACCCCGCCGACCAGGAACAGCTGATACCGCTCGTCGAGCGAGGGGTGCGCCAGCCGTTGAATCACCGCGGCCAGCAGGCCGACGCTCAACCCGGTCGCGAAGCCCGAGCCATTGAACCGCCACCAGTACAGGCGCAGGATCGTCGGCATCATCAGCCCGCCCCCCAGCCCCATGATGATCCAACCCCAGATGTCGTTGATCGACTTGACCTGGAAGGCGAACACGAAGCCGACGCTGCAGATGACCAGGATGAAGGCCCAGGTCGATACGACGGCCTCTCGGACCGAGGCCGCGGGGCGGAGGTACTGCTTGTAGATGTCGTTCATGAACACGCCCGCCGCCATGTTGACGTTGGAGTCAAAGGTGGACATCGACGCGGCGATCAAGGCGACCAGCAGCAGGCCGCGCAGGCCCGTCGGGATCTCGTTGAGCAGCACCGCGGGCATGATCCGTTCGGGGTCGACCGAGCCGTGGTACCCGACCATCAAGAGCTTGTCGCGCCAGGCCTGCTCGCCCAGCAGCGACTGGAGCGCGTTGACCAGCGCGGGGTCGGCCGACGACGGGCTGTTGATGATGCCGGAGGTGACGCTGTGCCAGCCCGCGGGCTCGACATCGGGGTAGTACTGGTGGATCAACGCCGAGGCCTGCGCGGTGAGGTCGGGCGAGGGGAACATCTGGTTGACCAGGAACAGGCCGAGGATGGCAAAGCCGATCATCAGCGGCCAGCGGATCGACATGACGCAGACCCACAGGAACGACAGCTTGGCGCAGTCGGCGTCGTTTTTTGCGCCGAAGAACTTGGGGTCGTCGCCCGTGCCGGTGGCAAAGAAGAGGTTCTTGACCAGGTAAAACAGCGCGAAGGTCATCAGCGACTGCTGCGCCTCGTAGCCCTTGAACAGGTCGGCGTGCGTGGTGGGCGTGGCCTTGACCCAGTCGGCGTTGCCGGTGACTTGGGTTGCGAGCGCCGGCAGCGAGTCGATCCCCTGGACCTTGTCGATGGCCAGGACGCTGACCAGCACGACCGCGGCGATGATGACGACGGACTGGACCAGGTCCGTGACCACCACGCCGTAGAACCCGGAAAACATGGTGTACACCGCCGCGACCGCCATGAGCAGCGCGGCGCAGGTCTCGGGCGAATAAGGCAGCAGCATCGACAAGAACAGGCCGACCGCCTTGGCGAGGTACGACAGCATCCCGACGGTAAAGACGAAGACGGCCGCGGCCTTGGCGATTTGCGCGAAGCGGCCGCTGAGCCCGTCACCGAAGCGGAACCGCATCCACTGCGCGCCGGTCAGGCAACCGGATCGTCGGTGCCACTTGCCGGTCCACAGCATCATGATGGCCAGGACCAGCACCGCGCCGCCGCGGAACTCGATGAACAACCCGCGGGGGCCGAGCATGAACAGGAACGAGACGATCAGCATGGTCCCGGCGACGTCCAGGAAGCTGGCCATGCCCGAGAAGCCGAGCATCCACCAAGGCAGGTTTCGGCCCCCGACGATGTAGTCCTCGACGCTCGCGGACGCGCGCTTCTTGAGATAGACCCCCAGCCCGATGAGCGTCAGCAGGTAGACGCCGATGATCGCGTAGTCATGCGTTTGGAGGTAGCTCATGGGTCGGGCGGTCCCCCGCTAGGGTTGGCGCCGCGGCAACGGCGCGTCCGCGGGCAGTTCGTTGCGCAGCAGCCGGCCGACCCGCCCCGCGAGCCAGAGGTAGTGATCGCTCGGCAGGCCGTGATAGGTCAGGAACCCGCTCTCGCCGACCGGCGGGCGGTTGGTGCACTTCATGATGGCGGTGCCCTCGTTCAACTCGTCGAACATCGCGATGTAGATCGTCTGCGCGCCGGCGTCTTTGGCGGCGGCGGCCTGGCGCCAGAGGAACGCGCCGCCGAGCCGGGGGATCTGGTCCAGCGGGGCGTCTTTGCCATGCGCCTTCATGAGGTTGTGCCAACTGAAGCCCGGGAAGACGACGGGCACGTAGCCGACGCGGTTGGCCCGGGCCCAGGCCAGGTCGCGCTGCACCTGATCTCGGACCGTTTGGCCGGCCTGCTCCGGGGTCGCGTAACGCCCGACCGACCACGGGCTGACGATGTCGCACTGTTTCAGGATCGCGTGCAGCAGCGGGTCGTCCACGGCGTCGCGTTTGCCTTCGCGCCAGTAGTAGGGCACCCCGAGCATGACCGCGTTGCCGCCGCAGACCGGGTCGTGCTTCAAGAAGCGGACCAGTTCCATGCAGGTCTCGAGGCTGTAGCCGCGTCCGTCGGCGAACCCCACCCCCCATATCGCGATCACCGGCTTGCCGTCGTGATGGATGTAGTTCTGGGATTGTCGCGGGTCGTTGTCGCCGAGGACCTCCCTGATGTCGTCGAAGAGATGGTCCCTGATGTGCGCGTCATCGACCGAGGTCAGGTCGTACATCAGCGCCCACTCGCGCCCGTGCCGATCCGCGGACGCGCGGACATTCGCCATCACCCGGTTGCGGTGCCTGAGCGTGTGGGGCTTATCGAGCATCCACGCGAAGCGCTGCAGGAAAACGCCGTCGATCCCGTACGCTTTCATCCATCGGAAGTGCCGATCGACCGTCTTGGCGTGAGCGGAGCTGAACACGTGGGCGGCGGAGCCGTCGGGGTGTTTGAAGGGCGTGGGGTAACGCTCGTCGGGGTCGAACTCCGAGAGGTCGGGCCACAGGTCGATCGCGCTGGCGCCGGGCCTGAACGCCAGGCCACCGTCGGTCGGCGCCTGGTAGTTGTCAAAGCCGTTGCGGGTCCCGTCGTCCGGCGTGGCGAACCAGCCCTGATAGCCCGCGTAGACCTTGCCGTCCATGGTGCGGTCCGCCCGATCGGTGTCGGCGGTGTGAGGCGCCCGGCAGGCGGCGCACAGGGCGAGGCAGAGCACGCCCAGCGCGACGCCACGCGTCCGGAGCGGGCGTGGCCGGCTACCGCTCATGCTTCACCACCAGTCGCAGCGTCATGAGTTGGAAGGGGCGCAACTGGATCGGCACCCGTCGCCCGTCGTGCGGCTGCTGCGCGAGCGTGTCTTCGAGCGTGTTGCTGAGAGACGCGTGCTCGATCGGGCGGGCGCAGGTCAGCGTCGCGGCGCACTTGGCGCCGTGTGATTCGTAGAGCCTGACGATGAATCCCTCGCCCTGCTCGGCGGGCTTGATGGTGTCGATGACGACCTGCGGCTTGTCGGCGCGGACCCAGGCGGGGGTCGCGGGGTCGGCCTTGGCCGACCGCGCCCAGCGGACCGGGCTGCAGAACCGCCGGGCGTGGTTGGGCGTATCCGCCTCGCGCCAGGTGCCCTCGTGCGGGTAGACGGCGTAGCGGAAGCGGTGCCGCCCCGCGTCCTGCTCGGGGTCGGGGTAGGTGCTGCTCCGCAGCAGGCTGATCGTCATCAGGCTGTCGCGCACCGCGTAGCCGTACTTGCAATCGCTCATGACCGACAGCCCCGAGCCGGCGTCGGACAGGTCGATCCACCTCAGCCCGGGGCACTCGAAGCGGGCCGCGTCCGCGAGCGTGTTGCGGTGCGTGTTGCGGACGGCGACGCCGTACTGAGACTCGTAGGTGGCGTGGTCGCTGGTGGTGTCCGCGGTAAACTCGGCCTTGAGCAGCTTGTGCTTCTCGTGCCAATCGACCTCGTTGTCGATCGTCAGGTACGGGCTGAGCGCATCGAGCCGGACGGTTTGTTGGATCGTGCTGCGCTCGCCGATCCGCCTCTTGAAGGACAGCGACACGCGCAGCGGGCCGCGTTCGACCACCTCGACCCTCGCCGGCGACTCGACGGGCCGGGGCGATTCGAGCGCCTGCGGATCGATGTCCCACGCGTCCCACAGCGTCGGCGTATCGTCGTAGAGCACCAGGCGGTTGCCGGCCCCGGCCAGGTGTTCGAGCCCGGAGGCCGCGCAGACCAGCGAGGTCAGCTCGCCGGTCCGCGACAGCGTCGCGGCCAAGTGCTTGTTCCGCAGCAGGTACCCCTGGCCGACCTCGCTGACTTGCACCGTTTCGGTCGGCGGGACAACCGACCCCACGCTGTAGGCGTCCGCCTCGACCTCGACGACTTCGCCCTCGGGCGTCAGGGCGACTTCACGCCGAGCGACCCCGAGGGTGTTGACCGGGACGGGCGCGCCTTCACGGCCCACCCAGTGGGCGAAGGCGTCGCGGCTGATCCGATCCGCGATCTCGCACGCCTCGCGGAGTTCGAGGTTGGCCTGTTCGTAGACCTCCGCGATGGACGAGCCGGGCAGGATGTCGTGGAACTGGTTGAGCAGGACCCGTTTCCACGCCCGTTCGATGGCCTGCCGGGTGTCGTCGCCCGGGCCGTGGGGGTACGCGACGGTCACGGCGAACTCCGCGTCGTGGAGCTTGCGCTCGGCCTGCGCGTTGAGTTGTTTGGTCCGCGCCTGGGAGGTGTAGGTGCCGCGGTGCAGCTCGAAGTACAGCTCGCCGCATTGGACGGGGATGTCCGCGGTGCATTGTTCCAGGCGTTCGAAGAACGCGTCGGGCCCGCGGTACTCGGTGCGCGGGATGCCCTGGAGGTCGCGCGTCCTCCGGAGGGTTTCGAGCATGGTCGGGCTGGGCCCGCCCCCGCCGTCGCCGTAGCCGAACAGGTAATACGCCTCGGCGCCGCGGTCGAAGTCTTTGTAGTCGCGGGCGTGCTGGCGAAGCTGGGTCACGGCGCAGTCGCCGTTGTACGTATCGGCGGGCGGGAAGTGCGCGAGCACGGCGGTGCCGTCGATCCCGCGCCAGTAGAACGTGTGGTGCATGGGCGTGGTGAACCTGTTCCACGACAGCTTCTGGGTCAGGAAGCGGGTGAGGCCCGCCTGCTGCATGATCTGCGGCAGCTGCCCGTTGTAGCCGAACACGTCGGGGTTCCAGAAGACGGTTTGCCGCCTGCCGAACACGCGTTCGAAGTACCGCTGGCCGTAAAAGAATTGCCGGCAGAGCGATTCGCCGGAGGGCAGGTTGCAGTCGGGCTCGACCCAGCTGCCGCCGACGGGGACCCACTGCCCCGCCTCGGCTTTATCGATGATCCTCGCGAAGAGTTCGGGGTCCAGTTCTTCGATGGCCTGGTACTGGTAGGCCTGGGAGCAGGCGAACTGGAACTCGGGGTAGCGGTCCATGTAGCCGAGGACCGACGCGAAGGTCCGCCGACACTTGCGGTGGGTCTCGGCGACGGGCCAGAGCCAGGCGGTATCGATGTGGGCGTGGCCGATGACCGACATGCGGTGCGCGTGGGTCGGGTTGGTCGCCGCGAGGAGTTTTTTGAGCCCCGCCGCGGCCTCGTCCCACGTCGTGGGGTCGTCGGGGTCGAACGTGTTGCAGAACCGATTGAGCTCGCGCAGCAGGTGCCCGGGCCAGGTCGGGTCGCTGTCGGCGGGGGTCAGGGCGTTGCCGGGCTTCGCCGGTTCGGGGAAGTACGCCAGGAGCAGCTGGCTGAGCACCGAGTAGTCCTGCGCGATCTCCCAGGCCCTGGGGTCGAACAGCCTCAGCTCGCAAGCCCCCAGCCAGTGCGCCGCCCGCCGATGCCCGTCCGCCTCGGCCGGCTTGCCGGGCGGGCTGTGCACGCCGAACAACCCGTTGCACGCCATCTCGATGTCGAGGTTCAGTGTGGTGTCGGGCGGCGCGGACTGGCACACCATCGCGTCGTACCGGCCCATGTGAAACGGTCTTGACGGGTTCAACCCCTGCGACGCCCGCCCGTCGAGGAACAGCAGCGCCTCGCTGTTGGAGTCCCACCGCAGGTCGACGCGCCTGCCCGCCCAGCGGTCCGGGATGCGGAATTGCAGCTTGAACCAGTACGTGGACCACAGCGGGCCGAACGCGTCGCCCAACGCCGCGTCGCGGTACGTCAGCGCCTGGGCCTGCGCGTACGCGATCCTGCCCGTCGGCCCGGCGACACGCATCGAACTCGGCTCGACCCGATCGGGGTAGACCAGCGCCGCGAGCCGGTCCTGAAACAGGCGGACCCGCTCGAGCGTGTACGGGGTGTATCGCCCGAAAGCGGGCTGGCCGGGCGTCGCCACACGGCCTGCTTTCTGGGCGAGCTTGAATTGTGTTTTGGGTTCCAAGTGATTTTCGTCGAGGGGGTTGTCGATGGGTGAAGGTAGTATAACATATCTGTTATAGTTCGCAAGACCGATCTCACGTGGAACGAGAGGGCGTGCCCCGATGAACATGATTGCTTTGTTGCTCGCCGCCGTTGTCGGGGTGTGCCCGTCTGCCCGCGCGGACCGGCCGATGAGCGTGATTTTGGTGGTCGCCGACGACCTGAACGTGGACCTGGCCTGCTACGGCAACCCGACCGTGCAGACGCCGAACCTCGACCGCCTGCGCAAGGCCAGCGTCGTGTTCGACCGGGCATACTGCCAGTACCCGCTGTGCAATCCCAGCCGCAACTCGTTCCTCACCGGGCGTTACCCCGAGCGCATCGGCTGCGTCAAGAACACGGTGCACCTGCGCGATCACGCGCCCGATGCGACCACGCTGCCGCAGTACTTCAAGCAGCACGGGTACACCAGCGTCTCGTGCGGCAAAGTCTTCCACCTCGAAGACCCGCGCTCGTGGTCGCAACTCTGCGACCTGCGGACCGGCGGCATCCTGGCGGCGGACAAGCGGCCGCGGGACTACCAGCTGCCCTTCGACGACGAGTACCGGACCGTCGGCGAGGGCCGGCTGATCGTCGATGAATCGGTCCCCTGGTTTCGCTGGCGCGCGGTCACCGAGAACGAGGACCTGCTGATCGACCACCGGATCGCCACCGCCGCGATCAACCGACTCGACGAGCTGGCCACGCGGCAGACGCCCTTCTTTCTCGCGATCGGCTTCAGCAGGCCGCACGACCCGTACTTCGCGCCCAAACGCTTTTTCGACCTGTACCCGCTGGATCGCCTCGAGCTGCCCACCCCACCGCCGGACGCCACGGCCGCCCCGGACCACGCGTTCAACCGCCGGTTCATGCAGGCGTTTGACCGGATGGACCGGCGGGACAAGCTCGAGGCCATGCGCGCCTGGTACGCCGGCATCTCGTTCATGGATGAGCAGCTGGGCCGGGTGCTCGCGCACGCCAGGCAGATCGGCGCCCTGGACCACACGGTCGTGGTCTTCATGAGTGACCACGGCTACCTGGTCGGCGAAAAAGGCTATTGGAACAAGGGCGTGCTCTACGACCGTTCCTGCCGGGCCCCGCTGCTCATCGCGACGCCCGGCATGGATCACGCGGGCCAAACCGCTAAGGGCATCGTCGAGTTGATCGACCTGTTCCCGACGCTCGTCGAGCTGTGCGGCCTGCCCGGGTTCAACGAGCTCGACGGCCGGAGCCTGGTCCCGATGCTCAACGATCCGACCAAGCCCCGCCCCGACGCCACCGCTTACACCGTCTGCAACCAGCAACGCTCGCTGCGCACCCAGCGGTACCGGATCATTGATTGGGGCGGTCGCGCAGGCTACGCGCTGTTCGACCACCAGTCCGATCCCGACGAGCACTACGACCTGGCGAGCAGCCCGGCGCACCAACAGGCCCTCGGGCGTCTGATTCAACAGCTCGAGGCGCTCGGCGTGCAGGAATGAACCGGCTTGTCACGCCGGCGCAACCCGTCGCGCCCGAGCCGATGCGGGCGTTTTGCGCACGCGATCGCGGGGCGCGGCAGCGCCCCGGGGCGGGCCCATCGACCGGTCAGCCCCGCCGGGCTCTGCGTGTCATCGCGCCCAGCGCGCACACGAACGCGGCCACGCCGGCGGGCTCGGGCACGTTGCCCGGCGTCAGCGGCCCGGTGTACGCGACGAAGGCGCTGGCCAGGTCCGCGTCATCCACGTCGCCGTCGCGGTCCGTGTCGCCCTGGGAAAACTGCTTGGTGCCCGAGGCGGTGGGTCCGGTGGTAGTTCGCGAACGCGGTCGCCAAGTCGGCGTCGTCCACGTCCCCGTCGTAGTCGGTGTCCCCGGGGATCGGGTTGATCCGGTACAGCGCGTCGGCGAGGCTGATCGGGGTGCCCGCGTCGTTGAGCGCGGCCACCAGCAGCTGCAGGTCAAAGAAGTTGGTGTTCCCGTTGAGGTCCCAGTCCCCGCGCATCGCGATCTGCTTGAGCGGCAGGCCGGCCGATGACGCTTCCCAGTGTTCGCCCATGGCGTTGACGTCTTGCACCGTGAGTACGCCGTCCTGATTCACGTCGCCGAACACGCCGTTGTACAGCTCGTACTCCGCCGGGCCGCCGGTCTGCTGCCGGAGGATGTCCAGGTACCTGGAGCCGTAGCCCTCGTACGACTTGCCCTGCGTGAACTGGTTGGTCGGGCTGGTGTCGGTGCTGGTGAAGCCGGCGGTGATGGTTGGCTCGATCTGTGTGTCCTCGTGCCACTCGTTGAACGAGTTGACCAGGATCAGGTTGCCGGTGTCGGCATCGACGTGCGGCAACGCGGCCTGGGTGATCTGGTCGAGAAACGGCTGGCCCACGGTGCCCGTCCCCAAGTTCTCGTAGTACCTGGGCGCCGCGGGGTTGCCGTCGCGCACCGCTTTATCGTTGTAGCCCGGGGAGATCGTGGGGATCAGGTCCACGTCGTTGTTCTGCACGTAAGGCTTGTTGGCGGCGGCGGCGAAGTTGTTGGCCAGGCGTTGGGTGCCGCTGGGCAGCGTCGCGCCGTCCGGGCGGTACGATTGGCCGTAGACGTCGTACGCCGCGATCGCGTCCAGGCCCTGCGCCTGGCCCGCGACGGACCCGAACACGTGGTCGCCGATGAGGTACAGCTGCATCCCGTGGTCCTGGAGCACTTGCTGCCGGACTGCGTCGAGTGCCGCCCGCCCCGCCGCGTCTTTGAAGTACACCCGGCTCAGATACAGGTACACCACCGGCTTGCCGTCGATCCGCATGTAGTTGGGGTCGCTGAACACGTGCTGGGCCAGGTAGTCGAAGTCCGTGCTCAGGTTGCTGTAGTCCGGCGCGTCGAAACTGCCCAGCCGGCCCTGCGATTCGTAGAGGACTGCCTGCTTGACGCGCGAGATCAGCGGGTGGGTCAGGATGTGGTCCTCCAGCGTCTGGGCCGAGAAACGCCCCGGCCCCCACCAGCTGTTGACCCACAGCGAGATGTTGCCCGCCTGGCTCTGGTCGATGTGCTGGGCGATCGCCCACATGTCCTGGCTGTCGTAGTCGCCCGCGAGCGGGTCGTGGGCCTGGGGCGTGAGCTTGCCGCGCAGCGATTGCTCAAAGACGTGCCCGGGGTTGCCCTTCCACCACGGGTAATAAAACGCGCCGACCGTCGCCTGGGCGCACGCCTGGCCGCCGACGCCCAGCATCAGCAAGACGCCGATGGCCCGGCCCGCTTTCGATCGCAACTGGTTCAACATCGGGTTTCTCCCGCCCGTCTGCGTGTGGGCCTCGGGCGGTTTCGCCGCCGACCGCTCGTCGGCGGGCGGCCCCGCGTCCGGGGTCTAGATTGTACGAAGGTTTAGGCGGATTAAAACCCTCCCGGCGCGCCTGAGCGTCGGGAGGGCGAAGGAGGATGGCGTGGTTCAGGCGCGCCGACGCCGAGCGATCACCAGGCCGCCCAGGCCCAGCAGCGCGAGGCTGGTGGGCTCGGGGACAGAAGCGGGGCCCAGCGGGCCGGTGTAGCCGGCGAAGGCGGTGCCCAGGTCCGAGTCGTCGACGTCGCCGTCGCCGTCGGTGTCGCCGTCGGCCGCGGTCTTGCCGCCGGTGCCGGGCGGCAGGGGCCCGGTGTAGTTGGAGAAGGCGGTGCCCAGGTCGCTGTCGTCGATGTCGCCGTCGCCGTCGGTATCGCCGGGCACGAGCGTGCCGGAGAAGACCACGCGGTGGAAGCCGCCGTCGGCGTCCTCGACGGTCCAGGAGACGCCGTCGCCGAGGTCTTGTTCGTAGGCCAGGCCGTTGATGGTGAGCTTGGCGAGATTGACCAGGCCCCCGGCGTCGGGGTCGAACCCGCCGCCGGTGCCGAATGGCCCGAGCAGCAGGGTATCGACGTCGGTTTCAAAGTTCGTGATGTTGTACGTGCCGTTGGCGTTCCACGACGCGGCCCAGGACAGCGTATTCGCGCCGGGCGTGTCGCCGAAGTCGATGTTGAACTGCTGCCCGGCGTTGGTGCCGATGAACTCGATGTTGTTCTCGCTGAACCCGTTGAGGTCCAGCGTGCTGGCGTTGGTCCGGCCCCACAGGTCGATGTCCTGGCCGATCCTGTCGTCGGCCCCGAGCCGCAGGGTGGTCTGATCGAACATGTTTAAGACGCCCCAGATCGCCTCGGGGCCGGTGGTCGAGAAGTTCGGCCCCAACTCGAGCGTGCCGCCGACGTGCAGCCCCGCCTCGCCGGGGAAGTTCCAATCCGTCGGGCCGTTCAGGACCACGGTCGCTCCGGGGTGCATGGTGAAGAACTGCTCGGTCTGGGTGTACGCGCCGTTATAGGTGATGCTCGAGTTATTGAACACGCGCGTTCGGTTGGTGGTGACCGACCCGTTGAAGGCGACGTTGTGGTCGTTGTTGGCGACGATGTTCCCGGCCGCGACGATGTTCGCGTCGATGACCGAGTTGGTGGGGTCGCCCACCGCCCAGAAGCTCGAGCCGTTGCCGTTGATGGCGGCGTCGAGGTTGATCGTCCCGCCGCCGGTCGCGGCGATCGTCGTGTCGCCGGTGCCCAGCCACATGCTGCCCCAGGTCACCGAATTGCCCAGCAGGTCTGGGTTGGTCGCGCCGGCGAATCGGGCGATGTCTACGCCGGGGGCGGGGACGCTGGCGGTGTCCCAGTTCGTGGCGTCGGTGACGTCTGCGGACGTGCCGCCGACCCAGTTCACGTCGCCGGCGTGGGCGCCGCCTGCCATTAGGGCGATCAGCGCCGAGGTCGAAAACAGGTTCTGTGCGGTGCGATTCATGGTGTTGCCTCCTGGGGGGTGAAGTGATGCGGGTGTGTGTGACGTGTTTCGCGATCGCCCGGCGGGCCGCGGCGTTTGAGGCCGGCGTGACCACGCACGACGGCGTTTGTCGCGGCGTTCGGGCTAGTCCAGTTTCCAATACTTTTCGTAGATCATCTGGTTATCGCGTTGGGCGGGGTTGATGTCGTCTTCGGCGTAGAAGTCGTTGAAGCTGGTCGCGTGGCCGTCGACGAACGAGACGTTGCCGCCGTCGCCGTGCCGGTTGAACGGTCCGGCGCGGTCCGGGCCTTCCCAGATGATGCGGAACGATTCGAGCGGTCGCTGCACGCGTTCGCGCGGGTCCGACCGGCTGTGTCCGGAGTCTGCGAACAGGATCTTGTCGGAGGGGCTTTTCACGTTGTCGAGTTTGACGCGCCTGTAGCGTGTCGGGCCGTCGATGCTCAGGTAATGGGTCAGGCCGTAGGAAGGCAGGTCTTTGCCTCGGGCGGGCACGCCGCTGTCGTTTCTCGCGAACTGCTCCCGGTCCGCCTGGTGCGGGTCGTCCGGGCAGAGCATGGCGCCGACGTCGATGTAATCGAACAGCGTCACGGTCAAGGCCCGCGCGTGGTCGTCTTGTGTCGACGAGCTGCGGGGCGTACACCACAACGGCCACCAGACCGACAGGGCGCTGTCGCCCGAGTCCGGGTCGTACCAGTGGTTCTCCAGCCGGCGCAGCTCGTTCCTCACTTCGACCGCGAACATGTTCTGGGACTGGGCGAGCGTCCGGACGTTGACCAGGCACTGCGCCTGCCGCGCGTTGGCACGCGCCGCGCCGAGCGCCGGCAGCAGGATCGCGATGAGGATCGCGATGATGGAGATCACGACCAGCAGTTCGATCAGGGTGAATCCCTTCGGTGTTTTCATCTGGCCAACTCCGTGTTGCGGGTTCGATCGCGGTGCGGGCGCGCGGCACGGGCCGGGGCGATCACGACCGCGAGCGGTGCGCGCCCCGGGGTCCGCTGACGCGCGGCGGGTTTGCAAAGCAGCAAGCAGGTTTGGGTGAGATGCATGTCGGCGTATTCCTCTTTCCCGCGCATCGGGCCGCGGGCCGCCAGCCACAATATATATCACTTTTGATACGTGTCAAGATTGTTTGTTGTCGATTCGCCATTTTCTCCGCCGCGTCCCGGTCGACGGGGTGGTGCGTGGCGCGCGGGGTCGCGTCCCGGGGTTGGGCCGGGGCGGGCGTGCGTGGCGTGGGTCGGGTCGCGGGTCAGCGTTTGCAGGACGACTCGCCGAGGAACAGCTTGGCGTCTGCCAGGTAGTGTTCGCGCAGGCTTTCGTTTTGGAATCGTGTGCAGATGACCTCTCGGGTGGCGCCGAGGAAGTCGCGGGTGTGGGCGACGGTGATGGAGGGGATGCTGTACTTGGCCAGGAGCAGGTCTTCGAAGGAGACGAGGGTGCAGTCCTGCCCGGTGTTGATGCCGATGTCTTTCAGCCCGCGTTGCACGCCGATGGCCGAGGGCACGGTGAGGGTGCAGATGGCCTGGGGCTTGTCCTTGCCCTGATAGATTTCCCGGGCCAGGCCCGCGGCCATTTCGTATTCCTGATCGAACTCCGGCACGACGGCGGAGTAGAAGCGAGAGCGGATTCCCTCGTCCTCGGCGAGGATTTTCAGGCACTGTGCCCTGCGGTAGAAGATCTCGTTATCGTGTGTGATCGCGAGGATATCGATGCTCTGGTGGCCGAGCGTGACGAGGTGGTTGATCAGCAGGCGTGCGCACTTGGCCGGGGTCGCTTCGTCCAGCATGGTGATGCCGTGCTTGGCGTAGTCGAACGCGAGGCTGACCAGCCGGTCGCGGTTCTGCTGCATTTTTTCGAGGACCAGGGGCGAGAGGAACTGGGGGTCGATGAAGAAGAACAGCAGGTCGCAGTCGCTGTCGATCGCCTGCGCGATGACCTCGTCGTCGTAGTGGCAGAAGGTGTAGCGGTGCAGCTTTGCCGCCTGCTCCTGCGCGACGGTCTTGATCGCATGGACAAAGGAGTTGTCCGCGCTGCCGATCGGCGTGAGCAGGCTGATCGTGCGCTTCTTCGTCGGTTTCTCAACATGAACGATTTCGAAGTTGCGATTGCCGCTGACCCGTAAGAGGTCCATCTCGCAGAGGGTGTGAAGCCCCTGCCGGACCGTGAGATAGCTGACGCCCAGTTCATTCGCCAGCGCCCGCAGGCCCGGGAGCGAGCCGTTCGCGTAGCTGCCCGCGGAGATGCGGTTCTTGATAATCTCGGCGACCTGCTCGTATTTTTTGTCCGATCCCTGCATGGGAAGCACGCCCTGATTAGCAGTTGTGGCCGCACGCGGCCGGGCCTGCCGAAAGACTATATCATCAATGTTATGCAATCAAGTCCGCCTTGCGAATTCCATCCCACCCGATGCCTTCGCTTCGTACTGACCCGCTACCGCGCGATGCGCCGACGACACGCCGGACGAGCGGGGGCAACCAGCCGCTGGCCCGCGCGGCGCCGACGCCGAGGCGCTTGGGCCGCCTCCGCCCGGCGATGGGCGGACTGCTGGAGGGGTTCACCGCGTTGTTCCTGCGCTGATGGTCAAACACGCAGCGGGACACACGCGGCTGGTTGAGGTGGGAAGCTTCTTCTCTCTCGGGTCCACTGGAGCGGGCAACCTCGAGGCCTGTTGCATCAAGCGGTGCCATGCTCGGCCGCGGTTGCTGCAATGATGTGGTGCGATTTTCAATGTGTCCGCGCGCGTGCGGTTGTGTTTTTCGAAACGCACTCGCCAGAGCCGTCGGGACAAGGCCGTCTTCGGCAGGCCCATCTTCGACAGACCATCTTCGAAAGCCATCTTCAAAACAAGAAACCGCCGGGTGGCGCGCCGGCGGTTCGGGGTCGGCATCAAGCGATGCCGGGGGATGCGAGTGATTGACATTAGTCTAACGCAAGACCCGTTAAAAGTTCAAAGGCCTCTTCATATTTTTTTGTCGTGTTGCGCAACACCGCTTCGGGCAACACCGGGCCGGGCCATTGTTTGTTCCATCGGCCTTCATCGACGAGCGTTTGCAGGTAGTTGCGCACGTACTGCTTGTCGTAGCTGTCCTGGTCGCGCCCTGCCCGGTACTTGTCCGCCGACCAGTAACGCGACGAGTCGGGCGTCAACACTTCGTCGATCAGGATCGGCGTCGTGTCGTCGCCATCGCTGGGCAGTCCGAACTCGAACTTCGTATCGGCGAGGATGATCCCGCGCTGCGCCGCGTAGTCGTGCGCCATCCGGTAGATCGTCAGTGTCAGCTCGCGGAGCGTTCGCATCAACGGCTCGCCGACGTGTTCGCACGCGCGCTGGAACGAAATGTTTTCGTCGTGCTCGCCCTGCTCGGCCTTGGTCGCGGGGGTGAAGATCGGCTCGGGCAGCCTGGCACACTGCGTCAGCCCTGCCGGCAGCGCGACGCCGCAAACGCTTTGGTTTTGGCGGTATTCCTGCCAACCCGAGCCGGCGAGGTACCCCCGCGCCACGCACTCGATGGGCACGACCTTCGTCCGGCGTCCGATCATCACGCGGTGGCGTAGCGGCGCGGCTTGCGCGTCGTCGAGCCCGTCGATGTCGGCGGGGTCGGTCGAGAGGACGTGCGTCTGCAAACGGTCGCCGAGCCTGTCCGCGATCATGTCGAACCAGAAGGCCGACATGCGTGTGAGGACCTTGCCCTTGCCCGCCGGGCCGTTGGGCATGACGACGTCGAACGCGCTCAGCCGGTCGGTCGCGACGAGCAGGAGCGCGTCGGTGCCGTCCTTGAGCGTGCAGTCGTACACGTCGCGCACCTTGCCCTGCCGCTTGTTGGGCAGGGGCAGGTCGGTGGACATGAGTGCGGCGCTGTCGGTCATCGTCGTATTGAACCACGAAGGCGGTGAGCGGACAACGCCCGGCGCCTGCGCACGCCCGCGTGAACACCGCGGCGTGTCTTGCCGGCCACCGCGCATTGGGTCACAATCCGGCGATGCCGCACGACGCCGACCCGCCGGTCCCGACCCCGCCCCCCGACTCGACTGGTTCGGCCGGTCGGCTGCTGAACCTCGTCGAAACGCTTGGCAACAAGCTGCCGGACCCGGTGACGCTGTTCGTCATCGGTGCGCTGTTGGTGCCGGTGCTGTCGCAGCTCGTCTACGAGACCGGCTGGTCGGTGCGCATGGTTGAGCCGGTCCAGGTCGACGGCGACACGGTGCTGCGGGAAACTGGCGAGCCGATCACCGCGGCGCCGATGCTGACGTGGGATTCGCTGTACGGGCTGGTCAAGGGTTTGAAGGACAACTTCCTTAAGTTCCCGCCGTTGGGCGTGATCCTGGTGGGCATGTTGGGCATCGGCGTGGCGGAGCGGTCGGGACTGATCGCCGCGGTGCTCAAGGCTTTGATGCTGGTGACGCCTAAGCGTTTGTTGACGCCCGCGATGGTGTTCGTCGGCGTGATGAGCTCGGCGGGGATGGACGCGGGCTACGTCGTGCTCCCGCCCGTCGCGGCGCTGCTGTATCTCTCCGTCGGCCGATCGCCCCTGGCCGGCATCGCCGCGGTCTTTGCGGGGGTGTCGGCGGGGTTCTGTGCGAACCTTTTGGTCACCGGGATCGACCCCATGCTCTCCGAGCTCAGCACGGCGGGGGCAAAACTTGTCGATGACCACTACGTCGTCGCCGCGACGAGCAACTGGTACTTCGCGGCATTCTCCACCGTCTTCCTCACGCTCGTCGGCTGGGGCGTGACCGCCTGGCTGGTCGAGCCGCGGCTGAACAACCGCGCCGCCGAGCTCGGCGGGCCGGGCCAAGTGCTCGACCACCACGCCGACGCCCAGCGCCTGACCGCGCAGGAAAACAAGGGCCTGATCTGGTCGCTTGTGGCGGCGCTGGCTGTCGCCTTGGTCACCGCCTTGCTCATCCTCTGGCCCGGCGCGCTGTTGCACGGTAAGGACGCGGACAGCCACGGCTTCGCCCGCTGGGTCGTCGTCATCGTCCCGCTCATCTTCATCGGCTTCCTCGCCCCGGCGGTCGCGTTCGGCGTGGGGTCGGGCACCATCAACAACGACAAGGACGTCGCCCGCATGATGACCGAGGCGATCGCCGCCATGGCCCCGATTATCGTCCTCGCCTTTTTCGCCGGGCAGTTCATCTTCTGGTTCATCGACTCGAACCTCGGCAAGATGATGGCGATCAAGGGCGGGTTGGCGATCGCCGAGTCCGGCCTGCCGACCTGGATGATCCTGATCGCGTTTATCGCGCTGGTCGCGGTGCTCAACCTCTTTGTCGGCTCGATGTCCACCAAGTACACCGCGCTCGCGCCGATCTTCATCCCCATGTTCATGATCGGCGCCGGGATCAGCCCCGAACTCACGCAGGCCGCCTACCGCGTCGGCGACTCGTGCACGAACATCATCACCCCGCTCAACGCTTACCTCATCATCATCCTCGTCTTCGTCCAGAAGTACGACAAGCACGCGGGCATGGGCACGATGATCGCGCTGATGCTGCCCTACACCATCGTCTTCCTGGTCACGTGGACGGCGCTGCTGCTCGCGTGGGTGTCGTTTGGCGTCCCGCTGGGGCCGGAGGGGCCGCTGCAGTACCTGCCCGCCGAGACGGGCCCGTGACGACGCGCGGGCGATGCGGCTTGCGTGAAGCCAACCCGTCAAAAACAACGCCTCCGACACGTCCTGCCGCGAGGTGGCAGGGGCTGTCGGAGGCGTCTCATGGGCCATACAGGACTTGAACCTGTGACCTCATCCATGTCAAGGATGCGCGCTAGCCAACTGCGCCAATGGCCCGTCTGACCCGCGGGGCGTGCCCGGCGGGACCGGAGAGTATAGCCCGGCCTCCGCCACGACGCCAGCGTCAAATCGACGCTCACGCGACCGGGTCGCGGGTCAGTTCGAATTGTGTTCTGAATCGTGGGGTAGGCGTCCCGCCTGCCAATCGGTCGAAGACCGAAGCCCGGAGGAACCGACGCCTCGGGCCAACTGGCAGGCGAGACGCCCGCCCCACCAGACTCAAACTGACCCACGACTCTCGACCGCCACGCCGATCGGCTACAATCCTTCGCTTTGCCCGAGTCGGCGAAGCGTCGATCCCACGGGCTGCCCCATGCCGCCGACCCCAGGTGCCCCGTGCCCGAGCCCGCCCAGACCCACAACCTCAACGTCGTTTCGCTCCAGCCGTTGATCGGCCCGGCCGAGCTGGCCGAAGAGGTCCCGATCACCGACAAGGCGCAGCGGACCGTCGTCGCCGCGCGTGAAGAAGTCAAGGCCGTGATCCAGGGCGACGACCCGCGCCTGCTCGTGGTCGTCGGGCCGTGCTCGATCCACGACGTGGACGCCGCGTACGCGTACGCCGAGCGCCTGGCGACGCTGCGCGAGGAATTGAGCGACCGGCTGTGCATCGTCATGCGTGTGTACTTCGAGAAGCCGCGCACGACGCTGGGGTGGAAGGGCCTGATCAACGACCCGAACCTGGACGGCAGCTTCGACATGGACCACGGGATCCGGCTGGCGCGCGAGGTGTTGATGCGTGTGAACGAGCTGGGCCTGCCCGCGGGGACCGAGTTCCTCGAGCCGATCACCCCGCAGTACATCGCCGACCTGGTGACGTGGGCGGCGATCGGTGCGCGGACGACCGAATCGCAGACGCACCGGCAGATGGCCAGCGGGCTGTCGATGCCCGTGGGTTACAAGAACGGGACGGACGGCAGCTTGCAGGTCGCGATCGACGCGATGCTGTCGGCGAAGTCGGGCCACCACTTTTTGGGCATCGACGACCACGGCCGAACGTGCGTGGTGAACACGCGCGGCAACCCGTGGGGCCACGCGATCTTGCGTGGCGGGCGCGGCACGCCGAACTACCACCCCGAGAACGTCGCCGACGCCGCAAGACGCCTGAGCGACGCGGGCCTGAACCCCGGCGTGATGATCGACTGCTCCCACGCCAACTCCGACAAGCAGCACGAACGCCAGGAAGTCGTGTTCAACTCGCTGATCGACCAGCGGATCGCGCGGGCCAAGGGCGCCGCGGTCGCGGGGGCGGGCGCGACCCGGCCGTTCATCACCGGCACGATGATCGAATCGAACCTCGAAGAAGGCAACCAGAAACTGCCGAACGTCCAGCCCGGCGAAGAAGTCCGCAGCAAGCTCAAGCCCGGCGTGTCGATCACGGACGCGTGCATCGGGTGGGAGAAGACGGAGGAGTTGTTGAGGAGTGGGTATGAGCGTTTGGGGGAGTTGGGATAAGCACGAGGTTCGCCATGTTCGGTTTTTCCAAGCCACGCTGCCCGCTAGAGTCTGATGTCGTGGCTTGGGTTGAATCGTCGATATCGGTGGGAACCACGTCAACCCCGAGCGAGACGATCACGAGCCCCTGACCGATCTCGCAACGGTGTTCTTCGGCATGGGCGTATTCAACGCGAATAGCGTCGTGAGTGATGTGCAATGGTCCGCGGATGGCTGGTCGGGCTGGTCGGTGGGGAGGCACGGTTATTTACCCGAGGACGTCTTCGGCTACGCGTTCGCGGTTTACGCTTGGAAACGTCGGGAGCACAATCCCGATTGGGCGAAGTATTTGCGGCCGAACGTGCGTCACGTGTTTAAGAAGGGATTGCGTTATCTCGAACACGCGGGGTCTGAGAGTTTCGCAGCCGGCAACGCGATAAAAGTCAAAGACTTGGTTTATCCGGGGAAACGGATGCATTGCTAGGCGCTGAACGCGCCGCGCGGCCGGCTACAGGTGCATTGACGCTGTGCTTGTCTACTTGACGCGACAACTCAGCGCGCCTTGTCGTACTCCGGGTTCACCGCCTGTTTGTTCCATCTTTTCAGCACGCCGCGCAGCGAGCCGATCGACTCGGGGTACTGGCCCTGGTCGTCGGTTTCCTTGATCCAGTTTTTGAGGATCGCGCGGTGCTCGGCGAGGACCTTGGCGTACGCGGGGTCGTCGGCGAGGTTGTGGACCTCGTGCGGGTCGTTCTCGAGGTCGTACAGCTCTTCGGGCACGCGCGCCTGCCACTTGAAGGCCTGGGCGTCGGTGAGTTTGCCGGCCTTCCACAGCGCCCGGCAGGCTTCCATGTGCGCTCGGCCGTCGCGGTACTGCGGCTGCATCAGCGTGCGGTCGGTCTTGAAGTTGCGCAGGTATTTATACTTTTGAGTCGTCACGGCCCGGACGCGGTCGATCGTGTAGTCGCAGCGGTCGCGGGCGCTGACGACGTAATCGCGCGGGGTGTGGTCGTCTGCGAAGAAGTCGCGGCCCTCGATCCATTGGTGCTGGTTGATGTTGACCCCGCCGAGCGCGAGGGTCGCCGCGGTGATGTCGATGCCGCTGACCAGGTCGTCGCGCGAAGTACCCGGCTCGATGCCCGGGCCGGCGACGATGAGCGGGACGCGGACGCCGCCTTCGTACAGCCACTGCTTGTGCCGGTGCAGGCGCATGCCGTGGTCGGTCCAGAAGAAGACGACGGTATTGTCGAGCAGGACGTCTTCTTTGAGCGCGGCGACGATCTCGCCCAGTTCGTTGTCGGTCTGGCGGATCGTGTCGTAGTGGTGGGCGTATTCCTTGCGGATCTCGGGGATGTCGGGGTAGTAAGGCGGGATGTCCATCTTCGCTGGGTCGGTCTTGGGCACGCCCTTGCCCGAGTTCTTGCCGCCGCGGAGTTGGATCTGGGCGAAGAAGGGTTTGTCTGCCGGGCGGTCGCGCCAGTGTTTGTTGTTTAAGCCCATGCCGCCGGCGGTCTGGTCGTAGAGGTCTTTGCGGTTGAAGACGAAGTTGAAGTCGTCCTTGCCGGTGTTGCTGGCGACGAAGTAGCCGGCCTCGCGCATGAGTTGGTAGACGGTCTTGACGCCTTGGGGCAGGTGGATGACTTCTTCGGGCACGCGCCGTCGTGACGAGCGGTGGTGGTGGACGCCGAGCGAGGTCTGCATCGCGCCCAGCGCGATGGCCGAGCGGGTGGCGGAGCAGACGCCGGCGGGCATGTAGGCGCGGTCGAAGCGGACGCCTTGCTGGGCGAGCGCGTCGATGTTGGGCGTCGGGACGGTGTCGTCGCCGTAGCAGCCGTACCAGCCGTTCATGTCTTCGATGAAGATCCAGACGATGTTGGGGCGCTGGGTGGGTGCCGGCTGGGCCGAAGCGCTCGCGGGAACGGCGAGCGCCGCGAGCAGTACACAGAGGATCGCAAACAAAAGCGCAGGCAGCAGCCGGGTGTGCATCGCGAATCTCCAGGACGGTTGGGTCTAACGATTATTTGTCGGTCGAGCCGCCATCTAACAGCCAGCGGCCGGCGCTGGCGATCATCGCCTTGCGCTTCGCGGCGCTGAGCAGGCCGACCTCGCGCCCGATATCCGCGGCGGTGGCGATGCCCAGGATCGCCCAGGTCACCGCCCAGGGCTCGGGCAGGTCGTTGTCGTCGAGGGTTGCGCGGTGCTGGGCGACCTGGTTCTCGATATAGCGTGTGAACCGGTCGTACATCGAACGCAGCGCGGCCTTCACGTCTTCGTCGTCGGTCTCGCTGAGCGCCGCGAACGTGATGCGGTAGAACCCGCGCTCGCCGCGGTGCTCGGCGTCGTAAGCGAGGATGCGCTGCGCCGCGGTCGGCCCGGTCGGGTCGCGCTCGGCCTCTTCGATCAGGCCCTTCCACTGCTGCATCGTCGCGTCGAACAAGTAATCGATCGAGGCGGTGAACATCGCCTTCTTGTCGTTCCACAAGCGGTAGAGGATGTTCTCCTGCACGCCGCAGCGCGAGGCGAGCTCGGCCGTCGTCGCCTTTCGGTAGCCCAACTCACTGAACGCCTGCGCGACGACCGGCAGTAGCTCGGCGCGTTTCTCGTTGGAGCGGTTCGGGCGGGCCATACGGGTATCGTAATGCGGTTTGGTGCTGACCGCAGAGCGTGCGGGGGCACTGAGCAACGTAGTTTTATGAGGAATGCAGGAAGTTAGGAGTACAGGAACCATACTGTTGAGCCTCCCTCTGCTTAAGGTTGGGTGGCTCGATTCCTGTATTCCTAACGTTTGCATTCCGTAGCTTGTCTTGCCTCCGCGCCGCTCCGCGCACTCGGCGGTGAAAACAAAACTCACAACCCAATGTCTTCATTCCAAACATCCGGCTGCTCGCGTTGGAACCGCGCCATCAATTCGATGCAGCCCCGGTGGTCCAGCACCTTCAGCTCGACGCCTCGCTCGCGTAGCAGGTCTTCTTCGCCCATGAAGTTTTGGTGTTCGCCGATGACGATGCGCGGGATGCGGAGGAGCAACGCCGTGCCGCTGCACATGACGCACGGGCTGAGGGTGGTGTAGAGCGTCAGCGTGTGCCAGTCGCGTCGCCTTCCGGCGTTGCGGATGCAGTCGGTCTCGCCGTGCGACGTCGGGTCGCCGTCTTGCACGCGGCGGTTGTACCCGCGCGCGACGATGTCCCCCCCGCCGTCCACCAGCACCGCGCCGATCGGCAGCCCGCCCTGGTCGTAGCTGTTTTGTGCCTCGGCCAGCGCCGCGTCCATGTAGTGCGTGTCGTCCATCGCCCTGCCTGTATTAAACGTTGATTGGGTTGCACCGCTATCCTACCGCGTTCATGATCGGGTTGATCCTGCTGTTTTTGACCGCGTACCTGCTGATCGCGCTGATCGGCTCGGCGATCCTGGTCCTGCGCATCCTCCGCCCGCCGCGCAAGACCTACGCCCGCGCGATGGCGCACAACCAGCCGCTCGACCCCGCCGACATCAACCTCCCCGCCGAGCCCGCGACCTTCCACCTGCCCGGCAAGCACACCACGCCCGGGTGGATCGTCGCCGGGAAGCAGCCCGACGGCCCGACCGTCCTGGTCCTGCACGGCCACGGCGACGCGCGCTTCGGCGCGCTCCTCCGCGCCTACCACCTCGCCCCTTACGCCGGCCACGTCGTCGTGTTCGACTGGCCGGCCCACGGCGAGTGCACCGCCAAGTGGATGACCTGCGGCACGCGCGAGCCCGGCGACGCCCTGGCCGTCCTCGACCAGCTACCCGACGCCCTGCGCGACAAACCGATCGTCCTGTTCGGCTACTCGCTCGGCGGGCAGATCGCGGTCAAGACCGCGGGGCTCTACCCCGACCGGTTCGCCGGCGTCATCGCCGACGGCCCATACCGCCATTGGGATTCACCGGTCCGCAAACGCCTTCACCACCACGCCGTGCCCGCCTTCCCCTTCCTCCAACTCGCCGGGCTCGTCTTCTACGCGCTCGGCATGATCCAGCGCTTCGACCGCGCCGAATACGCGAAGCAGATCACCGCCCCGCTCCTGGTCCTGCACGGCACCGACGACCGTGTCTGCCCGATCGAGGAGGGCCGGCAACTCGCCGACGCCGCGCCGCGCGGCACCTTCGCCGCGATCCAGGACGGGCAACACAACCACCTCTACGAGCACGACCCGGACACGTACCACGCGGCACTGCGCACGTTCTTCGAGCGGATCGATTCTTGCGTCCGCTGACCGCGGTGGCACCACGGCGACCGCCCGGAACGCCACACGCCCGACTCATCTGCCTCCCGTGGTTTCGGGGGCACGCGAGCCCGACACGGTCACCCGCGGATGGCGATCGGTCGCGTGGGAAGGCTTACAATCACGCAAACGCTTGATACCCGATAACCCGAGGAGTCCCCACCATGCGCCTTACTTTCATCGCCGCCCTTCTGTTCGCCGGGTTCGTGTCGGTCGGCTGCTCGACCGCGCCGTCGTCCGCCGAGGACCGCGCGTCGCTCGAGCGCCAGGCCAAAGAAACCCTCGCGCAGTTCAAGTCCGAACGCCCGGGGTACTACAAGGTCTACAACGATTCGTCGGTCGGCGTCGCGGTGTTCCCCAGCGTCGGCAAGGGCGCGGTCGGCGTCGGCGGGGCGTACGGCAAGGGCGTCTTGATGGAAAACGGCAAGGTCGTCGGCTACTGCGACCTCACGCAGGCGTCCATCGGCCTGCAGCTGGGCGGGCAGGCCTACGCCGAGCTGATCTTCTTCCAGAACAGGGCGTCGCTGGGCTCGTTTAAGAACAGCGAGCTCGAGTTCGCCGCCCAGGCCTCCGCCGTCGCCCTCAAGGCCGACGCCTCGGCCAACGCGAACTACACCAACGGCGTCGCGGTGTTCACCATCGACGGCACCGGCCTGATGTACGAGGCGTCCATCGGCGGCCAGCGTTTCACGTTCTTGCCGAAGGACACGTTTGATTGACGCGACATCTTGGCAGCGCGTGCCACGCCGCGACGCGTGATCGGATGTGAATCAGTAGCCGCCCCCCGGTGCGCCTTGCCCGGAGACGATGGCGACGCCCGCGGAGCAGCCTAATCGGTCTGCGCCGGCGTCGGTCATGGCCTTGGCGTCGTCGGCGGTGCGGATGCCGCCGGAGGCCTTGACTTTCATCGGGCCGGCGTGCTTCTTCATGAGCTTGACGGCGTCGATGCTCGCGCCGCCGGCGGGGTGGAACCCGGTGCTGGTCTTGACGAAGTCGCACCCCGCCGCCCGGGCCGCCTCGCACGCCGCGGCGATGCGCCGCTCGGCCAGCGCGTCGTCGGCGCCCTTCATCAGCGCGGCCGACTCGATGATCACCTTGACCACCACGCCCGGCAGGACCGACCGCGCGGCCTTGACCAGCTCGGCGTACTCTTCGCGCGCCGCCTCGGCGTCGCACGCCAACAGCGTCGGCAGGTGGGCGACAAAGTCCACCTCGTCCGCGCCGTCCTTGACCAGGCTCGTCGCCTCGATCGCCTTGACCATCGGCTTCATCGCCCCCAGCGGGAAGCCGGCGACGGCGCAGGTCTTGACGTTCGAGCCGGCGAGCTTTTCGCGCACGGTCTTGACGAAGCAGCCGTTGACGCAGACCGACGCGAAGCCGTATGCGAGCGCCTCGTCGCAGACCGCACGGACGTCGTCGCGTGTGGCCTGGGCCTTTAGGATCGTGTGGTCGATGAGGGGGGCGAAGTCGGTGCTCATGGGGTTATTCTAATACGCATCCAGAATCATTCTCGTGCGCGTTGACGTATCCCAATCAAGGTTGAGGTGTTTCGTAGCCCCGGGCGGGAGCCGGTCGCCTGCGGTGAAAGAGCGCCGGGACGTGTTGCTCAAGCCCGTTCATCCACGCACCCCGCTTCCGCCTGGGGCGATGCAACGCACGAGGACTATCTGGCAGGCGTACCCGTGAACCAAGGCTTGGGATGAGCGTGGGCGATCCGGCCGACCGGTCTGGGCAAGCCCAGGCGGGCGTGGCGCGCTTGTGCGGGCTCGCATCCACCCAGCGGGTGCTTCACCGGTCGTTGAGCCGGGGGCTGGGCCGCGTGGGTTGGGCCTAGCGTCTCACCGCGGGCTGGGGTTGGATTGGGTTAGCTTGAAGCCGCCGATGGGGGGGCATATCGCGTATTCTGCCGGGATTTTGTTGTTTGACACCCGTGGCCGATGAAGTCGGGTGGTCTGGGTGCCGATCCGCGCACTATGCCGAAAGCCCTCCGACCGGATCACGAGTTTCAGCGTCTTGTGTCGCTGATGTCCTGCGATGTGCTGGACACCGAGCCCGAGGCGTGTTTCGACGACCTGACCGAGCTCGCGTCGCGTTTGTGCCAGACGCCGATCGCCCTGGTCTCGCTGGTCGATCACGACCGGCAGTGGTTCAAGAGCCGGACGGGTTTAGACGCGACGCAGACGCCGCGCGACCAGGCGTTCTGCGCGTACACGATCCTCGGCGGTGGGCCGTTGGTCATCGAGGACGCGACGACCGATCCGCGCACGTCTGACAACCCGCTGGTCACCGGCGAGCCGGGTATCCGCGCTTACGCCGGGGTACCCTTGCGGCTGACCGAGGGTGAGGCGGTCGGCACGCTTTGCGTGGTGGATACCAAGCCTCGGCGTTTCGACGCCCGGCAGATCGCCGATCTCCGGGTCATCGCCCGGCAAGTGGTGGCGCAGCTCGAGTGGCGTCGGGCCGAGCGGCAGTTGGTTCAGTTCGGCGAGGCCATCGACGCCGAGAACCGGGCCCGCACCGCGTTCCTCTCGACGCTGAGCCACGCGGTCCGCGCGCCTCTGACCGCGATCCTCGGTTACGTTGATCTTTTCTCCGGGCCGGCCGGGGACGCCGAGCCGCCGATCCCGCGTGACGAGATGGTCGCGGTGGTCCAGCGCCACAGCGCAGAGCTGTTGGCCCTGGTCGATGACCTGCTGGGCCTGTCGAGCGTCGAGGCCGGGCGGGCGACGGTCGATCGCGCCGCGACGGACGTGGACGCGGTGGTGCGCAGCGTGTTCGCCGCGGTCTCGCCGATCGCGCGGGCCAAGGACCTGTCGCTGAACGCGACGTCCGAACGCGTCCCCGCCGGGCTGATGCTCGACCCCGCGCATTTCGAGCGGGTGCTGATGAACCTGGTCAAGAACGCGGTCGCGTACACCGAGCGTGGCGGCGTCTACGTTCATTCGGCGTACGACCCGAGCGTTGGCACGTTGTCGATCGAGGTCCGCGATACCGGCGTGGGTATGACACGCGAGCAGCTCGCGCGCGTCCGCCGCTTCCAGCCGTTCATCGGAGCGAACCCACGACCCGGCGACGCCCCCGGCGGCAGCGGCCTGGGCCTGCCCACCTGCCACCGCCTGCTGCAACTCATGGACGCGACGATCCACGTCGAGTCGACGCCCGGCGAGGGCACCGCTTGCACCATCGTGGTTCCCGTCAACCAGGGCTCGCCCGAGCGCGAGGTGCATCTACAGGCGACGGCGGAGCAGCATCAAAGCGACTTAGGCGAGCGGCCCTTGGCCGGTTGCCGGCTGCTGGTCGTCGAGGACTCGCCGCCGATCCAGCGCTTGGTTCGGCACTACCTCGTGTCCGCCGGGGCCGAGGTCGAGGTGGTCGAAGATGGGCGCGCGGCGTGCGGGGCGGTGGCTCGGTGCTCGGCCGACCGCGGCCTGGACCTGGTCTTGATGGACATGCAGCTGCCGGGGATGGACGGGTATGAAGCGGCCGAACGGCTGCGGGCCGACGGCGTGACCCTGCCGATCGTCGCGCTCAGCGCCAGCACGACCGATGCGGACGTCCAGCGGTGCCTGGAAGCGGGGTGCGATGCGCACCACCCCAAGCCGTTCCAGCGCGACGCGTTGATCCGCCTGTGCGCCCGTTATGCCAAGACCGACGCCTCGCGGTCCGATCGCCCCCGACAGGGCGCGGCGTAGAACGCATCCCAAGCAATTCGTATGCGTTCGAGGATTAATCGCTCCGTGGCGGGAGCCCGGGGCGTGCGGCTACAAAGCGCTCTTTCGCGTTGCCCAACCCGTTGACCCACGCACCGGGCTTCCGCGGGTGCGATGGGAAACGCCTCAATAGTTCTTGGGATGCGTATCACACGTGCTTCGCGTGCCTGTGGCCGCCTGCCGCGCGCAGGCCGGCCGGCTTCAGGCAACGGCTACCGGCCCGGTTACCGGCCTTGGCCCGTGCCGTCGGGTTGGTCCGCGCCGCGGTCGCGTCGGCGGTCGGTTTCGTTCTCGTTCCCACGGCGCCGGCGATCCCACGCGCGGTCGAGCATCTCGTGCATCCGCTTGTCGATCTCGTCTTCCCGGCCGGCGATGACCGCCTCCAGCGCGCCCTCGGCTTCGGCCAGCTCGCGTTTCATCCGATCGATCTTCATCTGCTCGATCTTGATGCGGATATCGAAGACCGCTTGGGTCTTCTCGCGGATCCGCGGGCGCAGCGCGTCCATCTGTGCCTGGTCGCCATCACGCTTGGCCACGCGGTACTCGCGGACCAGCGGGAAGATCTCGCGCATCAACGCGCCGTTCCTGACGTGCAGTGCAAACTCGTCCGGGCGGTCCCGGCGCGTCTGGATCAATTCGCGGATGCGTGGGAACCGGCCGAGCGCCTGGGCCGCCTCTTCGCGGTCCTCTTTGATCAGCGCCTCGATGCGCGCGAGCCAGGGCGCGTCCGGGTGCAGTTCGCGGATGGTCGCCAGCGCCGCTTCGACCAGTTCGAGGGGGACCGGCTCGCGTTCTTTCCAGCGGTCGCCACGCTCGTCGCGCTCGCCGCGTTCACGCCGATCGCGCTCGTCTCGGTCGCCGCGTTCGCGTCGGTCCCGGTCGGTCGGCGGGCCGTCGCCGCGCGGGCCGGGCTGGCCCAGCGCCACGGCGGGCAGGCTCAGGGCGGCGATTAACAGCAGTCGGGAGAAGGTGTTCATGCGGATCGTCTGGGTTCGCGTGCGGCTCGCCGATCGACGAGGCCATCGGGTCAGGTTTCGAGATCGGAGAGGAATTGTTCGTACTCGTCCATATCCGACCAGATCGATTCGCGGTCGATCGCGTAGCCGTCGATGCGTTCGGCCACGGCCTGGATCTGGGTCTGCACCCGGTCGGTCGCGTCGTCGAACAGCGGGTCGGCCTGCGCGGCGACAAAGAGTTCTTCGAGCGGTTGGGCGCTGGGCGTCGGGGTCCGGGCGACCTCGCCGACCGGCTCGGTGCGCTGACCCAGCCACCACATGCCCACACCCGCGGCGAGCACGATCGCGGCCGCCGCGGCGTAGCGCCCGCCGGCGGGCCCGATCCGCGCGAGCACCGCGCGGGGCGACGGTTCGACGCGTGGCCGCGCGACCGCGCCCGGCGAGGTCGCGGCGACGATCCGCTCGGCCAGCGAGGCGGGCGCCTCGGGCGGCGCGAGCGCTTCATCCAGCAGCGACTGCATCCGCGGGTCGGTCAACGCCAGGACCTTCGCTTCGAGCTGCGCCGGCGTCTGGCGCGACAACTCGGCTTCTTCGGCCAGCAGCGCGTCGAGTTGTGCCTCCAACAAAGCATCGGCTTGGCCGTCTCGCGCGTCCTTCGCTTGTTCGTGTTCGGGGCGGGGTGTGTTCATGGTTCGTCTCCGCTGGGCCCATGGGGTTGTGGCGGGTTGTCGCGGCGCGTGTCGTGTGAGTCGATGGGTCAGGCCGGCTTGGCCCGCGTGCGGGTTTGGGGTTCGGTTTGCGGGTCCATCAGCTTCTTGAGCTTGCCCAGCGCCCGGTGCCCGCGGGCCAGGACCGTGCCCAAGGGTTGGTCGAGCGTCTCGGCGATCTGGGCGAAACTCAGCCCGGCGGTGTGGCGCAGGTGCAGGACTTCTTGGTCCGCCTCGGGCAGGGTGGCGATCGCGTGGCGCAGCTGATCCACCTGCTCGGCCCGGCTGAGCTGCTCGAAGGGGGCCTCGGGCGTCCACGGCCCGCCGGCGATCACGCCCGACTCCGCCGCCGCCCAGCCGCTGGCCTTGTCGCTGGAGCTCCCGGCCGTCGCCCCCGGGCTCATGTCCATCGGCCTCGCCTGCCGACCCCGCCGACGCATCTCGTCGCGGAGGTTATTCATCGCGATCCGGAACAGCCAGGGCTCGAACTTGCCCTGTTCGCGGTAGCCGTCGTGTTGGGTGAGCTTCTGGACCACTTTGACAAAGGTTTCCTGGGTGATTTCTTCCGCTAAGTCGCTGTCTCGACATTGCTTATAGATAAGACCAAACACCCGGCCGCTGTACAGGCTCACCAGCGCGGCCCACGCCGGGCCGTCGCCTGTGGCCGCGGCCGCGAGGGTCTTGTCCAACCTGCTGCTTTCAACCTCGGGCATGCCGGCCTTTCCTAACGGTTCAACGCTCACCCCCATGTATTATTGCCGATTCGCCCGGAACCGACCCGCGTTGTGCCGATGACATCGGTAGGACGCATCCTCGACCTCTACCGCCAACCGATCCGAACACATGCCTACCACCCCCTTCACCATGCCCGGCAGCGACCTGGACCTGGCCGACGCCGACGTCGTCGCGGACCTGCTGCACCAAACCGCGCAGCTCAACCGCGAGGACCCCAAACGCGGCGGCAGCGCCCTGGACCTGCCCGACGCCGGCACCCTGCTGGCGACCGGCGACCTCCACGACAACGCCAACGCGCTGCAGCGCATCATCAAGCGCGCCAAGCTCGACAAGTCGCCGGACCACCACGTCGTCCTGCACGAACTGATCCACGGGCCCACCCGGCTCAACGGGATGGACCTGTCCATCCGCACCCTCGCCCGCGCCGCCGCGGTCAAGCTCGCCTACCCCCAGCAGGTCCACTTTTTGCTCTCCAACCACGAGCTGGCCCAACGCAAGCAAGAGCACGTTTTTAAGGACGGCGGCAGCGACGTGGACGCGTTCAACGACGGGCTGGCCCACCTGTTTGGCGAAGACGGGGCCGAGCAGGTCCACGCCGCGTTCGACGACTACGTCGATTCGCTCCTGCTCGCGGTCCGCTGCGCCAACGGCGTGATGGTCGCGCATTCGTTGCCGGCACCGAGGAAGATCGAGGTCTTTGATCCATCCGTCCTCGACCGTGAGCTGACCGATGCGGACTGCGACGCCGACGGCAGCGCGACGCTGATGGTCTGGGGCCGGCACCAGAACGTGAAGCTCGCGACCGAGCTCGCCGAGGCCTGGGACGTGAAGGTCTTCCTGCTCGGCCACCAGCCCGCGGAGATGGGCTGGGAGGAAAAAGCCAACAACATCCTCATCCTCAACTCCGACCACGGCCACGGCGTGTGCCTGCCCGTCAACCTCGCCAAGGCCTACGAACGCGACGACCTGATCGAGAAGATCGTGCCGATCAACGGCATCCGGTTGTAGCGGATCGGAGCAGCGCATCCTCAAGCGATGATTCGCATGGCTGGAACCCCTCCCCCCGCGACGGAGAGGCCGGGAGGAGGTGACGCATCAATTGTGATGACGCCGGTGCGGTGGTGTTCGACACCCTCCCCCCACCCTTCCCTCAAGGGAGGGGTGTTCATGGTTGCGCTTGTGATCGGTTCCTGAACAGTGACTTACGTGCGCGTACAATACCCTCTCGATCAAACCACGATCCGAAAGGAACCCCATGACACGCATCATGACGCGCAACGTGACAAGCAACCTCCCCGCGATCTTCCTGATCCTCGCCCTCGCCCTGGTCCCGGCCTGCGGCGGCGGGCACGACGACCACGACCACGCCGACGGCGAACACGCCGGCGCCTTCGAAAACATCTCCAAGGCCGTCTGCGTCCTCTCGCCCACCCAGCACACCGAACTGACCAACGTCACCGGCACGATCACCTTCACCCAGACCAAGGACGGCCTGCTGGTCAAGGCACAGGTCAGCGGGCTCAAACCCAACAGCAAGCACGGCTTCCACGTCCACCAGTTCGGCGACCTGACCAAGGCCGACGGCACCGCGACCGGCGGGCACTACAACCCCGGCAACGCCGAGAAGCACAGCCTGCCCGAAGACCACGAAGACCACGGCCACTCGATCACCGGCGGGCACGCGGGCGACCTGGGCAACCTCGAGTCCGACGCCGACGGCAACGCCACCTACGAGAAGACCTTCGCCAACATCACCCTCACCGGCAAGAACGCGGTGCTCGGCCGGGGCATCATCGTCCACCTGGACGAAGACAAGGGCATCGACGCCCAGCCCACCGGCGGGGCCGGCCCACGCGTCGCCCAGGGCGTCATCGGCATCGCGCAGGTCGAAAAAGACAAGTAACAAAGAGCCTGCCGAGTCATCAATCAACGAAGACCGCGGACAACCTTGTCCGCGGTTTTTAAATCCGCTCGCAACTCCTTTTTGGGCTGGGTGCCGCTGACAAGGCTGCTTTAAGCCTTGTCAGTGCCTGGCAACAACGCACTGACAAGCTCCGCGGACTCCGCTTGTCAGTGGCACCCGCGGGTGTCACGCACCGATCCGCTACGCGGTCGGTCGTGCGAGAGAACGCTGAAAGTCAAACCGCGTCGGCGCGGCCGACCGCCGATACGGATCGGCCGGGGCACCGGCACACGCGTGTTTCTCAACCGTTCAACGCCGACGCGGTGAACTGCTTCGCGTCGTCGGTGTGGTGCCAGTTTTCGCTTGGCCCGAAGCGTTGTTCGTAGCCTTGCCACAGCTCGAACCAGTACGCCAGGAACGCGTAAGGGTCGTATTGGCCGTAGTGTTTTTCGATGCGTTGGTGCAGCTTGCTCGGGTCCTTTGGCCGTTTGACGTTGTAGGTCTTGCAGTAGTGCCGGTACGTCTCGGTATCGATCGCCAGCCGGTCGTAGAAGCCCAGCAACATGCAGACGTTCGCCGCGGCGTACGGCCCGACGCCGTTGAGTTTTAAGAGCGCGTCGTACGCCTCGTCGCTCGTACGCTGGTCGTCTTCGTACCAGCCGAGATCGATCACGCCGTCAGCAACATCTCGCCCGAGTTGGGCGATGCGTCCGGCGCGGTAGCCGACCTTGCAGCGGTCTTTGAGCCGTTGTTCGCCGAAGTCCGCGATTTGCGTGGGCGTGGGGAACCCGCCGTGGCCGACGTGCTCGACCAGCAGGCGGTTCATGTTCACCGTGTTCGGCCAACTGACGTTGCAGCTGGTGATCGTCTTGATGATGTCTTCGAAGAGGTCCGCCCCGCGGAACAGCCGGCCGAACCCGCGCCGCTTGGCTTTCTTGTGCACGCGGTACCAGGGCGACACGTCCTCGTCGATGCGCAGCATGCGGACGACCTGCCGTTTGATGTGGTGCTGGTCGTCGCGCGACAGCGCGCGGTCGCAGTGGATCGTCACCGGCTTCGCCTTGCCGCATTGAAGCAGGCGACACCGCACCACCCGCCCGCGCGTGTCGCGTAGCACGCGGTGCAACTGCTGCTTGTCCCGGTCCCATCGCGACGGCGCGAGCAGGAAGTGGCCGTACGAACACACGGCCTTGAACAGCTCGAAGTCATCGGGCACGGGCAGGGTCAGGCGGGAGGGCATAGGCAACAGTAGGACGGGCATGGCTGCCTGTCACAAGTCGGAGGCTTGATCCGTTTCGGCTTCGCCGATCGACAGGCAGGAATGCCTGTCCTACTCGTACTTCCACTTCATCACCCAGGGGTCCTGCGTGTCGCGCTGCATCGCCTTGAGCTTGTCCTTCATCGCCGCCAACACCTCGGCGTACTCGGGATCGTCCGCGAGGTTGTTGCCTTCGTACGGGTCGTTTGTCAGGTCGAACAGCTCGAACGCCGGCCGGTGAATGTAGCGCCCGACGGTCCATTGCCCGTAGGGCGCGTCCTCGCCCTTGGCGAGTTGAGCCTGCCAGGTCTTGCTCGCCCACAGGTCCGACGCGAACGGGTAGTCGAGCGGGTGCGCGATGTTCCAGATGAGCTTGTACTGGCGGTCCTGCACGACGCGCATCGGGTAGTACATCTGGATCTCGTGGAACGTGTGCGACGCGCCGATCTGGTCCCAGCCGGTGGTTTTCGCTTGCGTGAGCGTGTCGAGGAACGACCGGCCGTGCATCGTGCCGGGCTTCACATCGCGCGTACGCTGGCCGGTGACGCGCTCGATCTCGATCTTCTTCAGCACGTCCTGTTTCACCTTGCCGCCTTCATCCAGCAGCCCGGCGAAGTCGAGGATCGTCGGCGTCAGGTCGATCCAACTCACCATCGCGTCCGACGCCACGCCGCGCTGGTCGTTGTACGGGTTGCGCACGATCAGCGGCGAACGCAGCCCGCCGTCGTACACCGTCGTCTTCGCGCCGGGGAACGCCATGCCGTGGTCGGCGATGTAGATCACCAGCGTGTCCTCCCACCTGCCCGCGTCCTTTAAGAGTTCGAATAAGTGCCCGACGCCCTGGTCGATGCGCGTCTGCGCCTGGTAGTACTGCGCGAGCTCGGCCCGGCACTGCGGCGTGTCGGGCAGGAACCCGGGCACGGGCACGTCTTTCGGGTCGTAGACCACTTCCGTCACGCCCTGCCGGGACTGGCCCGAGCGCGGGTTGCCGAAGCGGTCGGGGGCAAAGGGCAGCTCGTCCGCGAAGCCCCCGCCGCGGTGCGGGTCGGACGTGCAGAAGTACAGGAAGAACGGCTGGTCGCTTTGTTCTTCGATGAAGGCCTTGCACCGCTCGGCCATCTGGTACGCGTTGCGTTCGTTGCCGGGGATCGCCCGGTCGAACTTGTAGACTTCTTCGGGCGCGACGTGGTACTTGCCGCAGCGCGCGGTGCGGTAGCCGGCTGCCGAGAGGTAGCGCGGCAGGGAGACGATATTGTCGTAGCTCTGGAACTTGTGGAAGTGGTGGACGTGGCCGTACTGCCCGTTCGCGTGGTTGTGCAGCCCGGTGAGGATGACCGACCGGCTGGCCGAACACGACGCGGTCGTCGCGAACGCGTGGCGGAACAGCGTGCCGTCGGCGGCGAGCGCGTCGAGGTTCGGCGTCTTCGCCACCGGGTCGCCGTAGCAGCCGAGCGTTTGGCTCTGGTCGTCGGTGACGATCAGCACGACGTTGCGCGGCGCGGCGGAGGCGGGATTGATCGAGCCAAGCAGCACGATGATGAACGACAGGGTTTGAATCATTCTCAGCATGACGTATCTCTTGGTAGGACAGGCATTGCTGCCTGTCATTCCGCGAAGCCGAAAACATGTGCCGACCGGTCAAAAGAATCCCGACAGGCAGGAATGCCTGTCCTATCGCCGAAAGTTCGCCACTTCCTCCAGCGTCGGCGGCAGGCGTTTGTCCAGCGGGAACAGCCGATCCGCGATCGACTTGCACAGCCGGTCGCCGAGGTGGCGGTACAGGTCGTAGTGGTCTTCGACGCCCTGCTTGAGTTCCTCGACCGACGCGCCCATCGCCTCGGCCCACTTCGCGTTCTTGTCGATGATGTCCATGCACCGGGCCTTGTCCCACTCGAAGTGGTACTGGAAGCCGTAGGTCGTCAGCCCGACGCGGAAGGCCTGGGCCTTGCAGCCGGCGGACGAGACGAGCGGCGCGGGCGTCCCGCCGGGCGGGCACTGGGTGACCTCGCAGCCGTGGGCGTGCATCTGGAAGCTGTGCCACGGGATGCCGGTGAGGATCGGGTCGGTCGTGCCGAAGAACGACAGCGTCGTCTTGCCCATGCCCAGCTCGGGCGTGTCCATGCGCGACACCTCCCCGCCCAACGCGACGGCGACGAGCTGCGCCCCCAGGCAGACGCCCAACACCGCAACGCCCGTTTCATGCGCCTGTTTGATCAGCTCGATCTCCCGCGCCATCCACGGGTGCTCATCGATTTGATCGGTGTCCTGCGGCCCGCCCATGCTGACCAGGCCGTCGACGTTGTCCAGGTCCGGCGGCAGCGCGTCGCCGTGGTGGGTGCGCACGACCTCGAGGTGGTGGCCGTGGTCGCGCAGCGTCTCACCCAGGCGTTGGGAAGAGTCCAGGTCGTCGTGTTCGATGATGAGGATGGCCATGGGTGTTCAGGAAGTAGCGAGTAGGGAGTTGGGAGTAGGTTAGAAAAGGATAGCGTCAAGCCCGCACCGTGCCCAAGGCACGGTGCGGGATCGAACGCGTTTTTTGAATGCAATTCGCTGTCGTCCTCACTGCCTGAACGCCGATAAACCCAACGCATGAAGCACAAACCCCACCTCCTCGTGCTGCACAACGGCGGGCTGCGCTCGCTCGTCGCCAGCGCGCTGCTCTTAAGCGACGAGCCGACGCCGCGGCTGACGTTGCTGCACGTCGATGACGGGCGCGAGGCCCGGCTGACCCGCCGACAGTTCGTCCGCAAGCAGGCCCAGGCGCTCGGCGTGACGCGCGTCACCGAGCTCACCGCCCCGCACTTCTTCGGCCACGGCTACGGCCGGGCGCCCGACGGCGGGCCGCTGGGCGTGCTGACCCGGCCCCAGCTCCTGCTCGCCGCGCTCGCCGAGGCCAAACACCAGCAGGCCGAGGCCGTCGTCTGGCCGGTGTCGGTCGGCGGCGATGCGCAGCAGGGCGCGGTCGCGACCGAGCAGGCCGTGCTCTGCGAACACCTCGCCGAGGCCGAAGCCGAGCAGACCCCGCGCATCGAAACCCCGCTCGCCGAGATGACCGACCAGCAGGTCATCGAGCTCGGCGGTCAGCTGGGCGTGGACTGGAAACTCGCCTGGACCTGCGCCCGCCCCGGGGAGCAGCCGTGCATGGCCTGCGCGGGCTGCCGACGAAGGTCACAAGCCTTCGACAAGGCCGGCATCATCGACACGCTCGTGCAACCGGTCGGTGCGGCGCGTTAGGCGCGCGGTTCGGTGTCGGCACAGGCGATGTTGGTCGTCTTGTTCGCGTGGCGATCAAACGCGACATGCCGCATCAAGCGACCCGATGACCCCGCCCGGCCCGCCGCGGCGACGCGACGCGGTGTGCACGGGGCAAGCACCGCGGCGTGTCTCGGGCTGCACTACTCCACGTTCTGCACCTGTTCCTTGATCCGGTCGATCGCGCTCTTCAATTCGACCACGCACTTGCTGATCGGCGCGTCGTTGCACTTGCTGCCGATCGTGTTGGACTCGCGCAGCATCTCCTGGGCCAGGAAATCCAGCGTCCGCCCGGCGGGGGTGTCGGCCTCGGCGGCGATGATCTCGCGGAACTGATCGACGTGGACGCCCAGCCGGGTGATCTCCTCGGTGATGTCGGCGCGGTCGGCGAACACCGCGACTTCCTTCAACAGGTCCGGCTCGTTGACGTTCAGCTCCGCCTTCGCGAGCAGTTCGCCGACGCGCCGGCTCAGCTTCTCGTGGTACTCGTCGATGACCAGGGGCGCCCGCTCGCGGATCGTAGACAGCAGCCGGGTGATCGCGTCGAGTTGGCCGGCCAGGTCCTTGGCCAGCGCCGCGCCCTCGGCGGTACGCATCTGCTTGAGCTTGCCCAGCGCCGCGTCCAGCAGCCCCAGCACGACCGGCCGGGCCCGGGCGATCATCTGCTCGGTGTCCTGCGCCGGCTGGAGCACGCCGGGCAGCGCGAGCAGCTGCGTCAGGTCGATGTTGACCGCGTGGTCCTGCACCTTGTCGCGGACGGTCTCGAGGTGCCCGAGGTAGCTCAGCAGCACGGCCTCGTTGATCTTGCTGGCGGCGCGTTCGTCGTCGATCTTGAGCTTGACGGTGAGGACGAACGAGCCGCGGGCGACTTGCTTGCGAAGCGCTTGCTCGAGCTCGGCTTCAAGCCCGGTGATCTCCTCGGGCAGGCGGGCGGCGAGCTTGAAGAACTTGTTGTTGAGGCTGCGCAGTTCGAGGGTGTAGCTGATGCCGTCGGCCCCCGCGTTCGCTTCGCCGAAGCCGGTCATGGAGTGGATCATGCGGGGTCGCTCGTGGTGGCGTGGACGGGTGTGAAACGCGGCATGATAGCGGATCGGTTGGGCGGTTAAAAAACCCGGCCCGATGGGAAGCGTCGGGCCGGGCGGGTTGGGGCTGGTATTGGTGTTCGGTATGGGGGTAGCGGTCGTTCGATCCGGGCCTTCGCTTTGGCTCAGGCCCGGCTTCTTTGCGTGATCGGGCGTTTACTCGTCTTCGTCCTGTTTCTAGTCGTCTTTGTCTTCGTCGCTGGATGCGCCGTCTTTGTCGTCACTTTCGACCTCGGCTTGTTCGTCGTCCTCGTCGATCTCGCTGCCGTGGATCATCCAGGTCATGCCCATGGCCAGGCCGAGGAACAGGAGGAAGCAGACGACGGTGGTCCAGGTGAGGAAGTCGCCGACGCGTGAGCCGAGCAGGGCCTGGGTGTTGCCGCCGCCCGCGCCGCCGCCGAACGCCCCGGACAACCCCCCGCCCTTGGGCTTCTGGATGAGGACAACAAGCATCATGATGATGCAGATGAGCGTGAAGCCGATCGCCAGCGCCCAGACCCAGCCGCTGGGCGGGGTGGTCGTGGCGCCGAGCGAGGTTAGGCTGTGGTTGAGTGTGTTCATCTTGATGTTTCCTGTTCTGGCGCTTGGTTGTTTTAGACGGTCGCGGTCGCGGCGTCGATGATGGCGCTAAAGTCGTCGGCCTTGAGCGACGCCCCGCCGATCAGCCCGCCGTCGATGTCGTCCTGGGCGAGCAGCTCGGCCGCGTTGCCCGGCTTCATCGACCCGCCGTACTGGATCCGAACACCGTCGGCGATGGTTTGGTCGAACATAAAGGCGACGGCCTGTCGGATGACCTTATGCGCCTGCTGCGCGTCTTCGGGCGTCGCGGTCTTGCCGGTGCCGATCGCCCAGACCGGCTCGTAAGCGATGGTGACGCGCTTCATCTGCTCGTCGCTGACGCCTGCCAGGCCGTAGCCCAGCTGGCCGGTGTTGATGTAGTCGGTCTTGCCCGCCTCGCGCTGCTCGATCTTTTCGCCGATCGCGAGGATGACGTCCATCCCGGCTTCGAGCGCGGCGAGGACCTTGTCGTTGATCAGCGGGTCGGTCTCGCCGAGGACGTGTCGGCGTTCGGAGTGGCCGACGAGCACTGTCGTCACGCCGCAGTCCTGGAGCATCGACAGCGACACCTCGCCGGTGTACGCGCCGTTGGGCTCGGCGTAGAAGTCCTGGGCCCCGACGGCGATGGGCGCGCCCTTCTCGTGCAGCACGGCCGCGACCGGCAGCAGGTACGGGAAGGCGGGGAACACCGCGACCTGGACCGCGTCGTTGGTGACCTTGTCGGCCAGTTGCGTCGCGAGGTCCAGGGCCTCGGCCTGGTGCAGGTTCATTTTCCAGTTGCCGCCGATGAACGGCCTGCGGTCTGCCACGGTCGGGCTCCTAGTTGTGTGTCGTTGGAGGCCGGACGCGGGTCCGGCCGGGGCGCAGGCGGCCGCCCGCGCGAATCGGAGATTATAGCAGATGTTGGTTCGACGCCCACGCATTGAAAGCGTGGGCGTCAGGGCGGAGGATTTGGGGTTTTCAGCGCTTGGCCGCGGAGAGCAGCTGCTTCGCCCCGCGCTCGGTCAGGTCTTCTACCACCCGCTTAACGAGTCGCCGCAGCTCCTGAGTCTTGCACTGTTCGTCGGCGTCGATCATCTGCGTCCCGTCGATCGACAGCACCCGCACGCGCAGGCGGAACCAGTGCGAGTCGGCGTTGCGCGTCGCGCGCGTCTTTTCGGGGTCGACCTGCTCGGCGAGCACGGCGATGGGCGAGTGGCAGTCGGCGCCCAGCCCGGCGACGACCTCGCGCTCGGCGTGGATCGCCGTCGCCGTCGCCGGGTCGTTCAACGGCAGCAGGCGCGTCAACGAGATGTGGTCGTCCCGCCGACACTGGATGCCCAGCGCGCCCTGGCTCGCGGCGGGCAGCACCTGCTCGACCGCTAGCGGTTGATTGAGGTGTTCGACCCGGCCCAGCCGGCTGAGCCCGGCGAAGGCCAGCAGCGTCGCGTCGAACACCCGCGGCTCGCCGAGCACCTTCGCCAGGCGCGTATCGACGTTGCCGCGGATCGTGCTGGTCGAGAGGTCGGGGCGCAGGCGTTTGAGTTGGGCCGCTCGGCGGGGGCTGGACGTGCCGACGGACGCGCCTCGTGGCAAGGCGTCGATCGCGACCGCGCCGGCCCGGCCGATCAACACGTCGCGTACGTCGGCGCGCTTGGGCACCGCGGCGATCTGCAGGCCCGGCGTGACCTCGGCCGGGTCGGCGGGCATGTCCTTCATGCTGTGCACCGCGATGTCCGCGTCGCCGGCCAGCACGATGCGCTCGACCGCCTTGGTGAACAGACCCTTGCCGCCCACCGCCGACAGCGGGCCGTCCTTGACCTGGTCGCCCTCGGACTCGACCCAGACGTAGCGGACCTCGATGCCCGGGTTGAGGCGCGCCAGGCCCCGGCCGACCATCTCGGCCTGGACGCGCGCCAGCGCGCTGGTCCGCGAGGCGATCACGATCGGTTTCTTGCTGCGACGCACGGCATAACTCCCAGTAAGACACCACTATACAAACCCTCGCCGTGAGCGCGGCACACGCAACAAGTTGTGAAAAACATCCGCGTCCCACGGTTGCGAAAGATGCGTATTGGGCTGTCCGTGCGCGGCAGAGCCGCGGCGCTTCTTTACAATCCGTTCTATGGAAATTGCTTTGTTGATCGTGCTGGTCGTTTTGACGCTTGCGGCGGTCGCGTTGCAGGTCGTGCTGCTGCGCCGGACCAAGACCGAGCAAGCCACCGACCCGGGCCCGGCGCTCGAACGCATCGAGACGGTGGTCCGCCAACTGCCGACCGCGACGGCCTTCCGCGAAGAGGCGGCGACCGCCCGGCGGGAACAGGCCGACACCGCCCGCACCGCCCGCGAAGAACAGGCCAAGCAATCGCAGTCGCAGCGCGAGGAACTGAGCAAAAAGTTCGACAGCTTTGGCACGACGCTCAAGCGCGACATCGACGCGCTGGGCAGGCAGCAACACACGAGCCTGAAAGACTTCGCCGAGCGTTTAGACAAGCTCACGACGACGAGCGGGCAGAAGGCCGATGCCCTGCGCGAGTCGGTCGAGAAGAAGCTCGAACAACTGCAACAGTCCAACGAGCAGAAACTCGAGAAGATGCGGCAGACCGTGGACGAGAAGCTGCACAAGACGCTCGAATCGCGCTTAGGCGAGTCCTTCAAGATGGTGAGCGAACGGCTGGAGAAAGTGCATCAAGGCCTGGGCGAGATGCAGGAGTTGGCCGGCGGGGTGAACGACCTGAAGCGCGTGATGAGCAACGTCAAGACGCGGGGCACGTGGGGCGAGGTCTTGCTCGGCAACCTGCTCGAGCAGATCCTCACGCCCGAACAGTACGAGAAGAACTGCAAGTTGCGGCCGCGGGCGGACGTCGTGGTCGAGTACGCGATCAAGATGCCCGGGCCGGACGACCACGAGAAACGCGGGCACATTTACCTGCCGATCGACGCGAAGTTCCCGCGCGAGGCGTACGATCGCATCCTGCACGCTGCGGAGGCCGCCGACGCCGTGGGGCTCGCGCAGGCGGAAAAGGAACTGGAACAGGCGGTGGTCGGTTTTGCCCGCGAGATCAAGGAAAAATACGTCGCCCCGCCCTACACGACCGATTTCGCGATCCTGTTCGTGCCGACCGAGGGGCTGTACGCCGAGCTGTTGCGACGGCCGGGTCTGGCCGACCGGGTCCAGCGCGACTACCGGGTCAATCTCGCCGGCCCGACGACGCTCGCGGCGCTGCTCAACTCGCTGCAGATGGGCTTCCGCACGCTCGCGATCCAGAAACGCTCGGGCGAGGTCTGGAAGCTGCTCGGCGGGGTCAAGACCGAGTTCGGTAAGTTCGAGGACTGGATCGCCGCGGTCCAGAAGAAGCTGCAGAGCGCGTCGAAGGAAATGGACAAGGCCGCGGTCCGCACCCGGCAGATCAACCGCAAGCTGTCGAAGGTGCAGGAGCTGCCGGCGGGGCAAGACAACGCGCTGCCGTTGGGCCTGGGCGACCCCGGCGAAGGCCCGGCGGCAGATGAAGACGCGCCGTTGATCGAAAGCGAGCGGGAATGAAACGATCGGCTGGCCGGGATGGATTGGCTATGCCAATGACGCGGTTCATGGGAGGGCGAGGCTCCGCCGAGCCTGCGCTGACTGCGCTCGCGGCTGGCAGAGCCTCGCCCTCCCGGAAATGCTTTTGCAACGCAAGTAATCCCGCCGGCGTGATCCGCGGGGCTGCGAAACCAAAGGCGATACCATGAGATTTCGTTGACACGACGACGCGCCCGCCAATAGACTGGCGTGTTCACCTTCCTTTTACTCGGGGAATCGAAATGCCCACCCGCCCAATCGTCCTCCGCTCCGCCCTGGCGCTCGCCGCCTTGTGTTTCGCGCTGCCTTCGCTCGCCCAGCCGCTCATCGAGCAGGTGCCCGAGGACGCGGCGCTGTACGTCGGCTGGCGCGGCGCGACCGACATGGGCCCGGACTACGAGGGCTCGCACATGCAGGGCGTGATCGAGCAGACCGGCCTGCTCGACGCGCTGCCGCAGCTGTTCGAAGCGGCCCAAGCCTTCGGCGAAGAAATGGAAGGCGAAGAACTCGCCGACCTCATCGGCATGGGCGGCACGCTGTGGAGCACGATGTGGTCCAACGGCGGGGCGATGTACATGCTCCCGCCCGCGCAGGGCGGCCCGCCCATCCCCCGCTTCGCCGTGATGTGGAACAAGGGCGACAACGAACAACAGCTGCGCGCCGCGCTGTCCAAGCTCGTCCAGATGGCCAACCAGAACGGCCCGGAAGACCAGCCGATGGCCTTCATGGGCAACGCAGGCGACGCGGTGTTCATCTCCATCGGCTTCAACGCGAACCAGGCGCCGGCCCAATCGCTCAAGGCCACCGCGCGCTACGGCACCGCCGCCAAACAGATCGACGACGACGGCGCGTTGGTCGTCTACGTCGATGCGCAGGAGTGGATCAAGCAGGTGGACGGCTTCGTGCAGCAGCAGAAGCAGCAGGCCGAGCAGTTCGACCGCCCCGCCGACCCGTTCACCGAGCTCTGGCCGACGCTGCGCGACGCGTCGGGGCTCAGCGGCGTGAACCGGCTGATGCTCTCGGCAGGCATCAAGAACAAGAACTGGCATACCAAGCTGTTCCTCGACGCCCCCGCGCCGCGCACCGGCGTGCTGTCGCTGGTCGACAACAAGCCCATCAAGGCCAGCCAACTCGCCCACGTGCCCAAGTCGGCGACCTACCTGCAGGTCTTCTCGATCGACCCGGCGCGCGTGCTCGAGGTGACACGCGACATCATGGCCGTCGCCGAGCCCAACGCCGCCGAGCAGATGGAAGAAGGGCTCAAAGAGGTCAGCGAAGAGCTGGGCGTCAACATGGAGCGCGACATCATCAACGGCCTGGGCCCGGTCTGGTCGGTCTACATCGACCCGATGATCGCGGGCAACGGCTTCGCCTCGATGGTCATGGTCAACGAGCTGCGCAACCCACAGGCCGTCGAGCAGGCCCTCGATAAGCTGACCGAGAAGGCCAACGCCGCGATGGCGGAACAGCTCGACGACGGGCCGATCAAGGTCCGCCTGCTGACCCAGGAGATCAAGGGCACGAAGATCGGGTACCTCGGCGTGCCGTACATCGCCCCGGCGTGGATGATCCACGACGGCAAGCTGTACGTGTCGCTGTTCCCCCAGGGCTTGGAGATGGCGCTCGAACACTCTGGCAAGGCCGGCGACTCGATCCTCGCCAACGAGGCGTTCCTCAAGACGACGGCCAAGTTCGGCGACAAGCCGTACACCGGCCTGTCGTTCACCGACCTGCCCGAGACCGCGGCCGACGGCTACGGCATCAACCTGATGATCGTGCAGACCTTCGCGGGCTTCGGCGAGATGATGAGCGGCAAGCCCTCGTCGATGCGGATGCCCCCGATCGGCAAGGTCATGCCCTACATCGAGCCCGCCGGCGCGATGACCTGGGTCGCCGACGACGGCCTGCACATGCACAGCGTCGAGCCGTTCCCCGGCTCCGCGTTGCTCGGCCCGGCCAAGGGGCTCGAGTCCACGATGGCGGTCTCCGGCCCGCTGGCGATCGGCATCATGCTGCCTGCGCTCGGCGCGGCGCGCGACGCGGCGCAGGACGCCCAAGCCATGGCCAACGCCCGGCAGGTCACCGTCGCCTTATTCGCCTACGCCGCCGACCACGACGAGCAGGCCCCCGCCGACATCACCAAATTGCGCGAGTACGTCGGCGACGACGAACTGTTCTTCACGCCCAACTCCCTGCACGCCCAGGCGATGCCCTTCAACTTCGATGACTGGGACCAGGCCCGGCAGGACAAGTTCGTCCGCAAGAACAGCTCGTTCGTCCTCGTGCCCGTCGGCAAGCTCTTCGACGCCGAGAACCCTTCTGAGACGATCGCGCTGTTCCAACGCCCCGACGACATTGCCGACGGCACGATCATCGTCGGCTGGGCCGATGGCCACGTCACCACCGAACGCGACGTCGAAACGATCGGTAAGCAGCTCAAGGCACAGACCGGCAAGACGATCGATGAGTTGATCAAGGCCCAGGAAAACGCCGGCGAGTAACTCGACACGCGCAACCCGCCGCAGCGCAATCGCAGCCCCGGCCCGCGTGGTCGGGGCTGCTTTTTATTGTCCGCGACACATCGAACCCGGTCCGCCAGGCGATGGCGCGTTGGGTTGGGCCGATGGAATACGCCGGCGTATGATGGGGTTTAACCGGTGATGCCTGAAACGAATCAACCGACACCGTTGGACCCGAACCGCGACCATTCGAGCGAACCCGCGCTAGCGTCTGCGTACAAGCCGGCGCGGAGGAAGGCCGGCTGGGGCTGGCTGGTCGCGGTGGTCGTGGTCGCGATGGTGTGGGCGGGAGCCTTTGCCTTGCGAGGCGGCGGCGAAGCGGTTGATCTCAAAGGCTGGGCCGACGGATTAGAGCAAGGCCAGGCCCAGGCCAAGGCGCAGGACAAGCCGATGGTCGTGATGTTCACCGCGACGTGGTGCGGGCCGTGCCAGACGCTGAAGCAGCAGGTGCTGACCCGGCCGGAGGTGGATGACGTGCTCAAGGCCCGGTTCGTCCCGGTGAAGGTCGACATGTCCGACGCCGGCCCGGGCGACGCGCTGGTGACGCGGTACGACCTGAAGGGCTGGCCGACGATGATCGCGATGACGCCGCAGGGCGAAGAGATCAGGCGGATCGAGGGGGTCGTCCAAACCGATACGTTCCTCGACTGGCTCGAGTCGATCGAGAGGTAAGCGTGCCGTTAATTAGGTCGTGCCCAGGACCATCGCGATGTTGATCGCGTTGAACCCGGCGTGGGCGAGCACCGGCGTGAGCAGCGAGCCGGTGCGCTCGTAGAGGTAGCCGAACACGAGCCCGAGCACGAACAGCGGCACGAGGTTCTGCCACGGCACGACCCACGCGTGCGTCACCGAGAAGAGTGCCGAGGCGATCAACAGCGCCGGCCAACGCCGGCCATGAAACAATCGCATCAGCGACGTCTGTAACAGCCCGCGGAACAACGGCTCTTCGAGCAGCGGCGCCAGCACCACCGCCGCGATAACGACCTGCACGATAAACGCCCGGCTGGGGTCGTCGGCCAAGCGCTCGAGCGTCGCGTGGCCCGACTCGGACACCGCCCAGCCCAGCGACTTACTCAAGAGCACCATCGCCTGCCCGCAGGTCCACGCGAGGGCGACCGCGACGGGCACGGCGGCCGCGGCCCACCCGACGTCCCGCCAAGGGTGACGCGGCGCGAGCCCGAGCTTGCGGAACCCCGCCTCGGCGTTCATCGCCCGGCCGACCATCAAACCGATCGCGATCAACGGCATCAGCGCGATGCCCGAGGCGAGCAGCGGGTCGTCGATACCCCCGGCCGTGAGCATCAGGGCGACGTACCCGCAGACGTACGCGACGCCGAAGACGTACTCGGCGCGCGACAGACCGAGATCGCGGCCCGGCCCGAGCGCGAGCGCCCGCTCGCGCAGCGCACCCCGCGCGACCAGCGCGCCCAGCGACAGCACCGCCAGGGCGGCGACCGCGAAGTGCAGGAGCGTGGCGAAGGCGTCGTGATCCATGCAGGCTAGCAGCTTAGGTCAGTTGCGAACAAGATGCCTGATCGACGAGCGGCCACCGCCCGACACCGGCACAACCCGCTAATCGTTACAGACCGATCGCTTGTCTGGGCGAGTCGCGGATCGCGCCGATGTGCCGCGCGTCGCTGGCCGATAACGCTGATGGACCGGAGGCAAAGACGATGCAGGCTAGAACCAAGCGATGGGCGCGGCGGGCGCTGGCGGGCACGGCGGCGGCGGTGCTGGTCGGCGCCGGGGTGGCGGTGTACCTGCTCCAACGACCGCCGGCGGTGTGGACCGAGGCGCAGCAGATGCTCGCGCAGACCACGCCCGAAGAACGCGCCGAGAAAACCCGGGCGGTCTTCGAGCGCCTGTCGGCGATGGTCGGCGACGACGTGGGCTCCGACGTTCTCAACGAAGTTGTCCCGCCGCAACACCTCGATCCATCGCACCCCTCGGATCGGCCCGACGTGTTGACGCCGGTCGTCGAACTCAGCGACAAGCCGGTGGACCAGACGCACGCGTTGAAACTGACCAACCAGGAACTGATCGCGGTGGTGAGCGAGTTGTTCTCCGAGTGGACGAAGCAGCGCGGCTTCGACGTGCCCGCGCAGGTCACCGAGCCGGTCGTGCTCGCCGACGACGGCCGGCTCGCGCTGGCGTTCGAGATCGCCACACCCAACTGGCAGCAGGTGTTCTCCGGCTACGTGGACCTGGCGTTCAGGCCCGACGGCATGGCGGTCGGCCGGGTCGAGGACCTCACCGCCGGCTCGCTGCCGGTGTCCGTCACCGCGGTCGGCGAGATGCTGCACAAGCGCCTGCCCGAGAGCGAGGCGCACCTGGCCGACCGCATCGGCGAGTGGGTCGGGCAGCTCGAAGGCTTCGAGTTCCGCCCGGTGCTGGAGATGGATCACCGCCGACGCGCGCGGGTGCTGGCGATGGCCATCGGCAGCGACGGCGTGACGCTGACGATGCGTGTGCAGGACCACGAGACCTACAAGCGCCACAACGCGCTGCTCAAGACCGGTCGCGTCGCGGTCACGGACAAGCTGCGGACCCCGGCGTTGGTGCCCCACGCGGTCGCGGACGTACCGACGCCGACCGACTAATCGTTTTTCAGAGCACGAAGCGTGAGCGAGTGGCAACGCACGAGCGTTGTCCGGGATTCGTATCACGCGCTGACGCGCCGTGCTTGGGCTGGATGCAATCACGTTTGCACCGAGTGGCCGGGAGCGCCGAGCCCTCACCCCGGCTACCCGGTGATTTCGTGTTCAGACGGCCGCGCGCTCAGGCTTTGGACTTTGACGCGGGTGCCGGCACTTTTTTCACCGGGGCCTTGATCGGCTTGCTGATGCGTTTGGCGATGATGTCGTCGGTCGCATGGCGGGCGATGTCGGTGACGACGATGGCCTCTTCGCCGGTGCACAGGTCGCCGGGGTCGTTCTTTTGCAGCGCATTGGCGAAGTGGTCGTACATGACGGCGAAGTTTTTCTCGCCGGTGTGCTTGAGTTTTTCGGTGTACTGATGCGTGCGGAGTTCGAAGAGGTTGGTGTTGCGTTCGTAGCGGATCATGCCGTCGGTGCCGATGATCTCGTAGACGAACTCGTTGTACTTGTGCTTGGTGGTGTGGCCGTAGGAGTAGGACATCTCGACGACGGTGTGGGCGCCGCAGTCGTGGTCCATGTGCAGGAAGACGTGGTCGGGCGCTTCGTATTCGTCGGCCCACGAGCCCTGGCCCTGGTAGCGGACGACCGGCGAGCCGAGCCACCACTGCGCGAGGTCGATCTGGTGGACGCCGCAATCGACCATCGGCCCGCCCTCGAGCATGCGGTCGACGCGGCGCTGGTACACGCGCCACTTGCCGTCGGGCCCCTGCTCGTACTTGCCGTGGCAGTCCCAGTTGTAGATCAGCCGCAGGGTGCGGGCCTGTCCGATCGCGCCGTCCCGGATCAGGTCGCGGATGGTCTGGGCGCAGCCGGCGAATCGGTAGCAGAACCCGACGTACAACGGCAGGTCGGCGTCCTTCATGAGGTCGACGATCTGCCGGGCCTCGTCGGCGTCCATGGCCAGGGGCTTCTCGCACAGGGCGGGGAGCCGGTGCGCCGCGCAGCCCTTGATGTTGGCCAGGTGGACCGGCGCGGGCGAGCAGATGGACACGGCGTCGAGGCCGCTGTTAAAAAACGCGTCGTCGTCGGTGTAGCCCTGCGGCACACCGAAACGCCGCTGGTAGTCTTCGAGGCGGGCCCGGTCCGGGTCCATCAGCGAGCGGACATCGAAGCGTTTGCTGTCGCGCAGCGGCGGCAAGTGGCCGTACTCCGACACCACCCCGCAGCCCATCACGCCGATCCGGATCGATTGCATCAAGACACTCCGTCGATTCGTTATTGTTGATTGAACGCGGGCATCATAACCCGTCAATCTATCTGAAGCCTGATGTCGCACACCGCGATCAAGGTGGGGATTAAGGCAAAGACCTGAATCTGGCTTTCGACCCCGGCTTTCCCCGATTTTTGCTGATTCGCTGCCTACCGTTTAGCAGATATAGACAGAGCGTCCCGACTCTGCACTTCTCGTGACACTTCCTCAGTATTACACGGCGAAGACCACCGGCAGCTCGACGCTTTGAACAAACGCGTTGTGACCCAACGCCGAATCGATATGCCCCGGCTGGCGTGAACCCGACCCCCCCGACACGCTGGCTGGGGCTTTTTCTTGCCCAGGCGGGTCCGCTTTGATGGGGGGATCACGTCACGCGATACTGCAAAACGTTTACGAGAGGTGATACGCATCCCAAGAAATCCGTATGCGTTCAAGGATCAATAGCTCCGTGGCGGGAGCCCGGAGCGTGCGGTCCCGAATCGCTCGATCGCGTTGTGCAAGCCCGTTCATCTGCGCTCATGGCTTCTGCCTGTTGCGATGAGAATCGCCTCTGGACTTCGAGGGACGGGTACCGTGGAATCATCTCGAATCGAGCGCATCGGACGCGGCGCCCCAGACGGCCGATCGGCGATCGGCACGGATAAAAAAACCGCCTCTAGCGAGCGAGGCTCAGCTAGAGGCAGCTTCCGGGGGCAGAATTGTCGCGGGCACGCTCGGCGAACCGGCGTTTCGCAATCTTGAGAGAAAGGTTAACACACTTTTTTTTGTCTTGCAACCCCTTTCAGGGCCTCTGAGGACAATTTTCTAATCTATTTGGATGACAGGACCCCGACCTCGCCCTCGCTGCGGGCGATGACCACCGCACCGACCGAATCGGAGAACACGTTGACCGCGGTCCGGACCATATCCAGCGGGCGATCGACCAGCCAGATCAGGAACAGCCCGGCGACGAGCCCGCCCTCGGGCAGCCCGGCCTCGGCGGGGACCTGGGCGGACACGGCCTGGAGGATGACCACGATCGCCACGATCGACGCCGAGGGCACCCCCGCCACGCCGACGCTGGTCAACAGCGCGACCATCACGATGAAGAACTGCTGGCTGAAGCTCAGCTCGACGCCGAACGCCTGGCAGATGAAGATCGCCGCGACGCACTCGTACAACGCCGTGCCGTCCATGTTCACCGTCGCGCCCAGCGGCAGGACGAAGCTGGTCGTCTTGTTCGACACGCCGGCCCGCTCTTCGACGCAGTCCATCGTCACCGGCAGGGTGCCGCTGCTCGACGCGGTGGAGAACGCGGTCAAGAGCGCCGGCATCATCGCCCGGTAGTGACGAAGGGGGTTGACGCGCGCGATCAAACACAGGATTAACGGCATCACGACCAGCAGGTGGATGAGCAGCGCCGCGAGCGCGACGCCCGCGAACCACGCGATCCCGCCCGCCAGGTCGCCCAGCCGGTCTTCCGGCACGAGCTTGGCGTACTGCATCGCGAACGCCGAGGCGACCAGAAAGCACACGCCGATCGGCGCAAGACGCAGCACCAGGTCCGTCACCTTCAGGGTCAGTTCGTACACCGCCTGGGTGAAGCTCAACAGCACGTCGCGCAAATCCGACGGGATCCGCACGACCATGTAGCCCAGCACCATCGCCACGACGATCAGCCCGAGCAGTTGCCCGTTGTCGCCCGCGGCCTCGGCGAGGTTCTCCGGCACCATCTTGCGGAACACGTCCAGAAACGATGTCGCGTCGCGGCCCTCGGAGCGACCGGCGATCTCGCCGGATTCCCCTTCAAACGCCGTGAAATCCGTCTGCCCCTGCAGGATCCCCGACCCGCTTTTTGCGGTGCCCGGCGAGACCAGGTTGACCAGCGTCAGCCCGATCAGGATCGCCAGCATCGACGTCGAGAGGTAATAGCCCAGCGTCTTGGCGCCCAGCCGGCCGAAGCCCGCGCGGTCGCCGATGCCCGCCACCGCGAGCACGATCGAGCTGACCACGATCGGCACGATGATGAGCTTGAGCCCCTGGATGAACAGGTCGCCGATCAGGTCGTAAGCGAGGTAGTCGAGCCGCTTGGCGATAACGTCCGCTGCCGAGGCGTCGATGGGCTGGGCGGACGCGACCGCGGACATCCCGCTGACCACGCCGAGCGCGACGCCGACGATCAGCCCCAGCAGGATCTGCACGTGCAACGGCCAGCGCCAGGGCGCGAACCCGCGCGGCGTATCGGTCGTCACGTCCTTGGTCTGGTCGCCCGCCATGAATCGCGATCATAACAAGCCCGCACAACGCGGACTTTCACACGCAGCAATCGAAGCCGGGCCCGAGCATCCGCGAAGGCCCGGATCGCGGGAGACACCGCTCCCGTCTTGCAACGCGCCAGTAGTATTGACGATAAAGCCGCCCGGCCGATGATGAGCGTAAGCCGCGGCACGCGCGCGGCCGGCTGTGGCATGGAGGCGATGGATTGACGGTGCGACTGGGCCAACTCATCGACGACCTGCCGATCGCGCTGCGCGTTGGCTCGGCCGACCTCGCGATCACCGCCCTGACCGACGACAGCCGACGCGTCACGCCGGGCGCACTGTTTATCGCCCGCCCGGGTGCCGACGGCGACGCCTTGCGTTTCGTTCAGAACGCGATCGACGCCGCCGCCGGCGCTTTGCTTCTGCCCGACACCGACGACTCGGCGATCATCGCATTGAGCCTGCCCGGGTCGGTGGCCGTCGCCTGTGCGGATCCGGGCACGCCGGTCGATCAACGCTTGTGCGGACAACTCGCGGAGCGGTTTTTCGACTACCCGTCGCGCAGGCTCAAACTCATCGGCATCACCGGTACCAACGGCAAGACGACCACCGCGACGATCACCAGGCACCTGCTCGACTCGGCCGGCCACCGCTGCGGGCTCATCGGCACGGTCGAGCTCGACACCGGGAGCGCCGACGGCCCGCGCCCCGCGCAGCTGACCACGCCCGGGGCGATCGAGCTGTCGCAACTGCTCGCGGAGATGGTCGCCAACGGCTGCGACGCGTGCGTGATGGAGGTATCGAGCCACGCGCTGCACCAGGGCCGGGTTGACCACGTGCGTTTCGCCGCCGCGGCGTTCACGAACCTGACCCAGGACCACTTGGACTACCACGGCACGATGGAAGCCTACGCGGACGCGAAGGCGATCCTGTTCGAGTCGCTCGCCGACGGCGCAACCGCGGTGCTCAACGCGGCCGACGCGTACGCCGCGCGGATGGCCCGCGGTTGCGACGCGGCGCTGCTGCTGACCGCGGTGCTGCCGGGCGCCTGCGACCCGTTTCTGTTGCAGCGCTCGGCGGAGCGCTGCGCCGCCGAGCCGATCACGCTGACCACCGCCGGCAGCGAGGCGGCGTTCGCCGGCCCCTGGGGCGCGTTCGACGCGATGCTCCCGACGCCCGGCCCGCACAACCTTTCCAATGCGTTGCAGGCCGCGGCGCTCGCCTTCGCCGTCGCCGATCTCGATGCCACGCAACTCAGTCACGGCCTGGAAACCTGCCGACCCGTGCCCGGCAGGCTCGAACCCGTTGGGCCTGACTGGCCCGAGCCCCCAACCCCCAATCCCCAACTGCCAACCGTTCTCGTGGATTATGCACACACGCCCGACGCGCTCATCAACGTCGGCAAGGCCCTGCGCGAACTCACGCAAGCAACCGGCGGCAAACTCATCACCGTCTTCGGCTGCGGCGGCGACCGCGACCGCGCTAAGCGCCCGCTCATGGCACAGGCCGCGCAGCGGTACGCCGACGTCGTCGTGCTCACCAGCGACAACCCGCGCACCGAGGCCCCCCAGCAGATTTTGAACGACGCTGCGGAAGGATTCTTGCCCGCCACCCAAGACCCAACACCCGACACCCACACCGTCCCCGACCGTGCCGCGGCGATCCGCTTCGCGATCCATCTCGCAACCGAACACGACACGGTCCTGATCGCCGGCAAGGGCCACGAGGACTACCAGATCGTCGGCACGACCAAGCACCATTTTGATGACCGCGAGCAGGCCGCCGCGGCGCTGCGAGAGAAGGCCGGCGGCACATGAGTTTCTGGAGCTATCACAACCTGGCGCGCGTGACCGAGGGCGAGTGGCTCGTCGAACCGGCCGACCTGAACGCCCAGGTCGCCGGCCTGTGGCACGACACGCGCGAGATCAAGCCCGGCCAGGCCTACCTCGCGATCAAGGGCGACAACTTCGATGGCCACGACTTCGTCGACCAGGCCTTCGACGCCGGGGCATCGCTCGCGATCGTGAGCGATTCAAATCTTAAGAGGGTGGCCGGGGTCGAGCTTGCGAGCCCCCGGAACGAATTGAGAAGCACGATAGGTCAGAGTGATCGTTCCGGGGGTCGCCGAGCCTCCACCCCGGCCACCCACCGGTCCTTCTCGTGCAAGACACGGTCAAAGCCCTACAGGACCTCGCCCACGCCTACCGCGGCGTCTTAAAGGAAGGCGGCTGCAAGGTCATCGGCATCGCCGGTTCCAACGGCAAGACGACCACGCGCCACCTGATCCACCACGTCCTGACCCACGCGGGGTTGAAAGGCACGCAGAGCCCGAAGAGTTTTAATAATCACCTCGGCGTGCCGTTGACGCTGCTAAGCGGCAAGCCGCAGGACGATTTTGTTGCTTGCGAGATCGGGACGAACCACCCGGGGGAGATCGATTTCCTGTCCGCGATCGCGAGACCCGACATCGCGGTGATCACGTCGATCGGCGAAGAGCATTTGGCGTTTTTCAAGGACCTCGATGGTGTGATCGAGGAAGAGCTGTCGATCGGCGAGCATCTACCCGCAGGCGCTTATTGCATCGTTGATCATTCGGTCCCGCGGGATCACCCCGCGATCCGCGACGCGGTCCATCGTGCATCCCGATTCGCGGGTGGAGCCGGCCTTCTCCAGCACATTCTCAATCCCAATCACACGCCATCGATTCGGTGTTCGTTTTTAGCGGCTTGGACGGCGTTGTCAGTCGGCGTCCGAGCGGAGGATATCCGTCTCGCGCTGCGTTGCGTCGAAGCGGTATCCGGCAGATGGGAACGCTTGTCCTTCAATCACGATGTCCTTGTGATCAACGACGCGTACAACGCGAACCCCAGCAGCGTGAAGATGGCGATCGGTGACCTTGACCGTTGGGATCGAAACGACGGGAGAAAAGTGGTGGTGCTCGGCGACATGCACGAACTCGGCGAGCGTGCGATGGACTATCACTGCGAAATCGGCCGATTCATGTTGGACTTTACCAACCTGAATGATCTGATCACGATCGGGCCGATGGCGAAACAAACCTTTCAATCATTCGTGCTGGATTGCGGAATCAAGGATGATGATAGATCCTTTGATGCCTGGTCCGACGACCTGCCCGACAAGATCGCCGACCTCCTCCAGCCCGGCGACACCGTCCTGCTCAAGGCGTCGCGCGGGATGCGGCTCGAACGGCTGATCCCCGCGATTGAACGTCGTTTTGGGCAAGCGCCGCCCGATGAGCCGACATAGACGGTGTTGTGCTGCGCGCGGCGGAGCCGCGTCGCTTCGTGTTTTTGCACGATCGCCAAACCCGAATCCTTCAACCCCTACCCCCTTCCCTTGCTCTACCTCCTCATCCAACGCATCGACGAGAAGATCGAAGGCGGCCTGGACGCCACCTTCTTCAGCTTCCTGCGCATCTTCACGTACGTCGAGTTCCGCGCGGTGCTCGCGATGATCCTGTCGTTCGTCCTCGTCGTCACGCTGGGCAAGAAGGTGATCCGCTGGCTGATGGCGCAGAAGATCGGGGACAACCCCGAGTTCTTCAACAAGGACATCAACGAGTTGATGAAGAGTAAGGCCAACACGCCGACGATGGGCGGGATCATCATCGTCGGCGCGATCACGGTCGTGACACTGCTGCTTGCGGACATCTCGCGCCAGCACGGGTTCTACGTGTGGATGGGGCTGATCTGCCTGGTCGGCATGGCGGGCATCGGCATGGCGGACGACTGGCTGAAGCTGACGACCGCGCGGCGCAAGCCCGGCTCGCGCGACGGGCTTCGCTCGTGGGAGAAGCTTGTTTTCCAACTCGGCCTGGCGACGCTGCTGGGCATCTTCGTGTACCACCACGGCGTATCGAAGTTCCAGGGCATGGACAACTTCGAGTTGATGTCGCGGTCGCTGAACCTGCCCGGCCTCAAGACGTGGGTGTTCGACGCGCGTCAGGGCGACTGGGTGCCTTCGCCGAGCCTGATTATTCTGCCGGGCGCGGTGTTCGTCGGCCTGGCGGTGATCTTCATGGCGGGCACGAGCAACGCGGTGAACCTGACCGACGGGATGGACGGGCTGGCGGGGGGGATCACGGTCATCGTGTCGTTCGCGTTCATGGTGCTGTGCCTGATCGCGGGCTACGAGCGCGGGCAGTTCATCCTGGCGCAGTACCTGCTGGTGCCGCACATCCCCTTCGCCGACGAACTGGCCATCCTCGCGGGCGCGATGGCGGGCGCGTGTTTGGGCTTCCTCTGGTTCAACTGCCACCCCGCGCAGGTCTTCATGGGCGACACCGGCTCGCTCGCGCTCGGCGGCACGCTCGGCTACCTTGCCACCGTCATCCGACAGGAACTGCTGCTGCTCATCATCGGCGGCGTCTTCTTCTTCGAGATGCTCTCGGTCATCCTCCAGGTCGGCTCGTTCAAGCTCCGCGGGGGCAAACGCATCTTCAAGTGCGCCCCGGTCCACCACCACTTCCACATGACCGGCTGGACCGAGCAGCAAGTCGTCGTCCGCTTCTGGCTCATCACCGCCCTGCTCGCGGCGGTCGCGCTGTCGACGATCAAGCTGCGGTAGTTTGCCAGGGCTTGATCCAATCCACCACCGAGATCACGGAGGCACAGAGACACGGAGAATTGATATGAAACGGTTTCCTGTGGAAAAACGACGCCCGCAGATCGCCACGCTTAGCGGGACTGCGGATCACGCATCGATCCGCATCCCGCTCGCACCATTCGACCTTGACGATCAATCGATCGAAACCGTGCTTGTACTCGAACAAATCAGATTACCGACGGTTGACAGATCCAGACTATGTGGTCGAAGTTTTGATTTCCCGTCTAATCCTCAAGCGGGTTATATCGATGGCTCGATCTACATCGATCACGCGCATCACCCTGTCGATGTAAGCAGCATCCACTTCCACTCAAATCGTGTCCAACATATCACTGTAGAAATTTAGCTTAAGTTTGTGTTTTCTTTCGAGGCACTTGATAACTATTCAGATACCGAGGCCGAGATCGTTTCCCGGCTGGCAACGCAATAAATCACAACAAGGCACGGAGCAATGACTCCGTGCCTCTGTGCCTCCGTGACCGCTGTGATAGGCTTGGTTCGGTGCAAGCCATGATTGTGTTTCTTCGTTACCTCTGGGCAAGCCCCAACACGCTCGTCGGCCTCGCGTGGGCGCTGCTGGCCAGGCTCACCGGCGGGGGCTGGTCTATTCACACCGGCGTCATTGAAGCGCACGGCGGGTGGATCAAGCCGATCCTCCAACGCTTGCCCTTCGTGAAAAACGGAGCGCTCGCAATCACCGTCGGCCACGTCGTCCTCGCACAGGCGCAAGCCGCGCTCGATGTGACACGATCGCACGAACGCGTCCACGTGAAGCAGTACGAACGATGGGGCCCGCTGTTCACGCCGGCCTACGTGTTCGCGGGGGCCTGGCAGTGGGCGCGTGGCAAAGACCCTTACCGGGACAACCCGTTCGAGGTCGAGGCGTATGGGATCGGCCGTGAGCAACAAGAGCACGACGCGTAAGCGAGTGACACGAGCCGATTGATTCGCGGTCACGCGCTGACGATGCGTGCTCTCATAGCGTCGCGTTTACGCCGCGTGACGATCGGTCGATTCGTCGTTCGTGCCGGTCAGCTTCAACGGCTGGCTCAGCTCGGCGGCGGTCGTGTCCAGCCAGGACTTGGCGCGTTCGTCGAGGCGCTCGCGCTGCTTGGCGAGGTCGGCGGCGCGCTTCTGGAGCGACTCGCGCTCGCGCTGGACCTCGGCCCACTCGCGCGACATCGCCGTCTCTTCCGCACGCAGCTTGCTCGTCAGCTCGACGAGCTTGATCCGCTGCTGGTTGACCTGGTCGATGCGCTCGTCCAGCTGCTTGCGCTCGGCGGCGAGCTGTTCGCGCTGCTGTTCGGCCTGGGCTTCGAGGACGGTCTTGTCCGTCTCGAGCTGGGTGGTCTGCTGGGCGTGCCAGGCCATGAGCTCGGCCATCTTCGCCTCGACCGCGGCGATCAGCCCGCCGACGTCGTTGCTGGGGGGGGTGCTGTTCCCGGTGATCGGGGCCATGCCTTTATCGCTCGCGACCTGCTGCATCACGCGTCCTCTACAAAAGGGGTTGCCGTTGGATCCGACGTTATCGTCATGGTCGGCACAAACGGCACGCGACTTAAGCGGCGCGGGCGGCCGCGATGGTTTTCGTCGGCGCGGGTGTCGCGGGCGGCTCGGCGTGGTCCACGGGCCGGACCGCGCCGCTGCGCGACGGCGAGACACGGTCGCGCAGCCGCAGCACCGGCACCTCGATCAGCACCGATAACCCCACGCCGACCACCACCGCTACGGCCATGAACAAGCTCAGCCGCAAAGCGAAGGGCCCGTCCCATGCCGGCTTGGCGACCAGCCCGCCGGTGATCGCGCACAGCAGCAGGTCGTAGGCGATCACGTGCCAGAGGTAGATCGAGTACGAGTGTCGGCCGACGCCGGCGAGCGTGCGGCGAAGTGGCGTGCGCGCGGGATCGAAAGCGAGCGTCCCGCCCAAGAGCAGCAGGCAGGCGAGTGTGTTGGTCGTCAGGCCGTAGGTGTAGATCCACGGCGTCTGCTCGGCGGTCCAAAGGAACGGGGGCAGCAGCAGCCCCGCCCCGCCGACCAGCATCGACCAGCGCCCGCGTCGCAACACCGCCGCGGTCCGCGTCGGCTGCTCGTGATAGAAGTAAGCCAGCAGCACGCCCGCGAGGATGCCATCGATCCGCAGGTGTGTCGGGAACAGGTGGGTTTCGTGGCTGAAATCGCCGGCGCCCGCATGATGGACGCGCAGGGCCAGCACGAGCACCATCGCCCCGCCGATCGCCCAGGGCATCCAGGCCAGCGTCATGCCGCGTTGTCGTCGGTGAGACAGCCAGGCGCAGGCGCCGAACGCGCCCGCGATGAGCAGGTAGGCGTGCTCCTCGACCGCGATCGACCACAGGTGCGTCTGCATGCCCGGCACGTAGCTCTGGATGAACAGCGCGGTCGCGACGAAACGATCGACGGGCCAGTAGCCCATCGTCACGCGGTTGTGCAGCACGACGAAGACGACGAACACGATCAGCGGCGGGTAGATCTTCCAGCCCCGGCGGACCAGGAAGCGCCCGACCCTGACGCTGCCGTGCCGCCGGCGTTCGCGCAGGAGCAGGCCGGAGACGAGGAAGCCGCTGAGCACGAAGAACAGGTCCACGCCGACCCACCCGCCGCGCTTGAGCCCCAGCAACAGCGCCGACGCGAGGCCCGGCAGGTCGCCCTCGACGGGCACCGGGGCGTGCGAAAAAAGCACGAGCGCAATCGCCAACGCCCGGAGCAGGTCCAGGCCGATCAGGCGCGAAGTGGCGGCGGGCGCGGTGTCGGGCACGGGGGGACTATCGGCGAATCGGATGCGCCACGGACGCGGGAAAACGCGTTGCCCGCCGCGTGGGCTTTATCGGGCCCGGCCCCGCCGACTCACGCCTCGCTCGCGTGGATGAACTGGCGGTAAAGCCTGGCGTACTGGCCGCCTTTGGCGAGCAGGTCGTTGTGGCTGCCGCGCTCGATGATCCGCCCGTCGTCCAAGAGCAGCACGACGTCGGCGTGGCGGATCGTGCTCAGGCGGTGGGCGACGACGAAGCTCGTCCGGCCCGCCAGCAGCTTCGCCAGCGCGACCTGCACCCGCGCCTCGGTCATCGTGTCCACCGCGCTCGTCGCCTCGTCGAGGATCAGAATCCGCGGGTCGGCCAGCATCGCCCGGCAGAAGCACACGATCTGACGCTGGCCAAGCGACAGGTTGCCGCCCTTCTCGCCGACCTCGGTCTGCAAGCCCTGCGGCAGCGCTTCGAGGATGTCCAGGCAATCGAGCGCTCGCGCCGACTGGATCACGTCGTCGTCGCTCGCGTCGGGTTTGCCGACGCGGATGTTGTCCATCACGCTGCCGGTGAACAGATAGTTGCGTTGCAGCACGATGCCGAGCTGCCTGGCGAGCGACTTGCCGGTGATCCGCCGCGTGTCGTGGCCGTCGATGAGCACGCGTCCGGCGTCAGGCAGATAAAACTTCGCGATGAGGTTGATGATCGACGTCTTGCCGCTGCCGGTGTGCCCGACGAGCGCGACGGTCTGTCCGGGCTCGGCGGTGAAGTGGATGCCGTGCAGCACCGGCTTGCCGGGCACATAGCCGAAGACGACGCCGTCGAGCTCGACCCGCCCTTCGATCGGCGGGAGGTCGGCCGCGTCGTCGGCGTCGAGTTGTTCCGGCTCGGTGTCGAGCAAACCGAACACGCGCTCGGCGCCCGCCATCGCGGTCAACGCGTCGTTGTATTGCCGGCCGATCGTCGCGATCGGATCGAAAAACTGCGGCATCAACAGCGCGAACACGACCAGCGACTCGAAGCGCTCGGCGGGCGAGGCGGCGTAGTCGGCGAAGAACGCGCCCAGCAGCACCTGCGCCCCGCCGAGCGCGAGCAGGATCGCCATGAACATCTGGCTGTTCAACTCGATCGAAGGCAGGAACACGGCCTGCAGCCTCGCCGACCGCACGTGGTACATCGCGTGGTCGTCGACCAGCTCGCCGAACATCTCGGCGTTGGTGTCCTCGCGGACAAAGCCCTGGGTCACGCGCACGCCGTTGACCGACTCGGCGAGCGTCGCGGTGACGCGCGAGAAGCTCTCCTGCTGCGCGCGGTAGGCCGCGCTCAATCGATCGCGGAAGAACTTACTCACCCACCACAACACCGGCGCCATCGCGAGCACGACAAAGAACAGCGGCGGGTCGTACCAGAGCATGATCGCCGCGGCGGTGACCATCGCGCCCAGCTGCACCAGCGTGATGAACATGACGCTCTGCACCCCCATGCGGACGTTCTCCGCGTCGGACGTCACCCGGCTGATGATCCGGCCGAGCTTGGTCGTGTCGTAGAACCGCATCGACATCCGCTGCAGGTGGTTGAAAATCTCTTCGCGCAGGTCGTGGATGACGTCCTCGCCCAATTCGAGCGCGAGTTTCATGCGGTATCGGAACACCAGCGCGGTCGACGCGGCGAGCGCGAAGAAGCCGGCCGCGCCCCAGAGCGTGCCGACCCAATCCTGCGCGAGCACCGGCCCGTTGAGCACCGCCGCGAGCGCCCACGCCGTCGCGGGCAGCTGGATCGACCGCAACAGCGCGAGCGCGATCAGCACGTTGCGCTTGAGCGCGTACGGACGGGTGTAGCCGAGCAGCCGACGGATCACCGCGAAGCTCAGCGGCCGCTGCTTGGCCTCCTTGTCCTTGTCGCTGACGTGCGTCAGCAGGCGGGGTTGTTGGGTTAAGTCATTCATGGTTCGTTTTTGGAACCGCCAAGGCGCCAAGTGCGCCAAGGAAGGCATTGCAATCGTTAGTTCGCCCCTCGATTGAGTTGGGTGATTAGCTCAACGGTGTGGCCGTCCGGGTCTTTAATTACAGCTCTTCGACCCCACTCACTGTCTTTGGGTGTACTAACAACAGAACCACCTAACTCCGTAAGCCGTTCAATATATGCATCAACATCATCGATACTGAAGCCCAAGCGCGTAGAGGTGGTGGGCTGATGTTTAGGACCCAAAGGATAGATTTCAAATACGACGCCCCCTGCTTCTCCGCATGCTGCCAAGTGTTCTGGTCCATTTCCATGTTGCTCTCGTTCAAAGAACAATCCAAGTTCTTTATAGAACTGCTCGGCCTTGTCTATGTCGCTTGACAGGATGACAACGAGGTTCAGATTGATTGGTTTTGCATACATCTTGTTATTCACCTGCATCAGTTCTGTCTTGCTTGGCGAACTTGGCGCCTTGGCGGTTCAATGACTGCCTTCCCCAATCCCCAACAACTGCTTCGACGTCTCATCCGCCAGTTGGATCTCCGCGGCCTGGCGGTAGTGGTCGCTGGTTTGCATCAGTTCTTCGTGCGTGCCGATCTCGGTGATTCGGCCGTTCTCCAGGACGATGACGCGGTCGGCGCGTTTGAGCGTGCTCAGGCGGTGCGCGACGATGAAGGTCGTGCGTCCGGTCATCGCCCGGTCCATCGCGGACATGATCAGGTGCTCGGTCTCCGGGTCGATCGCGGCGGTCGGGTCGTCCATCAGCAGGATCGGCGGGTCGAGCAGGAGCGCTCGGGCGATGGCGAGCCGTTGCCGCTGACCGCCGGACAGCCCGTTGCCGCCCTCGGTGAGGATCGTGTCGTAGCCCTTGCTCAACTCGGTCGTGACGAACTTGTGGGCCTGGGCGATCTCGGCGGCCTGCTCGATCTGCGCCTGTGTCGCCTTGGGGTGGCCGAAGGCGATGTTGCTCTTGACCGTGTTGGAAAACAGGAAGGTCTCTTGGAACACCGTGCCGATGTTTCGCCGCAGGTCGTCGAGGTCGAGGTCGCGTAGGTCCCGGCCGTCGATGAGCACCCGGCCTTGCGTCGGGTCGTAGAAGCGCGGGATGAGCGAGAGCAGCGTGGACTTGCCCGCGCCCGTCGCGCCGAGGATGGCGATCGTTTCGCCGGGGTTCGCTTCGAAGCTGACGTCCTGCAGCGCGGGGGCGTCGGACTCGTTGTAGGCGAAGCTGACGTTTTCGAAGGTGACCCGGCCTTGCGCGCGGCCGAGCCGCGTCGCTTCGGGTTTGGATTCGACTTCCATCGGCTCGTCGAGGACCTCGAAGACGCGCTGGGCGCCGATGACCGAGCGCTGCACCGCGTTGGTGATCTGCGCGAGGTTGCCGACCTGGCTAGAGAACTGCTGCAACAGGCCGGCGAACACGAACAGGCCTGACCCGAAGGCGAACGCCGGGTCGTTGGCGTAGAGGTATCCGCCGTAAACGAGCAGCACGAGCAGGTTGATCGCGGTGACGAGCCCGACCGACGGGACGAACAGCGCGACCTTACCGAAGATCCAGCGGTGCTGGTCGGCGACGGCGTCGTTGGCCTGCTTGAACTTATCGATCTCGCGGTCCTGCATCGCGAAGCCTTTGACCACGTGCACGCCCTGCGCGTTCTCCGACAACACGAGCACGGCCTTGTCGAACAGCCTGCGGTTCTCCCGGTAGGCCGGCCGAACGACGCGCGAGAACATCGTCGTCAACACCCAGAGGATCGGCGTCGTCGCGAGACAGGCGAGCGTGAGCTTGACGTGGATCGACAGCATGTAGCCGAGGAAGAAGGTCAGGGAGATGATGAGCATGAGCAGTTCGATCATGACGCCGTCGATGAATCGGCGGACGGCCTGGACGTCGCCGGTGACGCGGTTGATGATCGAGCCGGACTCGTTGCGGTCGAAGAAGCGGAAGCTCAGCCGCTGCATCTTGTCGTACACCGCGTTGCGCAGGTCCACGACGATATCACGGACGAGCAGCGCCTTGAACACCTGCGACTGCCGTTCGAGGATAAAGCGCAGCACGGCGACGACGAAGACCGCGCCGGCGATGACCAAGACGCGCGTCATCGGCGACCAGTCGGCGGGCGGCTCGAGGCCGAAGGGCCAGCGCGGCGTCTTGTCCGACGCCTCGATCCCTTCGCCGATGACGTCGATGCCCAGGCCGACCAGCCCCAGCCCCGACAGCGCCATCGCCAGCAGGCCCATCTGCAGGAGCACGATGACGACGACGCCGAGCTTGTACCGCCAGGTCAGCTTGACCAGCCGCCAGAGCACCCGGGCGGTGGACTGCTGCGGGGCGTCGGGTTGTGTGTCTTCGGTGGGCATGGAAGAACAACTGTAGCGGGCAACAACGGGAGGGCGAGGCTCCTGCCGATCCGATTCATACAAAACGCCGCGGCTCGGCAGCACCTACACGCTTACTT